>DAIDJM010000041.1 GCA_027451405.1 Acetobacteraceae bacterium | reverse complement strand
GTTGTCGAACCGGCCGCGGTAGATCAGGCCGCGGGTCCAGGCGAAGATGGATGCGATCGGGTTGGTCGAGGTCTCCTTGCCTTGCTGGTGCTGGCGATAGTGGCGGGTCACCGTGCCGTGCGCCGCCTCGCTCTCCACCGTCTTGCCGTCGGGCGACATCAGCACGCTGGTCATCAGGCCGAGCGAGCCGAAGCCCTGGGCGACCGTGTCGGACTGCACGTCGCCGTCATAGTTCTTGCAGGCCCAGACGAAGCCGCCGTCCCACTTCAGCGCCGCGGCGACCATGTCGTCGATCAGGCGATGTTCGTAGGTCAGTTTGTTCTTCTCGAACTCCGCCTTGAATTCGGCGGCGTAGATTTCGGCAAACACGTCCTTGAACATGCCGTCATAGGCTTTCAGGATCGTGTTCTTGGTCGAGAGATAGACGGGGTATTTCCGCGCCAGGCCGTAGTTGAAGCTGGCGCGCGCGAAGCCCTCGATCGAGGCGCGGGTGTTGTGCATCCCCAGCGCCACGCCCGGACCCTTGAAGTCATGCACCTCCAGCACCGTCGGCTTGCCGCCGTCCGCCGGCTGATAGGTCAGGGTGACGCGGCCGGGGCCGGGCACCTTCATTTCGCTCGCGCGGTACACGTCGCCGTAGGCGTGGCGGCCGATGACAATCGGTTGCGACCAGTGCGGCACCAGACGCGGCACGTTGCGGCAGATGATCGGCTCGCGGAAGATGGTGCCGTCGAGGATGTTGCGGATGGTGCCGTTCGGGCTGCGCCACATGCGCTTGAGGTTGAATTCGCGCACGCGGGCTTCGTCGGGGGTGATGGTCGCGCATTTGACGCCGACGCCGTATTCGCGGATGGCCTGCGCGGCCTCGATGGTGACGCGATCGTCGGTCGCGTCGCGATGTTCTATGCCGAGATCGAAATACTTCAGCTCGATGTCGAGATAGGGCAGGATCAGCTTCTGTTTGATGAAGCTCCACAGGATGCGGGTCATTTCGTCGCCGTCGAGTTCGACGACCGGGGTCTTGACGCGGATTTTCGACATTGCGCTCTCCTCGTGGAAGCGAGGTTTGCACCGCCGCGCGGGCGGCGGCTAGGCCCGCCGGGCGCGGGCGAATTCAGGGAGACGGAACAATGAGTTACGGGCCGTTCGATCTCACCGGCCGGGTGGCGCTCGTGACCGGCGGCAATGCCGGGATCGGGCTCGGGATGGCGGAGGCGCTGGCGCAAGCGGGCGCGGACGTCGCGATCTGGGGCACGAACGAGGCCAGGAATGGAGCGGCTGCGGCGCGGCTGGAGCGGACCGGGCGGCGCGTGCTGGCGCTCGCCTGCGATGTGGGCGATGCGCAAGCGGTCGAGGCCGCGTTCGCGCGCACGCTGGAGGCGTTCGGCCGGGTGGATGGCTGTTTCGCGAATGCCGGGGTGGCGAGCGCCCATGCGGGTGGTTTCGAAACCATGACGGACGAGGAATGGCAGCGCGTCCAGCGCATCAATGTGGACGGTGTGTTCCACACGTTCCGCGCGGCGGCGCGGTACATGATGGGGCGCGAGGGCGGCGGCGCGCTCGTGGTGACGTCGTCGATGGCGGCGATCCATGGGGCGGCGCGGAACGAGCAATATGCGGCGAGCAAGGGCGCGGTGATTTCGATGATCCGGGCGCTGGCGGTGGAATATGCGCGCTACGGCGTGCGGGCGCACGCGATCCTGCCGGGATGGGTGGAGACGGCTATGACCGAGCGGAAGTTCGCGGACCCGAAATTCCAGCAATACGTCAAGACCCGCATCCCGATGCGGCGCTGGGGCGAGCCGGAGGATTTCGGCGGGATCGCCATTTATCTGATGAGCGACGCCTCGCGCTGGCATACCGGCGATTGTTTCGTAATCGATGGAGGTTATACGATCTTCTGAGGCCTTGCATGGCCGCGTGCCGACAAACCCCTGGCCGGGGAAGCGCGTTTTCCGCATGATACCGCGGATGAGCCGGTTCACCTCCGACACTGACGCGCTGCTCGCGCCCGACGAACCGGCGCCGGCCTTCGTCGAGCGCGCCTCCTCGGACTCGCCGTTCGTCATCGTCTGCGACCATGCCGGACGCCGCATACCCCGCGCGCTCGGCACGCTGGGGCTTGGGGAGGCCGATCTCGAACGGCATATCGCCTGGGATATCGGCGCGGCCGGTGTCGCGGCGCGGCTGGCCGAAGCGCTCGGGGCGACGCTGATCCAGCAGCGCTATTCGCGCCTCGTCATCGATTGCAACCGCGCGCCCGGGCATCCGACCTCGATCGCGACCGTGAGCGAATCGACCCCGATCCCCGGGAATGCCGGATTGGACATGGCCGAGCGGCGGCTCCGTGAGCTCGCCATATTCCGGCCGTATCACACGATGATCGCCGAAACACTCGATGCCCGCGGCGACCTGCCGACCTGCCTGATCTCGATGCATAGTTTCACCCCGGTCTTCCACGGGGTGCGGCGCGTGTGGGAGGCGGGCGTGCTGTTCGACCGGTCCCCGGCATTCGGGCGAGCCCTGGCGGAATGTCTGCGCCGCGAGGGTTTGGTCGTGGGCGAGAACGAACCCTACCGGATGACGCAAACCAGCGACTACACGGTTCCGGTCCATGCCGAGCGGCGGGGGCTCGACTATGCCGAGATCGAAATCCGCCAGGATTTGATCGCGCAGGCGGCGGGGCAGAAGGCCTGGGCCGACCGCCTGGCGAGGCTGCTGCCGGAAGTCTTGCGCACGCTCTCGGGAGCGGCGCCGGCCGGTTAAGCAAATTTTTCTGTTTGTATCAGACACCCGGCAACGTCTGAATACGCTTGCAACGGGACGTTCGATTGAGACACGATTGTTCGTCCAGAACACATCGGGCGACATCCGGTAACGCCGGAGTCGGGAGGCGGGAACAGGCCATGCAGCGCTTGACCATGCCCGAGGGTGACCCGAAGCTTAGCGCCGACGCGCGGGCGAGGGCCGCCAGGATCGCCGCGATGAGCCAGCGGCTCGCGGCGGCGGGACCGAGAACCCGGCAGCGATTGAACGGCATCGCGAGCGTTCCGGCCACGTATCTGGTCGAGCCGGCGGCGGCGGAATGGGAGAGGGGTCTGGATCCGGATCCGGAGTTCGATCCGGAGCTGGATCCCGAGGACGAGCCCTCCTCCGATTACGTGCTGCCCGACGCGGTGCGCGAGGCCCTGGCCACCTTCGGCTGGGCCGACGCGGTGCGATGGGCGCAGCGGGCCGCCTTGCTGAGCGGGGCGGCGGTCGCCGGGTTCGGCTGCGTGCTCGCCGGCCTGACCTTGCAGGTGCCGAACCTGCAGGGAGCCGGGACCATGGTCGCGGGCTTGTGGGGCCGGCACGCGCTCTCCCCCGTCGCGCCGGGGACCGTGGCGCCGGCCGCGCGGCCGGAGACGGTCGCCGCGGCTTTGCCGCCGCCGGGTGCCTCGGCGCGCTCCGATGCGGGACCGAAGCTGGTGCTGGCTGCGGCGACCGTCGCGGCGAGCGATCCACCCCCGCCCGCCGTTTTCGCCCGGCCCGTGCCGCTGCCGCCCGTGGAGTCGGCGCCGCTCGCGCCGATGCCGGCGCCGGCCGTCGCTCCCGCCACGCCCGTGACAACCGCACCGGCAGCGGCAGCCGACACTGCGCCCGAACCGGTCGCGTCGCCGCCGGCCAACGTTCCCCCCGCGCCGGCCATGGTGGCGCCGCCCAAGCCCAGCACGACGCTGCTGGCGAGCGCCCGCCTCGTCCGCACGCCGGAAATCATCCGGGAGCCGCGGATCCTGCGGGCGCCGCCGGCACTCGAACTGGCGGCAACGGAGCATAGGGTCGCGGCCGGAACGTTGCTGGCGGCAGCCCGCGGCAGCGCGGTTCGGCAATCGGTCGCCTCGGGGCGGCGGCATAGCGTGCCGGCGCGCATCCAGCCCGCGCTGGATCGTTTCGCCGACACGAGGGAAGGCCATGCTGCGCGCTTCGCGTTGCCGCGCTGGCTGGTGAGCGGCGATGGTCAGCCGGCGCGGACGCTCGCAATGTCCCCGCCGCCTCGCGACCTGGCCCTGCCGGCGGCGCCGGTCAAACCCGAGCCGCCAGCGACCTCCTCCGTGGCAAGCGCGGCGCCGACGCGGAGCCGGCCGCCCTCCGCCTTGCCCCCCATTCCGCCGGCGCGCGGCGACGAGGTGCTGACGGCGTCTTCCGACGACGTCCGGCCGGCCCCGCCCGCCCCGCAACAAGCCTACCGTCCGCCCGCCTATTCCTATGGCTACGGCTATCCGGGCTACGGCTACGGGGGCGGCGGTTATGGCGGTTATTACGGGGGCTATGCGCCCAGCCCCTATTATCCGGGCTATTACGGCTCGGGCTACGGACAATCTTATTAGAGCGGGATGCGTCTGGTCGACGTGCCGCTCCGGCGGCCAGGGAGCAAGCGCCTCCCTGGCCGCCGGAGCCGTGCCTCGACCCATCCACCCTCTTCTATGAGTTCGCCGTCGTGCTCATCCATTCCCGGTGACGCAGTTCGTCGGCGTGCGCGCGCTGGAAAATGGTTCGCGCTTCGCCGGTCGCATCCTCGTGGCGCGAGGCCCGCTCATAGGCGGTGACGGTATCGTCCTCGTTGGTCTTCATGGCCGAGAGGATCGTCTTGTCCCCTAACAGGCCGCCGATCGCGATCTTGCCGGTGGTGAGCATCTGCTTGGCGTCGCCCTGCTTGGGTGCGTTGGCGCCGATGCTGGAGGCGAGTTGCGTGAGTTCCTGCACGTGGCGGAGGTGATCGGATTTGAAGGATGAAACCTGCTGCTTCCAGCTCGCATTCTCGAGCCGTTCGATCGTCGCGTCGTAGGCGGCAATGGCGTCGTGCTCGAGCAGAAGCAAATCCTCGACGAGGCTATTGAGCGAGCTCTCGGTGCCGACCGTAGTGACCATGGGTGCGTTTCCTGTGCCGATGCGTGCACACGCAAACGGGCGCGGAGCCTGGGCGTTGCTTCACGATGGGGTTTTGCTGCCGCGTGCCTACCGGGCCGACGCGGGCGGCCTTACTCCGCCGGTGCGTGGACGATTCGCGGCCGGAACTTGATTCGTCTCTCCAGCGCCAGATAGATCACGGGCGTCGTGTAGAGCGTGAGCGCCTGGCTCACGATCAGGCCGCCGACGATCGCGATGCCGAGCGGCCGGCGCAGCTCCGCGCCGGTGCCGAACGAGAGCGCAAGCGGCAGCGCGCCGCAGAGCGCGGTCAGCGTCGTCATGATGATCGGGCGGAAGCGCTCGAGACATGCCTCGGCGATCGCTTCCTCGGGGCGCATGCCGTGCTCGCGCTCGGCCTCCAGCGCGAAATCCACCAGCATGATGGCATTCTTTTTGACGATGCCCATGAGCAGCACGATGCCGACGATGCTGAGCACGCCGAAATCGGTGCCGGTGATCAGCACGGCGAGCAGGGCGCCGAGCCCGGCCGAGGGAAGGGTGGAGAGGATCGTGATCGGGTGGATCAGGGATTCATAGAGCACACCGAGCACGATGTAGATCGAAAGCAGCGCGGCGCAGATCAGATAGGGTTCGGATTGCAGCGATTGCATCGCCCATTTGGCGTTGCCGCCGAAATTGGTGCGCAGGCCCGGCGGTGGGGCCATGTCGCGGATAATGGATTGGATCTTCAGCGTCGCGTCGCCCAGCGCATAGCCGGTCTTCAGGTTGAAGCTGATCTGCTGGTCGTTGGTCTGCGAGATGTGGGTGACGTTGATCGGGGTCGCGGCATAGATGAGATGGGCGACGGCGCCGAGCGGGACCTGCGTGCCGTCGATGGCACCGACATAGATATGGTCAAGATAATGCGGGTCGGATTGGAGCCAGGGCAGCGTCTCGAGCACCACGCTGTATTGGTTGCGCGGACCGTAGATCGTGGAGATCTGGCGCTGGCCGAGCGCGTTCGAGAGCGCGGCGTCGATCGCCTGAACCGAGACGCGAAGACGGCCGGCGGCTTCCCGGTCGATGACCAGGCGGGCTTCGGCGCCGCCGGCGTCGAAATCGGAGGTGACGTCGAGGAAGCCGTCGGTGTGCTGGAGCTTGCGCTCGATCTTCTGGGTCCAGAACTGCAGGTCGGCGAGATTGTCGTCGAGCACGTCGATCGTGTACTGCGCGCCCTTGCCGGTGGCGCCGCCTCCGCCGAAATCGCCTTGCGCGTAGAGAACCGTGTTCAGGCCGGCGATCTTCGCGAGCTGCGGGCGCAGCCGCTTGATGATGAATTTGGCTTTGAGGCCGCGTTCTGAGAGCGGTTTCAGCGAAATCAGCATCTCGCCGCGATTGGCCGAGTCGAAGCCGTTTTCCACACCGACCGTGGAGGCCACACCGGCGACTGCGGGGTCGCGCAGCACGATGGCGACGGCCTTCTGCTGGAGCCGGACCATCTGGTCGAAGGAGGCGGTGGGCGAGCCGATCGTGGTGCCGCGGATCAGCCCGGTGTCGTTTTCGCTGACGAAGCCTTTCGGCACGGCGCCGTAGAGATAGAAGGTGAGCACGACGGTCGCGATGGTGACGCCCACCATGAGCCATTTGCGCCGGAGGCCCCAGACGAGCGAACGGCCGTAGGCCGCGGTGATTCGCCGGAAGGCGCGATCGGTCGCGGCGTCGAGACGGGCCAGCCAGCCGCGCGGGTCGGGGTCCGGCATTTGCGCGCAGACCATGGGCGTGAGTGTCAGCGAGACGAGGGCCGAGACCGCGATCGCGAGCGTCAGCGTGAAGGCGAATTCGTGGAAGACCTTGCCGAGGATGCCCCCCATGAAAAGCAGCGGGATGAAGACCGCAACGAGCGAGAGGCTGATCGAGAGCACCGTGAAACCGATCTGGCGCGAGCCCGCGATCGCGGCCTGCAGCCGGGTCATGCCCTTCTCGCGCAGCCGGGCGATGTTCTCGATCATCACGATGGCGTCGTCGACGACGAAGCCGACCGAGATGGTGATGGCCATCAGCGAGTAATTGTTGAGCGAGAAGCCCATCGCCCACATGCCGGCGAAGGTGCCGGCGAGCGATAGCGGCACGGTGAGCGCCGCGGCGACGGTGGCGGCGATGCGGCGCAGGAAGATCAGCACGGTGAGCAGCACGAGGCCGCCGGTGATGAGCAGCGTCATCTCGACGTCGCTGGTGCTGGCGCGGATCGTTTCGGTGCGGTCGTCCAGGATCGAGACATGGATGTCCGGCGAGATCCAATGCTCGATCTGCGGCAGCGCCGCGCGCACGCGATCGACCACCTGGATCATGTTGGCGCCGGCGATCTTGTAGACTTTGAGCAGGATCGCGGGACGTTTGCCATCCCAGGCGGCGAGGCGCGTGTTGTTCACGCCGTCGATCACGTGGGCCACGTCGCCGAGGCGCAGCACAGCGCCTCCCTTGGCGCGCAGCACGATCTGCTTGTAGTCGGCGGCGCGGGAGATCTGGCCGTTGACGGCGATCTGTTCGGCGCGGCGCGGGCCCTGGAAACTTCCGGTGGGCTCGAGAACGTTGGCGTTCACGATGGCGGTGCGGACATCGTCGGCGGAGATGCCGGCCGAGAGCAGCGCGCCCGGATCGAGCTGCACGCGGATGGCGGGGGTTTGTCCGCCATCGAGGCGGACGCGGGCGACGCCTTCGACCTGTGTCAGGCGCTGGCTGAGCACGGTATCGGCCGCGTCATAGACTTGCGCGAGCGAAAGGACGTCGGAGGTGAGGGCCAGTGTCAGGATCGGCGGATCGGCCGGGTTGAATTTGCGGTAGAAAGGCCGGGCGGGAAGGCCGGCCGGCAGATCCGGGATCGCGGCGTTGATCGCGGCCTGCACGTCGCGCGCGGCATCGTCCGTGTTGCGGTCGAAATCAAACAGCGCGATGACGCTCGTCTGGCCGACGGAACTGATGGAATCGAGGTCGGTGACGCTGCCGATTTCGCCCATCCGGCGCTCGAGCGGGGCGGCGATGGAGTTGGCCATGGTGGACGGGTCGGCGCCGGGCCGTGAGGCGATCACGACGACGGCGGGCACATCCACGTTCGGCAGCGCCGCCACGGGCAGCATGAAATAGGCAACCGCGCCGCCGATCAGCAGCCCGAGCGACAGCAGGATGGTCCCCACCGGCCGCAGGATGAAGGGCGCCGAGAAATTCATTCCGCCGGCGCCGCCCGTCCGCGAACGGGCTCGAGCTGTTTGCTGGTCTGGACTCTCCGGGAAACGGGGTCTGGGGCCGCCGGCCCCAGCGGGGGGTCAAGGGGGGCAGAGCCCCCCTTGTCTTTCCGCAAAAGCCGCTCGAACGCGACGTAGATCGCCGGCGTCGTATATAAAGTGATGAGCTGCGACAGCAGCAGCCCGCCGACGATGGCGATGCCGAGCGGCGCGCGCAGTTCCGATCCCGTTCCGTGTTGCAGCACTAGCGGCAGCGCGCCGAGCAGCGCGGCGGCGGTGGTCATCAGGATCGGTCGAAAGCGCAGCACGCAGGCTTCGATGGCGGCGTCCACCGGCGAGAGGCCGCGCTCGCGTTCGGCTTCGAGCGCGAAATCCACGACCAGGATGCCGTTCTTTTTCACGATGCCCATGAGCAGGATGATGCCGACCAGCGAGACGATCGAGAGATCGTTCCCTGTGAGCATCAAGGCCAGCAGCGCGCCGATGCCGGCGGAGGGCAGCGTGGAGATGATGGTGATCGGGTGGATGAAGCTTTCGTAGAGCACGCCGAGCACGATGTAGATGACGGCGAGCGCCGCGAGGATCAGCCAGGGTTCGGCGGCGAGCGATTTCTGGAATTCGGCGGCGTCGCCCGAATAGCTGCCGGTGATGGATTTCGGCAGGCCGATCGCGGCTTCGGCCTCGGCCACGTCGCGCACCGCCTGGCCGAGCGACACGCCGGGTTGCAGGTTGAAGCTGATGGTGGCGGAGGGGAACTGCGCTTCGTGCGTCACGACGAGCGGCGCGGTTTTGGTCACGAAATGGGCGACCGCGCTGAGCGGGACCTGCGCCACCGTGTTGGTGGTGGCGACGACGGTGGAGACCGCGGCGGCGGCGCCGTTGGCGCCGATGCTGGCGACCGTGCCGGGGACGCGCAGCCGGTCGAGCGCGTGCGGGTCGGCGATCCAGGAGGGATCGGCCTCCATGACCACGCGATATTGGTTGGTCTGCGAGAAGATGGTGCTGATCTGACGCTGGCCGAACGCGTCGTAGAGCACGTCCTCGATCGCCTGCATGGTCACGCCGAGCCGGGTCGCCGCGTCGCGGTCGACAACGATTTCGGATTCGAGGCCGAGATTCTGCTGATCGGAGGTCACGTCGGCCAGGTCGGGCAGGGAAGCGAGCGCGTGGACGAGGCGCGGGGTCCAGCGCGTGAGTTCGGCTTCGTCCGTGTCGGTGAGCGTGTATTGGTATTGCGTGCGGCTGACGCGGGCGCCGATCTGGATGTCCTGCACCGGCTGCATGTAGACCGCGAGGCCGACGATGCCGGCGAGGCGCTGTTGCAGGCGCGCAGTCACCGCAGTGACGGTCTCGCGCTGTGCGCGGGGCTTCAGCGTGATGGTGAGATGGCCGACATTGGGGGTCGGGTTCACGGTCCCGGCGCCGACCAGCGAGGTCACGTTGGCGACCGCGGGATCGGCGGCGGCGACCGCGGCGGCTTGGTTTTGCAGCGTGATCATCGCCGGGATCGAGATGTCCTGGCGCGCTTCGGTGGTCGCGACGATCGAGCCCGTGTCCTGCAGCGGCAGGAAGCCTTTCGGGATGATCACGTAAAGCGCGATGGTGCCGGCGAGTGTCGCGAAGGCGAGGGCGAGCACCGCGCGCTGGTGGCGGAGCGTCGCGCGCAGGCTGCGCCGGTAGGCGGCGAGCAGCCGGTCGAACAGGGACGGGCCCCGGCGCGCGGCGCCCGGTTTCGGCGCGCGCAGGATGCGGCCGCACATCATGGGTGTGAGCGTCAGCGAGACGACCGCCGAGACGATGACCGCGACCGAGAGTGTCACGGAGAATTCGCGGAACAGCCGGCCGACGATGCCGCCCATGAAGAGCAGCGGGATGAAGACGGCGACCAGCGAGACGGTGAGCGATACGATCGTGAAACCGATCTGCCCGGCGCCGCGGAAGGCGGCGGCGAGCGGCTTCTCGCCGGCTTCGACGTAGCGGACCACGTTTTCGATCATGACGATCGCGTCGTCGACCACGAAGCCGGAGGCGACGGTGAGCGCCATCAGCGAGAGATTGTCGAGCCCGTAGCCGAGCCAGGACATGATGCCGAACGTGCCGATCAGCGAGAGCGGCAGGGCGACCGCGGGGATCAGCGTCGCGCGCAGCGAGCGGAGGAAGAGATACATCACCGCAACGACGAGGCCCATCGCCAGCAGCAGCGTGAATTGCACGTCGGTGACCGAGGCGCGGATCGTGTCGGTGCGGTCGGCGGCGACCTCGAGCTTGATCCCGGGGGGCAACGCGTGTTCGAGGTCGGGCAGCGCCTGACGGATCGCATCGACGGTGCGGACGATGTTGGCGCCGGGCTGGCGCTGAACATCGAGCAGCACGGCCGGATGGCCGCGGAAGCTGGCGGCGACACGGTCGTTTTCGACGCCGTGGGTGACGATGCCGACATCGGAAAGACGCACCGCGGCGCCGTTGCGCCAGGCGATGATGACGCGCGCGTATCCGGCGGGGGTGGTGAGCTGGTCGTTGGCGCCGACCGTGTAGGCGAGGTTGGGGCCGTCGAAACTGCCCTTGGCGCCGCTCGTGGTGGCGGCGGCGATGGCGGTGCGGACATCCTCCATCGAGAGGCCGTAGCCGGCGAGGCGGGCAGGATCGAGGCGGATGCGGATCGCGGGCTTGAGGCCGCCTTGCACCGAGACGCGGCCGACTCCCTCGATTTGCGCGAGCTTGGGCTGGAGGAACGTGTCGGCGACGTCGGCGACCTGGTCGATCGGGAGCGTGTCGCTGGTGAGCGCCAGGCTGATGACCGGGGCGTCGGCCGGGTTCACGCGGTTGTAGGTGGGCGGGTAGGGGAGCGTGCTCGGAAGCACGCCCTGCGCCGCGTTGATGGCGGCCTGGACGTCCTGGGCGGCGCCTTCGATGTCGCGCGAGAGGTCGAATTGCAGCGTGATCTGGCTGGTGCCGACCGAGCTGCTGCTCTCCATGGTCAGGATGCCGTTGATCTGGCCGAGCTGGCGTTCGAGCGGCGCGGTGACGAGCGTCGCCATCGTCTCGGGGCCGGCGCCGGGATAGAGGGTCGAGACCGTGATGGTGGGGAAATCGACCTGGGGCAGGGCCGAGACCGGCAGCGCCCGGTAGCCGAGCAGCCCGCCGAGCAGGACCGCGACCGCGAGCAGGCAGGTGGCGATCGGCCGGGCGATGAACGGGGCGGAGATGGACATGCGGGCGCGGCGTCACCGGATCGGGGCAGGATCCGGCGGGATCCCGCGGTTGCGCCCCGGCGGATTGGCCGGAACGCGGCCGCTCGGCCGCGGGCCGCTCTCTCATATGCGATGGGAGGGGGCGGGCGGAAGGGAAGGGCGCAGCGTCATGTCGCGGCGCGTGTGATCGGCGCCCCGCATATACGCGGCGGACGGCGCGATCGGATGCGGGGGACAATCAGAGGTTAGGTCAATTTTTTCTGATTCGCGTGGTGCGTTCAAACTGCGGGTAACTGTTCCGCGAGCGTCAACATTGCGTGGATGTACCGCGCCAGCGCTCGGAATTCATGGGAGGACAGTCATGCCCGCACTTTGTTCCGTCTCGCGGCGCTTTGCGCCGATGGCCGGGGTTCCGCTGGTTTTGGCATTGGGTGCAACACCGGCGAAAGCGACCGCGCTACTGCCGGGGCTTTTTGAAGCCAACGCCTCTGCCGGCTTCGCCAACCTTCAAGCCGGCCCGCTCGCATCGCAACTCGTACGGCTCGCCAGCGTCGCCTGCCCCTGCGGTGGCTCGCAGGGCAAGACCTCTAGCAATTCGGTGGGCCCGGTGACGATCCCGGGCCTGATCGCGGTCGGCACGACGGCGGCGACAGCCTCCGGCTATCGTTCCCCCACTGCCGCCGGCACCACCGAGACCGCCAGCATCGCCGGCCTGTCCCTTTTCGGTGGTCTGCTGCAGGCGCAAAGCCTCGTCGCGAAGGCGCATCTGACGGCCACCGCAACGGGCTTCACCGTTTCGGGCAGCGGCTCGGTGATCAAGGGGCTGTCGATCGCCGGCAAGCCGATCGCGACACCTCTCATGCCGAACACGACGCTGCCGCTCCCTGGCATCGGCTCCGTCACTTTCCTGAGCGAGACCAAAGGGGGCGACGGCGTCCACAAGGAAGTTTTCACCGTCGATATGATCCGCGTGAGCGTGACGCAGACCAACGGTTTTGCGCTCCCTGTCGGCGCGACCATCACGCTCGCGGAAGCCCGGGCAGGCTATGAGCGCCTGGCACCGCCGGCGACGACCCTCGGCCAAGCCTTCGTTGCGAACACGACGGCGGCCGGCATCGATGCGCTGCCGGACTTCGGACGTCTCGGCGGTGCCTTCACCGGTTGCGCGGGCACCCGTGGCAAGACGATCACCAACTCGGTCGCTGCCATCAGCGAAGGCGGAATTTCCATCGGCGGCGGCACGACCACGGCTTTCGGCGGCGCGATCGGCACGGGCGTCTCTCAGGTTCAAACAAGTTCGACGCTGACGGGCATCGACCTGCTGGGCGGCCTGATTTCCGCAACCGGCATCAAATCGGTGGCCACCGAGACCGTGACCGGCAAGACCGTGACCGCGTCGACCGCGGGAACCGAGTTCGGCTCCCTGGTGGTCGCCGGGCTGCCGCTGCCGGTGAACGTGGCCCCGAACACCACCATCCCGCTGCCGCTGCTCGGCTACGTGGTGGTGAACGAACAGACGGGTCCTGCGGCGGGGCAGACCGGTCCGCTGACGGTGAACGGGCTGCATATCGTCGTCACGACACCGAATCTGATGGGTTTGCCGGTCGGGACCGAAATCTTTCTTGCGTCCGCTTCGGCCGACGGTCTCCCGCTGCCGAAATAGGGCGGGCGCGCGTTCCAGGGGACCTCGGCTCCTGCCTCGCCGGGAGCCGGGGGGCGGGCAGAGCGCGATCGCTGTCCGGCGTCAGCCTTCCTCGAGGCAAACCGCGGGATCGGGCTTCTCGCGCATGACGAGCCCGACCGCGGCGAGGATGAGGGTGATGGCCAGCAGCTCGCGCGGGCCTACCGGCTCACCGACCAGCGCACCGAGCGC
Organism: Acetobacteraceae bacterium; assembly: GCA_027451405.1. Classification (GTDB taxonomy): domain Bacteria; phylum Pseudomonadota; class Alphaproteobacteria; order Acetobacterales; family Acetobacteraceae; genus DAIDJM01. Next base: position 30,124 of record DAIDJM010000041.1, on the reverse strand, counting down.
CAGCGCCACGACCGGGTTGATGAAGGTGTAGGTGGCAAGTTTGTCGGGCGGCCAGATCCGCACCAGCCAGCTGAAGGCCGCGAAGGCGACCAGCGAGCCGAGGATGACGAGATAGGCGAAGGCCAACAGCGAGCGCGCCGTGATCAGCGCCGGATGGATGCGCGCGAACTCGCCGATCGCGCCGCCGACCGCGAGATCGGCGAGGCCGCCGAACACCATCTGCAGCCCGGCGGTCAGAAAGACCGAATGGGTCGGCGGCGATTTGCGGGTGATCGCGCTGCCGAGCGCGAAGCAGAAGGCCGCCCCCACCGTGGCGAGGCCCCCGAGCGGGTCGATCGGGTGGGGTCCGGGCCGGGCGAGGACCGCCACGCCGGCGAAGCCGAGCAGCAGGCCCGACAGCGCGATCGGGCGCGGGAAGCGCGAGGTGCCAAGCGTCCAGGTGCAGAAGGGCAGGAACAGCGCGAGGGTCGCGTTCAAGACCGAGGCCTGGCCGGAGGGCACGCGCACCTCGCCCCAGGCCAGGACGGCCTGGCCGCCAAAAAACAGGATCGCGCCGGTCAGCGCCGCGCGGGCGAGGCCGCGGGCTTTGGGAAGCTGGGCGCCGCCGGCGAGGGCGGCGATGGTCAGGAGGGCGCCGGCGAGCACCGAGCGCAGGCCGATCATGGCGAAAGGCGGCAGGGTTTCGTCGGCGATCCGGATGGCGAGGAAGGTCGAGCCCCAGATGACGCAGATCGCGGTGTAGGCGAGGTAGGGGGCGGCGCGCATGCTGGGCGGCGTCTATCGGGTGGGAAGCCGGTGCCGCCAGGGGGGGCGGGACAGGACAGCCAATCGAGGGGGCGAGGTCGGGGGCTCTGCCCGCCGGAGGCATCAGCCGCCGGTCACGCTCATATGCCGCGCCACCGCCGGCGCGCGCCGCTCGATGACGAAATCATGGCCTTTCGGCTTGCGGGCGATCGCGCTCCGGATCGCCTCGTGGAGATCGGTCTCGTTCTCCGACCCACGCAGCGCGCCGCGGAGATCAGCCGAATCATTCTGACCAAGGCACATGAAGAGTCGGCCCGAGACCGTGAGGCGCACGCGGTTGCAGCCTTCGCAGAAATTGTGGGTGAGCGGCGTGATGAAGCCCAAGCGGCGGCCGGTCTCGCGGATGCGCACATAGCGGGCGGGGCCGGGGGTTTTGTATTCGGTGGGGTCGAGGGTCCAGGTTTCTTCCAGGTGGGCGCGGACCTGGCTCAGCGGGAGATAGAGGTCGGTGCGGTCGGCGCCGATGTCGCCCATCGGCATCGTTTCGATCAGGCAGAGATCGAAGCCCTGCTCGCCGCACCAGGCGATGAGGGCATCCCATTCGTGTTCGTTTTCGCCGCGCAACGCGACCGTGTTGATCTTGATCGCGAGGCCGGCGGCGCGGGCGGCGTCGAGGCCGGCGAGCACGCGGTCGAGCCGGCCCCAGCGGGTGAGGCGCGTGAAGCGGCCGGGATCGAGAGTGTCGAGGCTGACATTGATGCGGCGGATGCCGGCGCGGGCGAGGGTGCCGGCGTGCTCGGCGAGGTGGGTGCCGTTGGTGGTGAGCGTGAGCTCGTCGAGCCCGTGGCCGAGCCGGGCGCCGAGACGCTCGATCAGGGTGAGGATGCCGCGGCGGACCAGCGGTTCGCCGCCGGTCAGCCGCAGACGGGTGACGCCGAGCGCGACGAAGGCGCCGGCGAGGCGCTCGAGCTCCTCGAGCGAGAGAATCTCGGCCCTGGGCAGGAAGCTCATGTCCTCGGCCATGCAATAGACGCAGCGAAGGTCGCAGCGGTCGGTGACCGAGAGGCGGAGATAGGTGATGGCGCGGCCGAACGGGTCGATCAGCGGGGCGGGCATACCATCAGAGGTCGCGGCGGGCGGCCCCTGGGTCAAGCCCCGTCGGGCTCGACGATGTCGAGCGCGATGTGATCGGTGTTGATCAGCACTTTACCGGCCTCGACGAAATTGACCGTGACGCGCGGGCCGGCGACGGATTGCACTTGGCCCAGGCCCCAGTCGGGGCGGTCCGGATGCCGGACGAACTGGCCGGGTTCGTAGAGGGACGGGGAGCGCATGCGGTGGCGGATGTAGCCTGGGAGCGCCATGCCGGGGAGACGGCCGAGATCGCGGCGGCCCTCGCGGCCCGGATCTGTCACGATCTCGCCGGTCAGATCGGCACCGTGAGCGGCATGCTCGCGCTGGCGGCCGAGGAGGGGGATTCCGGCGAGATTCTGGCGGTGGCGGCGGAGGCGGCGGAAAAAGCGGCCGGCGTTCTCCGGTTTGCGCGGGCGGCATGGGGCGGGGCCGCGGAGCCGATGGGGCCCGAGGCGATCGCGCGGCTGGCGAGCGGCATGGCCGGGGGAGAGCGGCTTTCGTGCGCGTTCGAGGGCATCGACGGCCCCCTGCCGGGCGCTTCGGTCCAGCTGGTGTTGTGCGCGCTCGCGGTGGCGGCGCTGGCGATGCCTCAAGGTGGGGGCGTCATGGTCGCGGGGAATGCGGCGGCGCTGCGGATCGAGCTGTCGGACGGGCAGTGGCCGGCGGAGGGCAAGGCGGGCGGGCCCCGGCAGGTCCCCGTTCGCCTGCTGCATCTCTACGCTGCGGCGCAGGGTTACGCGGTCGAGACGGCCGGGGCCGTGTTGCGACTTTCGGCCGGGGCCGGACCGACCGGGGCATAGTCCTCGAGCCGCGCGCGGCGCGTGCGGCGCTGATATTCCAGGACCGTGCCGGGCCAGATCGTCGTGTTGCGGCCCTGCGCATCGAGATACCAGCTGCGGCAGCCGCCCTGGGTCCAGACCCCGCGCGTGTGCCGCTTCTGGATTTCCGCGTTCCAGGCTTGTTCCGCGGCCGGTCGGACATCGGCGGCGTGCCAGCCCTTCGCGTTCATCTGCGCGATCAGGCTGAGCGCGTAACGGACCTGCGCCTCGATCATCAGCACCACGGAATTGTGGCCAAGACCGGTATTGGGGCCGAGCAGGAAGAAGAAATTGGGGAAATCGGGGGTGGTGATGCCCCAATGGGCATGCATGCCGTGGGCAAACGCCTCGCGGAGCGTGCTCCCATGACGGCCCGTGACCGGGACCGCTTCGAAGGCGTCGGTCGTGTGAAAGCCGGTGCCGTAGATCAGGATATCGGCCGCGTGCTCGGCGCCGTCGGCGGTCAGGATGCTGTTGCTGCGGATCTCGCGGATGGGGGCCGTCTCGAGCGTGACGTTGCCGCGGGCGAGGGAGGGGTAGAAATCGTTGCTGATGAGCACGCGCTTGCAGCCCATCGCGTAGGAGGGCGTGAGTTTGGCGCGCAGCACAGGGTCCTTGATCTGAGCCGCGAGATGGGCGCGGGCCATGCGTTCGCCGGCGCGCGCGACCGTGCGGTTGCCGAGGAAACCGAGCACGCGCAGCTCGTGCGCCAGGAAGATGCGTGTCCGGAACAGGCGGCGCCGGAGCGGGTGGCGCAGGCGGCGCCGCTGCGCGGGGCTGAAGGCGTAATCCTGGCGCGGAAGGACCCAGGGCGGCGTGCGCTGGAACACCGTCAGATGGGCGGCGAGCGGGGCGATTTCGGGAATGAACTGGATCGCCGACGCCCCGGTGCCGATCACCGCGACGCGCTTGCCGCGCAGATCGGTGGCGTGGTCCCAGAGGGCGGAGTGGAATTGCGGACCCGCGAACGCGTCACGGCCCGGAATCTCCGGGTAGGACGGAATATGCAGAGGCCCCAGGCCGAAAAAGACGAAGCGCGCCGCGAACCGGCGGCCGTCCGTGGTGCGCACGTGCCAGAGCGCCTCCGCTTCGTTCCAGGTGAGATCCTGGACTTTCGCGCCGAAGCGGATCAGCGGGGTCAGGCCGTGATCGGCCACGACCTGGCGCAAATAGGCCCAGATTTCGGGCTGGGAGGCATACATGCGCGTCCAGTCGTGCTTGGGCGCGAAGCTCAGCGAATAGAGATGGCTCGGAACGTCGCAAGCGCAGCCGGGATAGGTGTTGTCGCGCCAGGTGCCGCCGATATCGTCGGCTTTTTCGAGGATGAGGACGTTGCTGATGCCGTGCGCGCGTAGCTGGATCGCCGAACAGAGGCCGGCGAAACCGGCGCCGAGCACGAGCGCTTCGGCGGTCTCCGCGGCGGCTGAGCCGGATGGGGCGGCCTCGGTCGCATCGAGCATGTCATTTCGCTCCCGCAGAAATGGGCGCGCCGCAGGCCTCATGGAGAAAGGCGGCGGCGCGATCGAGGCTGGCGCGGGCCTCGGGGACGAAATGTTGCGCGAGCTGCCAGACATGGGGGACCACGGGCCAGACCCGCAATTCCACGGCAACGCCGGCCGCGCGGGCCCGCTCAGCCAGGCGGGTGCTGTCGTCGCGCAGGATTTCGCGGTCGCCGACATGGATCAGCAACGGCGGCAGGCCATGCATATCGGCGTAGAGCGGGGATGCGAGCGGGGTGCGCGGGTCCGCGCTGCCGAGATAGAAGGCGCCGCCGCGGGTCGAGCCGCCCGCGTAGAGCATGGCTTCGCGGCGCGCGTTGGTGCGGATGCTGTCGCCGGTCGCGGCGAGATCGGTCCAGGGGGAGAACAGAACGCCGGCCGGCGGGCCGGGCTCGCCGGCGTCGCGGAGTGCCAGCAGGAGTGCGAGCGAAAGTCCGCCGCCGGCCGAATCGCCCGATACCGGCAGCCGGTTTGCCGCCATGCCACGTTCGCGCAGGCCGCGGAACGCGGCCACCGCGTCCTCGAGCGCGGCAGGAAAAGGATGTTCGGGCGCCAGCCGGTAATCGGGGACGAACACGTGAAAGCCCCGGCGCGCATAGGCCGCGGTGATCTGGCGATGCGTGCGGGGGGAGCAGGCGACGTAGCCGCCGCCATGGAGATACAGCAGCGTCGGCGCGGTGGCAGGCGTTTGCGGATGACGCACCCATTCGCCGGCGATGCCGCCCTCGGTTCCCGGCTCGAAATGGACGTCCTTGGGCACGGGGAGGGTCTCGCGACCAAGGGCCGCCCGGACCTCGGCGATGCTGTGCTGGCGCTTCATGTTGCGCTTGACGGTGAAACGGAGGATCGCGTCGAGCGCGTGCGCCTGGAGGCTTGCCATGGGGTTCAGCTCCCGCCGAGCGCGGCTTTCGCGCCGGCTTTCGGACCGGCACCGGCGCGCCGGGCGAGGCGGCGCCAGTAGCTGGCCGGGAAAAGACGCTGCACGCGCTCGGCGAGCCGCGCGTCGTTGCCGATCAGAAGGCGCGGGGCGCGCCGTTCGATCGCGTGCGCGATCTGCCGGGCCGCATCCGCCGGCGCGGTGCGCAGAAAATTGTTGAATTCCGCTTTGGCGCGGCGGGCGTCTTCCGGATCGATGCCTTGCGGCACGCGGGCATTGTCGGCGATCGCGGTGCGGACGCCGCCCGGATGCACGACCGTGAGCGTGATCGGGCTGCCGGCGAGTTCGTGCCGGAGCGATTCGGAGAAGCCGCGGAGCGCGAATTTCGAGGCGCAGTAGGCGGTCTGGCCGGGCGGTGCGACGATGCCGAAAAGGCTCGAGATATTCACGATATGCGCGGCCTCTTCGCGGCGGAGCAGGTAGAGGAAGGCGCGCGTGAGGCGGACGGGCGCCCAGAAATTGATGTCGAACAGCCACTCCATGTCCGCGGGGGCGACCTGGCCGAAATCGCCCATCAGCGCCACGCCGGCATTGTTGATCAGGATATTCGCGCGGCCGTGAGACGCGAGAACCTGTTGCGGGAGCGTGGCGATCGCGCCGGGGTCGGCGAGGTCGGCGAGATGGTCGCTGACCGTGACGCCGCGGGCGCGGGCGGCTTCGGCGATGGCGGCGAGGCCGGGGGCGTCGCGGTCGATCAGGGCGAGATGCGTGCCGCGCGCCGCGAGTTCGGCGGCGAGCGCCGCGCCGATGCCGCTCGCGGCGCCGGTGAGGACGGCGACGCTGCCGCTCAGGGGAAAGGCCATGGGGCGGGCTCCTTCGGGGGCTTTGCCGAGCCTGGCCGGTTGTTTTAAGGTGAGCACCTTAGGGTTGCAAGCGGGGGCGGGCGGTGTCGGTCCGTCGGCGGTCGGGAACGCGGGAGAAGGTGCTCGAAGTGGCGCTGGCGCTTGCCAATGCGCGGGGGCTGCACCGGGTCACGACCGCGGAGATCGCCGAGGCGGCGCGCATCAACGAGGGCAATCTCTACTATTATTTCCAGCGTAAGGCGCAGATTGCGGAGGCGCTGTTCGCGCTGTTCGCCGAGGCGACGCTCGCGGTCGCCGAACGGGCGATCGCAGCACCTGGCGATCCGGCGGCGTATGCCGATTATCAGCGTGGCTGGTTCCGGCTGATGTGGGATTTCCGGGCGTTTTACCGGGATGCGACCGAACTTCGGGCGATGGCGCCTTCGTTGCGGGAGGCGATGCAGTCGGTGTCGGCGCGCGGGCAGGAGGCGGTGCGGCGCGTGTTCGCCGATATGCGGGCGCACGGGCTGATGCGCGCGAGCGACGCGGAGATCGAGGCGCTCGTCTGCAATATCTGGATCGTTTCGAGTTACTGGATGGATTTCCGGGGAATCGAAGCGGAGGAGGAACTGCGGCCCGAGGATCTCGCGTTCGGGCAGCGGCAGGTGGAGGCGCTCTATGCGCCCTATCTCACCGCTTCGGGGCAGGCGGTCGTACGGGCAGCGGCAGCGACGGGCGGTCCTTGATGCGTTCGAAGACGATCGAGGAGCGCACATGGGCGACGCTCGGGTGGGGCAGCAGCGCATCGTTGACGAGGGTGGCCAGCGCGTCGAGGCCGGGCAGGATCGCCTTGATCAGGTAATCGGCGTCGCCGGTCATGGCGTAACATTCCTGAACCGCATCCAGGCTCTGCATCAGCGCGCGGAAGCGGGCGGCATTGTCGCCGGAATGGGTCGCGAGCGTCACCTGGATGAAGGCGAGGAGGTCGTAGCCGAGCGCCGGCGCGTCGAGGATGGCGCGGTAGCCGCGGATGATGCCTTGCGCTTCGAGGGACGCGCGGCGGCGGGAGCATTGCGAGGCGGAGAGGCCGATTTCCTCGGCCAGCGCCTGGTTGGTGAGTCGGCCATCGCGCTCGAGCGCGCGCAGGAGTTTGAGGTCGAACCCGTCGAGCGTGGCGGAAGCGTGCATGGGCGGAGCTTAGCGTGCACGAAGCGTGCGCGCGAGGCCCGGAGGCCGCGCGATTTTGCAAGGAAATCGGGCGCGGCGCGCCCTATATGAGCCGGAACGCCAGGTTTCTTGGGGAGGCTCGAGTCTTGGGTCCTTATCCGCACGACGCGCCGCGCGCGACCATCAGCGAGGAGAATCCGGCCGGGACGGACGGGTTCGAGTTCGTGGAGTTTGCCCATCCGGAGCCGGAGAAGCTGCACGCACTGTTCGCGCGCATGGGATTCACTGCGGTGGCCAAGCATCGGCGGCTGCGGACCACGCTCTACCGGCAGGGCGGGGTAAATTATCTCGTGAGCGAAACACCGGGCACCCAGGCGGCGGATTTCGCGGCGGCGCATGGGCCGTCGGTGCCGAGCATGGCGTTCCGCGTCGTGAGCGCGAAACATGCGTTCGAGCGGGCGGTTGCGCTCGGCGCCAAGCCGGCCGGGGCGGGCAAGACGCTCGATGTGCCGGCGATCGAGGGGATCGGCGGCAGCCTGATTTATTTCGTCGACAAATATGGCGAAACCGGGTCGGCCTATGATTCGGAGTTCGTCTGGATCGGTGAGCGGGATGCGCAGCCGGCGGGGCAGGGGCTCTTCTATATCGACCACCTGACCCACAATGTGCATCGCGGACGCATGGATGTCTGGTTCGATTTCTACAAGAAACTGTTCAATTTCCGGCAGATCCGGTTCTTCGACATCAATGGCAGGCTCACCGGGCTGACCTCGCGGGCGCTGACCTCGCCGGATGGGCGCATCCGGATTCCGCTCAACGAAAGCGCGGACGACAAGAGCCAGATCGAGGAATATCTGCGCGCCTATCAGGGCGAGGGGATTCAGCATATCGCCTGCGGGTGCCAGGACATTTTCGCGAGCGTCGGGGGCCTGCGCGAGGGCGGGCTCGACTTCATGCCGGCGCCGCCCGAGACCTATTACGAGCGGGTGGATACGCGGCTGCCCGGGCATGGCGAGGATGTGGCGCGGCTGAAATCGCTCGGCATCCTGATCGATGGCGAGAAGGTGGTGGGGCGCGAGGGGATCGGGATTTTGTTGCAGATCTTCTCGGCGAATGTGATCGGGCCGGTGTTTTTCGAGTTCATTCAGCGGAAGGGGAATGACGGGTTCGGGGAGGGGAATTTCCAGGCGCTCTTCGAATCCATTGAGGAGGATCAGATACGTCGAGGGGTACTGACCCCAGCCTGAACTGCCAGGCTGCCGATAAACCCGGATTGGCGGCCATCTGACGGCGATTGCCTGTGCTCCGGTGCTCACGGCCACCAGGCCGCTCCGCTCCGGTGCTCGGCAATCACCGCCAGCTGACTCGCCACTCCGGGTTTCTCGGCAGCCTGCGCGCGGGTTCGCACCTTCACGGGATGGGGTGTGGGGCCTTTCGGCTCCAGCGGGCTCGCCATCGCGTGCGCCATCGGTTCAAGCACCGATGGCAAGGGGGCAGAGCCCCTGCCCGCCGGAGGCTGTGGTAAACCTCCGCCTATGCCGAAAGACGATTCTTCCAGACTTCGTCCCATCGCGCGCGGAGACACGCGGGGGCGGCCGCGGATCGTTGCGCGGGACGGCGATGAGCGGATGAAGATCATCGGGCTCTCGCGGAGCTTCCGGCAGGATTTCTACCATCGCGCCCTGCGGCTTTCCTGGCCGCGTTTTCTGACGATCAGCATCGGCGCGGTGCTCGCCGAGAACGTGGTTTTCGCGCTGCTCTACATGATCCAGCCGAGCGGGGTCACCGAGCTGCGGGCCGGGTCGTTCGCGGACGCGTTTTTCTTTTCGGTGCAGACGCTGGCCACCATCGGCTACGGGCGCTGGGCACCGGTCAGCGTGTACGCGAACGCGGTGATGACGGCGGAGACGCTGGCGGGGGTGGTCACGCTGGCGGTGGTCACGGGGATCACCTTCGCGCGGTTCGCGCGGCCCTCGGCGCGGATCGTGTTCAGCCGCAATGCGGTGGTGACGCAGCTCGACGGGCGGCGGGTGCTGATGTTGCGGCTCGCGAATGCCCGTCTCAACCAGATCCTGCAGGCCGAGGCGACGGTTTCGCTGATCCGGGACGAGGTGACGAAGGAGGGCTACTACTTCCGGCGGCTGCATGATCTGAAACTGACGCGGCATCGGACGCCGGTGTTCGGGCTGTCGTTTCTGGTGGTGCATGTGCTCGACGAGACCAGTCCCCTGCAGCACTGCACGCCGGAGACGCTGGAGCGGGATGGGGTGGAGCTGGTGGTGGTCGTCTCCGGCCTCGACGATACCATGATGCAGACGGTCCATGCGCGGCATTCCTACGACGCGCAGGAGATCCTGTTCGGGCGGCGTTTCGTGGATCTGTTCGGCTATACGGAAGCGGGGGAACGGGCGATGGATTATCGGGTGTTCCACGAGACGGTGGCTGAGTAGTTACGAGAGCGTAACGAAATGGACGTGCTTAGGGGGTGAGGCCGGTCAGGCGATTTTTGGGGAGAGGGCGTCGAGTTCGGGGTCGCCGCGGCGGGGTAGGGATGCGGAGGGGAACCGCCACTCGTCGGGGGCCGGGGGCGCCGGGGGCTTGGGTTCGGCGGGTTCGGCCGGCGCGGTGGCGGCCGGGGGTTGGCGGAGCGGCTCGGGCGGGGTGAGGCCCAGGGCGCGGCAGATGGGGCGGAGCAGGCGGGCGAAGCGGGCGGGCTCGGCCTCGAGCAGGGGGCGGAACTCGGGAGCGGCCAGCCTCGCCTCGAATTCGGCGATCACCGCCGCGCACTCAGGGATCTCGCGGGGGAACCAGCCGAAACCGTAGCGCAAAGGCGGAAGACGCTCCTCGTCGCGTTTGGCCGGCCTGCGGGGCCCGGTCTGGCTGCGGGGGCGAAGCGGACGAAGCCTGCCAGCCTCGGCGCGATGGGTGAATTCGAGAAATCGGTGGAGCCTGGTGTCGAGCCAGAACCAGGCAGCCGCCATGCGGGCGAACCGGGCCTTGGTGTCGGAGGGACGAGCGGCCTCGGAGATGGCGTCGGACAGCCGTCGGATGACGGCGAGGAAGGCGGCGACCAGGCTTGTGAGGTGCTTGGGGGGCACGGGTGGGGTTATGGAACAAAAGGGGAACTTGGTCAAGGGGGGCGTTTGGGTTGGGGCGTGCCTCCGGCGGCCCGGGCTCTGCCCGGGACCCGCTGGGGCCGGAAGGCCCCAGACCCCGTTACTCTGGGGTATCGCTGTTGGAGGGCTTTCATGGCCAGTTTTCGCAGCTGACGACGACGAGCTTCGTTGCCAATGGTTCGATTCCGGCGCGTTTCTCCTGTGATGGCGCCGATCTGTCTCCGGATATCAAGCTGCCACACCCGCACCGAAAGGAAGTCGGAGGTGGGCCATCCCAGGTGATAGGTTGCTGAAGCGCAACCCTGGCCCGTGGCGATCCGCACGGCCTTCACGGCGGCGCGGATCACATCCGTGGGGGCGTTGCCTTGGCGACCGAGAGGCGGCCCCATGCCTCGCGAAACTGCTCCCGATCGTAGTCGCGAGGTTGCAACCAGTATGTAATCCGCCCCTCCTTCTCGCCACGATGGGCTCTCTCCCTGACTTCTTCGGGGCACATAATGAAAGTCGTAGGTTCACTCGCTAAGTTATTCACGATTATCCACCATTGACCCATAAGCCTGTCGAGCGTGGCCCCAAGGGGAACGGGAGACTTCTTCGACAGCGCCTTGACCTGCAAGCCGAGAAAATGCGCGGCATCCGGTGAATAAGCGAGGATGTCGATGCCCCGCGCGTTCCTCGACGTAGGCATGACATTCCAACCGAGCAGCGACAGACGATAACAGACGTAAAACATGCCTGAATTGCCTACGATCTGGGCTGAGGTATTGGTCCCCCCACCGATTTCTGAAGTCATTGGATGGGTCCTTCTAGGCGCGCCCTACAATTCGGGTCTCAATCGCCGGAAATTTATAAGCCTACGAGACGCACGAGGGAACTACGCAAAATGTGGGGCGGCAGAGCCTAGTTTTGGCAGCCCAGGTGCGCCCACCCGCGGCAGCCGAGCTTTGACCGACATGCCACGCCTGACGCTGGTGTCGGCACTCTGGATTGCCGCCGCGCTTTGCGCCTCGCAATGACGTTTGTTTTGTTGCACCCCTCACCCCGGCCCTCTCCCCGGAGGGGAGAGGGAGGTGGTGTGGTCAGACGGAGAAAAGTCTCTTTTGTTCTGCACTCTGGATTGGCCGGCGCTTTGCGCCTCGCCATGAAGGGGAGGGGCGCGGGGTGGATACCGCTCCAAAGGGAGAAAGTCTTGCTTCTTTTTCTGTGGAAAAAGAAGCAAAAAGACTTGGGGCTGTCCCAGATCCGCTAGGCTATCTTACGGGTTCGCATCGGCGTTGGGAACCGCGGGTGGTCCGTCTGCGGAGCTGCGCCGCAGGTGATGGGTTGCTGAAGCGCAACCCATCCTACGGGCTTTTTCTTCAAGTCCCGGGAGCGCCATTCGCGTCCAGGGAGGTGTTCACCACCCTTGCTCCAAAGAAGTAATCCAGAGGCCACGGAAGTGAGTCGACTTTAACTTCGGCCCAAAAATCGTTCTGTTGTCTTGCCTCAATCTCTTGAAGATTGCGGCTTTCTTCGTTGAGTGAGCCACAAAGGATGATGTGAGGACAATCGAGCTCCTCAAGCACTCTCAACGCTTTCTCTCTATCGGTGCGTTTATCGTCACTTATTTCGGCTGATATTGTGCCTCTTTTGACTTCAACAAGCGCCAACATATCCGCGTCGTCGGGCGGCGTGTGGGCTTTGTATACGACGATGTCCGGCTTCCATCTTCTAATGTCTAAGTCTCGAAGGCGCTCCTGTTTGGATAGTCTCTTGCGCTGTTCGCGCGATGCCCACTCCAGAAGTTCAGAGACAGAAGTTTCCAAAGTAATAACATAGCCATTGGACGAGTGTAGTTGATCGGCGATTATTGACGTTAAGAAATACTCGGGAATGGTCTCCGGTCCCATCCCGGACATTTTTACATAGCGCGTAACAGCGTCAGCCCCGTATTTGCAAATCAATCGAGCAATTTCCTCCGCATCGGCCATAACATCGACTCCAATCAATCGGAAAACACGTTCGGTGTGCGACATCCAGGTTGCTTAAGAAGCAAAGTCTTTTTGCTTCTTTTTCTTCAGAAAAAGAAGACTCTTCTCTTTCTCACTCCGCCGCCGGCGCTTCCAGCATGGGCAGCGCGAGGCCTTCGATTTCGGGTAGGGATTTTCCGGCGATGCCTTGGAGGTCGCCGTACATGCCGACTGTTGCTTCCAGGACGCCGCGGATTTGGGATTCGCGTTTGGCCCAGGATTTTTGCATCAGGAGGCGTTCGCGGTCGAGGTCGGATTGCATGGCGGTGAAATGTTCGACGATGGCTTCGATGCGTTGGCGGAAGCGGGGGCTGGTCAGGTATTCGTAGGTGCGTTCCATTTTGCCTTGGCGGCCTTCGGTGGCGGCGCGGGCGGTGGTGAGTTCGATCAGGGATTGGCGGAGTGCCACGGCGACCGCGAGGGCGCAGCGGGGGTCGATGACCCAGATGCCTTCGACGAGATCGAAATTTTGCAGGTTTTTGGGGAGCGCCTGGGAGACGAGGAGGGCGAGGTCGGCGCGGGCGGTGCGCTGGTCGGCGCGGAGTTTGGGGAGCCAGGTGTCGCTCCAGTTTTTCGTGCGTTTGGCTTCCCAGAGGAGGGTGCCGCAGAGTTGGCCGGCGGGGCCGATGACGCGGTGGAGGAGGTCGGCGCCGATTTCGCCTTTGGGGACGGGCTCGATCAGGTCGCCGGGGAATTTCTGGCGGAGCAGGGCTTCGAGGGCGAGTTCCTGGGCTTCGCCTTGCAATTGTTGCGAGCCTTGTTCGGCTTTGCGGCGCAGCGCTTCGATCTGGCGCTGCATCGAGGCGAGCTGTTCGTCTTTTTCCTGGAGTTTGAGGCCGAGCGCCTGTTCGGCTTCGGTGCGGGCGGCTTCGCGGAGCGTTTTGAGTTCGGTTTGCACGCGTTTTTCGACGGTGAGCGCGAATTCGCGTTTGGCGTCGTCGAGTTCGCGTTGTTTGCGGATCAGGTCGGCCTGGGCGGCCTGGGCTTCGGCGAGTTTTTTCTCGCGGGATTCGAGCAGGGATTTGAGTTCGGCGGTTTCGCGGGCGCGGGCGGCGAGGTCGAGATCGACGGTTTTGCGGGCTTTTTCGAGCGCCTGTTTTTCGAGCTGCGCTTCGCGGGCGCGGATGAGCGGGGCGGCGAGCGATTCCGTCAGGTGAATCGAGGAGCCGCAATTCGGACAGGTGATGGTCGGATCTTGCACGTGGTGGCCCCGGTTGTTCGTGTGCCCCCAAGTGAAGGGGTCTGGGGCCCTATGGCCCCAGCGGAGTGCAGAGGCAGAGCCTCTGCGGCAAACAACCGAGTCGTCAATGCGCGGCGGCGGCGCCTTTGGGGAGTTTCGGCAGGAGCAAAGCCAGAGGGGCGAAGCAGAGGGCGGCGACCATCAGGGCCCAGTAGAGGTCGAGATAGCTCAGCATGGCGGCCTGGGTTTCGACGCGGGCGGCGATGGCGGCGAGCGCGTGGCCTGGGGTGTAGCCTGCGTAGGGGGTGATGTGTTCGGCGAGGCGGGCGTGGTGGAACTGCTCGCGGTAGGCGAAGAGTGTGGTGGTGTAGCTGATGCCGGTGCTGCCGCCGAGATTGCGGCTGAGATTGATGAAGGCGCTGGCCTGGCCGTTTTGCGCGGGCGGGATGTGGGCGAGGCTGGCGGAGGTGATGGGGATGAAGAGGAAGGGGAGCGCGAGGGCGAGCAGCACGCGGGAGATGGAGAGCGTGTCGAAGTCGGTCTGCGGCGTGAAGCCGGTCGCGTAGTACATGGCGAAGGCGGTGCCGCCGAAGGCGAGGCAGGCCATGAAGCGGGGCTGGATGCGGCTGGTCAGCAGGCCGGAGAGGGGCATCATCAGGATGGTGACGAGGCCGGCGGCGCCGAGCGTGAGGCCGGCGGTGACGGCGTCGTAGCCCATCAGCGACTGGGTCATTTGCGGCAGGATCTGGGACGAGCTCAGCAGCGCGAAGCCGACGCCGAACATCAGCAGGCAGGCGACGCCGAAGCCGGGCTTGCGGAGCAGCCGCACGTCCATGACCGGCTGCGGGTGGTGGTATTCCCAGATCACCAGGATCAGCAGCGATACGATGGCGAGGCTGCCGAGACCGTTGACCAGGGGCGAGCCGATGCCGCCTTCGCGCTCGAACCGGTCGAGCACGATCTGCAGGCTGCCGAAGCCGATGGCGACGAGGGCGAAGCCGAACCAGTCGGCGGAGAGGCCCGAGGCGAGCTGGCGGGCGCGTTCGCGTTGGAGCGCCGGGCTGTCATGGACCAGGAGCGCGCAGAGGACCAGCGAGACGCAGCCGATGGGCAGGTTGATGAGGAAGACCCAGTGCCAGGAATAGGTGTCGGTGAGCCAGCCGCCGAGCACGGGGCCGATCGCGGGGGCCATGACGACGGTGAGGCCGTAGAGCGCGAAGGCCTGGGGTCGCTGGCGGATGGGGAAGGTGTCGGCGAAGATGGATTGTTCCACCGGGGCGAGGCCGCCGCCGCCGAGACCTTGGGCGACGCGCCAGACGAGCATCTGGCCGAGCGTGGTGGCGGTGGCGCAGAGCGCGCTGCTGACGGTGAAGAGGGTGATGCAGATCAGGTAGAAGCGCTTGCGGCCGAGGCGGGTGGCAAGCCAGCCGCTGATCGGCACCACGATCGCGTTGGCGACCAGGTAGCTGGTGAGCACGTAGGTGCTCTCGTCGGCGCTGATCGAGAGGCTGCCGGCGATGTGGTGGAGCGAGACGTTGGCGACGGTGGTGTCGAGCACCTCCATGAAGGTGGCGATCGAGACGACGACGGCGACCAGCCAGCGGTTGTTGGGGCCGGCGGCCGAGAAGGGGAGCGGTTCGTCGGTCGCACGGGTGGGCGCGCGGGCGGGCTTCAGCGGACGCGCACCTGGGGGACGACGGACATGCCGGGGACGAGCGGCAACTGGCGCCAGGCCTTGCCGTCGAACAGGATTTTCACGGGCACGCGCTGGACGACCTTGACGTAGTTGCCGGTGGCGTTCTCGGCGGGCAGGGCGCTGAAGACGCTGCCGGTGCCGGGCTGGATGCTGGCGACATGGGCCGGGAGCGGCTGGCTCGGGAACGCATCGACGCGGACCGTCACGGGCTGGCCGGGCTTCATGTCGGTGAGCTGGGTTTCCTTGAAATTGGCGGTGATCCAGAGGTCGGGCTGGACGATGGCGAGCAGCGGCTGGCCGGTTTTGATGTAGTCGCCGAGTTCGACGGTGCGGCGGGCGATGCGGCCGGAGGCGGGGGCGCGGATTTCGGTGTAGGCGAGCTTGAGCTTGGCGTCGGCGACCTGCGCGTCGGCCAGGCGCAGCGCGGCGCGGGCGGCGTCGATGGCGGCGCCCGCGGCATCGATTTGGGCCGCCATGCCTTCGGCGACGTGGCGCGTGGCGTCGCGGCGGGCGCGGGCGCCGTTCTCGGTGGTGACGGCGGTGTCGAGCGTCTGGCGGGTGATGGCGCGGGGATCGAGCGACCGGTAGCGGGCGAGGTCGTGGTCGGATTGTTCGAGATCGGCGTCGGCGGCGCGGATGCGGGACTGGGCTTCGGCGGCGTCGGCCTGGCGCATGGAGAGGGTGGCTTCGGCCTGGCGCAGCTGGGCTTGCGCCTGGATCTGCTGGGCGAGCGCCTGCTGCAGGCGGATCCGGTAGTCGCTCGGATCGATGCGCAGCAGGAGCTGGCCCTGGGTCACCGGCTGGTTGTCGTCGGCGAGCAGGGCGATGACCTGGCCGTCCACTTCGGCGGCGACCTGGCTGACATGGCCGTCGATGGCCGCGTCGTCGGTGGTTTCGAAATGGCGGGCGTGGAGCCAGTAGGCGAAGGCGGCGCCGGCGACGACGGCCAGGATCAGGAAGAGGATCAGGAAGGAGCGGAGCCGCCCGCGCTGCGGGCGGTCGTCGTCGAGGTCGGGGCCGAGGCCGCGGGCGTGGGCGAGATCGTCCATCACGGTCCGGGGCCCCGCGCCGCGCCGGTCAGGCGTTGGCGGCGGCGATCGAGGCCTCGATGACCGAGATGGCCTCGTTGAGGTCGCCCCAGCCGCGGACCTTCACCCATTTGCCGGGCTCGAGATCCTTGTAGGTCTCGAAGAAATGCTCGATCGCGGCGCGCACGATCGGGGGCAGGTCGCTGACGGAGCTGACGTCGCCATGCAGCGGATGGACGTGGTCGTGGGGGACGCAGATGATTTTTTCGTCGGCGCCGGCTTCGTCCTGCATGTGGAGGACGCCCACGGGGCGGCAGCGGATGACGGCGCCGGGGACGACGGGCATCGGGATCAGCACGAGCGCGTCGGTGGGGTCGCCGTCCTCGGCGAGGGTCTGCGGGATGAAGCCGTAGGCGGCGGGGTAGGACATGGGGGTGAAGAGGAAACGGTCGACCACGACCGCGCCGCTGGCCTTGTCGATTTCGTATTTGACCGAGGAGCCTTGGGGGATTTCGACCACGACGTTGATGTCGTGGGGCGGCGCTTTGCCGGTGGGGATGCGGGTGACGTCCAAGGTGGCCTCGATGAGTTACGGCGGGGAAACTAGAACGATTTGCCTCCGGCGGGCAGGGGCTCTGCTCCTGCACCAAGCTGGGGCCTTTCGGCCCCAGTGGGGGTGCAGGGGGCAAAGCCCCCTGCCCGCCGGAGGCACGCCCGTCTAGCGCGCCGCCGCCAGGGCGGCCAGCAGCAGCAGCGCCACGATGTTCGTGATCTTGATCATCGGGTTCACTGCCGGGCCGGCCGTGTCCTTGTAGGGATCGCCGACCGTGTCGCCGGTGACCGCGGCCTTGTGGGCCTCGGAGCCTTTGCCGCCGTGATTGCCTTCCTCGATGTATTTCTTCGCATTGTCCCAGGCGCCGCCGCCCGAGGTCATGGAGATCGCGACGAAGAGGCCGGTGACGATCGTGCCGAGCAGCATCGCGCCGAGCGCGGCGAAGGCGGCGGCGCGGCCGGCGGCGATGGCGATCACGAAATAGACCACCACCGGGGCGAGCACCGGCAGCAGGCTCGGCGCGATCATTTCGCGGATCGCGGCGCGGGTCAGCAGGTCGACGGCGCGGCCATATTCGGGCTTGCCGGTGCCTTCCATGATGCCGGGGATGTCGCGGAACTGGCGCCGCACCTCGATCACCACGCTGCCGGCGGCGCGGCCAACCGCGGTCATGCCGAGCGCGCCGAACAGATAGGGCAGCAGGCCGCCGAGGAAGAGGCCGATTACCACGTAGGGGTTCTGCAGCGCGAAATCGACGTGCAGGGTGGGGAAGTAGTGGGTGAGGTCCTGCGTGTAGGCGGCGAACAGCACGAGCGAGGCGAGGCCGGCGGAGCCGATCGCATAGCCCTTGGTGACCGCCTTGGTGGTGTTGCCGACCGCGTCGAGCGCGTCGGTGGTCTTGCGGACTTCGGCGGGCAGGTCGGCCATCTCGGCGATGCCGCCGGCATTGTCGGTGACCGGGCCGTAGGCGTCGAGCGCGACGATCATGCCGGCCAGCGCCAGCATGGTGGTGGCGGCGATGGCGATGCCGAACAGGCCGGCGAGGCTGTAGGCGAGGATGATGCCGATGGAAATCACGATCACCGGCAGCGCGGTCGCTTCCATCGAGACCGCGAGCCCCTGGATCACGTTGGTGCCGTGGCCGGTGGTGGAGCTTTGCGCGATGCTGCGGACCGGGCGGAAGGACGTGCTGGTGTAATATTCCGTGATCCAGACGATCGCGCCGGTGACGGCGAGGCCGACGATGGCACAGCCGAGCAGGGCGAAGCCGGTCGTCGTGCCGCCGTCCGGCATGGCCATCCGGGCGGTGAGCCCGACCGTCAGCGCGATGACGAAGGCGATGCCGATGACCGAGAGGCCGCCGGTGACGAGCAGGCCGCGATAGAGCGCCTGCATGATGCGGCCGCGTTCGTCGAGCTTCACGTAATAGGTGCCGGCGACCGAGGTCAGGATGCAGACGCCGCCGATCATCAGCGGCAGCTTCATGGCGGCGTCGCGCACCGCCGGATCGACGAAGAAGATCGCGGCGAGCAGCATGGTGGCGACGATCGTGACGACGTAGGTCTCGAACAGGTCGGCGGCCATGCCGGCGCAGTCGCCGACATTGTCGCCCACATTGTCGGCGATGACGGCGGGGTTGCGGGGGTCATCCTCGGGGATGCCGGCTTCGACCTTGCCCACGAGGTCGGCGCCGACATCGGCGCCCTTGGTGAAGATGCCGCCGCCGAGACGGGCGAAGATCGAGATCAGCGAGGCGCCGAAGGAGAGGCCGACCAGCGCCTCGAGCACCGGGCGGAGGCTCGGGCCGGGAACGGTCTGGCGCAGATAGAGGTAGTAGGCGGCGACGCCGAGCAGGCCTAAGCCCACCACCAGCATGCCGGTGATGGCGCCGGCCTTGAAGGCGATGTCGAGGCCGGCGGCGAGGCCCTGGCGGGAGGCCTGGGCGGTGCGGACGTTGGCGCGGACCGAGACGTTCATGCCGACATAGCCGGCAGCACCCGAGAGAACGGCGCCGATGCCGAAGCCCAGGCCCACGCGCCAGCCGAGGCCGAAGGCGAGGAGGGCCAGGATGACCACGCCGACCATGGCGATCGTGAGGTATTGGCGGTTGAGATAGGCGCGCGCGCCTTCCTGGACGGCGGCGGCGATCTCCTGCATGCGGGCCGTGCCGGCGTCGGCGGCGAGTACCTGCCGGCGGGTGTTGTTGCCGTATACGAGAGCCACCGCGCCGCAGGCGAGGATCGCGAGATAGGCGATCATGAAGGGCGAATCTCCGGATTGCGGCGCTGGGCGCGCCATTCTGATTGTCCCGGCGCGCGAGCGCGGCCGGGCCTTGGGCCGCGTTTGTGGCAGATGGACCGGAAGGCGGCAACGGAACCGAGCCCCGCGCCCGCTGCATGGGGCGGGGCGGGGCCGGGCATGGCGGGAACGGTCAGGTGCGCGCGAGCTGGCGGCGGAGCGCTGCGATCAGCGTATCGATATTGAAACTGTGGCGGCTGAGATAGCTGGCGTAGTCCTGGCGCTGTGTGAGCCGCAGGCTGGTGCCTTCGGCGATCACGTCGACCACCTTGGGGGCGCCGCTCTGGCCGCTGACCACCCATTCCACGTCGATCGGCTGCTGCTGGGGACGGTCGATCGTGGTGCCGACCAGCTCCTCGCCGCCCTGATTGCGCGTGCCGGTGACCTGGTAGGTGACGCCGCGATATTCGCCGAGATGGCCGGTGATGTTGCGCAGCAGGACCTTGTGGAACAGGGCGACGTATTCCTGCTGCTGCGCCGGGGTCGCCTGGCTCCAGAAACGGCCGAGGCAGAAGCGGGCGATCGCCGGCACGTCGACATTCTGGTCGATCACCGGGCCGAGGGCGGCCTGTTTCGCGGCCTCGGATTGCGGGCTGTTGACGATGCCGACGAGCTGGCTGGCAAAGGATTTCACGAAGGGCTCGGCGCCCTGAACCTGGGCCGCGGCCGGCCGCAGGCCCGTGGCGAGGGCGGCGGTGAGCAGGGAGGCGGCGAGCAGGAAACGACGGCGGGTGAAGAGCATGGGCGGGCGCGTCTCCGTCATTGGTACCAGTCGGGCGTGGTGGCCCGGTTGTCGTCGCGGACCTTCTCGATCTGCGACTGGGTGTTCTGCCGGTAAAGGCTGCGGAAGGTGGCGTAGGGGTCGAGCGCGGTGGCCTTCACCTTTTCGATGTCGCCGAGATAGCGCGAGCGGGTGTCGAGCGTGCCGAGGCCGAAGCGGGCCCAGTTCAGGGTGAGCAGGCCATAGCCGTGCGGCACATAATTGAACGGATCGGCGGCGGTGTCGACCGCGAAGCCGGTGAAGGCGCGCGGGCTGCTGGGGCCGAGGAACGGCAGATAGAGGAACGGCCCCTCGGGCACGCCCCAGAGCGCGAGCGTGACGCCGAAATTGCTGTCATGGCCGGGATAGCCGACTTCCTTCGCGACGTCGAACAGGCCGACCACGCCGGCCGTGGAATTGATCATGAAGCGCATGAACGTGTCGCCGGCGCGGCGGGGTTTGCCCTGGGTGACGTCGTCGGCGAGCAGCACGGGGCTCGAGAGGTTGGACAGGAAATTATGGACGCCGTTGCGCACCGGGATCGGCAGGACGAACACATAGGCCTGGGCGGCGGGCTTCAGCAGATAGGCGTCGAGCGTGTTGTTCACGCGGTAGAAGAAGCGGTTGGTGGGCTCCAGCGGGTCGTTGGTCTGCTGGTATTCCTGGAGCGCCTCGGGGTCGCTGGCGGGCGGTTTGGTGGCGCAGGCCGCGAGCGTGGCCAGGCCGAAACCGAGGCACAGGGCCGGGCGCAGGATATGCGGAGCACGCATCGAGGGGACCCTTCGGCTCGCGGGAGAATACCCGCACCCGGGTTTCTAGCACCTGCACGAAGTGCCGCAACGCGGCCCGGACGGGCAGGTTGCCCCCTTGCCGGGCGCGCCGCCCGGCGGCCATGTTCGGCGCGATGAACCAGATGGGCCGCAACGGGGATATCGGGACGCTCGAGCGCTGGCTGACCGGTCCGCGCGTGGCGCGCCTGCCGGTGGCGGATGCGGGCGACGCGCCGCCGCTGCTCAGTTTCGAGTTTTTCCCGCCGAGCACGCCGGCCTTGGAGGCGCAGCTCTGGGCCTGCATCCGGCGGCTCGAGCCGCTGGCGCCGCGCTTCGTGTCGGTGACCTACGGGGCAGGGGGCAGCACGCAGGCGCGCACGCACGCGACCGTGGAACGGCTCGTGCGCGAGACGAGCCTCGTGCCGGCGGCGCACCTGACCTGCGTGGGCGCGCGGCGCGAGGCGGTGGATGCGGTGGCGGCCGCCTATTGGGAGGCGGGCGTGCGGCATATCGTGGCGCTGCGCGGCGATGTGCCGGGCGGCGGCGACTACGCGCCGGCCGAAGGGGGCTATGCCTATGCCGCCGACCTGGTGGCCGGCCTGCTGCGCGTGGCGCCGTTCGAGATCACCGTCGCGGCCTATCCCGAGACGCATCCCACCGCGGCGAGCCCGGACGCCGATCTCGACAATCTGCGCCGCAAGCTCGACGCCGGCGCGACCCGGGCGATCACGCAGTATTTTTTCGATACGGATGTGTATCTGCGGTTTCTCGACCGTTGTCTCGCGGCCGGGATCACGGCGCCGATCGTGCCGGGCATCATGCCGGTGTCGAATTTCGCGCAGGCGAAGAAATTCAGCGCCGCCTGCGGCGCCAGCGTGCCGGACTGGATGGCGCGACTCTTCGAGGGGACCGAAAACGATCCCGAGACGCGGCGGATGGTGGCCGCCGTCGTGGCGGCCGAGCAGGTGCGGCTGTTGCAGGCGAGCGGCGTGGATGAGTTTCACTTTTATACGTTGAACCGGCCGGATTTGACATACGCGATTGCGCATATACTTGGCGTGCGGCCTAAAGAATGAGAAGGGATTCTTCTTTTTCTGAAGAAAAAGAAGCAAAAAGACTTTATCTTGTTGGGCGTGGCGGTCGTTCCAGCCTCCGTCTAATACGAAAAAGTTTTTTTGGTTCTTTTTTTTCAAAAAAAGAACATTCTTGAATGGTTGTCGATTACCTGGCGGCGCTGAACCCCGAACAGCGCGAAGCGGTCGAATCCGTGGACGGGCCGTTGCTGGTGCTGGCCGGCGCCGGCACCGGCAAGACGCGTGTGCTGACCACGCGGTTTGCGCATATCCTGCTCACGGCGCGGGCCTCGCCGGGGCAGGTCCTGGCGGTGACGTTCACGAATAAGGCGGCGCGGGAGATGCGCGAGCGGGTGAGCGCGCTGCTCGGGCGTCCGGTGGAGGGGCTTTGGCTGGGCACGTTTCATGCGCTGTGCGCGCGCATGTTGCGGCGGCATGCGGAGCTGGTGGGGCTCAGCTCGGGGTTTTCGATTCTCGATAGCGATGATCAGCTGCGGCTGCTGAAGCAGGTGATGGAGGCGCTGCGGGTCGATGCGAAGCGCTGGCCGCCGCAGGCGGTGATGGCGCTGATGCAGCGCTGGAAGGATCGGGGGCTGGCGCCGGCGCGGGTGAGTGCGGCGGAGGCGGGGGATTTCTGCGCGGGGCGCGCGGGGGAGGTTTATGCCGCCTATCAGGAGCGGCTGCGCGGGCTGAATGCGGCGGATTTCGGGGATCTGCTGCTGCACATGACGGAGATATTGCGTACCCAGCCGGAAGTGCTGGCGCAATATCATCGGATGTTCCGCTATGTCCTGGTCGATGAGTATCAGGACACCAACGTGGTGCAGTATCTCTGGCTGCGGCTGCTGGCGCAGGAATCGAAGAATATCTGCTGCGTCGGCGACGACGACCAGTCGATCTATTCGTGGCGCGGCGCCGAGGTGGAGAACATATTGCGGTTCGAGAAGGACTTTCCGGGCGCGCGGATCGTCCGGCTCGAGCGCAATTACCGCTCGACCGCGCCGATCCTGGCCGCGGCCTCGGGGCTGATTGCGCATAATGCGGGCCGGCTCGGCAAGACGCTGCGCGCGGGACGCGCGGATCAGAGCGGCGACCGCGTCCATGTCGTCTCGCTCTGGGATTCGGAGGAAGAGGCGCGCATGGTGGGCGAGCGCGCGGAGGCGCTGCGGCGCGAGGGGCATCGCCTTTCGGAAATCGCCGTGCTGGTGCGGGCCGGGCACCAGACGCGGTCGTTCGAGGAGCGATTCATCACGCTCGGGCTGCCCTATCGCATCGTGGGCGGGCTGCGGTTCTATGAGCGGGCGGAAATTCGCGATGCGATCGCCTATGCGCGCGTGCTCGTGCAACCCTCGGACGATCTGGCCTTCGAGCGGATCGTGAATGTGCCGAAGCGCGGCATGGGGGATGCGGCGATGCGCGCGCTTCACGAGGCGGCACGGGGTGAGTCCGTTTCGCTATCGGTGGCGGCGGAACGGATGGCGCTTGCGGGCAAGATGCGCGGCAAGCTCGGCGAGCTGATGGGGGGCTTCGCGCGCTGGCGGGCCATGCTGGCGAGCGAGGGTCATGTCGTGACGATGGCGACGCTGCTCGACGAGAGCGGCTATACCGAGATGTGGCGGCAGGATAAATCGCCCGAGGCGCCGGGCCGGCTCGACAACCTCAAGGAATTCGTGCGCGCGCTGGCGGATTTCGAGACGCTGCCGGGATTTCTCGATCATGTCGCCCTGGTCATGGAGAATGAGGAGCAGGGCGGCAGCGACCGTATTTTCGTGATGACCATGCACGCGGCGAAAGGGCTCGAATTCGACACCGTGTTCCTGCCGGGCTGGGAGGAAGGGCTGTTTCCGAGCCAGCGGGCGATGGACGAGAATGGCGAGAAGGGGCTCGAGGAGGAGCGGCGGCTCGCCTATGTGGGGCTGACGCGCGCGCGGCATCGGGCGATCGTGAGCCATGCCGCGAACCGGCGGATCTACGCCAACTGGCAGAGCACGATACCGAGCCGGTTCATCGAGGAATTGCCGGAGGCGCAGATCGAGCGGACCGGATCGGCGGCGCTGGCGCGGGACCGGCGGCTGGCGGCGCCGAGCGTGTTCGCGGGCGGTCCGCTGGTCGCGCGGCGCGCGCGGGTGGTGGAAGCGTGGGAGCAGCCGGGGCGGCCGGCGCGGCAGGATTCCGTGAGCGTGGGACAGCGGGTTTTCCACGAGAAATTCGGTTACGGGATCGTCACGGGCGCCGAGGACGACCGGCTCGATGTGGCGTTCGAGAAAGCGGGGCAGAAGCGGGTGCTCGACCGTTTCGTGGAAAAGGCATGAGCGCGGTCGCGGGGCTCGAATCGCTTTCGGTGACCGTGCCGGAGCCGGCGGTCGCTGCCTATGAGGCGGCTCTGGCACCGCACTGTCTGGCGACGTCGGTTTTCGTGGTGGACGAGGCCGCTGCCTTGTGGCGCGTCGAGGGGCTGCGCGCCCGCACCCGGAACGATGCGGCGCTCGAGGCGGCGCTGGCGATGGCGGCGGCGGCCACCGGCGTCGCGGCGCCGCTCGCCCGCGAGCCGACCCTGGAGGATGGGTGGCTGGCCCGGGTCTATGACGGGTTTCCCGAGCAGAGCGTCGGCTCGCGATTTGCGGTGCGCGGCACCCATGTTGCCGAGCCGGAACAGGCGGGGCGGATCACGTTGCGGCTCGATGCGGGGCTCGCTTTCGGGTCGGGCGAGCACGGATCGACGCGGGGTTGCCTGCGCGCGCTCGAGCGGGTGGCGTGGCGGCGGCCGGCGCGCATCCTCGATCTCGGCTGCGGCTCGGCGATTCTCGCGATCGCGGCGGCGCGGCTGCTGCACCGCCGCGTGGTGGCCAGCGATATTGATCCGCTGGCGATACGGACGGCGCGGCAGAACACGAAGCTCAACGGCGTGGGGACGATGGTGCGGCTCGGCGTGGGCGAGGCTTGGGCGGCGCCCGTCGTTCGCGCCCATCTTCCCTACGATCTGGTGTTCGCGAACATTCTGGCGCGGCCGCTTTGCCGCATGGCGCCGGCGCTGGCGGCGGGGCTGCGGCCGGGCGGGACCGCCATTCTGGCCGGGCTGCTGGCCGGGCAGGCGCGGGCGGTGCTGGCCGCGCACCGGGCGCAGGGGCTGCGGCTCGAGCGGTTGTTGCTGGATGGGAACTGGGCAACGATGGTGCTGCGGAAATGAACCTGGCCGAGCGGTTGGAAGCGGTGCGCGCGCGGATGCGGCAGGAGGGGCTCGACATCTTCCTCGTGCCGCGCTCGGACGAGCATCTCGGCGAATATGTGCCGCCTTCGGCCGAGCGTCTCGCCTGGCTCACCGGCTTCACCGGCAGCGCGGGGCTGGCGGCGGTCATGCGCGAGGGGGCCGCGATCTGGAGCGACGGCCGCTATACGTTGCAGCTGGAAAACGAGACCGATGGCGCGCTCTGGGAACGGCTGCATTTGACCGAGACCCCGCCGGCGAAATTCCTGGCGGCGCGCTGGCCGCAGGGGCGGCTCGGCTACGATCCCTGGCTGATCAGCAACGAGGGTCTGCGGCCCTTCGCGGAGGCCGGTTTCACGCTGGTTCCGGTGGCGGAAAATCTGATCGACGTGGTCTGGGCGGACCGGCCGCCGCCGCCGGCCTCGCCGCTGGTGCCGCACGATCTGGCGTTTTCGGGCGTGGCCAGCGAAGCCAAGCGCGCCCAGGTGGCCGAGGCGCTGCGCGCGGCGAAACTCTCGGCCTGCGTGCTCGGCGATCCGGCCTCGATCGCGTGGCTGCTCAACGTGCGCGGCGACGACGTGGAGTTCACGCCCTTCGCGCTCGGGTTCGCGCTGATGCATGCGGATGCGCATGTGGAACTGTTTCTCGATCCGGCGCGGGTCGATGAGCGGGCGCGGCGGTGGCTCGGCAATGCGGTGACGATCGCGCCGCGCTCGGCCCTGCGCGAGGCGATGGCCGGGCTCAAGGGGCAACGGGTCGGCATCGATCCGGGTGGGATGGCGGCATGGTTCGCGACCGAGCTGCAAGGCGCAGGCGCGACGCTGGTGAATGCGCCCGATCCGGTTCTGGCGCTGAAGGCCTGCAAAAATCCGGTGGAGCAGGCGGGCGCCCGGGCCGCGCATGCGCGCGATGGCGTGGCACTCGCACGTTTTCTCCATTGGCTCGACGGGGCCGCCGGGCGCGAGACCGAAATCTCGGTGGCGGAGCGGCTGCTCGCGCTGCGCGGGCAGGGCGAGCGGTTCCGGGGCGCGAGTTTCGCCTCGATCGTGGGCGCGGGCGAGCATGGCGCGATCATCCATTATCGCGCGACGCCGGCGAGCGACCGGGCGATTCGCGAGAACGAGGTCCTGCTGGTGGACAGCGGCGGCCAATATGAGGACGGAACGACCGATGTGACGCGCACGGTCTGGACCGGGCCGGGCGAGCCGCCCGGGGAGGTGCGCGATCGGTTCACGCGCGTGCTCAAAGGGCACATCGCCATCGCGACGCTCGTCTTTCCGCACGGCGTGCCGGGCGTGCGCCTCGATGCGTTCGCGCGCGCGGCGCTGTGGCGGGTGGGCCTCGATTACGATCACGGAACGGGGCACGGTGTCGGCAGCTATCTCTCGGTCCATGAAGGGCCGGTCTCGATTTCGCCCTATCTGCGGCCGCCCGGTTTCGGCGAGGGGATGATCGTCTCCGACGAGCCCGGCTTCTATCTGCCCGGCGCCTATGGAATCCGGCTCGAAAATCTGCTGCTGACGCAGCGGGCGGAGGTCGCGTCGGCGAAACCGTTCCTGCGGTTCGAGACGCTGACGCTGGCTCCGTTCGACCGGCGGCTGATCGAGACCGGGATGCTCGATGCGGCCGAGCGGGACTGGGTCGACCGGTATCATGCGCGCGTGCGCGAGACGCTGACGCCGCGTCTCGAGCCGGAGGTCGCGGCATGGCTGGCGCGGGCCTGCGCGCCGCTCGAGGTGACGGCGTGAGCGAGGCGTTCGATCTCGCGCGGCGCGCAAGCTATGGGTTTTTCTTTCGGGAAAATCTGCGCTTTTCCGATACCGACATGGTGGGCCACATCAATAATGTGGCGTTCGCGGCGCTGCTCGAGAGCGGGCGGACCATGTTCACGCATCGCGCGGATTATCCGGCGCTGCCCGAGGGCGTGCAGATGGTGATGGCGCGGGTCGAGATCGATTACCGGCTCGAACTGCATTGGCCGGGGCAGGTGGATGTGGGGACGCGGCCGCTCAGCGTCGGGCGCAGTTCCTACCGGCTGGGGCAGGGGATTTTCCGCGGCGAGGATTGCGTGACGCTGGGGCGGACGGTGCTCGTGCTGATCGATCGGGCAACAAGGCGGCCGGTGCCGATCCCGGACGCGCAGCGGGACTGGATCGCGCGGGAGATCACATCCCCGCCAGTTCCCGCCATTCTGTTTCCGTAACCGTCCGGACGCCGAGCTCGGCGGCGCGTCGCGCCTTGCTCCCGGCGTCCGCGCCGACGATCACGAGATCGGTTTTCTTCGAGACGCTGTCGGTGACGCGGGCACCGAGCGCTTCGGCGCGGGCGCGGGCTTCGGGGCGGGTCATGGTTTCGAGCGTGCCGGTGAAGACCACGATCTTGCCGGCGAGCGGCGAATCCGCGGCGGCTTGGGCGGTTTCGGGTTCGATGGTGAGCTCGGCGGCGAGCGCGTCGAGGGCGGCGAGGTTGCGGGGTTCGCCGAAGAAATCGGTCAGTTCGGTCGCGATCGCCTCGCCGATGCCGACGATGCTGCCGAGGGTGAGGCGGGCATCCGAGCCGATTTCGGTGGCGGCCAGCATCTGCGCGCGCCAATTGTCGAAAGTCTCGTAGTGGCGGGCGAGGAGTTTGGCGTTGGTGGCGCCGATGCGGCGGATGCCGAGCGCGTAGAGAAAGCGGGCGAAGGGGATGCGGCGGCGCGCTTCGATGGCGCGGACGAGGTTTTGCGCGGAGAGCGCGCCCCAACCTTCGAGGGCGGCGATTTCGGGCTCGCGTGCGGGGAGGTGGAAAATATCGGCGGGGCTGGCCAGCCAGCCGCGTTCGTGGAATTCGCGCACGGTCTTTTCGCCCATGCCTTCGATGTCGAAGGCGGGGCGGGAGCAGACATGGATCAGGCGCTCGACGGTCTGGGCCTCGCAGATTAGGCCGCCGGTGCAGCGGCGGACGGCTTCGCCGGGCGGGCGCACGGCGTGGCTGCCGCAGACCGGGCAGGTTTCGAGCGGCGCGAACGGTTTGGTGTTCTTGGGGCGTTTTTCGGGGACGATGCCGAGTATTTGCGGAATGACGTCGCCGGCGCGTTGCAGGATGACGGCGTCGCCGACGCGGATGTCCTTGCGGGCGATTTCGTCCTCGTTGTGCAGGGTCGCGCGGGTGACGAGCACGCCGCCGACATTGACGGGTTCGAGGATGGCGACCGGGGTCAGGGCGCCAGTGCGGCCGACTTGGATCAGGATGTCGCGGAGCAGGGTGGTCGCCTGTTCGGCGGGGAATTTCCAGGCGGTGGCCCAGCGCGGTTCGCGGCCGACGAAGCCGAGCCGGCGCTCGAGCGTGAGATCGTCGATTTTATAGACCACGCCGTCGATGTCGTAGGCGAGCGAGGCGCGTTCGGCGGCGATGCGGGCCTGGAAGCCGGGCGCCTCGTCGGGGCCGGCAAGATATTCCGAGAGCGGGTTGACCTCAAAACCCCAGTCGCGCAGGCGCTCGAGATATTGCCAATGCGTCTCGGCGACCGGTTCGGAGGTTTCGCCGCGCGCATAGGCGAAAAGCGCGAGCGGACGGGACGCGGTGATGGCGGGGTCGAGCTGGCGCAGGCTGCCGGCGGCGGCGTTGCGGGGGTTGGCGAAGCGTTTGCCGCCGGCCGCTTCCTGGGCCTCGTTCATGGCGAGAAAATCGGCTTTGGTCATGAAGACCTCGCCGCGGATTTCGATTCGGGCGGGCGCGCGGCCCTGCAATTTCTGCGGCAGGGTGCGCAGGGTCCGCAGATTGGCGGTGACGTCCTCGCCTTCGGTGCCGTCGCCGCGCGTGGCGCCGCGGATGAAAATGCCCTCTTCGTAGGTGAGGGAGATCGAGAGGCCGTCGATTTTCGGTTCGGCGACGAGGGCGAGCGGATGGTCGGCGGCGAGGCCGAGGAAACGGCGGGCGCGGTCGATGAAGGCGGTGAATTCCTCGGGCGCGAAGACGTTGGAGAGCGAGAGCATCGGCACGCGGTGGCGGATTTTGCCGAAGGCGCCCTCCGGTGCCGCGCCGATGCGGTGCGTGGGGGAGTCGGGGCGGATGAGATGGGGGAAGGCGGCTTCGAGTTCGGCGTTGCGACGGCGCAGCGCGTCATATTCCGCGTCCGTTATGAGGGGCGCGTCCTCGGCATAGTAGGCGCGGTCGTGGCGCGCGATTTCGAGCGCCAGGCGGGCGAGCTCGGC
The DNA here is from genome assembly GCA_027451405.1 of Acetobacteraceae bacterium. GTDB lineage: Bacteria > Pseudomonadota > Alphaproteobacteria > Acetobacterales > Acetobacteraceae > DAIDJM01. The sequence goes on along the minus strand of DAIDJM010000041.1, from coordinate 1,162 downwards.
GCGGGCTTCGTCTTCGGTCATTGGGGTTTTGCCTCCGGCGGGCAGGGGGCTTTGCCCCGCTCGCCATCGGTGCTCGAACCGATGGCGCACCGATGGCGAGCCCCGCTGGGGCCGAAAGGCCCCAGACCCCATTCGTGTGGCACAGTGCCAAGTGACGGAGTCTGGGGCCCTATGGCCCCAGCGGGGTGCAGGGGCAGAGCCCCTGCCCGCCGGAGGCAAGCCCCCATCACGCAGCGCCCAGCAGACTTTCCGCAGCCGCGCGCGCTGCTTCGGTGATGCGTTCGCCGGCCAGCATGCGGGCGATTTCCTCGCGCCGCGCTTTGTCGTCCAGGCGCAGGATTTCGGTGCGGGTGCTGGCGCCGGCGCGTTTGGCGACGCGCAGATGGGCGTGGCCGCGGGCGGCGACTTGGGGCGAGTGGGTGACGACGAGGACCTGTCGGTTTCCGGCGACGCGGGCGAGGCGTTCGCCGACTGCGGCGGCGGTGGCGCCGCCGATGCCGCTATCGACTTCGTCGAAGATCAAGGTGGGCACGGGGCTGGCGCGGCTCAGCACGACTTTCAGTGCCAGCATGAGGCGCGAGAGTTCGCCGCCCGAGGCGACGCGGCCGAGCGGCCCGGGCTCCTGGCCGGGATTGGCGGCGATCAGGAAGCGGACCTGATCGGCGCCCTGCGGTCCCCAGCCGGACTCCGGCAGTTGCGTGACGGAAACGACGAAGCGGGCCTTGTCGAGCCTGAGCGGGGGGAGTTCGGCGGCGACGGCGCGCTCGAGGCGGGCGGCGGATTCGGTGCGAACGGCGCTGAGGCGGCGCGCGGTTTCCTCGAAGCGCGTGCGGGCGGCGTGGGCCGCCTCGGAGAGGGACGCGATTTCGGCTTCGGAAACATCGAGGGCGGCGAGGCGGGTTTGCAGTGCCGCGAGATGGGCGGGCAGTTCGGTCACCGGAACGGAGAATTTGCGGGCGGCGCCGCGCAGCGCGAAGAGACGTTCTTCGGTGGATTCGAGCGCGCGGGGGTCCGGTTCGGCCTCGGCGGCGAGGCGGGAGAGGCAGGATTCGGCTTCGGCGATGGCGTCTTCGGCGCGGCCGATGGCGGCGAGCGCCGGCGCCGCGGGGCCTTCCTCGGTGCCGGGGGGGAGCAGGCGCGCGAGCGCGCGGGCGGCGGCGCG
>DAIDJM010000040.1 GCA_027451405.1 Acetobacteraceae bacterium | reverse complement strand
TGCGGGTAGTGCAGCGGCGCGATCTGGATGCCGTGGTCATCGACCAGCTCGGCATGCGCCGCGTCCAGCCAGCCGTTGCGTAGCGCCTGATCGTACAGGAACGTGCCCGGATAGGGCGCTGCCAAAGACACCTGGATCGTGTGCGGGTTGATCTCGGTGGCGAACTTGATCGTCTCCTCGATCGTCTCCTTCGTCTCCCCCGGCAGGCCGAGGATGAAGGTGCCGTGGATCTTGATCCCGAGTTCGTGGCAGTCCTTGGTGAACTGGCGCGCCACCTCGATCCGCATGCCCTTCTTGATGTTGTGCAGGATCTGCTGGTTGCCGCTCTCGTAGCCGACCAGCAGCAGGCGGAGCCCGTTATCCTTCAGCACCTTCAGCGTCTCGCGCGGCACGTTGGCCTTGGCGTTGCAGCTCCAGGTGACGCCGAGCTTGCCGAGCTTCTTCGCGATCGCCTCGGCGCGCGGGAGATTGTCGGTGAAGGTGTCGTCGTCGAAGAAGAACTCCCGGACTTGCGGGAACCATTGTTTCGCGAGCGCGATTTCCTCGGCGACGTGCTCTGGGCTGCGCACGCGGTAGCGGTGGCCGCCGACGGTCTGCGGCCAGAGGCAGAAAGTGCAGCGCGATTTGCAGCCGCGTCCCGTGTAGAGCGAGACGTAGGGGTGCATCAGATAGCCGATGAAATAATCCTCGATGCGCAGATTCTCGCGATAGACCTGGCTGACGAAGGGGAGCTGGTCCATGTCCTCGAGCATCGCGCGCTCGGCATTGTGCACGATCTCGCCGCTTTTGTTGCGGTAGGAGATGCCGTCGATGCTGGCGAGGTCGCGGCTCTCGGCCACTTCCTTGATCGTGAAATCGAATTCGTTGCGGGCGACGAAATCGACCGCCTCGCCGGCGCGGGCGAGGCTCTCGCCGGGCTCGACCGCGACCTTGGCGCCCACCATGCCGATCAGCAGATCGGGTTTTTCGGTCTTGAGGCGCTGCGCCACCTTCACGTCGCTCGCGAACGAGGGCGTGCTGGTGTGGATCACCACGAGTTCATGGGCCCGCGCGGCCTCCAGCACCGGCTCCATGCCGAGCCGCGCCGGCGGCGCGTCGATCAGGCGGCTGCCCTCCACGAGGGCGGCGGGCTGGGCGAGCCAGGTCGGGAACCAGAAGGAGCGGATCTCGCGCTTGGCCTGGTAGCGGGAGCCGGCGCCGCCGTCGAAACCGTCGAAGCTCGGCGGTTGCAGGAACAGCGTCTTCATCATCGCGCGGTCAATCCCTTCAGGTTCCGAGCGGCCGTTCCATCGGCCCGCCCGCCGGCTTGTGCGGATGCAGATGCTCGCTGTCCGCCTCGGTGCTCAATGTCGCGTCGCGCCAGACGACCTGGCGCCCCGCATAGGCGGAAAGCGCGACGGCCACCGACATTGTGTCGCGCAGCACGCAGAGCCAGAGCGGCGTCGGCATGGCGCCGAGCGCGCGCTCCATACCGCGCCCCGCCAGTGACCGCAAAGCAACAATCGCGGCCAGGAAGGGTAGGAAGCTCCCGCCGCCGAGCAGCAACGCGAGCAGCGCCCAGAACACCGGGTATTGCACGAACATGGTCACGAACAGGACCGGCTCGACCGCGCGGATGGTGCGCGCCCAGCGCTGCTCGTGGCGAAACAGGCCCCACAGGCCGCCTTCATCCACGGTGGTCGCCGGCACGCTCGGCACCAGGCGCACCCGAAGCCCGAGCGCGCGGACCTGCTGGCCGAGGATCGCGTCGTCGGCCACGAAACGCACGAGCGTGCCGAGCCCGCCCGCGCGCTGCAGGGTTTCACGGGTCAGCGCCATGGTGGCACCGAGGCAATCCTCGCGTCCCATCGCCCAGCCGAGCGCGGCGCCGCTGGCGAAGTTCTGGTTGATAAAGGCGGCGCCGAGCCGGTTCGCGATGGTCGGGCGCGCCGGCAGCCCGACATAGAGCGAGGTGACGAGCCCGGTCCCGGGCGCCGCGAGCGCGTCGGCGACCCGCGCGAGATAGTCCGGGCTCGCATGCATGTCGCTGTCGGAGAACACGAGGCGATCGTGCTTCACGCTCGGCAGCATGTTGATCAGGTTGCCGATCTTGCGGTTCGGGCCATGCACCCGCGCATCGACGACGAGGCCGATATCGCGGTCGGGATAGCGCGCCTGCAGCCGGGCGACGATGGCGGCCGCCGGATCATCGGCGCGGCCGACCCCGCAGAGGAGCTGGAAGGCCGGATAATCCTGGCGGCAGAAGCTCTCGAGCGCCGCCTCGAGCAGCGCCTCGGCGCCGTGCAGCGGCTTCATCACCGTGATGGGCGGGCGCGCCGAGGCCGGATCGCGCCGCGCGAGCAGCCGGCGGGCGGCCATCCACCCCGCGAAACCCTGCCCGATCCCGGCCACCGCCACCGCTGCGCAGGCCAGAGCCGGCAGCTCCGGCACCCAGGGGTTCACGGCTTGACCGTGCCACCCGAGAGCGTGTCGACCTTCTTCTTCAGTTGGACGATCAGCCGGCTCGCATCGCCCGGGCTCAACAGGCTGCGAAAGTCGCTCCGCTGAACGGCGACCTGGCTGATGGTCCCTTCCGGCATCACATCCACGATTTGCCAGCCTTTCGGGCCCTGCCGCACCAGATAGTCGATGCGTGTGGCGGACCCTGTTTTCGGTGCGATCTCCGTCTCTTCGATCGCATCCGCGCCGACTTGCCTATGCTCGGGCAGCAAACGGAACACGTCGCCGCTGTTGCTGTCGAAATTCGCGGCATAGCTGGCGATCGTGTAGGCGCGGAACACGCTCAGCAACTCGGATTGCTGGGCCGGCGGCAGGCTGGTCCAGGACAGGCCCACGATCGTCTTGAGGATCTGCGGCAGGTTGAAGGCCTGGTCGACCACCGGCGCGAGCAGCGCGTAGCGCGCCGCGAAACCCTGGCTTGCGTTGCGCTCGGCCTGCGCGAGGCCGGCATCGAGCGCCGTCACGGGGGCTTCGGCGCCGCTGCCCTGCGCGAACGCGGGCAGCGCGAGCGACGCGGCGAGGGCCATCGCGGGCAGGAAGGCGGCGGATCGGCGTCGGCGCGGCATCGAGACTCCTATTGGCTTGGACGAGGAGCCTAAAGCCGCGCCGCTCCCGCCTGTTCCCGCCCGAGCGCGCCGAGCACGGCCCGCACCATCGCCTTCGCGTCGAGCCCAGCGTCCACGATCTGCGCGGCGGGCGCCATGTGGTCAATGAACCGGTCGGGCAGGGTGAGCGGCCGGAATTTCAGGCCTCCGTCGAGCAGGCCGGCCCAGGCGAGATGCTGCATCACGAGCCCGCCGAACCCGCCGCTCGACCCTTCTTCTACGGTGATCAGCACTTCGTGGTTACGCGCGAGTTGTTCCACGAGCGCGGTGTCGATCGGCTTGGCGAAACGCGCATCGGCGACCGTCGCCGGCAGCCCGCGCGCGGCCAGCTCGTCGGCGGCGCGCAGCGCGTCGGCCAGCCGCGTGCCGAGCGAGAGGATCGCCACCGCGCTGCCCTCGCGCAGCACGCGCCCGCGCCCGATCGGCAGGATGTCGCCCCGTGCCGGCAACACGATCCCGGTCCCTTCGCCGCGTGGATAGCGCAGCGCCGAGGGGCCATCGTCGATCGCGGCGGCGGTCGCCACCATGTGCACGAGCTCGGCCTCGTCGGCCGGCGCCATCAGCACCATGCCCGGCAGGCAGCCGAGATAGGCGATATCGAAACTGCCGGCATGCGTCGCGCCATCGGCGCCGACCAGCCCGGCGCGGTCCATCGCGAACCGCACCGGCAGCCGCTGCAGCGCCACGTCGTGCACCACCTGGTCGTAAGCGCGCTGCAGGAACGTCGAATAGATGGCGCAGAATGGCGCCATGCCCTCGGCCGCCATGCCGGCGGCAAAGGTCACGGCATGCTGCTCGGCGATGCCGACATCGAAACAGCGCTCCGGGAAGCGCGCGCCGAACCGGTCGAGCCCGGTGCCGCTCGGCATCGCCGCGGTGATCGCGACGATCCGGTCATTGCGTTCCGCCTCCGCAATCAGCGCGTCGGCGAAGACGCGCGTGTAGCTGGGCGGACCGGCCGGGCCTTTCACCTGCTCGCCGGTCACCACGTTGAATTTCGTGACGCCGTGATATTTGTCGGCGCTCGCCTCGGCCGGCGCGTAGCCGCGGCCCTTCTGCGTGATCACGTGCAGCAGGATCGGCCAGGCATCGTCGGCGTCGCGCAGATTGCGCAGCACCGGCATCAGATGGTCCATGTTGTGCCCGTCGATCGGGCCCACGTAGTAGAAGCCCAGCTCCTCGAAGAGCGTGCCGCCGGTCAGCATCCCGCGCGCATATTCCTCGGCGCGCTTGACCGTGCGCTCGAGGCCCCAGGGGAATTTCTTCGCAAGTTTGCCGGCCACTTCGCGCATCGAGAGGAACGAGCGCGAGCTCATCAGCCGCGAGAGATAGGCGCTCATGGCGCCGACCGGCGGCGCGATCGACATCTCGTTGTCGTTCAGCACGACGATCAGGCGCGATTTGCGGGCGCCGGCATTGTTCATCGCCTCGTAGGCCATGCCGGCGCTCATCGCGCCGTCGCCGATCACCGCGATGACGTTGCGGTTCCCCTGGCCCTTGAGCTCGTTCGCGACCGCGAAACCGAGCCCCGCCGAAATGCTGGTCGAGCTGTGCGCCGCGCCGAACGGATCGTATTCGCTCTCGCTCCGTTTCGTGAAACCGGACAGGCCGCCGGCTTGGCGCAGCGTGCGGATCCGGTCCCGCCGGCCGGTGAGAATCTTATGCGGATAGGCCTGGTGGCCGACATCCCAGATCACCTTGTCCTCGGGCGTGTCGAACACCGCATGGAGCGCGACCGTCAGCTCGACCACACCGAGCGAGGCGCCGAGATGGCCGCCGGTGCTGGAGACCGCATCGATCGTCTCGGCGCGCAGCTCGTCGGCGAGCTGACGCAGCTGCTCGACCGAGAAATTGCGCAGATCGGACGGATACCGGACGCGGTCGAGAAGCGGCGTCGAGGGACTCTGTTTCGTTCCGGCGCTGGGTATTTGGTTCATTGCGGCGTTTCACCTTGGTTTTTTTTGCACCCTGCTCACGCCGCCCGGCGCGGGAGGGCTCCAGACCTGTCGGCTCAATTCTTCCTCATGACGACCCACAGGGCCGCGTCGCGGAGAGGGTCGGCCTCGGGGCCGAACGGATCGAGATGCGCGACCGCCTGGCGGGCCAGCATCTCGGCCTGGGCGCGGGCCCGCTCGAGACCGAGCACCGAGACGAAGGTCGCCTTGCCGGCCTCGGCATCCTTGCCGGCCGTCTTGCCGAGTTCGCCAGTGCTGCCTTCCGCATCCAGCACATCGTCGGCGATCTGAAAGGCGGCGCCCAGATCGCGTCCATAGAACGCGATCTGATGGCGGAGCGGCAGGGGCGCGCGGCCCAGGATGGCGCCCGCCTCCGCCGAGAACTGGATCAGCCGGCCGGTCTTCAGCGCATGCAGGCGGGCGATCTCGGGAAGCGTGAGTTTCCGGCCCTCGCCCACCATGTCGATCATCTGCCCGCCCGCCATGCCGCGCGCGCCGACCGCGCCGGCCAGCGCATGCACGAGCTCCGCCCGCGCGAGCGGGTCGGAATGCGTGTCGGGATCGGCCAGCACCTCGAAGGCCCGCGCCTGCAGCGCGTCGCCGGCGAGAATCGCGGTCGCCTCGTCGAAGGCGCGATGGGTCGAAGGCTTGCCGCGCCGCAGATCGTCGTCGTCCATCGCTGGCAGATCGTCGTGCACCAGCGAGTAGGCGTGCATCATCTCGACCGCCGCGCCCACGCGGGCGGCGCAGGTCGGGGCGACATGAAAGAGCGAGGCCACTTCGGTGACGAGGAAGCCACGCAGCCGCTTGCCGCCGCCGAGCGTCGCATAGCGCATCGCCTCCAGCAGCCGCGCCTCGAGCCCGTCCGTCACCGGCAGCAGCGTATCGAGGCAGGCTTCCAGCTCGGCCGCTCGCGCCGCGAGTGCCTCCGCCAGCGACGGCGTCATTGGCTCCGGCCCCCCATCCGGCCCCCCCGGCCCTTCCTGCGGCACCGCATCCGACGCCATCCTACTCCATGTCCTTCAGCGCCAGCGACCCGTCCGAGCGCTCCACGATCGCCTGCACGCGGGCCTCGGCTTCCGCCAGCTTCGCCTCGCAATGCCGCCGCAGCAAGGTGCCCCGCTCGTAGCAGGCGATCGCCTCTTCGAGTTTCTGCTGCCCGCCTTCGAGACCGCGCACGATCTTCTCCAACTCGGCGAGCGCATCCTCGAAGGAGAGGTTGGCGACGTCGCTCATCGATTGACCCCGCAAAGCTTCGCCGCTTAGCGCGGGCGCCCCGCTCCGGTCCAGCCAGCCCCGGAACCGGCGTGGTCTGCCGGCAACGCGGGCCCCGCCATCAGCCGCCGCACATGCAGCGCCGCCGATTGGGCCAGGGCCGCCAGATCGTAGCCCCCTTCCAGCACCGAGACGATCGGCGCCCCGCTCCTGGCCGCGACCTCCATCAGCCGGTCGGTGATCCAGCCGAAATCCTCGGCGTCGAGTTCGATCGCCGCGAGCGGATCGGCGCGATGGGCGTCGAAACCGGCCGAGACGATCAGCAGTTCGGGGGCGAAGGCGTCGAGCGCGGGCAGGCCGCGCCGTTCCCAGGCGGCGCGGAATTCGGCGCCGCCGCTGCCGGGCGGGAGGGGCAGATTCACCACGTTGTGGTCGGCTCCCGTCTCCGAGGCGGCGCCGGTCCCCGGATAGCAGGGCATCTGATGGCTCGACGCGTAGAAAAATCCCGGGTGCGTCTCCAGCAGATGCTGCGTGCCATTGCCGTGATGCACGTCGAAATCGACCACGGCGACCCGCTCGCGCTGCCAGCGGTGCCGCGCGTGGAAGGCGGCGATCGCCGCCGAGGCGAACAGGCAGAACCCCATCGGCACGGCCGCCTCGGCATGGTGGCCCGGCGGCCGCACCGCGGCGAACGCCGCCTCGGCCTCGCCCCGCATCACGAGATCGACCGCGGCGATCGCCGCACCTGCGGCGCGCTTCGCCGCGGCCACGCTCCCCGCGCTCGCGAACGTGTCCGGATCGAGGGAGAGGATTTCGTCGGGCCCGGGATCGAGCTGCTCGAGCGCCTCCACATAGGCGGCCGGATGGGCGAGCTCGAGCTGCTCGCGCGTGGCCTCCGGCGCCTCGCGCCGGATCAGCGCCTCGAAACCCGGTCCATCCAGCGCATCCAGCACCGCCTGCAGGCGTGCCGGCCGCTCGGCATGGCCCGCGGGCGTGCGATGGCCGAAACAGGCCGGGTGGGTGAGCAGCGCGACCCGCCTCATGAAGGCGGATCCTGCCGCCGGCGGATGGTGAAGCTGAACACCCCGCCCTCCTCGGCGAAGGCGAGCAGCGCATGTCCCGTTTCCCGGCAATAGGCCCGGAAATCGGCGACCGACGCCCGATCGGTGGCGAGCACGCGCAATTTCTCCCCGGGCGCCAGCCCGCGCAGCACCTTATTGGCGCGCAGCACCGGCAGCGGGCAGGTCAGGCCTTTCACGTCGAGCAGGGTTTCGGCCATGGTCTTGAGCAAGCTACTCAGCTTGCGAGGCGAATGGGAGAGGTCCTCACGACAGACAGCACGCCCAGTTTTTCCTCGCACCGCCTACGCTACCCAGCCAGTCGGGTTTCGCGACCTTTATGATTGGCCGCAGTCGCTCATAACGCAGTCCTTGTTCAAAAGGGAAACGAACGAGAACTATCCCTTGTTGCGGGAAGTAACCCTTGTTAGACGTGACTTCGGGATGGACGCGGACCCGCAAGTCGTTGGCTGTCCTCAGTTGCTGCCTCTGCGTATGAGCTCCAATGATCATCAACCATTCCCATCGGTTTATTTTCATCCATGTGCCGAAGACCGCTGGAACAAGCATCACCGGAATGCTCAGCAAACTCACCCGGTACAATGATCTTGAGCTAGGGGGAACCAAGCTTGGCGAAGCAATAGCGCCATTCTATCGGGAGCGATTTGGCTTGGCGAAGCACTCCACAGTCGCCGAGGTGCGTGAAGTCGTGGGGGCCAATGTCTGGGACAGTTATTTTTCGTTTACATTCGTGCGCAACCCTTATTTGCGCTCGCTTTCAACCTTTTTCTACTTGCGCAACCAAATTGCGCGCGGCGCGGAATGGATTGGGGGTTCCCGTAAGAAAAGCGCTCTGATTCAAGCGATTGCTGGAGCGGCGGACTTCAATGAGTTTGTGCTAGCCGGATGGCTTGACCGGGAAGGCGAGGCGCTCGGTAGCCTGTTCCGTCCCCAGCTGCGGTGGTTGGAGGGGCGTGACCAGCCCGGACAAATAGCGATTAGCTATGTGGGCAAGTTGGAGAACTTGGAGTCGGATTTCAGCGGCTGCTTGCAGAAGATTGGCGTTGATGAACTCCTCCGGGATGACGCAAAGATACCGCAGAAAAACGCCTCCCTTGCCTCCAAAGTCCATATCACTCCCGATGCCGCGCGTCTGATTCGAGAACGATACGCCGAAGATTTTCGTGCCTTCGAATACTCGCTTGACTCTCCCTTTGAATGAGGAAGTCGGCGGATCGAGAGCATGACAACCCACGGTTTTCAACGCATGTGATGTCGACGTCCGTGCGGTTGCCAGCGTTTATGTCGGTCAATCGCTGAATCTCGACGATGATGTATCGCGTGGCTAAGGGCCGCCGATGCTCAAAAAGTGGTATCCGCCATCGAGACTCGTCGAGGCGCTCGACGCGCTTCGCGACCGCCCGCTCGCTTCCGCTCCGTCTCCACTTACACTTGGGGTTGCGTCGCCTAGGGTTTGGGCCACTGCGGGCGGCCCTGGGTCTAGTACCCTCCTTGCCCGCTTGGATCGCGGCTCAAAAACGCGGTGCCGTTCGGGATCTGCCGTAAAGATGCCGGGTGATGGCGAGGCCATTTTCTGCCAGGTGAGAGTTGCGCCTCAGGCCCCGGGAAAACACCTAACCCTGGCACATTGGAGTAACCCGCATGACCGACATCATCCGTCTGGAGCCGCACGATCCGCTGCCCGAAGGCGGCAACATCGCGCTCGTGCTGCGCCGTTTCGGCGAGGACGACCCCCAATCGGTCATCACGGAGATCGATTTCTTCGGCCGGCATCCGGCCGCCGTGATCGCCGCAGGGCCGGGCGGGCGGCCGGTCGCGTTCGAGGATGCGGTCCATGAGGCGGTGCGCCAGGCCGCCGAGCGCGGGATCGCCACCGTCTATGCGGTGGACCGGACCTCGGGCCGTCGCGAGCAGGAAGTGCTCCGCCATGCCGGCGATCATTCGGTGCGCGCCGATGAACTCAGCGACACCGACCAGGAAGACGGCGAACAAGGCAACACGATCCTCGATCGCCCCCCCAGCGCCGGTTACGTGCGGTAGCGCGTGCCTCCGGCGGCCAGGGCAGAGCCTCCGCCCGCCGGAGGCAACACTCAAATGCTCGCCGGCTCCCCCTCCGGCACGCCCGGCGCCGGAAATCCCACATCGGGCGCATCCGGCCCCGGCGGCAGCGAGCCCGGCGGCAACGGCGGCGGCCGCTGCGGTTCGGGACCTTTGACCGGTTCGGGGAGCGGTGCCTGCGCTTTCATGCGGCGATGAACGGTGCGTCCGGTTCGGGGTTCGGCCAGGCGCCGCTCGCCTCGCGCACGGCCGCGCGACCGTAGGTGCGTTCCAGCCGGCGGATCGTGAAATGCGCTTCCGCCAGGTTGCGGTAGTGTGCGTGGAAGGCGCCATTCAGCGTGGCGCCGGCAACCGCGCCCGCCAGCGGCACGGCCTGGGCCATCAGCTTGTCGCCGAGCACGACGCCGTAGCGCGCGGCGATCTGCCCAATCATCTGCGCCAGCCCCCGGCCCTGAAACAGCAGACGCGCCGAGAAATAGCCGAACTCGCTGTCCCGCTCCGGGCCACCGTTCAGCGCGAACACTTCGAGGCAGGCGCGGCGGGCATCCTCGGTCGCGAGGTCCTCGCCGTGCGCGCGCGCGATGCGGGCGATATCGCGCAGGATCACGAGCGTGGTCAGCGTCGAGTCCGGCACGAAACCGGCGAGCCCTGCCAGCCCCCCCAGCGCGCCCGACACCACCACGACCGGCGAGCCCGGCACCCGGTCGCCCGTCTCCACCCCGAGCAGCGCCACGTCATAGGCGCGCTTGAGCGCGATTTCCGCGACCCAGCCGAAGCGCCGCCGCATCTCGCCGCCGAGGCCGAGGCGCACGAGCGCCGCCTGCCCCGCCGTCCCCATGAAACGCCCGAGCAGATCGGCCGCCCGCACCAGCGCCGAGCTGCCGGCGCGCAGCCGCGCGAGCGCCGCCTCGAGTTCGGCCCGCGCCGCGGGATCGAGAACGCTCGCCTGGCTCACGACCGGTTCGGCACCCATCGAATAACCCCCGATATCCACATGAACCCACAGGCCGGAACGCTGCTCGCGGCGCATGGGCTGCGCTATGACGGTCCGGTGAACACGATAGATAGTCCGCTGCTCGGCCTCTCGCAGCGTCTCCCCCCCTCAAACCTCGCGGCCGAACAGGCGCTGCTCGGCGCGCTCCTGTCGAACAACAAGGCCTATGACCGGGTCGCCGATTTCCTGACGCCGGAGCATTTCGCCGACCCAATCAACGGGCGCATCTTCCAGTCGATCCTGCGCCGGATCGAGCAGGGGGCGATCGCGGACGCCATCACGCTGCGCTCGGAGTTCGCGCATAACGGCGTGCTCGACGAGGTCGGGGGCACCGCCTATCTGGCGCAACTCGTCAGTGCCACCGTCGGCATCGTCAATGCCGGGGATTACGGGCGGGCGATTCACGATGCCTGGCTGCGGCGCCAGCTCATCGAAATCGGCGAAGTCACGGTCAACAACGCGTTTGGTGCGGATCCCGAACTGGATGGCACGGCGCAGATCGCGGCGGCCGAGCAGAGCCTGTTCGATCTCGCCACGCACGGGCGCGGCGAAGACCGCATGGTGTCCTTCGAGACGGCGCTGGCGCTCGCGGTCAACACCGCGGATGCGGCTTTCCGTCGTTCGGGCAGCCTCTCCGGCCTGACGACCGGCTTGCGCGATCTCGACCGCCGCACCGGCGGGCTGCACCCGTCGGACCTGCTGATCCTCGCCGGCCGGCCCGGCATGGGCAAGACCGCGCTCGCCACCAAGATCGCGTTCGGCGCCGCCCGTTCGCTGCTCCATGAAGGCCAGGCCCAGGGCGGCACACAGGGCGGCACGCCGGCCGGCTCGGTCGCGATCTTCTCGCTCGAAATGAGTTCGGAACAACTTGCGATGCGATTGCTTTCCGAGGAAAGCCGCGTGCCGGGCGACAGGATCCGCAAGGGCCAGGTGGACGAGCGCGATTTCGCGCGGTTCGTCGCGGTCGCGCGCGAATTGCACGCGCTGCCGCTCTATATCGACGACACGCCGGCCATCACCATGTCGGCGCTGCGCACCCGCTGCCGCCGCCTCAAGCGCACGAAAAACCTGCAGCTCGCGGTGATCGATTATCTCCAGCTCATGCGCCCCGCCCCCGGCGCGCGCCCGGAAAATCGGGTTGCCGAAATCAGCGCCATCACGCAGGGGCTGAAGGCGCTCGCGAAAGAGCTGAAGATCCCGGTCCTCGCGCTCTCGCAACTGTCCCGCGCGGTGGAGAGCCGCGACGACAAGCGCCCGCAGCTCGCCGATCTGCGCGAATCCGGCTCGATCGAGCAGGATGCCGACATGGTGATGTTCGTCTATCGCGACGAATACTACTTGCAGCAGCGCGAGCCGAAGGCGACGGCCTTCGAGAACAGCGAGAAATACCAGGCCGCGCTCGATAAGTGGCGCAACGACATGGAGCTCGTGCACAACAAGGCCGAGCTGCTGATCGAGAAGCAGCGCCACGGCCCGGTCGGCAAGCTCGATCTTTTCTTCGAGAGCGAATTCACCCGGTTCGCCGATCTCGACACCGTGCATCACGATTGATTTCGGGCAATCGCGATGGCCTCCGGCGGCCAGGGGCTTTGCCCCTGGACCCCACTGGGGCCGAAAGGCCCCAGACCCCAAGGAGGCGGAGCCTCTGGCCGCCGGAGGCACGCCTCCACCAAAACGCATCCCGCCCCACGCCCCGCCAAGAGGCCCATCGCGCCGCTTTCAGGGCTGCGACGCCACCGACTCCACGGGACGTTCCCCGCCATTCGGCATGATCACCGCGCCGGCGGCCGCCGCCATCGCCGGACCGCCCGCCGGAAAATCCGGCATGCGCTCACCGCCCGTATCGTCCAGCGCCGGCGCCGAGCTCAGGGCAACCGCTTGCCCGTCATGATCCGGGTAGCGCTCGCTGCCGGTGTCGAACAGCGGCGGTTGCGCCACCACCGCCGCTTCGGGCGCGTAACTGCGCCAGGCCAGGAACGGGTCGGGCGTGGCCGAGCATCCGCCGAGCGCGAGCCCGGCGGCGCCGGCCGTCAGAACGAGCCTCGCGAATCGGAGGACGCTTTTCCCGCGCTCAGGGTTCGGCGGCTTCCGACCGCACGGGCCGTTCGCCGCCATTCGGCATGATCTCCTGGTCGGTGCCCTGAACGATCGCCGGTCCGCCGCTCGGGAATCGCGGCATCCGGTCCCCGCCCGTGTCGGTGATCGCCGGGGCGGAGCCCACTGCTTCGTTCGAGCCTGCATAATCCTGGTAGGCCGAACCGCGATTATAGAGCGGCAGCGACGCCTCGGTCCGGGCCGGGGGCGCGAAGGCGCGCAACGCCACATGCCGCGGCGGAGGCTCGGCCGCGCAGGCGCCGACGAGGAGCAGCCATGTGAGGCGCAGCCATGTCGAGCCTGGGGGGCGAATAGCGTCGAACTCCCTCTTCGTGCGAGAGAGATGGACCCGGCACGACCGGTGAACCACTAAATGCGGTTTTAGTGGCGCGCGTCGCGCGCGCGCGAAATGACCGCGGGGACGATCGAGAGGCCGTCATGATCCTGCGCCTGCTGCCCGCCTCCCTCGCGCTCGGCCTGCTCGGCGGATGCGCGTCCTTCATTTCCTGGCCCCACCGCCAGGGCCTCGATTATTTCGTCGGCCGCCCGCAGCCGGCGCTGGTCGCCGCGCTCGGCACGCCCTCGCGGCAGTGGAGCGCCAACGGCGTCAGCTATCTCGCCTATGATTTCGCCTCGGCCCGTTTCGTCTCAGGCGAGCCCGGCACGCGCACACCGGACACCGAGGTCCCCTACGGACCCTGGGCCGATGCCGCCCGCTGCGTCACCACCTTCCGCGTGACCGGCGGGACGGTGCAGGCCTGGAGCCTCGATGGCGGCGGCTGCCGCGGAGCGCCGTTCCCGGCGGTGCGCGCCTATGCCGCAACCGCGCTCGCCCAGGTGCCCAACGAGGATGTGCGCGGCGCGACGACCTTCCCCTACGAGGCGTATACGGGCCAGTCCGCGGTCGATGACGGCAAGTTCTACAGCCAGTGAGCGTAACGCCGGAAGCGAATCGGTCTTTATTTTGAGAAGGGTTTATGCTTAGTAAACGGCAGCACAGTCTGCCGGAGCGACGCATGGCCGAGATTCTACCTTTTCCGCGGAGCCCGGCGCGCGCCCAGAGCCTCCCCTTCGGCCGCCTGCACAGCGCCATGGAGAAGCATCGCGAGGCGCTGGCGCGCTGGCGCTATGCCATGGCGGAGCTGCAAATCGGGGTGGCCGGACTCAGCGCGTCGCTGCACGCCTTCGAGGCCACCCTCGGCGAACTCGAGGACCGGATCGCGGCGCAACGGCACGCCGTCGGCGAATGATGCCCCGCCCGCTGCGCTGAGCGGCGGGATAAGCGGGCGCGCTCTTGCCAGAGCGTTCCCGCAAGAGTTGAATACCGCCTTATGTCCCTCGCGCGGATCCGCAGTTTCGCGTTCGCCGGCATCGAGGCGGTGCCGGTCGAGGTGCAGGTCCAGATCGCGGCGGGCCTGCCCGCCTTCCTCGTCGTGGGACTGCCGGACAAAGCCGTCGCCGAAGCCCGCGAGCGCGTCCGCGCGGCACTCACGGCCATGGGGCTCGCGCTGCCGCCCAAGCGCATCCTCATCAATCTGGCGCCGGCCGATCTGCTCAAGGAGGGCAGCCATTTCGACCTGCCGATGGCGCTCGGCGTGCTGGCCGCCATGGACGTGCTGCCGGTCGAGGATCTCGCGCATTACGCGGCGATCGGCGAGCTTTCGCTCGACGGCAGTCTCAACCCGGTCACCGGCGTCCTCCCCGCCGCGATCGCCGCCGCGGGATTGGAACTGGGCCTGATCTGCCCCGGCGCGCAGGGCGGCGAGGCGGCCTGGGCCGGCAGTCTCGAAGTGCTCGCCGCCCCCGACCTGCTCGCGCTGATCAACCATTTCCGCGGCACGCAGGTCCTGACCCCGCCCGACACCGCCGGCCTCGCGCTCGCCGGCGCCGATCCCGATCTCGCCGACGTGCGCGGCATGGAAACCGCCCGCCGCGCGCTCGAAATCGCCGCGGCCGGCGGCCACAACCTGCTTCTCGTCGGCCCGCCCGGCGCCGGCAAATCCATGCTCGCCGCGCGCCTCCCGGGACTTCTCCCCGACCTCACGCCCGCGGAAGCGCTCGAGGTCAGCATGATTCACAGCGTCGCCGGGATGCTCGAGGGCGGCCGGCTCGTGAAGCGCCCGCCCTTCCGCGAGCCGCATCACGGGGCCAGCCAGGCGGCACTCGCCGGCGGCGGCAGCCGCGCCCGCCCAGGCGAGGTGAGCCTCGCCCATCGCGGCGTGCTGTTCCTCGACGAGCTGCCCGAATTCCCGCGCCCGGTGCTCGAGACGCTGCGCCAGCCGCTCGAATCCGGCCGCACGACGGTCAGCCGCGCCGCGGCCCACGTCACCTATCCGGCGCGCTTTCAGATGATCGCCGCCATGAATCCCTGCCGCTGCGGCCATCTCGGCGACGCCCACCGGGAATGTGGCCGCGCCCCGCGCTGCGGCGAGGATTACCTGGCGCGCATCAGCGGCCCGCTGCTCGACCGCATCGACATCACGGTCCAGGTCCAGCCGGTCTCGCCGGCCGAACTCTCCCGCGCCCCGCCCGGCGAATCCTCCGGCACGGTCGCCCCCCGCATCGCCGCCGCCCGCGAAACCCAGCGTGCCCGCGGCCGGGGGATCAACGCCGAAGCCGACGGCACCGCGATCGCGCTGGCCGAGGAAGCCAGAGCCCTCGCCGAGCGGGCGATGGAGCGGCTGGCCCTCTCCCCGCGCGGGTTCACGCGCGTGCTGCGAGTCGCGCGCACGATCGCGGACCTCGCCGGCATCGAGACGGTGCGGCGGCAGGATGTGGCGGAGGCGCTCGCCTTCCGCCAGCGCGTGCCCGGGCGCGCGTGACCCTCGGCACCCAGGGATAAAAGTCTTTTTGCTTCTTTTCCGTACGGAAAAGAAGAATCCTTAACGCCCTTTCCGGCAAACTTGCCTTCCGGCAAACCCCGGCGTAAGGCGGCGCGTTCTTCGGGCCCCGGGCGCCCTCGTGTGCCCTCGAGCGCAGCATGGCAAGCACCGCAACCACCGCGCCCGCCACGGGCACAATCCGGCTGCCCAGCGTCGGCGCGCTCATCGGCGTGCTCGGCATCGTCTATGGCGATATCGGCACCAGCCCGCTCTATGCCTTCCAGTCCGTGCTCGCCTTTTTCGGCAAGCACGCCCCGACCACCGGCGAGATCATCGGCTGCCTGTCGCTGATCTTCTGGGCGCTCTTCCTGATCGTCACGTTGAAATACGTGATGCTCGTGATGCGCGCCGACAATCGCGGCGAGGGCGGCATCCTGGCGCTGATGGCGCTCGCCCAGCGCGCTGCCACCGGCCGCCGCCTGCGCGCCACGATTGCGCTCATCGGCATCGGCGGCGCGTGCCTCCTGTTCGGTGACGGCGTCATCACCCCGGCCATCTCGGTTCTCTCCGCGATCGAGGGCATCGAGGTGACGGTTCCCGAGGCGCATGATTTCGTGCTGCCGCTCGCCGCGATCGTCATTGTCGCCCTGTTCGCCGTCCAGTCGCGGGGCACGGGCGCGGTCGGCCGGCTGTTCGGCCCGGTGATGGTGCTGTGGTTCGGCTCGATCGGCGCGCTCGGCGCGGTCGAGGTGCTGCGCGACCCGGTCGTGCTGCAGGCCTTCCTGCCGCAGCACGGCGTGCTCTTCTGCGTGCATCACGGCACGCTCGCCTTCCTCGTGCTCGGCGCGGTGGTCCTCGCCGTGACCGGCGCCGAGGCGCTCTATGCCGACATGGGCCATTTCGGCGCCCGCCCCATCCGGCTCGCCTGGCTCTTCTTCGTGTTCCCGGCGCTCCTGCTGAATTATTTCGGCCAGGGCGCGCTCGTCATCGCGCATCCGGAAGCGGCGCAGAATCCCTTCTATCTGCTGGTGCCGCCCGGCTGGCGGCTCGCGATGATCCTGCTCGCGACGGCGGCCACCGTGATCGCGAGCCAGGCGCTGATCTCGGGCGCCTTCTCGATCTCGCGGCAATGCATGCAGCTCGGCTTCCTGCCGCGCCTCGTCGTGCGCCACACGAGCCAGACGGAGGAGGGGCAGATCTATCTGCCGCAGGTGAACCTCTTCCTCATGCTCGGCGTGCTGGCCCTGGTGCTCACGTTCCGGACCAGCGCCTCGCTCGGCTCGGCCTACGGCATCGCCGTCACCGGCACCTTCATCTGCACCTGCTTCCTGGCGATGTTCGTCTTCCACCGCCAGTTCCGCTGGCCGTGGCCGGTCTCGATCCTGGTCTGGGGCGCATTCCTCGCGGTGGACAGCGTCTTCTTCGCCGCCAACGCGCTCAAGATCGTCGATGGCGGCTGGGTCCCGCTCGCGATCGGCCTCGCGCTGATGGCCATGATGACCACCTGGAAGCTCGGCCGCGACCTCATCATCGAGCGCTGGCGCCAGGACAGCCTGCCGCTCGCCTCCTTCCTCGCCCGCCTGCCGCAATCCCGCACCATCCGGGTGCCCGGCATGGCGGTCTTCCTCACCAGCCAGCCCGACTACGTGCCCGGCGCGCTGTTGCACAATCTCAAGCACAACAAGGTGCTGCATGAGCGCGTGCTGTTCGTGACCGTGCAGACCCTCGACGAGCCGGAGGCCGGCCCCGAGCGCCGCACCGAAGTGACTGAACTGGCGCCGGGCATCCATCGCGTGCTGCTGCGCTACGGCTTCATGGAGAGCCCCAACATCCCGCGCGCCCTGCAGGACCTCCGCGGCAAGGGTGTCGATTACGATCCGATGCAGGTGAGCTATTTCCTGGGCCGCGAGGTGCTGGTCCGCGCGATGGCGCCGAAACTCTCGGTCTGGCGCACCTGGCTGTTCCTGATCATGGCGCGCAACGCGGTGCCGGCCACGGAATTCTTCCGGATTCCGAGCGATCGCGTGGTCGAGCTCGGGGTCCGGGTCGCGATCTGAGGCGAGAGCCTCCGGCGGGCCATGGGCCCGAAGGCCCCGGTCAGGTCGAAAAAGCCGCGCGCTTTACCGCAGCGTTTTAAGACAATGGGGTCTGGGGCCTTTCGGCCCCAGCGGGCTCGCCTAGGGTGCGCCATGGGTCCGAGCACCCATGGCGAGGGGCAGAGCCCGGGCCGCCGGAGGCAAGCCCCCACCGATACGCCCGCCGCTTCAAACCGGCCGCATCGTCCGCGTGCGCTGCTTCGAGAAAGGCTGCCGTTTCCGCGCCGGCGTCGCCGCGGCCGCCGGCGCCGGCTCGGGTGCCGCTTCCGCCTCCGGCGCAGCCTTCGGGAAGCGGGCAAACACGGTGGCCAGGTCCGGTTCCGGCCCGTCCCGCAGCGCCTCCACTTCCGGTTCCGGCAGGTCCAGGGTCGGAGCCTCGGGCTCGATCTCCGCGACCACCGGCGCGGGAGACGCGGCCGGCGCCGCCGCCTCGCGCCGCCCGAGCCCCAGCGCCTTCGCCAGGGTCGAGCGCCGCTCCGCGTAATTCGGCGCCGTCATCGGGTAATCGGCCGGCAAATGCCATTTCTCCCGATATTGCTCGGGCGACATGTCGTAGGTGGTGCGGAGATGACGCTTCAGCGTCTTCAGCTTCCGGCCGTCCTCGAGACAGATGATGTAATCCGGAAACACTGATTTCCGCGGCGCCACGCTGGGTGCCGGCTTTTCCGCGGGCGCCGGCGCGCGCCCGGCATTGGCGAGCGCCGCGTGAACGCGCTCGATCAGCGCGGGCAGTTCGCTCGCAGGCACCTTGGTGTGGCCGACATGGGCGGCGACGATCTGCGTGGTCAGCCCCAGCAAACTTTGGGGCGAGGATGGAGGCATGGGCAAAAACCGGCTGGTGATCCCCCAATCATAAGCCGCCCCGCGCGGCCGCACCAACCCCGCAAGCCGGGAAGAAATTTCCCGCCCTGCATTCGCGGGCATTGTGCCGAGAACTACTTTCCCACAGACTGTCCGCATGGAGCTCGACGCGATCCTCGATCGGCTCGGCGGCCCCGACGCCGCCGCCCGCCTCACTGGCGTCGGCACCGAAGCCGTCCGCAAATGGCGCCAATCCCGCGCCATCCCCGCCCGCCACTGGCCCGCCATCATGCGCGCCACCGGCCTCACGCTGGCCGAGCTGCAATCCGAACCCACCCCCTCCGCCGCCCCACCCCCCGGCGCCACCGCCGCCCTCATCCTCGCTGACGGCAGCACCTTCTGGGGCACAGGCTTCGGCGCCCACACGCCGGAGGCCGGCGCCGAACCCGCGGAACTCTGTTTCAACACCGGCATGACCGGCTATCAGGAAACCCTCACTGATCCGTCTTATGCCGGGCAGATCATCACCTTCACTTTTCCCCATATCGGCAACACCGGCACCAACCCGGACGATCTCGAAGCCGCCACCATCGCCGCGCGCGGCCTCGTCATCAAATCCGACATCACCGCCCCCTCCAACTGGCGCGCCACCGCTCCGCTCGATGCCTGGCTCCGCCGCCAAAACCTCCCCGGCATCGCCGGCCTCGACACCCGCGCGCTGACCCAGCGCATCCGCGATGGCGGCCCGCCCACCGCCATCCTCGCCTACCCCGAATCCGGCCGCTTCGACCTCACAGAACTCGCTGCCCGCGCCGCCGCCTGGCCCGGCCTCGAAGGCATGGACCTCGCCCGCACCGTCTCAGCCACGCAAACCTATGAATGGACCGAAACGATCTGGCAATGGCCCTCCGGCCACGGCAAACTCGCGACCCCGCGCCACCACGTCGTCGCCGTCGATTACGGCGCCAAACGCAACATCCTCCGCCACCTCGCCCACGCCGGCTGCCGCGTCACCGTCGTCCCCGCCACCAGCACAGCCGAAGACATAATCCGCCACAAACCCGACGGCATCTTCCTCTCCAACGGCCCCGGCGACCCCGCCGCCACCGGCACCTACGCCGTCCCCACCATCCGCAGCCTCCTCGACGCCGGCATCCCCATCTTCGGCATCTGCCTCGGCCACCAACTGCTCGCCCTCGCCCTCGGCGGGCACACCTACAAACTCGCCCGCGGCCACCGCGGCGCCAACCAGCCGGTGAAGGATCTGACGACAGGCCGCGTCGAAATCACCAGCCAAAATCACGGATTCGCCGTGGATGCCTCGACGCTGCCGCAAGGCGTGGAAATCACCCACGAAAGCCTGTTCGACGGCAGCAATGAAGGGATCGCTTGCGCAGCCAAGCGGGCTTTTTCCGTGCAGTACCATCCGGAGGCGAGCCCCGGGCCGGGCGATGCATCGCATCTGTTCCAGCGCTTTGTCGCCATGATGGAAGCGTAAGGAAGATGTTCTTTTTTGAAAAAAAGAACCAAAAAACTTTTGTCTGTTTGGTGCTTTTGCCGCGATCTTCCAATGCGATCAGCTGCGGAGGCGTGGCAGCTTCGCGACTTCCTGTCCGTGAGCGGCGGTGGCCATCGCAATTTCGTAGGCGCTCTGAAGGTTCATCCAGAAGTTCGGACTCGTGCCGAACCAATGGCCTAACCTGAGCGCCGTGTCGCCCGTGATCGCCCTTTGCCCACGCACGATCTGCGTGATCCGGTTGTGCGGTACACCGAGCGCGCGCGCGAGCTCCGTCGGCGTGATCTCAAGCGCCTCCAGCTCATCGGCCAATATCTCTCCTGGATGGATCGCCGTTCGGGGCACTGCTTATTCCTCAGTGGGAATCAACCAACTCAACGTTCTCGGGTCCGGATGCGCCCTCCCGCCATTCGAAACAAAGGCGCCATTGCAAATTGACTCGAACGCTCCACTGACCCTCCCGGTCGCCACGCAAAACTTCAAGCCGGTTCGACGGCAGAGCGCGCAGATCGTCGAGCGTTTCGGCTGCCTCCAGAATGGCGCACCGCTTTTCGATTTGGCGCCGCATCGGCTCGTATTGTCGGACGAACTGCCCGTCGAGGAACTCCCGAAGACGCTGGTCCCGAAAGCTGACGATCAAAACCGGACCCGAAGCCTGTACGTCCAACGTACATACTGCCGAACGGCGCCGCCTTCAACCCTTTTCGTGAACGGGGTCTGGGGCCTTCCGGCCCCAGCGGAGTGCAGAGGCAGAGCCTCTGCCCGCCGGAGGCACGGAGAAACAAGCACAACCCATGCCCAAACGCACTGACCTAACCTCGATCCTCATCATCGGCGCCGGACCGATCGTCATCGGCCAGGCCTGCGAGTTCGACTATTCCGGCGCCCAGGCCTGCAAGGCCCTTCGCGAGGAAGGGTATCGGGTCGTTCTCGTCAATTCCAATCCCGCCACGATCATGACCGATCCGGGCCTGGCGGATGCGACCTATGTCGAGCCGATCACGCCGGAGATGGTCGAAAAGATCATCGCCCGCGAAAAGCCGGATGCGCTGCTGCCGACCATGGGCGGCCAGACCGCGCTTAACACGGCCATGCAGCTGCACAAGAACGGCGCGCTCCAGCGTCACGGGGTGGAATTGATTGGCGCGAACGCGGAGGTGATCGACCGCGCCGAGGACCGGCTGCAATTTCGCGATGCCATGGCCGCCATCGGCATCGAGAGTCCGCGGAGCCGCATTGCGCACACGCTCGCCGAGGCCCGCGCGGCGCTCGCCGAGATCGGCTTGCCCGCGGTGATTCGCCCAAGCTTCACCTTGGGCGGCACTGGCGGCGGGATTGCCTACAATCGCGAGGAATTCGAGCAGATTGCGGCTTCAGGCCTCGATGCGTCACCGACCAGCGAGGTGCTGATCGAAGAGTCCGTTCTCGGCTGGAAGGAATATGAGATGGAGGTGGTCCGCGACCGCGCGGACAATTGCATCATTATCTGCTCAATCGAGAACGTCGATCCGATGGGCATTCACACCGGCGATTCCGTCACGGTGGCGCCCGCGCTGACGCTCACCGACAAAGAATATCAACGCATGCGCGATGCCTCGATTGCCTGCCTGCGCGCGATCGGCGTCGATACCGGCGGCTCCAACGTGCAGTTCGCGGTCAATCCGGCGGACGGCCGCATGGTGGTGATCGAGATGAACCCGCGCGTCTCGCGGAGTTCGGCGCTGGCCTCGAAGGCGACCGGTTTTCCGATTGCCAAGATCGCGGCGAAGCTCGCGGTCGGCTACACGCTCGATGAGCTGCGCAACGACATCACCCGCACCACCCCCGCGAGTTTCGAGCCCACGATCGATTACGTGGTCGTGAAGATCCCGCGCTTCACCTTCGAGAAATTCCCGGGCACACCGGCGATGCTGACCACGAGCATGAAATCCGTGGGCGAGGCGATGGCGATCGGCCGCTCCTTCCCCGAGGCGCTGCAAAAAGGCCTGCGCAGCATGGAGACCGGGCTTGCCGGGCTCGATGAGATCGAGCCGCCCGGTGATGGCGGCGCCGATGCCTTCCGCGCGGCGCTCTCCGCGCCCACGCCCGACCGCCTGCTGATCGCCGCGCAAGCTTTGCGTGCGGGCCTCACGGTCGAGGAAATCCACGACACCTCGCGCTTCGATCCCTGGTTCCTGCGCCAGCTCGAATCGATCGTCGATGCCGAGCGTGCGATTGCCGCCGGTGGCCTGCCGCGCGAGCCTGGCGCGCTCCGCCGCGTCAAGGCGCTCGGCTTCTCCGACCGCCGGCTTGCGGAACTCACGCGCCAGCGCGAGTCCGACATCGCGGCCCTCCGCGACAAGCTCGGCGTGCATCCGGTCTATCGCCGCATCGACACCTGCGCCGCCGAATTCGCCTCCGCCACTCCCTATCTTTATTCCACCTATGAGGGCGGCTACGGCACGCCAACCTGCGAGGCCGATCCATCCGGCCGGGAGAAGATCATCATTCTCGGCGGCGGCCCGAACCGCATCGGCCAGGGGATCGAGTTCGATTATTGCTGCGTCCATGCCGCCTATGCGCTGCGCGAGGCCGGTTTCGAGACCGTGATGGTCAATTGCAATCCCGAAACCGTCAGCACCGATTACGACACGTCCGACCGGCTCTATTTCGAGCCGCTGACGGCGGAGGACGTGATCGCACTCGCGCGCCGCGAAGCCTCGCGCGGCACCCTGCTCGGCTGCATCGTGCAATATGGCGGCCAGACGCCGCTCAAACTCTCGCAATCCCTCGCTGCCGCGGGAATTCCGCTGCTCGGCACCTCGGCCGATGCGATCGACGCCGCCGAGGATCGCGAGCGCTTCCAGGCGCTGCTGCAGAAACTCGGTCTGCGCCAGCCGGATGCCGGCATCGCGCGCTCGGCCGAGCAGGCCGAAGCGATCGCCGAGCGCATCGGCTATCCGGTGGTGATCCGCCCGAGCTACGTGCTCGGCGGGCGGGCCATGGAAATCGTCTTCGATCGCGGGCAGCTCGCCCGCTACATGCGCGAGGCCGTTCGCGTCTCCGGCGAGAGCCCTGTCCTGATCGACCGTTATCTGAATGACGCGATCGAGGTTGATGTCGACTGCATCGCCGATGGCGAGAGCGTCTATGTCGCCGGCGTCATGGAGCATATCGAGGAAGCCGGCATTCATTCCGGCGACAGCGCCTGTTCGCTGCCGCCCTACAGCCTATCGCCCGCCATGGTCACCGAGCTCAAGCTGGAGACCGAGGCGCTCGCGCGCGCGCTCGGCGTCGTCGGGCTCATGAACGTGCAATACGCGATCCAGAACAACCAGGTTTTCGTGCTCGAAGTGAACCCGCGCGCCTCGCGCACCGTGCCGTTCGTCGCCAAGGCGACCGGCGTGCCGGTCGCCAAAATCGGCGCGCGAATCATGGCGGGAGCGAAACTGGCCGATTTCGCGCTCGACGACACGGCGATCGCGCCGCACGTCGCGGTGAAGGAGGCGGTCTTCCCGTTCGCCCGCTTCCCGGGCGTGGACACGATTCTCGGCCCGGAAATGAAATCCACCGGCGAAGTGATGGGACTCGATCACAGTTTCGAGCGCGCCTTCGCCAAGGCGCAGCTCGGCGCCGGCGTGCAACTGCCGGGCGGCGGCACGGTTTTCCTGTCGGTGCGCGAGAGCGACAAGGCGGCGGTCGTTCCGCTGGCGCGCCGTCTTACGGAAATGGGCTTTGCCATCCTTGCCACGCGCGGCACCGCGTCGCGCATCCGCGAGGCCGGCATGGCCGTCACGATCGTGAACAAGGTGCTCGAGGGCCGGCCGCATTGCGTCGATGCGATCCGTTCCGGCGAGGTACAGATGGTGGTGAACACCAGCCAGGGCGCGCAATCCACCGCCGACAGTTTCGACATCCGCCGCAGCGCGCTCACCCACGGCGTGCCGCACTACACGACGGTGGCCGGCGCCCGGGCGGCGATCCATGCGATGGCAGCGATGCGGGCCGGCACGCTTGAAGTCGCGCCCTTGCAGTCATACTTTCGACGATCGTTCTGAGGGGCCCGCCGGAAGCGGCCCTGCCCGCAACCGCTTCTGGCCCGCTCTTCGCGCCGCTTCGCCCCCCGCCCGGGACGAGGCGGCGCTTCGCCGTTGACCCCAAGACCCGGCGGCGTGACGCCGCCGGAACGAAAGCCGAAGGATTGCGCTGTTGCAGAAATTCCCGATGACCGCTTCCGGCGTGCAGCGCCTGGAAGAGGAGCTGCGCCAGTTGAAGAGCGTCGAGCGGCCGGCGATCATTGCGGCGATCGCCGAAGCGCGCAGCCACGGCGACCTTTCCGAGAACGCCGAATATCACGCGGCGCGCGAGCGCCAATCCTTCATCGAGGGGCGCATCGCCGAGCTCGAGGAGGTGATCGGCGCCGTCGAGGTGATCGACCCGTCGCAGCTCTCGGGCGACACCATCAAGTTCGGCGCCCATGTCGACCTGCTCGACGAGGAAACCGAGCAGGAGGCGAGCTACCAGATCGTCGGCGTGCACGAGGCCGACATCAAGGCGGCCAAGCTCTCGATTTCGTCGCCGCTCGCCAAATCGCTGATCGGCAAGAAGAAGGGCGACACCGTCTCGGTGCCGGCCCCGGGCGGCGACCGTTCCTACGAAATCCTCGGCATCCGCTACGGCTGAGCCCGTGTCCGCGGCTCCCTCCGCGCCGGCTCACGCCGGCGCCGCGCCGCGCGACCTGCCGATCGGCTTCGCCGATATCGAGCAGGCCGCGTCCCGCATCGCCGGCCGCGTCGCCCGCACGCCCACCGTGCCGAGCCCGATCCTCTCACGGATCACCGGCGCCGAAATCGTCCTCAAGCTCGACAATCTCCAGGCGGTCGGCAGCTTCAAGGAGCGCGGCGCCGCCAACCGGCTCGCCCTGCTCGACCCGGCCGAGCGCAGCCGCGGCGTCATCGCCATGTCGGCCGGCAACCATGCGCAGGGCGTGGCCCGCCACGCGAGCCTGCTCGGTATCCGCTCCACGATCGTGATGCCGACCTACACGCCGCTCGCCAAAATCAGCGGCACCGCCGCCTGGGGCGCCGACGTGGTGCTGCATGGCGAGACCGTGGAAGCCGCCGCCGCCCACGCGGTCTGGCTCGCCGAGCGCGACGGCGCGGTGTTCGTCCACCCCTACGACGACCCGGCCGTCATGGCCGGCCAGGGCACGCTGGCGCTCGAAATGTTCGAGGACGGCCCGCCGCTCGATGCGCTGATCGTGCCGATCGGCGGCGGCGGCCTGATCTCCGGCTGCGCGGTCGCCGCCGCGACGCTCAGCCCAGGCACCGAGATCGTCGGCGTGCAGGTGGCGCCCTATTCGGCGCTCGCCCAGCGCCGGGGCGCGGTCGCCGCGTCGCTTGGCGGAGCCACCATCGCCGAGGGCATCGCGGTGCGCGATGTCGGCGTGCTCACCGGGCGCGTCATCGAGGCGCTGGTCTCCGACATCATCGTGGCGCCCGAGGCCATGGTGGAACGCGCCATCGCGCTGATGGCCGAAGGTGCGAAGCTCGTCACCGAGGGCGCCGGCGCCGCGGCGCTGGCCGGCCTCCTCGCCCATCGCGACCGCTTCGCCGGCAAACGCGTGGGCCTCGTCGTCTGCGGCGGCAACATCGACGTGCGGATCTTCGCCAACGTCCTGCTCCGCGCGCTGCTGCGCGACGGCCGCCTGCTGCGGCTGCGCATGGAAATCCCCGACCGCCCCGGCGTCCTCGCCGACATCGCCGCCAAAATCGGCGGCTCCGGCGGCAACATCATCGAAGTGAACCACCAGCGACTGTTTGCGTCGCCGAGCGTGCAGAGCGCCGAGCTGGAGGTCATGGTCGAGGCGCGCGACCCGGACCATGCCGCGGAAATCGAGGCGGCGCTGGCGCGGAGCTATCGCGTCAGCCGGGTGTAGAGGCGCGCCTCCGGCGGGCAGGGCTCCGCCACTCGCCATGGGTGCTCGGACCCATGGCGCACCCAAGGCGAGCCCGCTGGGGCCGGAAGGCCCCAGACCCCATTCTCAAAACCTTGGATCCGACGCGAGCTCTCGCAATTCCCGCGCGCGCGCCGCCAGCGCCCGCTTCGCCGCCCCCATCTCCCGCGCCAGAAGCAGCAAGCCGGCGATCTCCCACGGCCGCGCCAGCAGCGCCGCCGCCAGCGGTCCGGCCGCCACCCCGCCATCCTCGCGCGTGGCCACCAGTGCCGCGCGCGGCAGGTTGCGCTGCGCGGGGTCGCAGATAGCGCGCAGCACGGCGAACTTCAGCCCCGCCCGCGCGGCGACGCGCGCCACCGCCCCGCTCTCGATATCGACCGCCACCGCCCCGCTCGCCGCCAAGAGCGCCGATTTCTCGACCGCGCTCGCGACCGGCCGGCTTTCAGCCCAGACCGCGCTCGCGGTCGGTCCGCCGAGGGCCGCCACGAGCGGCGGGTGGGCACGCCATTGCCCGTCCGCCGCGACGACCCGCGCCGGCACGACCAGCGCGCCCGCCGCGAGCGCCGGGTCGAGGCCGCCCGCCACGCCGAAACTGAGCAGCGCGGTCACACCCCGGGAGACGAGCCGTTCGGCCGCCCGTTCGGCGCCGGGCTCGGTTCCCCCGCCGACCGCCACGAGGCCCAACGGCTCAGCCAGAAGCGCCTCTTCCCGAAGCCCGGTGACGATCCCTAGCATCTCAGTATCGGGGTCTGGGGCCTTCCGGCCCCAGCGGGTCCAGGGCGGCGCCCTGGCCGCCGGAGGCTAAAGCCCGACCAGCACGCGCCGCGAATTGCTGCGCACCAGGTTCCGGTAGCGCGCCAGCGCCAGCAGCGGGAAAAACAGCCGATAGCCATGATATCTGAGGTAGAACACCCGCGGGAATCCGACCGCCGTGTAGGGCAGTTCGTCCCATTCCCCATCCGCCCGCTGATGCCGGGTGAGCCAGGCGATGCCCCGCGCCACCGCCGGCTCTTCCACGCGGCCGGCCGCCATGAGCCCGAGCAGCGCCCAGGCCGTCTGTGACGGCGTGCTCTCATGATACCGGCCACGCGGCGCGTCGGCGTAGGTTTCCTCGTCCTCGCCCCAGCCGCCATCCTCGCGCTGCACCGACAGGAGCCAGTCGGCGCCGCGCCGCATCGCCGGATCGTCGGGCGACAGCCCCGCCGCGTTCAGGCCGCACAGCGCCGACCAGGTGCCATAGATGTAGTTGGTCCCCCAGCGGCCGAACCAGCTGCCGTCCTCTTCCTGCTCCCGGCGCAGATATTCGATCGCGCGCCGCACCGAGGGATCGCTGGCCGGGACCCCGATCTGGGCCAGGAAGCCGAGGCACCGCCCGGTCACGTCCGCGGTCGGCGGATCGAGCAGGGCGCCATGATCGGCAAAGGGGATGTGGTTGAGGTAATAGTGTGTGTTCTCGGGCTCGAAGGCGCCCCAGCCGCCATCGCTCGACTGCATGCCGATGATCCAGTCCCGCGCCCGTTCGATCGCGGTCTCGTATTCGGCGCGCCCGGCGCGGTGCAGCAGCATGCCGACCACGGCGGTGTCGTCCACGTCGGGATAGTAGTCGTTGGCGTATTGGAATGCCCATCCGCCCGGGGCGAGCCCCGGGCGCCGCACGGCCCAGTCGCCCACGACATCGAGAATCTGGCGCCGCGCGAGCCAGTCGCAGGCGGCGTTCACCAGCGAGGAGCTGCGGGCTTCGCGCTCGGCCAGTTCGGCCATCGCATGGCCGGCGAGCCCGGTGTCCCAGACCGGCGAGACACAGGGCTGGCAATAGGTGCGGTCCTCGTCCTCGAACTCCACGAGCCGCAGGATCGCCTCCCAGGCCGCGGCCGGGCAGGGATGGTCCGGCGCGTAGCCCAGCGCGTCGTACATCATCAGGCTGAAGGCCATCGCCGGGTAGATCGCGCCGAGCCCGTCGACGCCGTTCAGCCGCTCGGTCACCCAGGCGACCGCGGTTTCGATCGCGCGCCGGCGGTTACCCTTCGGGAAGAAGCGCTCGACGCGCTTGAGCGCCATGTCGATGCCCTTGAACACCCAGCCCCAGGCGCTGCGATAGGGGCCGCGGATCCAGTCGCGGATGGTGGCCGGATCGCGCCGGAACAGCTCGCGGATGCCGACCCCGCGCGGATTCTTCGCCCGCGGCCGGAGCGCCATCACCGTCACCAGCGGCACGATCACGGTGCGCGACCAGTAGCTCACCTTCGAGAGGTGGAAGAAGAACCAGGATGGCAGGTTCACGAGCTCGACCGGCATGCTCGGCACGGCGTGGAACGGCACCTCGCCGAACAGGGCGAGCTGCGCCCGCGTGAACACGTTCGAGCGCTCGGCGCCGCCGGCGGCCAGCACGGCCTCACGGGCCCGCGCCATGTGCGGCGCTTGCGGGTCGTCGCCGATCAACTTCAGCGCGAAATAGGCCCGCACCGTGGCCGACAGATCGAACCGGCCGCCATGGAACAGCGGCCAGCCGCCATGCTCGCCCTGGATCGCGCGGAGATAGTTGCCGATCCGCCGTTCCTCGTCGGCATCGATGCGGCCGAGGAAGTGGCGCAGCATGATGTATTCGGCCGGAATCGTCGCATCTGCTTCGAGCGGAAACCGCCAGTGCCCGTCCTCGTGCTGGCGCGCGGTCAGTGCCGCGGCCGCTTTCTCGACGCAGGTCTCGAGCGTCTCGGAGCGGGTGATGGTCTCGAAATGCATGTTTCCCGTCAGGCCGTGGAAGGGATCGCCCGCAGCGCATCCGCCGCCGCAAACCCCGATCTGATCGCACCTTCAATGGTCGCGGGCAATCCGGTTGCGGTCCAATCCCCTGCGAGTACAAGGTTTTTGACCGGCGTTGTGGCGCCGGGACGACGCCTATGTTGCGCGAAGGTCGCGGCGAACGTGGCGCGCTTCTCCCGCAGCACCCGGACCGGCGGCAGATCGGGCGCGAGCCCGAACACCCGCGCCACCTCGCCCCAGACCGAATGCGCGAGCTCCGCCGCCGGCCGTTCGAGCAGCCGGTTGGCGGCGCTGATCGTGACCGAAATCACGCCGGGCTTGGCGAAGATCCATTCCGCGAGCCCGCCGATCAGCCCCACGAAACCGGCCTCCGAAGGCGGCGCCTCGGCGCGGAAATGCAGGTTGACGATGGCCTCGTGCTCGTCCGGGGCGTCGAGCCCCGGCAGCAGCGCCGTCGCGACCGCCGGCGGCACCGCCAGCACCACCCGGTCGTGCGGCCCGAGCAGGCGCGCGCCGCCCGGTGCCGACAGGCTCCGCACCCGTTCCCCCTCGATGCCGAGGGCGGCGATCCGGTGTCCGGTATGCACCTGCGCGCCCAGCGCCGCGAGCCGGGCGAGCGCCGGATCGACGAAACTCTCCGAGAGCCCCTCGCGCGGAAACATTGGGATGCAGTTCTCGCCGCCCTTCGCCAGCGTCTCGTCCACGACGGCGCCGAGCAGCCGCGCGCTGCCGCGATAGGCCGGCGTGTTCAGCGCCGCCACCGCCAGCGGCTCCACGAGTCTCCGGTAAAGTGCGTTGTGGGGCAGGACGCTGGCCACCGTGTCGCCCGGCCGGGCATGGCCGAGCCGGAGCAGCGGCAGGTAATCGACGATCCGGGTCTCGGGGACCCGGCGCCGCTGCGAGAACAGCCACCACGGGATCCGCCCGCGGCTGAGCCGCAGCGTCCAGCGCTCGTCGCGCGACAGGTCGTAGAACGGAAACACCGGCTCGCCGGGACCGCCCAGCGTGTCCGCGGCGCCGATCCGCCGGAGATAGCGCATCGCCGCGTGGTTGCCGGAGAGGAGCAGATGGTTGCCGTTGTCGATCCGGCAGCCGAGCTCGCGGTCGAAATAGGACCGGCAACGGCCGCCGCAGACGGGGCCGGCTTCGTAGAGCGTGACCGGGTCGCCGCGCTCGGCGAGTTCGAGCGCGGCGGCGAGGCCGGCGACACCGCCGCCGATGATGTGGGTGCTGGGGGTCATGGAGGCAGGCCTCATACCCCCCAGCCCTTCCGCGCCGCCACGTCCGCCGCCCGTGCCTCCACCCACCGTTCCTCTCCGCCTTCGAGCCGTTCCTTCTTCCAGAACGGCGCGTCCGTCTTCAGCCAGTCGATCAGGAACGCGGTCGCTTCCAGCGCCGCCCCCCGGTGCGCGGCGGCCGCCGCGGCCAGCACGATGCGCTCGCCCGGGGCGAGCCGGCCCACGCGATGGATGACCACGCAGCCGAGCAGATCAAAGCGCGCGACGGCGGCCTCGGCGATCCGCCGCATCGCGGCCTCGGTCATGCCCGGGTAATGCTCGAGCGTCAGGCAGGCGACCGGCGGGCGGACCACGCCCAGGAAGCAGCCGATCCCGCCGCCGCCCAAGGCCGCGAGCGCGTCGAGCGCCTCGCCCGGCGCGAAATCGGCCGCCTGCACCGCGATCCGCAGCATCGCCTCAGCCGCCCGTCACCGGCGGGAAGAAGGCCACCTCGTCGCCCGGCGCGACCGGCGCCGAGCGGTCCGCGAAATCCTGGTTCACCGCGGCGCGCACGCAGCCCGGCTCGGCGAAGGCCGCCGCATGCGCCGCGTCGCGCGCCGCCAGCCAGTCGGCCAGCGCGCCGACGGTGGCGATGTCCGGCGGTGGCGCGACGCTCTCCTCGGGCATGCCGACCCGCTCGCGGAGCCAGGCGAAATAGAGCACTCTGATGGCCATGCCCCGTCAGGTAGGCAGGTTCAGGGCAGGAGAACAGCCCGGATCGCCAGGGAGACGACGCCGACGGAGATCACGCCCGCGGCGTAGAGCGTGATGAACCATAGGAACTTTCGTTCTTTTTTTGAAAAAAAAGAACCAAAAAAACTTTCTCGTATGAGAGGTGACCTATCCAGGTCCGGTCCCATACGAGAAAGTCTTTTTGCTTCTTTTTCTTCAGAAAAAGAAGGAATCCGTCTCAATGGTAGTGCGTCTCCGCGCCGACTTTGCCGCGGAACACCCAGTAGGAATAGCCGGTGTAGATCAGGATGATCGGCACCAGCACCGAGGCGCCGACGAGCAGGAATTTCTGGCTCGCGGGCGGGGCGGCGGCGTCCCAGATCGTGATGTCGGGGGGGATCATCAGCGGCCAGAAGCTGATGCCGAGCCCGGCGAAACAGAGCAGGAACCATCCGACCACGCAGAAGAACGGCGTGCGGTGCCGCTTCTGGCCGAGCGCCCGGTAGAACTTCCAGGTCAGCAGCAGGATCAGGCCCGGCACCGCGAAGGTGACGAGGCTTTTCGGGAAGGTGAACCAGCGGTCGAAGAATTGCGGGTCGAGGAACGGGGTCCAGAGGCTCACCATGCCGATCAGCCCGAGCACCACCGCGCCGAGCAGCGCCGCGTAGCGCCGGACGCGGGCCTGGAGCGGTCCTTCGGTGCGCCAGATCAGCCAGCAGGCGCCGAGCAGCGCGTAGCCCAGCACCACGGCGACGCCGCACAGGACCGTGAAGGCGTTGAGCCAGTCCCACCAGCCGCCGGCATAGCGGCCGCCCTCGTGGCGGATGCCCTGGACGAGGCCGCCGAGCGTCAGCCCTTGCGCGAAGGCCGCCACGAAGGAGCCGAGGAAGAAGGCCGTGTCCCAGGCGGCGCGGCCGGGGCGGCGGCGGGCGCGGAAGCGGAACTCGAAGGCGACGCCGCGGAAGATCAGCCCCATCAGCATCGCCAGGATGGTGGGGTACATGGCCGGCATGAAGACGCCGTAGGCCAGCGGGAAGACCGCGAAGAGGCCGCCGCCGCCGAGCACCAGCCAGGTCTCGTTGCCGTCCCACATCGGCGCGATCGAGTTCACCATGATGTCGCGCTCGGCCTTCTTGTGCTCGATCGCGAACAGGATGCCAACGCCGAGATCGAACCCGTCGAGCAGCACGTAGGCGACGACGCCGAAGGCCAGCAGCGCCGCCCAGACGACCGGCAGCCAGGTGGCATCGCTCATGGGGTGGCCACCTCGTGCTCATGGGCCGGATCGGCGGTGGCGGGTCCCGGCACGATGCCCGCGGTGCGGATCGGCTCGTATTCGGCGGGGCCGGTCTCGCCGGGCTCGGGCGGGCGGCTCATCATCCGCAGGATGAAGAGCAGGCCGGAGCCGAAGACGATGCCGTAGACGATCACGAAGGCGATCAGCGAATCCCGCACGCCCGGGGCGCCGATCGGCGAGACGCTGTCGGCGGTGCGGAGCAGGCCATAGACCGTGTAGGGCTGGCGCCCGACCTCGGTGGTGATCCAGCCGCAGAGCACGGCCACGAAGCCGGCCGGACCCATGGCGACCGCGGTGCGCAGCAGCCAGGGATTGAGGTAGAGCCGCCGGCGGTAGCGCTCATAGAGGCTCCAGAGGCCGAGCCCGGCCATGGCGAAGCCGATCGCGACCATGCCCCGGAAGGACCAGAACAGGATCGAGGCGTTCGGCCGGTCCTCGGGGGGGAACTGGTCGAGGCCGGGCACCTTGCCGCTCAGATGGTGGGTCAGCAGGATCGAGCCCAGGAACGGGATGCCGATCGCGTCGAAGGTTTTGTGGGCCTGCATGTCGGGGATGCCGAACAGCAGCTCGGGCGCGTCCGGCTCCGTGTCCCAGTCGCCCTCCATCGCGGCGATCTTGGCAGGCTGGTATTTGAGCGTGTTGAGGCCGTGCAGGTCGCCCATGAAGATCTGCGCCGGGGCGACGATCGCGGCCATCCACATGGCCATGGAGAACATGGTGCGCGAGGCCAGCCGGTGCGGTCCGGCCTGGCGGCGCAGCAGGTGCCAGGCGCCGACCGCGCCGACCACGAAGGCGACGCTCAGATACGAGGCGAGAACCATGTGCGGGAAGCGCACGAAGAAGGAGGGGTTGAAGAGGATCGCCCACCAATCGGCCGGCAGGAACCGCCCGTCGGGCGCGATCGTGTAGCCCTGGGGCGTCTGCATCCAACTGTTCACCGAGAGGATCCAGAAGGCGGACAGCAGCGTGCCGAAGGCGACCATGCAGGTGGCGAAGAAATGCAGCCCGCGCCCGACGCGCCCCATGCCGAACAGCATCACGCCGAGGAAACCGGCCTCGAGGAAGAAGGCGGTGAGCACCTCGTAGCCCATGATGGGCCCGACGACGGGCCCGGCACGCTCGGCGAAGCCGGCCCAGTTGGTGCCGAACTCGTAGGACATGACCAGGCCCGAGACGACGCCCATGGCGAAGCCGATGGAGAAGATCTTCACCCAGTAGCGGAACAGATCGAGATAGACCGGCTTGCCGGTGCGCAGCCAAAGCCCCTCGAGCACCATCAGGTAGCTGGCGAGCCCGATCGAGAAGGCCGGGAAGATGATGTGGAAAGACACGGTGAACCCGAACTGGGCCCGGGCCAGTGTCAACGCATCGAGGCCATGCATGGGGCGACCTGTGGCGGTTTCGTTGGCCCTTTTCAATATGGCCCGGCGGTCGCGCGCAACAGGCGGGCTGGCTTGGCGCGCTATTTCGTTATGTAACCGGAACGAATAGGGCGTGCGAGAGGTGGGGCGGCGAGGCGGTTTTTCGGCGTGGGGCCTTCCCGCCCGAGGCGGATGGCGGCGCGGCGCGGGCGGCCGGCGCTCGGGAGGGGGGCGCGCGGGAGGGGGG
>DAIDJM010000039.1 GCA_027451405.1 Acetobacteraceae bacterium | reverse complement strand
GGCGTCTTCCCGATCGACGACTTCGCCGGCCGCGGCCGGCTGGAGTTTGTCTATTACGAGCTGGAAGAGCCGAAATACGACGTCGAGGAGTGCATGCAGCGCGGCATGACCTATGCCGCGCCGCTCAAGGTGACGTTGCGGCTGATCGTATTCGATATCGACGAAGAAACCGGCGCCAAATCGGTCAAGGACATCAAGGAGCAGGATGTCTACATGGGCGATATTCCGCTCATGACCAACAACGGCACCTTCATCGTCAACGGTACCGAACGCGTCATCGTTTCACAGATGCATCGTTCGCCCGGCGTGTTCTTCGATCACGACAAGGGCAAGACGCATTCGAGCGGCAAGTTCCTGTTCGCGGCGCGGGTGATCCCATATCGCGGGTCGTGGCTCGATTTCGAGTTCGACAGCAAGGATCTGGTTTATGTGCGGATCGACCGGAAGCGGAAGCTGCCGGTGACCACGCTGCTCTATGCGCTCGAGAGCGCGTGGAGCGAGCAGAACCGGGCGCAGCGCATCGCGGCGGGCGAGGATCCGGACACGATTCCGGTGCGCGGGCTCGATTCGGAAGCGATCCTGAATTATTTCTATGGCCAGGTGGTGTTCACCCGCACCGACAAGGGCTGGGCGCGGCCGTTCGATCCGGAAGCGTTCCGGGGCATGAAGCTGCTCGAGCCGCTGGTCGATGCCGATACCGGCGAGGTGGTGGCTGAGGCGGACGCCAAGCTGACGGCGCGGGCGGCGCGCAAGATCGCCGAGAAGACCCGCGAGGTTCTGGTCGGGCGCGCGGATCTGCTCGGGCGCTACATGGCGGTCGATCTGGTCAATGAGGAGACCGGCGAGATCTATGCCGATGCGGGCGAGGAGCTGGCCGAGGCGCGGCTCGCGGCGCTCGAGGAGGCGGGCATCACGAGCCTGCCGACGCTGGCGGTGGATCAGGCGAACGGGCCCTGGATCCGCAACACGCTCGCGATCGACAAGAATTCCAACCGCGACGATGCGCTGATCGACATCTATCGCGTGATGCGGCCGGGCGAGCCGCCGACGCCGGAGACGGCGGAGGCTTTGTTCCGCGGGCTGTTCTTCGATCCGGACCGGTATGATCTCTCCGCGGTGGGCCGCGTGAAGATGAATATGCGGCTCGGGCTCGAATGCGACGACAGCGTGCGCGTGCTGCGGCGCGAGGACATCCTGCGGACCGTGAAGATCCTGGTCGAGCTCAAGGACGGGCGCGGGACGATCGACGATATCGACAATCTCGGCAACCGGCGCGTCCGTTCCGTGGGCGAGCTGATGGAGAATCAGTATCGCGTGGGGCTTCTGCGCATGGAGCGGGCGATCCGCGAGCGCATGGGGTCGGTCGATATCGATACGGTGATGCCGCACGATCTGATCAATGCGAAGCCGGCGGCGGCGGCGGTGCGCGAGTTCTTCGGCTCCTCGCAGCTCAGCCAGTTCATGGATCAGACCAATCCGCTGTCGGAAGTGACGCATAAGCGGCGGCTTTCGGCGCTCGGGCCGGGGGGCCTCACCCGCGAGCGGGCGGGCTTCGAGGTGCGCGACGTGCACCCGACGCATTACGGGCGGATCTGTCCGATCGAGACGCCGGAAGGGCCGAATATCGGGCTGATCAACTCGCTGGCGACGTTCGCGAAGGTGAACAAATACGGGTTCATCGAGACGCCGTACCGGCTCGTGAAGGACGGGCAGGTGCAGGATGGGTGGAAATACCTTTCCGCCATGGAGGAGGAGCGGCTGGTCGTCGCGCAGGCCGATGCGCCGACCGACAATTCCGGCAAATTCACCGAGGAGCTGGTCTCGGTGCGGCGGCAGGGCGATTTCCGGCTGGTGCGGCCCGAGGACGTGACGGCGGTGGACGTGTCGCCGAAGCAGCTCGTGTCGGTGGCGGCGGCGCTCATTCCGTTCCTGGAAAATGACGACGCGAACCGGGCGCTGATGGGCTCGAACATGCAGCGCCAGGCGGTGCCGCTGGTGCGGGCCGAGGCGCCGCTCGTCGGGACCGGCATGGAAGCCGCGGTGGCGCGTGATTCGGGGGCGACGATCGTGGCGCGGCGCGGCGGCGTGGTCGATCAGATCGACGGCGCGCGCATCGTGGTGCGGGCGACCGACGCGGACGGGATGACGCAGGGCGTCGATATCTACCGGTTGCGCAAATACATGCGGTCGAACCAGTCGACCTGCATCAATCAGCGGCCGCTCGTGAAGGTGGGCGACGTGGTGCAGCCGGGCGAGATCATGGCGGACGGGCCGTCCACCGAACTCGGCGAGCTGGCGCTCGGGCGGAACGTGCTCTGCGCGTTCGTGCCTTGGAACGGCTACAATTTCGAAGATTCGATCCTGATTTCCGAGCGCATCGCGCGCGACGACGTCTTCACCTCGATCCATATCGAGGAGTTCGAGGCGATGGCGCGCGACACCAAGCTCGGTCAGGAGGAGATCACCCGCGACATTCCGAATGTCGGCGAGGAGAGCCTCAAGAATCTCGACGAGGCCGGCATCGTCTATATCGGCGCGGAAGTGAATCCGGGCGACATTCTGGTGGGCAAGGTGACGCCGAAAGGCGAGAGCCCGATGACGCCGGAAGAGAAGCTGCTGCGCGCGATTTTCGGCGAGAAGGCGTCGGATGTGCGCGACACGTCGCTGAAGCTCCCGCCGGGGGTTTCGGGGACGATCGTGGATGTGCGCGTGTTTTCGCGGCGCGGCGTCGATAAGGACGAGCGCGCGATGGCGATCGAGCGCGCGGAGATCGAGCGGCTGGCCAAGGACCGCGACGATGAGCGGGCGATCCAGGAGCGCGCGTTCCTGAACCGGCTGCGCGAGAAGCTGCTCGGTCGGAAGGCGGCCTCCGGCTTCAAGGGAATCAAGGCCGGCACGGTGATCACCGAGGAAGTGCTGGCCGAGCATCCGCGTGGCGCCTGGCGCCATATCGGCGTCCAAGACGACGCCGTGATGGCCGAGATCGAGGTGCTGAAGCGCGAGTTCGATGCGTCGGTCTCGCGCTTGCAGGCGCGGTTCGAGAGCAAGGTCGAGAAGCTGCAGCGCGGCGACGAGCTGCCGCCCGGCGTCATGAAGATGGTCAAAGTCTTCGTGGCGGTGAAGCGGAAGTTGCAGCCGGGCGACAAGATGGCCGGACGGCATGGCAACAAAGGTGTCGTGTCGCGCGTGGTGCCGGTCGAGGACATGCCGTTCCTCGAGGACGGGACCCCGGTCGATCTCGTGCTCAATCCGCTCGGCGTGCCGTCGCGCATGAATGTGGGGCAGATTCTTGAGACCCATCTCGGCTGGGCCTGCGCCAATCTCGGGCGGCAGGTCGGCGATCTCGTCGAGCAATACCGGCGGACCGGGGCCGAGAAGCAGGCGCTGCTCGACCGGTTGCGCGATGTCTATGGCGAGCGCGTGTTCGCCGAGGAAATCGCCGGGCTCAATGACGAGCAGCTGATCGAGCTTTCGGAGAACCTCAGGAGCGGCGTGCCGATCGCGACGCCCGTGTTCGACGGCGCGCGCATGTCGGACATCGAGGCGATGCTCGACAAGGCGGGGCTCGATACGTCCGGTCAGGTGACGCTGATCGACGGGCGCACCGGCGAGCCGTTCGAGCGGAAGGTGACGGTGGGCTATATCTACATGCTCAAGCTGCACCATCTCGTGGACGACAAGATCCATGCGCGCTCGATCGGGCCCTACAGCCTGGTCACGCAGCAGCCGCTCGGCGGCAAGGCGCAGTTCGGCGGGCAACGGTTCGGCGAGATGGAGGTGTGGGCGCTCGAGGCTTACGGGGCGGCCTACACGCTGCAGGAAATGCTGACCGTGAAGTCGGACGACGTGTCGGGACGCACGAAAGTCTATGAGGCGATCGTGCGCGAGCAGGACAATTTCGAGGCGGGCATTCCGGAGAGCTTCAACGTTCTGGTCAAGGAACTGAAGTCGCTCGGGCTGAACGTCGATCTCGATCAGTCGGCGGCTTGAAGACCAGGGGAGCTCTGCTCCCCTGGACCCCTCGCTGGGGCCGAAAGGCCCCAGACCCCATTTTGTTAGGGTGAGCTTATGAATGAGCTGATGAAGATTCTGGGGCAGGCGGGGCAGGCGGTCTCGTTCGACCAGATCCGCATCCAGATGGCATCACCGGAGCAGATCCGGTCCTGGTCCTACGGCGAGATCAAGAAGCCGGAGACCATCAATTACCGCACCTTCAAGCCGGAGCGGGATGGGCTGTTCTGCGCGCGTATCTTCGGGCCAATCAAGGACTACGAGTGCCTGTGCGGCAAATACAAGCGCATGAAGTTCCGCGGCATCATCTGCGAGAAATGCGGCGTCGAGGTGACGCTCGCCAAGGTGCGGCGCGAGCGGATGGGGCATATCGAGCTCGCCTCGCCGGTGGCGCATATCTGGTTCCTGAAGTCGCTGCCGAGCCGGATCGGGCTGATGGTCGATCTGACGCTGAAGGAGCTCGAGAAGATCCTCTATTTCGAGAGCTACGTGGTGCTCGAGCCGGGGCTGACCGACCTCAAGCTGCACCAGCTTCTGACCGAGGATCAGCTGCTCGCCAAGCAGGACGAGTTTGGCGATGACGGATTCCGCGCCGGCATCGGCGCCGAGGCGATCAAGCAGATCCTGCAGGGCATCGACACCGATGCCGAGAAGGTGCGGCTGCGCAGCGACCTCAAGGAGACGACCAGCGAGGCCAAGCGCAAGAAGCTGGTGAAAAGGCTCAAGCTGATCGAGGCGTTCAGCGAGAGCGGGGCCAAGCCGGAATGGATGATCCTGGACGTGATCCCGGTGATTCCGCCCGAGCTGCGGCCGCTCGTGCCGCTCGATGGCGGGCGGTTCGCGACGTCCGATCTGAACGATCTCTACCGCCGCGTGATCAACCGGAACAACCGGCTGAAGCGGCTGATCGAGCTGCGCGCGCCCGACATCATCGTGCGCAACGAAAAGCGCATGCTGCAGGAGAGCGTGGACGCGCTGTTCGACAATGGCAGGCGCGGGCGGGCGATCACGGGCGCCAACAAGCGGCCGCTGAAATCGCTCTCGGACATGCTCAAGGGCAAGCAGGGCCGGTTCCGGCAGAACCTGCTCGGCAAGCGCGTCGATTATTCGGGGCGCTCGGTGATCGTGGTGGGGCCGGAGCTGAAGCTCCATCAGTGCGGGCTGCCGAAGAAGATGGCGCTCGAGCTGTTCAAGCCGTTCATTTATTCCAAGCTCGAAAAATACGGGCACGCGACCACCATCAAGGCGGCCAAGCGCATGGTGGAAAAGGAGCGGCCCGAGGTCTGGGATATCCTCGAAGAGGTGATCCGCGAGCATCCGGTCATGCTGAACCGGGCGCCGACGCTGCACCGCTTGGGCATCCAGGCGTTCGAGCCGGTGCTGATCGAGGGCAAGGCGATCCAGCTCCACCCGCTCGTCTGCACCGCGTTCAACGCGGATTTCGACGGCGACCAGATGGCGGTGCATGTGCCGCTCAGCCTCGAGGCGCAGCTCGAGGCGCGCGTGCTCATGATGTCGACCAACAACATCCTGAGCCCGGCGAACGGCAAGCCGATCATCGTGCCGAGCCAGGACATCGTGCTCGGGCTCTATTATCTCTCGCTCGAGACCGCGGAGTTCCGGGCGGTCGAGGACAACAAGGCGCCGGCTTTCGGGTCGATCGGCGAGATCGAGTTCGCGCTCGCCGCCGGCGGCATCAAGATGCACGAGAAGATCCGGGCGCGGATCGATACGATCGAGCCGGACGGCAGCCGGGCGCGGCGCATCGTGGTGACGACGCCGGGGCGGATGCTGATCGCGCAGATTCTGCCCAAGCACGCGAGCGTGCCGTTCTCGCTGGTGAACAAGCAGCTCACCAAGAAGAACGTGTCCGACGTGATCGACGCGGTCTATCGCCATTGCGGGCAGAAGGAGTGCGTGATCTTCGCCGACCGGCTGATGGGGCTCGGCTTCTCCCATGCGTGCCGCGCGGGGATTTCGTTCGGCAAGGATGATCTGATCATTCCGACCGAGAAGGCCGAGCTGATCGGGCGCACCCAGGCCGAGGTGAAGGAGTTCGAGCAGCAATATCAGGACGGGCTGATCACCGCCGGCGAGCGCTACAATAAGGTGGTGGATGCCTGGTCGCGCTGCACCGATTCGGTGGCGGCGGCGATGATGAAGGAGATCAGCAAGCAGGAGGTCGGGCGCGCGACCAACAGCGTCTGGATGATGAGCCATTCGGGCGCGCGCGGTTCGCCCGCGCAGATGCGCCAGCTCGCCGGCATGCGCGGGCTGATGGCCAAGCCCTCGGGCGAGATCATCGAGCAGCCGATCATCGCGAACTTCAAGGAAGGGCTCTCGGTGCTGGAGTATTTCAACTCCACGCACGGCGCGCGGAAGGGGCTCGCGGATACGGCGCTCAAGACCGCGAACTCGGGCTATCTGACGCGGCGGCTCGTCGATGTCGCGCAGGATTGCATCATCGTGTCGATCGATTGCGGCACCGAACGGGGTCTGACCGTGCGGCCGGTGATGGATGGCGGCGATGTGGTCTCCTCGCTCGGCGAGCGGATTCTGGGGCGCACGGCGTCGGAGGATATTCTCGACCCGGCGACCGGGCAGATGCTGGTCGCGCGCAACACGCTGATCGAGGAGCCGGAGGCCGAGCGCATCGAGCGCGCCGGCGTCGAGGTGGTGAAGATCCGCTCGGTGCTGACCTGCGAGGCGGAGATCGGCGTTTGCGCGAAATGTTACGGGCGCGATCTGGCGCGCGGCACGCCGGTGAATATCGGCGAGGCGGTGGGCGTGATCGCGGCGCAGTCGATCGGCGAGCCGGGCACGCAGCTCACCATGCGCACCTTCCATATCGGCGGGGCCGCGCAGCGGGGGGCGGAGACCTCGAGCGTGGAGGCCTCGCATGACGGCGTGGTTTCGGTGAAGAACCGGAACATTGTCCAGAACTCGGCGGGGCAGGCGATCGTCATGTCGCGCAATTGCGAGCTCGTGCTCAGCGACGATCGCGGGCGGGAGCGGGCGCGCTATCGCGTGCCTTACGGCGCGCGGTTGCTCGCGGATGAGGGGGCGCAGGCGAAGCGCGGCGACAAGCTCGCCGAGTGGGATCCCTACACGCTGCCGATCATCACCGAGCGCGCGGGCCAGGTGGAATATCTCGATCTGATCGAGGGCGTGACCCTGGTCGAGCGCGTGGACGAGGTGACGGGTCTGACCTCGAAGGTCGTGGTCGATTACAAATCGAGCTCGAAGAGCGCGGATCTGCGGCCGCGGCTGCAGCTCAAGGGGCCGTCGGGCGAGGTGCTGAAGCTCGCGAACGGCAACGACGCGCGCTACTTCCTGGCACCGGATTCGGTTCTGTCGGTCGAGAACGGCGCGGCGGTGCATGGCGGCGACGTGCTGGCGCGCATTCCGCGCGAGGGCAGCAAGACGCGCGACATCACCGGCGGTCTGCCGCGCGTCGCGGAATTGTTTGAGGCGCGGCGGCCGAAGGATCACGCGATCATCGCCGAGAACGACGGGCGCGTGGAATTCGGCAAGGATTACAAGGCGAAACGGCGGATCATCGTGAAGAACGACGAGACCGGCGAGGAGACCGAGTATCTCGTGCCGAAGGGCAAGCATGTGAGCGTGCAGGAGGGCGATTTCGTGCGCCGCGGCGATCCGCTGGTGGACGGGCCGCGCGTGCCGCACGACATCCTCAAGGTGCTCGGCGTGGAGGCGTTGTCGGATTATCTCGTCAACGAAATCCAGGACGTGTACCGGCTGCAGGGCGTGAAGATCAACGACAAGCATATCGAGGTGATCGTCCGGCAGATGCTGCAGAAGGTGGAGATCACCGAGCCGGGGGATACGACCTATCTCACCGGCGAGCAGGTCGACCGGATCGAGCTCGAGGCCGAGAACGCCAAGCGGCTGCGCGACAATGAGCGGCCGGCGCAGGCGGTGCCGGTGCTGCAGGGCATCACCAAGGCCAGCCTGCAGACGCACAGCTTCATCAGCGCCGCGTCCTTCCAGGAGACGACGCGGGTGCTGACCGAGGCGGCGACGGCGGGGAAGGTGGATACGCTGACGGGGCTCAAGGAGAACGTCATCGTCGGCCGCCTGATCCCGGCGGGCACCGGGTCGGTGATGAACCGGCTCAAGCAGGTGGCGGCCGGGCGCGATGCGCAGCGCGTCGGCGAGACGAAGCCGGCGCAGATCACGCGGGCGGCGGAGTAAGGGCCGGGGGGCTTATCCCCCCTGCACCTCCCTTTGGGGCCGGAAGGCCCCGGACCCCGGCACTTGGGTGCGTGACGCGCGCCAAGTGGGGGTCTGGGGCCTTTCGGCCCCAATGCTTTGCGGGGCAAAGCCCCTGCGCTGCTCTTGACTTCACCTCGGGCCATGAGTAGCTAGCCGCCTCTCGGCCGCACCGGTTTCCGGGCCCTGGCCGTCGATATGCAGGCACCAGCGCGTATGGCGCCGCCGGCCACAGGCCGGCCCAGGCCATGCGCCCGTCTGGAACCCGCCGGATGGGGATCCCATTCTGGCGGGTGTTGCGCTTGGCATCGACGCCTCCGCCCCGGCTCCGGTTCCCGAGATTTTGGAGCGAACGGGACTGCATGCCGACCATCAATCAGCTCATCGCCAAGGGACGCGAGCCGGCCGCCAAGCGGAACAAGGTGCCGGCGCTGCAAGGCTGTCCGCAGAAGCGCGGCGTGTGCACGCGCGTCTATACGACGACGCCGAAGAAGCCGAACTCCGCGCTCCGCAAGGTCGCGAAGGTGCGGCTCACGAACGGCTATGAGGTGGTGAGCTACATCCCGGGCGAGGGGCACAATCTGCAGGAGCACAGCGTGGTGCTGATCCGCGGCGGGCGCGTGAAGGATTTGCCCGGCGTGCGCTATCACATCCTGCGCGGCGTGCTCGACACGCAGGGCATCGCCAAGCGCCGTCAGCGCCGGTCGCTGTATGGCGCGAAGCGGCCGAAGTAAGGAGCGAGTGCGATGAGTCGCCGCCGCCGCGCGGTCAAGCGCGAGATTCTGCCGGATCCGAAATTCGGCGATGTCGTCATCACGCGCTTCATGAATGCGCTGATGTATGATGGGAAGAAGTCGGTTGCCGAGGGCATCGTCTATGGCGCGCTCGACGTGCTGAAGAAGCGCGGCGGTGCGCAGGCCGATCCGGTGCGAATGTTCCATGATGCGCTGGACAACGTGAAGCCGCTCGTGGAAGTGCGCAGCCGGCGCGTCGGTGGCGCGACCTATCAGGTGCCGGTCGAGGTGCGGGCGGAGCGGCGGCAGGCGCTGGCCATCCGCTGGCTGATCGATGCGGCGCGCAAGCGCGGCGAGCACACGATGGAAGACCGGTTGAGCAACGAGTTGCTCGACGCCGTGAACAACCGCGGGTCTGCGGTGAAGAAGCGTGAGGACACGCATCGGATGGCCGAAGCCAACAAGGCTTTCAGCCATTATCGCTGGTAAGCAACAGAAGGTCCGGGCACGGAGAGACGACGATGGCGAAGGCGAAATTCGAGCGGAACAAGCCGCACTGCAATATCGGCACGATCGGCCATGTCGATCATGGCAAGACGTCCCTGACCGCGGCCATCACGAAGGTGCTGGCGAAGACGGGTGGTGCCACCTTCACGGCCTATGATCAGATCGACAAGGCCCCCGAGGAGCGCGCGCGCGGCATCACGATCTCCACCGCGCACGTGGAATACGAGACCGACAAGCGCCATTACGCGCATGTCGATTGCCCGGGCCACGCGGACTACGTGAAGAACATGATCACGGGCGCGGCGCAGATGGACGGCGCGATCCTGGTGGTCTC
Organism: Acetobacteraceae bacterium; assembly: GCA_027451405.1. GTDB lineage: Bacteria > Pseudomonadota > Alphaproteobacteria > Acetobacterales > Acetobacteraceae > DAIDJM01. The sequence goes on along the minus strand of DAIDJM010000039.1, from coordinate 21,301 downwards.
GGCCGCCGACGGCCCGATGCCGCAGACGCGCGAGCACATCCTGCTGGCGCGGCAGGTGGGCGTGCCGGCGCTGGTCGTGTTCCTCAACAAAATGGACATTGCCGATCCGGAACTGGTCGAGCTGGTCGAGCTCGAGGTGCGGGATCTGCTGTCGAGCTATCAGTTCCCTGGCGACGAGATCCCGATCATCAAGGGGTCGGCGGTGTGCGCGCTCGAGGACAAGCAGCCGGAGATCGGCGAGCAGGCGGTGCTCGAGCTGATGCGGGCGGTGGACAGCTACATTCCGCAGCCGGAGCGCGCGATCGACCGGCCGTTCCTGATGCCGATCGAAGACGTGTTCTCGATCTCGGGCCGCGGCACGGTGGTGACCGGGCGCGTGGAGCGCGGCGTGATCAATGTCGGCGACGAAGTCGAGATCGTCGGCATCCGGCCGACGCAGAAGACGACCGTGACCGGCGTCGAGATGTTCCGCAAGCTGCTCGATCGCGGCGAGGCGGGCGACAATATCGGCGCGCTGCTGCGCGGCACGAAGCGCGAGGATGTGGAGCGCGGCCAGGTGGTGGCGAAGCCGGGTTCGATCACGCCGCACACCAAATTCAAGGCCGAGGCCTATGTCCTGACCAAGGAAGAGGGCGGGCGGCATACGCCGTTCTTCAGCAACTACCGGCCGCAATTCTATTTCCGCACGACCGACGTGACGGGCGTGGTGCAGCTGCCGGAAGGTGTGGAGATGGTGATGCCGGGCGACAACATCTCGATGGATGTCGAGCTGATCGCGCCGATCGCCATGGATGAGGGGCTGCGTTTCGCGATCCGCGAGGGTGGCCGGACGGTCGGCGCGGGCGTGGTTGCGAAGATCACGGCCTGAGTTGGGGGAGGCCGCGGGGCCGGACGAGAACGATGGACAATCAGAACATCCGCATTCGCCTCAAGGCGTACGATCACCGCGTGCTGGATAACAGCGCGCGGGAGATCGTGAACACGGCGAAGCGCACGGGTGCGCGCGTTCGCGGACCGATCCCGCTGCCCACGCATATCGAGCGGTTCACGGTGAACCGGTCGCCGCATATCGACAAGAAGAGCCGCGAGCAGTTCGAGATCCGCACGCATTTGCGGCTGCTCGATATCGTGGAGCCCACGCCGCAGACGGTGGACGCGCTGATGAAGCTCGACCTCGCCTCCGGCGTGGATGTCGAAATCAAGATCTGAGGGCCAGGCGATGCGCACGGGATTGATCGCCCGCAAGCTGGGCATGACCCGGATTTTCCGCGAGGACGGCACGCACGTGCCGGTCACCGTGCTGCATCTCGATGCGGTGCAGGTGGTCGATGCGCGCACCGAGGCGCGGGACGGCTACAACGCGGTGCAGCTCGGCACGACGCTGGCGAAAGTGAAGAACGTGTCGAAGGCGGAGCGCGGGCATTTCGCGCGCACCAAGGTGGAGCCGCGGAAGAAGCTCGTCGAGTTCCGCGTGTCCGCCGATGCGCTGCTTGAGCCGGGGGCGTCGCTGACGGCCGCGCATTTCGTGGCGGGGCAGCGCGTGGACGTGACCGGCACGAGCAAGGGCAAGGGTTTCGCGGGTGCGATGAAGCGGTGGAACTTCGCCGGCCTCGAGGCGAGCCATGGCGTGTCGATCAGCCATCGCAGCCACGGTTCGACGGGTAACCGGCAGGATCCCGGCAAGACCTTCAAGAACAAGAAGATGGCCGGGCATCTCGGACATGAGCGCGTGACCACCCAGAATCTGGAAGTGGCGCGCGTGGATGCCGAGCAGGGGCTGATCATGGTGCGCGGCGCGGTGCCGGGCTCGAACGGCGATTACGTGCTGGTGCGCGATGCGATCAAGCGCGCGCGGCCGGCCGATGCGCCGTTCCCGGCCGCGATCGCGGGCTGAGGGGGACGGCGATGCAAGCGGAAATCCGCACGCTCGAGAATGGCAGTGCCGGCACGGCCGAGCTGCCGGACGAGATTTTCGCGGCCGAGCCGCGCGCGGACATCATGGCGCGCGTGGTGCACTGGCAGCTTTCGAAGCGCCGGGCCGGCACGCACAAGACGAAGGGCATGGGCGAGGTCCAGGGGACCACGAAGAAGCCCTACAAGCAGAAGGGCACCGGCAATGCGCGGCAGGGCAGCCTGCGCGCGCCGCAATTCCGCACCGGTGGCGTGGTGCATGGGCCGGTGGTGCGCGACCATGGCTACGATCTGCCGAAGAAGGTGCGGCGGCTGGGCTTGATTTCGGCGCTGTCGCAGAAGCAGGCCGAGGGCAAGCTCGTGGTGATCGAGGCGGCGAACGGCAGCGGCAAGACCCGCGAGCTGGCGGCGAAGCTGCGCGCGCTCGGCTGGGAGTCGGCGCTGATCATCGACCGCACCGTGGATGCCGCGTTCGCGCGGGCGAGCCGGAACATCCATGGCGTGGATGTGCTGCCGACGATCGGCGCCAACGTGTACGACATTCTGCGCCACGACACGCTGGCGATCACGACCGAAGGGGTCGCGGCGCTCAAGGAGCGGCTGGCATGAACCGGGTGTTGGCGGCCCGTTCGCGGGCGGAACATATGACGCGCGAGGCGATGTACGAGATCGTGCGCTCGCCGGTGATCACCGAGAAAGCGACGCTGCTGTCGGAGCGAAGCCAGGTGGTGTTCCGCGTCGCGATCGATGCGACCAAGCCCGAGATCAAGCGCGCGGTGGAGACGTTGTTCGGCGTGAACGTCGTCGGCGTGAACACGCTCGTGCAGAAGGGCAAGACCAAGCGCTTCCGCGGGCGGCCGGGGCGGCGTTCGGATGTGAAGAAGGCCTATGTGCAGTTGCAGGAAGGCCAGTCGATCGACCTGACCACGGGTCTGGCGTGAGGGCCTGAGCGATGGCACTGAAACAATATAATCCCGTCACGCCGAGCCTGCGCGGCACGATCCTGATCGATCGCGCCGACCTCTATAAGGGCAAGCCGGTCAAGCAGCTGACGGAAGGCAAGCCGCATAGCGGCGGGCGCAACAATCACGGGCGGATCACGAGCCGGTTCCGCGGCGGCGGGCACAAGCAGAGCTACCGGATCGTCGATTTCAAGCGGCGCAAGTTCGACGTGCCCGCGGTAGTCGAGCGGCTGGAGTATGATCCGAACCGCACGGCGTTCATCGCGCTGATCAAATATGCGGACGGCGAGCTGAGCTATATTCTGGCGCCGCAACGGCTTCGCGTGGGCGACAGCGTGGTCGCCGGCGCGCGGGTGGACATCAAGCCGGGCAACGCGATGCCGCTGGCGGCGATCCCGGTGGGCACGATCGTCCACAATGTCGAGATGAAGGTGGGCGCGGGCGGCAAGATCGCGCGCGCGGCCGGGACCTATGCGCAGCTCGTCGGCAAGGATGCGGGTTACGCGCAGATCAAGCTGCAATCGGGCGAATTGCGCATGGTGCGGGCCGAGTGCATGGCGACGGTGGGCGCCGTGTCGAACCCGGACAATATGAACCAGCATATCGGCAAGGCGGGGCGCAGCCGGTGGCTCGGGCGGCGGCCGCATAACCGCGGCGTGGTGATGAACCCGGTCGATCACCCGCATGGTGGCGGCGAGGGCCGCACGAGCGGCGGGCGGCATCCGGTCACGCCGTGGGGCAAGCCGACCAAGGGTTACAAGACGCGCGTGAACAAGCGGACCGACCGGATGATCATCCGGCGTGCGAGCAAGGGTAAGTAAGCGATGGCACGTTCCGTCTGGAAAGGTCCGTTCGTCGACGGGTATCTGCTCGGCAAGGCCGATGCCGCCCGCGCTTCGGGACGCAACGAAATCATCAAGATCTGGTCGCGGCGTTCGACGATCCTGCCGCAATTCGTGGGGCTGACGTTCGGCGTCTATAACGGGCACAAATTCCTGCCCGTGCAGGTGACCGAGAACATGGTCGGGCACAAATTCGGCGAATTCTCGCCGACGCGCACCTTCACGGGGCATGCGGCCGACAAGAAGGCGAAGCGGGGCTGAGATGAGCAAGCAAGCCACACCGCGCCGGCTCGGCGATCACGAGGCGCAGGCGATCGTGAGCAATCTGCGCGTGAGCCCGCGCAAGCTCAATCTCGTCGCCGGCATGATCCGCAACAAGCGCGCGAGCCAGGCGGTGGCGGAGCTGGCGTTCAGCAAGCGGCGGATCGCGGGCGCGGTGAAGAAGGCGCTCGAGAGCGCGATCGCGAATGCCGAGAACAACCATCAGCTCGATGTGGACATGCTGGTGGTGACGCGGGCCGAGGTCGGGCGGTCGATCGTGATGCGGCGGTTCCATGCGCGCGGGCGCGGGCGGGCGGCGCGGATCGAGAAATGGTTCAGCCATTTGAAAATCGTGGTGGCCGAGCAGGAAGCGCCGGCCGACGAAAAGAAGGCGGCCTGAGGTATGGGGCACAAGGTCAATCCGGTCGGGCTGCGGCTCGGCATCAACCGCACCTGGGACAGCCGCTGGTATGCGGGCGCGGACTACGCGAATCTGCTGCATGACGATCTGCGGCTGCGCGCGCATCTGCGGCGCAAGCTGTCGGGCGCCGGCGTGTCGCGCGTGGTGATCGAGCGGCCGGCGAAGAAGCCGCGGGTGACGATCTATGCGGCGCGGCCGGGCGTGGTGATCGGCAAGAAGGGCCAGGACATCGAGAATCTGCGCCGCGATCTGGCGAAGATGGCGAAGGCCGAGGTCTCGCTGAACATCGTCGAGATCCGCAAGCCGGAGATCGATGCGACGCTGGTGGCCGAGAACATCGCGCAGCAGCTCGAGCGGCGCGTGGCGTTCCGGCGGGCGATGAAGCGCGCGGTGCAGTCGGCGATGCGGCTCGGCGCGCAGGGCATCCGGATCAATTGCGGCGGGCGGCTCGGCGGCGCTGAGATTGCGCGGGTGGAATGGTATCGCGAGGGGCGGGTGCCGCTGCACACGCTGCGCGCCGATATCGATTTCGGCACGGCGACGGCGAAGACGACGTATGGGACCTGCGGCGTGAAGGTTTGGATCTTCAAGGGCGAGATCCTGGCGCACGATCCGATGGCGCAGGACCGGCGGGCCGCCGAACAGGCGCCGCAGCGGTAAGGGCAGAAGACGATGCTTTCTCCGAAGCGGACGAAATACCGCAAGGCGCATAAGGGGCGCATCCATGGCGTGGCCAAGGGTGGCACCGCGCTCAATTTCGGGCAGTTCGGGCTCAAGGCGCTCGAGCCGGAGCGGGTGACGGCGCGGCAGATCGAGGCGGCGCGGCGGGCGATCACGCGCGCGATGAAGCGCGCCGGGCGTGTGTGGATCCGGATTTTTCCGGATGTGCCGGTCTCGACCAAGCCCGCCGAAGTGCGCATGGGCTCGGGCAAGGGCAGTCCGGAATATTGGGTGTGCCGCGTGAAGCCGGGGCGCATCATGTTCGAGATCGATGGCGTGCCCAACGAGCTGGCGCAGCAGGCGCTGGCGCTGGGGGCGGCGAAGCTGCCGATCAAGACCAAGTTCGTCACCCGGATCGGGGAGGGCTGAGATGACCAAGCCGGCCGATATCCGGGCGAAGTCGCCGGATGAGTTGGAGACCATGCTGCTCGATTTGCGGCGGGAACAATTCAATCTGCGGTTCCAGCGCGCGACGGGGCAGACCGAGGGCATCGGGCGCGTGCGCGCGGTGCGGCGCGACATTGCGCGCGTGAAGACCATTTTGGCCGAGCAGGCGCGCTCGGCCGTGAAAGCTTGAGGACCGGGCGATGCCGAGGCGTGTGCTCACCGGGCGGGTGACGAGCGACAAGATGGACAAGACCGTGACGGTGCTTGTCGATCGGCGCGTCATGCATCCGCTCTATAAGAAATTCATCCGGCGCTCGAAGAAATACGCCGCGCATGACGAGGCGAACGAATGCCGCGTCGGCGACGTGGTGCGGATCATCGAGTGCCCGCCGATCAGCAAGCGCAAGACCTGGACCGTGATCGAGCGGAACGGGGCGTCGCTCGGCTCGGCGCCGGCCGATGCGGTCGCGGCCGCGGCGGCGCAGCATGCTCATCCGCCGGCGTAGGAGGGATCGATGATTCATCCCGAGACCAATCTCGACGTGGCCGACAATTCGGGCGCGCGGCGCGTGCAGTGCATCAAGGTGCTGGGCGGGTCGAAGCGCAAGACCGCGTCGGTGGGCGACGTGATCGTCGTGGCCATTCAGGAAGCGATTCCGCGCGGCAAGGTGAAGAAGGGCGACGTGCACCAGGCGGTGATCGTGCGCACGGCCTATCCGGTGCGCAGGCCGGATGGCAGCGCGATCCGGTTCGACCGCAACGCGGCGGTGCTGATCAACAAGCAGCAGGAGCCGATCGGCACGCGCATCTTCGGGCCGGTGGTGCGTGAGCTGCGCGCGCGCAAATTCATGAAGATCATTTCGCTCGCGCCGGAGGTGCTGTGATGGCCGCGCGCATCCGCAAGGGCGACCAGGTGGTGGTGATTTCGGGGTCGGATCGCGGCAAGCGCGGCGAGGTGCTGCGCGTGATCCCGAAGGAAAACCGGGCCGTGGTGCAGGGCGTGAACGTGGCGACGCATCACACGAAGCCGCGCGGGATGGGGCAGCCGGGCGGGATCGAGCGGCGCGAGGCGCCGATCCATCTCTCGAACCTGATGCTGCTCGATCAGAAGAGCGACAAGCCGACGCGCGTGGGTTTCCGGGTGCTGGAGAACGGCGCCAAGGTCCGGGTCGCGCGCGCGACCGGCAATGTGATCGAGGGCTGAGGGCCATGAGCGAAGCGCGCCAGGCGCCGCGGTTGCAGACGCACTATCAGGAGCGGGTGCGTCCGGCGCTGCAGAAGGAGTTCGGCTACCGCAACGTGATGCAGGTGCCGAAGCTCGAGAAGATCGTGATCAACATGGGTGTGGGCGAGGCCGCGGGCGATCAGAAGAAGCTCGACGCGGCGGTGGCCGATCTCACGCTGATCGCCGGGCAGAAGCCGGTGAAGACGGTGGCCAAGAAGGCGATCGCGGGCTTCAAGATCCGCGCCGGCCTGCCGATCGGCACGAAGGTGACGCTGCGGCGGGCGCGGATGTACGAGTTCCTCGACCGGCTGATCACGGTGGCGCTGCCGCGGGTGCGGGATTTCCGCGGGATTTCCGGCAAGGGGTTCGACGGGCGCGGCAATTTCGCGATGGGGCTCAAGGAGCAGATCGTGTTTCCCGAGATCGCCTACGACAAGGTCGATGCGGTGCGCGGCATGGACATCGTGTTCGTGACGAGCGCCAAGACCGATGCCGAGGCGCGGGCGCTGCTCAAGGGATTCGATCTGCCGTTCGCGGCGTGATTTTCGGGATTTGGAAAACCGCCGGCTGCGGCCGGCAGGTTCCGGAGGGTTGAAGGCATGGCGAAGATTTCGCAGGTGAACCGGAATAAGAAGCGCGAGTCGATGGCGGCGCGCGACCGGGAGAAGCGCGCGAAGCTGAAGGCGCAGATCATGGATCGCACGGCGCCGGTCGAGGAGCGGTTCGAGGCGGCGGTGAAGCTCGCGCAATTGCCGCGCAACGGCGCGCGCAACCGCATCCGGCTGCGCTGCGAGGTGACGGGCCGCTCGCGCGCGAACTACCGGAAATTCAAGATCTGCCGCGTGGTGCTGCGCGATCTCGCGAGCACCGGGCAGATTCCGGGCATGGTCAAGGCGAGCTGGTGAGGCGCACGGCATGTCGATGACCGATCCGCTGGGTGATCTGCTCACCCGTATCCGCAATGCGCAGAGCAGCCGTCATTCGTCGTGCGTCTCGCCGGCGAGCAAGCTGCGCGCGAACGTGCTCGAGGTCCTGAAGCGCGAGGGCTATATCCGCGGCTATTCGTCCGAGGAGCTACGGCCCGGCGTCAGCCAGTTCCGCATCGAGCTGAAATATCATGACGGCGAGCCAGTGATCAAAGAGATCCACCGCGTCAGCAAGCCGGGGCGGCGGGTCTATTCGAAGATCCGCGAATTGCCGCGGGTTTATGCCGGGCTCGGCGTTTCGATTCTGTCCACGCCGCGCGGCGTGCTCTCGGACGCGGAAGCGCGCGCCGCCAATGTTGGCGGCGAAGTGCTCTGCCGCGTGTTCTGAAGCGGAGGCGAGGATGTCCCGCGTAGGCAAATATCCGGTCGAAATTCCGGCCGGCGTGCAGGTGTCGATCGCGCAAGGCGTCGTCACCGCCAAGGGCAAGCTCGGCGAGCTGTCGATGCCGCTGACCGACCATGTCGAGGCGAGCGTGGATGGCAACAAGGTGAGCGTGAAGCCGCGCTCCGCGGAGCGTCAGGCGCGCATGATGTGGGGCACCACGCGCGCGAACATCGCGAACATGGTGCGTGGCGTCTCGGCCGGTTACTCGAAGACGATGGAGATCACCGGCACCGGCTACCGCGCCGCGGTGCAGGGCGCCAACCTGGTGATCAATCTCGGCTTCTCGCATGACGTGGTCTATCCGGTGCCGAAGGGCATCAAGATCACGACGCCGCGGCCGACCGCGATCACGGTCGAGGGTGTGGACAAGCGGCAGGTCGGGCAGGTGGCGGCGGAAATTCGCGCCTGGCGGAAGCCGGAGCCCTACAAGGGCAAGGGTGTGCGCTACGAGACCGAAACCATCCGGCGCAAGGAAGGCAAGAAGAAATGAGCGCCCAGCAGCAGTTGCGGGATCGCCGCCGGGAGCGCCTGCGCTACCAGTTGCGGCAGAAATCGGCGGGACGGCCGCGGCTTTCGGTGTTCCGTTCGAGCAAGCATATCTACGCGCAGATCATCGACGATGCGGAAGGGCGCACGCTGGCGGCCGCCTCTTCGCTCGATGCGAGCCTGCGCGGCGATCTGCGCACGGGCGCGGATCGGGCGGCGGCGGCGGCCGTCGGGAAACTGATCGCCGAGCGGGCGGTGGCGGCGGGGGTGACCGCGGTCGTGTTCGATCGGGGAGCGTATCTGTATCACGGCCGCGTGCGCGCGCTGGCCGAAGCGGCCCGCGAAGGCGGGCTCGCGTTCTGAGGAGCCGATAGACATGGCACGGGAACCGCGCGAGGGCGGCGAGCGCCGCCGCGATCACGGTCGGGATCGCGATCGCGACCATCGGGGCGACGGCGGCGACGATCTGATCGACAAGCTCGTCACCATCAATCGCGTGGCGAAGGTGGTGAAGGGCGGCCGGCGTTTCGCGTTCGCGGCGCTCGTGGTGGTGGGCGATCAGAAGGGTCGCGTGGGGTATGGCGCGGGCAAGGCGCGCGAGGTGCCGGAGGCGATCCGCAAGGCGACCGACCGGGCGAAGCGCGGCATGATCCGCGTGCCGCTGCGCGAGGGGCGCACGCTGCATCACGACGCGGTCGGGCATTTCGGCGCGGGGCGCGTGGTGTTGCGCACGGCGGCGGCGGGCACCGGCATCATCGCCGGCGGGCCGATGCGCGCGGTGTTCGAGAGCCTCGGCATCCATGACGTGGTGGCGAAGTCGCTCGGCAGCCGGAACCCGCACAACATGGTGAAGGCGACGTTCGCGGCGTTGCAGGCGGCGGCGAGCCCGCGCACGGTCGCGAGCCGGCGCGGCAAGAAGGTGACCGACATTCTCGGCAAGCGCGAGACGGCGCCGGCGCCCGCGCCGGCGGAGGTGGCCGATGCCGGGTAAGCAGATCACGGTGGTGCAGACCGCCTCGCCGATCGGGCGCAAGCCGGGGCAGCGCGAGACGCTGATCGGGCTCGGGCTCAACAAGATGAACCGCCGCGCGACGCTGGCCGACACGCCGGAAGTGCGGGGCATGATCAGGAAGGTCGCGCATCTCGTGCGCGTCGAAGAGAGCGGGCCATGAAGCTCAACGAATTGCGCGACAATCCCGGCGCGCGGCTGAAATCGAAGCGGCTCGGGCGCGGTATCGGCTCGGGCAAGGGCAAGACGTCGGGCAAGGGCGTGAAGGGCCAGAAGGCGCGCGAGGGCGTGTCGCTGAACGGGTTCGAGGGCGGGCAGCTGCCGCTCTATCGCCGGTTGCCGAAGCGCGGGTTCAAGAACCCGTTCCGCCGCGAATACGCGCCGGTGAATCTCGGCCGGCTCGAGGAAGCGATCGAGGCGGGGCGCATCGACGCGGCGGCGCCGATCACCGAAGCCGTGCTGCGCGCGGCGGGGCTGGTGCGCGGCGGCAAGGTCGCCGGCGTGCGGCTGCTCGCGAAGGGCGAGATCACGCGGGCGGTGCAGGTCGCGGTGAGCGGCGCCTCGGCGGCGGCCGTCGCGGCGGTCGAGAAGGCGGGCGGCTCGGTGACGACCACCACTGCCAAGGTCGAGGCCTAGGCACCAAGTAACGGGGTCTGGGGCCTGCCGGCCCCAGTGGGGGTCCAGGGGGCCAAGCCCTCTGGTCTTAGGATAGGAACCACCAGGATGGCCTCCACCGCCGAACAGCTCGCGGCGAGTTTCAGTTTCGGAACGTTTGCCAAGGCGACCGAGCTGCGCCAGCGGATCTGGTTCACGCTCGGCGCGCTGATCATCTACCGGATCGGCACCTACATCCCGGTGCCGGGGGTGGATGCGGCGGTGATGGCCGAGCGGCTGGCCGGCACGGGCGGCGGCATCCTCGGCATGTTCAACATGTTCACCGGCGGCGCGCTCGGGCGCATGACGGTGTTCGCGCTGAACATCATGCCCTACATCTCGGCCTCGATCATCGTGCAGCTGATGACGACGGCGATTCCGACGCTCGAGGCGCTCAAGAAGGAGGGCGAGAGCGGACGGAAGAAGATGAATCAGTACACACGGTATCTCACCGTGCTGATCGCGCTCTTCCAGAGTTACGGCATCGCGCTCGGGCTCGAGACCATGCACGGGGCAAACGGCGTGGCGGCGGTCGCCGATCCCGGATTCTTCTTCCGCATCTCCTGCGTGATCACGCTGGTGGGCGGCACGATGTTCCTGATGTGGCTCGGCGAGCAGATCACCGCGCGCGGGATCGGCAACGGCACGAGCCTGATCATCTTCGCCGGCATCGTCGCGAACCTGCCGCGCGCCCTCGCCAATCTGCTCGAACTCGGACGCACCGGCGGCCTGTCGCCGATCTTCATCGTCGCCTTCCTCGCGATCGCGGCGGCGGTGATCGCGTTCATCGTGTTCATGGAGCGGGCGCAGCGGCGCATCGTCATCCAGTATCCGAAGCGCCAGGTGGGGCAGCGGATGTTCGGCGGCGATGCGACGCACATGCCGCTCAAGATCAATACCGCGGGGGTCATCCCGCCGATCTTCGCGAGCTCGATCCTGCTCGTGCCGGCGACGATCGCGAGCTTCTCGGGGAATGTGCAGCTCCCGGCCTGGGTGCCGGTGTGGGCGTCGAACATTCTCTCGACCATCTCGAGCCAGCTGGCGCACGGGCAGCCGCTCTACATGGCGCTCTATGCGCTGACGATCGTGTTCTTCTCTTATTTCTACACGGCGATCGTGTTCAATCCGCAGGAGACCGCGGACAATCTGAAGAAGTTCGGCGGCTTCGTGCCGGGCATCCGGCCGGGCACCGCGACGGCGGAGTATTTCGACACGATCCTGACGCGGCTGACCACGATCGGCGCGCTCTATCTCGTGGCGGTGTGCCTGCTGCCGGAAATCCTGATCAGCCAGTATGGCGTGCCGTTCTATTTCGGCGGCACCAGCCTGATGATCATCGTGTCCGTGACGATGGACACCATCACGCAGATGCAGTCGCACCTGCTCGCGCACCAATATCAGGGGCTGATCAAGAAGACGCGGGTGCGGGGGCGAGCGCGGTGAACCTGATCCTGCTCGGGCCGCCCGGGGCGGGAAAAGGCACGCAGGCGAAACGGCTGGAGCAGAGCCAGGGGATCGCTCAGGTCTCGACCGGCGACATGCTGCGCGCCGAAGTGGCGGCGGGCAGCGAGATCGGCCGGCGCGCCGACGCGATCATGAAAAGCGGCGCGCTGATGCCGGACGAGGTGATCATCGCCATGCTGGCCTCGCGCGTGAAGCGGCCGGATTGCGCGCGGGGGTTCATCCTCGACGGGTTTCCGCGCACCGTGCCGCAGGCCGAGGCGCTGGACGCGATGCTGGCCTCGATGGACTCGCCGCTCGATGCGGTGATCGAGTTGCGGGTCGATGATTCGGTGCTCGTGGAGCGGATCGCCGGGCGGTTCACCTGCGCGAATTGCGGGGCCGGGTATCACGACAGCTTCAAGCCCACGAAACTGGGCGGCATCTGCGATCAGTGCGGGCACCATGAGTTCGTGCGGCGCGCCGACGACCGGCGCGAGACGGTGGCCGCGCGGCTCGAGGCCTATCACCGGCAGACGGCGCCGATCCTGCCGCACTACCGGGCGCAGGGGCGGCTCCATTCGGTCGATGGGATGGCGGAGATCGATGCGGTGACGGCGGAGATCGCGGAGGTGCTGACTCGGGTTTCGGCGCGGGCTTCGGCGGCGCAGTAGATTGGGGCGTGCCTCCAGCGGGCAGAGGCTCCGCCTCTGCGCTCCGCTGGGGCCAGTGGGCCCCAGACCCCCGTTGGTTCGCAGAGGTTTGGTCAGCCGGCAGCCCACGCCCCAGCGGGTGCAGGGCGGAGCCCTGCCCGCCGGAGGCGCCCCGAACTGGGCGGCAACCGTTGACAACCTGGCAAGGCGGGGCCATACACCGCCGCTCTGGCGGCCCGCCTTGGCGCGGCTGCCTTCATGCATTGAACGCTCAACACTCGGAAGCGGGCCGATCGGCGTCGCGGGCAAGGAGAGAGGCGTGGCGCGTATTGCCGGTGTGAATATCCCGCCGAACAAGCGGGTCGAGATCAGCCTTCGCTATATCTATGGCATCGGGCCGGCCAAGGCCGCCGAGATCTGCCAGAAGCTCTCCATTCCGGCCGAGCGGCGGACCAACCAGCTCTCCGACGAGGAGATCCTGCGTATCCGCGAGCTGATCGACCGGGAATACCGGGTCGAGGGCGATCTGCGGCGCGAAGTGGCCATGAACATCAAGCGGCTGATGGATCTCGGCTGCTATCGCGGGCTGCGCCACCGGCGCGGGCTGCCGGTGCGGGGCCAGCGGACCCACACCAACGCCCGCACGCGCAAGGGTAAGGCGGTCGCGATCGCTGGCAAGAAGAAGGTGACGAAGTAATGGCGAAGGCGGCTGCCGCCGCGTCGCGGACGCGGCGCAAGGAGCGCAAGAACATCACCTCGGGCGTGGCCCATGTGATGGCGTCGTTCAACAACACCATGATCACCATCACCGACGCGCAGGGCAATGCGATCGCCTGGTCGTCGGCCGGCAGCCAGGGCTTCAAGGGCAGCCGGAAATCCACCCCCTACGCGGCGCAGGTCGCGGCCGAGGATGCCGGGCGCAAGGCGCGCGAGCATGGGATGGAGACGCTGGAGATCGAGGTGTCGGGGCCCGGGTCGGGACGCGAGAGCGCGCTGCGGGCGCTGCAGGCGGTGGGGTTCGCCATCACCGCGATCCGGGACATGACGCCCATTCCGCATAACGGGTGCCGGCCGCGCAAGCGGCGGCGCGTCTGACGGCGGGGCTTCGCCCCCGCACCCCGCCAGGGGCTCTGCCCCTGGACCCCGCTGGGGCCGAAAGGCCCCAGACCCCTTTACGAGGACCGATACCTTGAGAGGCAATCTCGCCGTCATCCAAAGAAACTGGCAGTCGCTGATCAAGCCGGAGAAGCTGGACGTCGAGCCGGGGTCGGATCCGCACCGGGTCGCGACCGTGGTGGCCGAACCGCTCGAGCGCGGCTTCGGCATGACGCTCGGCAACGCCATCCGGCGCGTGCTGCTCTCCTCGCTGCAGGGCGCGGCGGTGACTGCGGTGCAGATCGACGGCGTGCTGCACGAGTTCAGCTCGGTCGCCGGCGTGCGCGAGGACGTCACCGACATCGTGCTGAACATCAAGCAGCTGGCGCTGCGCATGCACGGCGAGGGGGCGAAGCGCATGACGCTGACCGCCACCGGGCCGGGCGAGGTGCGGGCGGGGCAGATCCAGGCCGGGCACGATATCGAGATCATGAACCCCGATCTCGTGATCTGCACACTCGATGAGGGCGCGCGGCTCAGCATGGAGCTGACCGTGCAGCTCGGGCGCGGCTATGTGCCGGCGAGTGCCAACCGGCCGGAGGATGCGCCGATCGGGCTCATTCCGGTGGACGCGATCTATTCGCCGGTGCGGCGGGTTTCCTACAAGGTGGAGCCGACCCGCGTCGGGCAGGTGACGGATTATGACAAGCTGCTGCTCACGGTGGAGACCAACGGCACGGTCGGGCCGGAGGACGCGGTGGCGCTGGCGGCGCGCATCCTGCAGGATCAGTTGCGCCTGTTTATCAATTTCGAGGAGCCGACGCAGATCCGCGCCGAGGAGCAGCGCGACGATCTGCCGTTCAACCGCAATCTGCTGCGGAAAGTGGACGAGCTCGAGCTTTCGGTGCGCAGTGCGAACTGTCTCAAGAACGACAATATCGTCTATATCGGCGACCTCGTGCAGAAGACCGAGCAGGAGATGCTGCGGACGCCGAATTTCGGGCGCAAGTCGCTGAACGAGATCAAGGAAGTGCTGACCAATATGGGGCTGTCGCTCGGCATGAACGTGCCGGGCTGGCCGCCCGAGAATATCGAAGAGCTGGCCAAGCGGCTCGACGAGCCGTTCTAGGCCGAGGGGGTACTGAATCATGCGTCACGGCATCGCTGGCCGTAAACTCGGCGTCACCGATAGCCATCGCCTGGCGATGTTCCGCAACATGGCGGTGGCGCTGCTCAAGCATGAGCAGATCACGACCACGCTGCCCAAGGCGAAGGAGCTGCGGCCGGTCGCCGAAAAGCTGATCACGCTCGGCAAGCGCGGCGGGCTGCATGCGCGGCGGCAGGCTTATGCGGAACTGCGCGACGACAAGATCGTGGCCAAGCTGTTCACGACGATCGCGGAACGGTATCGCGCGCGGCCGGGCGGCTATACGCGGGTGCTGAAGGCCGGCATCCGTTATGGCGATGCGGCGGATATGGCGGTGATCGAGCTGGTCGACCGCGATCCGTCGGCGAAGGGCCAGGATAGCGGGCCGCGGCCGGAGCAGCCGGAGTCCGAGGCGGAGTAATCGCCCTGGCGGGATGCGGGGTCGAGCGGCCCCGGACGCTGTCTGGTTGAAAAATCGCCCTTGGCCTGATGGCCTGGGGCGATGTCGTTTTTTGGGCGATGTCGTTTTTGCGGAGCCTGTCCGGCGGGCCGGGGTCGGCGTTGCCATCGAGGCTTGAACCGATGGCGCGCGCGATGGCGGGTCTGTTCGCGCCGGAAAGCGCCAGACCCCATCGGGGGCGCGCCTCGGCCCAAGGGCTGGGGCCTTTCGGCCCCAGCTTTGATCTTACTTCGAGCTCTGCTTCTTGCTGTGCTTCTTGGACTTCGGCGCGGTCGCGGCCGGCGCCTCGGAGGCGGCGGGGGCGGCCGGCGTGAAGCTCTTGCCGGACTTGGCGGCCTGCAGGCTCTGCTCGTTGAGGTCGGCCACGGCCTTGTCGCCGGACGTGCTCGCCTTCTGCTTGGCATGGCCCTTGTGCATCGCATGGTGGGCGTGATGCTTCTTCATGGGCTTCTCGGGCGCGGGCGCCGGGGCATTGTTGTCGCTGCCGGGTGCCGGGGCGGCCGAGCTGGTGTCCGGAGCCGGGGCAGCCGAATTGTCGGGTGCCGGGGCGGGGGCGGGCGCGGCCTCGGGCGCCGGAGCCGGAGCCGGTTCCGGAGCCGGGGCGGGTGCGGCCGGGGCAGCGGGAGCGGCGGGGGCAGCCGGCGCGGCCGGCGTCTGGGCGGCCGCCGCGGCGATCCAGCCGGTCGCGGCCAGCGCGGCCACCGACAGGCCTAGGAAATGTGTGTTACGCAAGGCGATACTCCTCATCCAGGTTGGCGATTTCCAGCCGGTCGCCGGACCGCCCTCACAACCGGTGAAGGTTTGGGTGAGATGCCACGCAAAAACAAGGCACTCCCGGCAACGCGTCATTTTGGTCGCACTATGTTGCACAAATGCACAAACCCTCACCGCGCGTGAAACGGCCCGAATCCTCGCTTTTCAGCGCGCCGGCGCCGGCGGCGTCCGAGAGCGCGGCGCGGCCGCTGGCCGACCGGATGCGGCCGGACGCGCTCGGCGAGATCGTCGGCCAGCCGCATCTGGTAGGGCCGTCGGGCGCGATCACGCGGATGCTGGCGGGCGGGCATCTGTCGAGCCTGATCCTGTGGGGGCCGCCGGGGAGCGGCAAGACCAGCATCGCCCGGCTGCTGGCGGGGGAAGCGGGGCTCGATTTCGTGCCGCTCTCGGCGGTGTTCTCGGGGGTCGCCGATCTCAAGCGCGTGTTCGAGGCGGCGGCGCGGCGGCGGGCGGAGGGGCATGGGACGCTCCTCTTCGTCGACGAGATCCACCGGTTCAACCGGGCGCAGCAGGACGGGTTCCTGCCGGTGGTGGAGGACGGGACCGTGGTGCTGGTGGGGGCCACGACCGAGAACCCGTCCTTTGCGCTGAACGGGGCGCTGCTGTCGCGCTGCCAGGTGCTGGTGCTGCGGCGGCTCGATCAGGCGGCGCTCGAGGCGCTGCTCGAGCGTGCCGAGGCGGCGCTGGGGCGGGGGCTGCCGCTCGACGAGGCGGCGCGCGGGGCGCTGGTCGCGATGGCGGACGGGGATGGGCGGGCGCTGCTCAATCTGGTCGAGCAACTGGCCGGTGTGCCCGAGGGCGAGCGGCTCGATCCGGCGGGGCTCGCCGACCGGCTCGCGCGGCGGGCGGCGCTCTACGACCGTGACCGGGAGGAACATTACAACCTCATTTCGGCGCTGCATAAATCGATGCGCGGGTCGGATGTCGACGCGGCGCTCTACTGGTTCGCGCGCATGCTGGAGGGGGGCGAGGACCCGCGCTACATCGCGCGGCGCGTGGTGCGGTTTGCGGCCGAGGATGTGGGGCTCGCCGATCCGCAGGCGCTGACCCAGGCGCTCGCGGGATGGGAGGCTTACGAGCGGCTGGGCTCGCCCGAGGGGGAACTCGCGATCGCGCAGGCGGTGATCTATTGCGCGACGGCGCCGAAATCGAACGCGGCCTATACGGCCTATGGCGCGGCGCGGGCGGCGGCGCGGGAGCAGGGCAGCCTGATGCCTCCCCGGCACATTCTCAATGCGCCGACGAAACTGATGAAGTCGCTCGGCTATGGCCATGGCTATGAATATGACCATGCGGCCGAGGACGCGTTCTCGGGGCAGAACTACTTTCCGGATGAGATGGCGCGGCGCGAATTCTTTCAGCCGCGGGAGCGCGGGTTCGAGCGGGAGATCGGCCGGCGGCTGGCCCATTGGGCGGCGCTGCGGCAGGAGCGGCAGGGATGAGCGGGGCGGTGACGCAGCGGCAGGTTTCGGCGGACGAGGCGGATATAAGGCTCGATCGCTGGTTCCGGCGGCATTTTCCGGGGCTGACGCAGGGGGTGCTGCAGAAACTCTGCCGCACCGGGCAGATCCGGCTCGACGGGCGGCGGACGGAGCCCGCCGCGCGGCTGGCGCCTGGGCAGGTGGTGCGGGTGCCGCCGCTGCCGGAGGCGCGCGGCGCCGGGGCGGCGCCGGCGGCGCGGCCGGCGCTCGATCCGAAGCTGGCGCGCGAGATCGAGGGGATGGTGGTCCATGAGGACGAGGCCGTGATCGCGCTGAACAAGCCGTCCGGGCTCGCGGTGCAGGGCGGCCCCGGCATCACGCGGCATGTCGACGGGATGCTCGAGGCGCTGCGGCATGGGCGGGCGGAGCGGCCGCGGCTCGTGCACCGGATCGACCGGGACACCTCGGGGCTGCTGCTGCTGGCGCGCTCGCCGGGGGTGGCGGCCAAGCTCGCCGCCGCGTTCCGCACGCGGCAGGTGGCGAAGACCTACCTCGCGGTGGTGGTGGGGCGGCCGGAGCCGGCGGCCGGGCGCATCGATCTCGGGCTCGCGCGGGCGCGGGGGCTGACGATGGTGGCGGAGGCGGGGGAAGACGCGGCCGCGTCGGTGACGGAATACGAGACGCTGGACGCGGCGGGGAAGAAATTCGCGCTGCTCGCCCTGCGGCCGCTGACCGGGCGGACCCACCAGCTGCGGGTGCATGCGGACGCGCTCGGGACACCGATCCTGGGCGATCCGAAATATGGCGGGGAGGCGAGCTATCCGGCAGGGTTTCCGCGCAAGCTGCATCTGCATGCGTGGCGGCTGCGGCTGCCGCATCCGGACGGCGGGGAGCTCGCGCTGGAGGCGGAGCTGCCGCCGCATATGCGGGAGACGATCGAGCGGCTGGGGTTGGTTATTCCTTGAAAAATGGAACCCAAGGAATTCGGCTCTTTGAGCGGCGCGGCCGATGCCTATGTCTCTCGCATGGACGCTGAACTCGCTCCGCCGCCGCTGGGATTGGCGCTGGCCGATCCGCCGAGCGCGGCACGTATCGCCGCGGCGGATCGCGCGGCCCGGCATTGGCAATCGAGCGAACCCGGAGAGCTTCGGCCGGGCACGGACGCGCACACGCGCGCGGTCGCGCGCATGTTTCGCGAGACGTTCAATCCGTACAAGCCGGCTGTCATCGACTGGCCGAAACTGAGCGAGGCGGCCCGGGCGCGGCTCGTCAGCCTACCGATCTGGGACATCGCGGTGCAGACCGAAGGCAAAGCCCGCATCCGGATGCTGGCCTATGCCGAGACCGTGCGCGATCCGGATTGGCACGGCGCGATCGAGCTGAATGGCTGGGAGGAAGGGCGGCACAAGAGCGTGCTCGCGAACCTGGTCGCGGCCTATGACGTGGCGCTGGCGCCCGAGCCGCCCTATCCGCCGCCGCGCCACCCGGAATGGGCCTATCTCGTCACCGGCTTCTCGGAATGCATCGACAGTTTCTTCGCGTTCGGGTTGTTCGCGCTCGCGGAACGCTCGGGGTTCTTCCCGCCCGAACTGGTCGAAACGTTCGAGCCGGTGATGCAGGAGGAATGCCGGCATATCCTGCTGTTCGCCAACTGGCTCGGGTGGCACCGCGCGACGCTGCCCTGGTGGCGCCGGCCTTTCTTCGAACTGCAGGTGCTGGCGGCCTGGGCGTTTCTGGGTCTCGAACGGATCAGCCTCGCCCGCGGCGTGGGCGGCGTGCCGGATCAGGACAATAATTTCACGGTGACCGGGAGCCAGGCGGTGAGCGGGCAGGACGTGTCGGTCTCGGAACTGATGCGGCTCTGCCTCTCCGAGAACGACCGGCGCTTCGCGGGGTACGATGCGCGGCTGCTGCGGCCGGTGACGATGCCGTGGCTGACGCGGATGGCTTTGCGGGTGATGCGTCGCTGATGGGGGGCGAGGAGGGTTAGGCGCGCCTCCGGCGGGCAGGGGCGCTGCCCCTGCACCCCGCTGGGGCCGGAAGGCCCCAGACCCCGTTACGATTCGGGTTTGGTTGGGTGACGGACAGCGTGGGCGGGGTATTTGCCGCGCACGATTTGTAGCAGCCGAAGCGGCTGCTTTGGATCATTGCCGACGGGAAAGCGGGATAATGTCGGTGGGCTCGATATCCCATTCCGGCACAGTAGCGCTCTTCCTGGTAGTTTCCTTTGGTCCGCCGGTGTGCGGCAATGACCCCGCTGGGTGAGACGTGGGCGTGCCCAGCCTCTTCCCAGCCGACGCGCGGTTCGACGATACGGGCTCCGGAGCCAGGCCGGGGACGGCTTCGAGGAAGCCGGGAGGTCGTACGGTGGTGATCCAACTTGACCCGAACGGCAGGTGAACCGAAAGGCGGGAGGTCATGGGACCGGCGAGTATGCTGGTGATGGGAGCGGGGTGAACCATCGGATTGCCGATCCTGCGATTGGCGGGCATATCGAGGCTGGTTCGGCGTCGCGCAGCGATCATACCGTGAAACATAGCCGGCTTCCGCCTGTCGTGGCGCATCCGGAGGCAGTCGCAATTTTTCCGGGAGCTACATTTCCGCACAGCTGAGGGGACGGGAGCGGTGGGGGAGTCAGCGCAGTCACATTCCGAGCTTTCGCTCGACGGCAAATGTGAGCTTGTGCCCACGCCTGACCGAATGGTCCTCGAATTTTGGGCAAGGGAACGGCGGCGCCGAGGTGACAATTTGGTCGAGTGACGGATTGCAGCGCGATCGTTCCCGAAAGGTAAGCCAAAAGGCTGTTTCGGATCGAGGACATGAGCGTAGCCGCGTGGGCGACGATCCGCGACAGTGTGCAGGAGGATGAACTGGGTATGCGTTCCGTGCTTCTCCATATGGGTCCGCACAAAACGGGCACAACCTACCTGCAGGTGTGTTTGGCGCAGCATCGGGCACTACTCGCAGCGCGCGGATTTGCGTTGCCAGTTGCGTGGCAGCACGCGCCGAGTAATCCGAGCCATACGGGTCTCGTCGCCGCATTGCGCGAGGGGGGCGATCTCGCGGCGGCTGCCCAGGTCATTGAAGACGCGATGGAAGGCGGCGCGCACTCGCTCATCGTGTCGGCGGAAGATCTCGTTTCGTTAAGACCAGATGCGTATGCCCGACTCCGCACGCTGTTCGACGGTTGGGCGGTGACCGTGATTTTTTACGTGCGCCGGTGGTCGGATTTGTTGCCGTCGGATTGGCAGGAGATGGTCAAGCAAGGCGCCAGCACGAGCCTGCCGGAGCACCTGCTCGCGCATCTGCGGAACCCGCCTGCTTCCCGGTGTCTCAATTTCGAATTGGCGCTGAAACCCATCGCAGAGGTGTTCGGAATGAAGGCGATCCGGCTCGTCTGCTATTCCGCTCTGTCTGACTCCGGCAGCGATCTTTTCAGGCATTTTTCGAGCGTGTTCCTTGGTTGGAACGACAGTCCGGTCGTGGCGATGAGCAAGCCGCCCAATGCGTCGCGCGATATTTTCGATATCGAAATGGTGCGCGTCATCAACGGGATGGAGTTCGTGCGCACGGGCGTGCGCTCGGCGGCGCTGCGCAACCGGTTCGACATGATGAAGGAGCGGCTGGATATGCGCCTGCTGCGTGAGGCAATGGATAGCGCGCGCCGTGGCGCGTTGTTGGATGATGCGTTCCCCTATCTTATCCGGTTGCACAAGCGGCTATATGATCAGTTCCGAGAACAGATCGTACCCCCATCAGCGCACGACATGTTCTTCAAGCCGAACCGGAAGGAAATCCCTTACATCTCCGACGAATACCTTTTGCGACCTGGCATAGCCGAGGCTTATCGCGACCTCTATGCGGCGACGTCCACTTAGCAAGGGTCAAAGCCGCTCGGGCTTGCTCAAAGCGGGATCGGCGTTAGAGCGGTGCCGCGGAGGGTGGAATCGCTTTTGGGATTCCGGCGCGGTGCTGAGATGTGATTCATAGGTCTCCGGTATCACCGGAGGTTCTGATGAGCTGGCGGCGCGGGCAAACCTACTCGCAGGATTTGCGGGATCG
>DAIDJM010000038.1 GCA_027451405.1 Acetobacteraceae bacterium | reverse complement strand
GAGGTGGATTTCGACCACTATATGCGCGAGGGGATTTTCGCGGCGCTCGACGCGATCGCGGCGGCGACCGGCGAAAAAGGCGTGAACGCGATTGGCTACTGCCTGGGCGGCACGCTGCTGGGGGCCACGCTTGCCGTGATGGCGGCGCGCAAGGATACACGAATAAAATCAGCAACCTTCTTCGTGACCATGCTGGACTTTACCGACTCCGGGGAAATCCAGGTGTTCATCGACGAGGAGCAGCTGGCGGCGCTCGAAGCCCGGATGAACGAACGGGGTTATCTGGACGGCGCGGAAATGGCGTCGACATTCAATTTGCTGCGCGCCAACGATCTGATCTGGTCGTTCGTGGTCAATAATTATCTGTTGGGCAATGATCCGTTCCCGTTCGACTTGCTGTATTGGAACAGTGATTCGACGCGGATGCCGGCGGCGATGCATGGTTTCTACCTGCGGGCGATGTACCGGGACAACCGGCTGCGCGAGCCCGGCGGCATCACGTTGGACGATACCGCGGTCGATCTGGCCAAGGTGCGCGTTCCGGCCTATGCGCTGGCGGCACGGGAGGATCATATCGCCCCCTGGCGTACGGCCTTTGCCAGTGCCCGCCTGCTGGGGGGACCGACGCGCTTTGTGCTGGCGGCGTCCGGCCATATTGCCGGGGTGGTGAACCCGCCGGATGCTGGAAAATACAGCCATTGGGTGAATAATTCTCTACCCGAAGCGCCCGACGAATGGCTGGCCGGAGCGACCGAGATTTCGGGGTCCTGGTGGCCGGATTGGCAGCGTTGGGTGGTCGGGCTCGCCGCCACCCGGGTTCCGGCGCGGGTGCCGGGAGGAGGTGGCCTGCAAGCCCTGGCGGATGCGCCGGGCACCTATGTGCTGGTGCGGAGCTGATCGGCAGACCGATCCCGCGAGACAAAGGCTTTCGCCGGAAAACGTGCCGCCGTTACCCGTCTCGCGCCGCGACATGAAATGATCGCCCGACGCCAGACCGGCTATGGGATAGACTCATCCGCGTCGGGGATAATCGGCACGCCCCAGGCCATGGCCAGCCCCTGAGCGAAAGCGGAAATGGCGCGTTGGCCGGTATGGCTGCCCTGCCGCAGGTCGAGCGCGATATAATCGGGGTGAGAGAGGTTTTCCTCGGTCAGCAGTGCGGCGGCCAGGGTGGCGAGCCGGCCGGCGGTCTGGTTGGCGGGAATTTGCGCGGATTTCCCGATCGGGACCAGCGTCAGGCGGGTCATCGCGCCGGCCTCGATATGCAGGCCGATCTTGCCGGGTTGCCCAATCATTTCGCTGGATCCTGGAGGGCTTGCAGCAGGGCGTCCCGCAGCCGGGCGAGTTTACCATCATGCTCGACTTTGAGGCCGAAAACATCCTTGACATAGAAGACGTCAACCGCGCGGACGCCATAGGTGGTGACATGGGCGGACGCGATCTGCAGCCCCTGATCGCTGATCGCGGCGGTGACATCGTGCAGCAGGCCGGGCCGGTCGCGGCCATTCACCTCGAGCACCGTGTAGGTGTTGGACGCGCTGTTATCGACCACCACGCGCGGCGGCACATGGATCGCGCGCATGCGGCGGCCGATCACGGCCTGCGCCAGTTTCGGAATCTCCTGGTGGAGCCGCAAACGTCCCGAAAGCGCCTGTTCGATCAGCACATAGAGCTTGGCCAGCCGGTGCGGCTGGTCGAAGGCGCCGCCGGCCGCGTCCTGCACCCAGAACGTGTCGAGCGCCATGCCGTTGGTCATGGTGTGGATGCGCGCATCGACGATCGAGGCGCCGGCGACCGCGAGCGCGCCGGCGATGCGGCTGAACAGGCCCGCATGGTCGGCGGCATAGACGATCACTTCGGTGACCGCGCGCGCCGGCACCGGCTCGGTTTCGACGGTGAGCGGCGCCTGGCGCGCTTCGGCCTCGCGCACGATGCGCGCATGGCGCGCGTGGGTTTCGGGATCGAAGGAGAGCCAGTAGCTCGGATAGCCGAGGGCGGCGAAGGCGCTACGGTCGGCCTCGCTCCAGCCGAGTGTCTTGAGCAGCGTGTCCACCGCTTCCTTCGCGCGCTTGACGCGCACATCGCGCTCGGTGGTGGAGAGGCCGCCGGCCAGCACTTCGGCGACGCGCGCGTAGATTTCGCGCAAGAGCGTCGCCTTCCAGCCGTTCCAGACGCGCGGCGAGACCGCGCGCATGTCGCAGACCGTGAGCACGAGAAGGAGCTTGAGCCGCTCGGGCGATTGCACGATCTCGGCGAGGTCGAGAATGGTCTTGGCGTCGTCGATGTCGCGGCGGAAGGCGGTCTGGCTCAGCAGGAGATGGTGCAGCACGAGCCAGGAGACGGTTTCGGTTTCCTCGGCGGACAGTCCGAGTTGCGGACAGACCTGCAGCGCGACATCGGCGCCGAGGATGGAATGGTCGCCGCCGCGGCCCTTGGCGATGTCGTGCAGCAGCGTGGCCATGTAGAGCGCGCGGCGCGATTGCAGATTTTCGAGCAATCCCGAGGCGACCGGCGCCACTTCGGCGAGCTTGCCGCGCTCCATGCTGTTGAGCACGCGGACCGCTTCGATCGTGTGCTCGTCGACCGTGAAGATATGGTAGGTGTCGAACTGCATCTGGCCGACGATGCGGGCCCAGTCCGGCAGCAACCTTCCCATCAGGCCGCTTTCGTTCATCACGGTCAGCCAGCGCGCGCCGTCGGGCTTGCCGTCGGGATCGCGGCCGGCGAGCAGATCGAGGAAGATTTCGCCGGCCTCGCGATCGCCGCGGAGCGCCACGGCGCGGCGCTCATGGCGGATCAGCGCGCGGATCGCGAGCGGATGCAGCGCGAGACGCCGGTCGCGCGCGAGACGCAGCATCCGGAGCATGCGAATCGGCTCGGCATCGAAATCATCAGGCCGCGCCGGCAGCAATTTGCCATCCTCGAGCACGAAGCCGGCCTGCAGCAGCGTGCGGTCGGTCTCGGCCTGGATCGCGGGCGTGCCGGCGGCGGCGCGTATCAGCGCGGGCTCGACGACCCGGGTGAGGCGCGTGACGTCGCGCGCAGTCAGGAAATAATGGCGCATGAAGCGCTCGACGCCGTCCTGCTGGCCGTGGCGCGTGTATCCCATGCGCGCACCCACCACCGGCTGCAGATCGAAGGTGAGCCGGTCCTCGGCACGGCCGGAAACGTAATGCATGTGGAACCGAACCGTCCACAGGAAGTCCCAGGCGCGGCGCAGCTTGCGGAGCTCCTGCGGCTCGAGCAGGCCGAGCCGGCCGGCGGCGAGCTCGTTGGGCGTGAACGGGCCGTAGGCCGCACGCACCATCCAGTAGAGGGTCTGAAGGTCGCGCAAGCCGCCGCGGCCTTCCTTGATGTTCGGCTCGACCAGGAAGGCGCTCTCGCCGAACCGACGATGGCGGTCGCTGCGCTCGGCCTGCTTGGCGGCGATGAAGGAAGCCGGACCGGCGGCGACCCGCGCCTCGTCGAACCGGCCGAGGAATTCCTCGAACAACGCGCCGTCGCCGGCGACGAGCCGGGCGTCGAGCAGGCTCGTGCGGATCGTGAGATCCTCGGCCGCGTCGATCAGGCAATGCTCGATGCTGCGGGTCGCGTGCCCGACCTTCAGGCCGAGATCCCACATGAAATAGAGCATGAACTCGATGGTGCGCAGCGTCTCGGGGGCCGGCGCCTCGGGCGCCACGAACAGCAGGTCGACATCGCTGAAGGGCGCGAGCATCGCGCGCCCGTAACCGCCGGTGGCGGCGATCGCGATGCGGTCGGAGAGCGCGCCGCCGGCGGCGGACTGCACCGCGAAATCGAACAGGACCCGCACCACGCCGTCGGTCAGGGAAGCGAGGCGCTGGGCCGCTTCGACGCCGGCCATGCGGTAGGTTTCGAAGGCGTCGCGCACATGCTGCTGGATGCGCGCGAGATGCCGGCGGAAGGTGCCGAGGGCTGCCTCGCGCGGCACGGCGGCGCCGGTTCCCCGCAGCTGAGCCAGCGCTTGGGCGAGAACGGTCGCGGCGTCTTCCGGCGCAGGCGGCAACGGCGTGTTTAGCATCTGGTTTAAGATCGTATCCCGGCGCTTTCCGGGATCACAATGCAACCTGCGGGCCGAACATGGCAGGAATACGGCCTGTGGCCGCCGGGCCACGGCGACACAAGCGCGCGAGGGGAGGATCAGGGCCGCATGCCGGCGAACGACGCGCCCCGCCCGAGCCGCGCGGCCCGGGGCCTCGCGGCCGAAACCCTGGCCTGCCAGGCGCTCGAACGGGAGGGCTGGACGATCCTGGGCCGCCGGCTGCGCACGGCGGCCGGCGAGATCGACATCGCCGCGGAACGGGCGGGGCTGCTCGCCTTCGTGGAAGTGAAGCGGCGTCCGGCGCTCGCCGAGGCGGCCGCCTCACTCGGGGCGCGGCAGCGCGCGAGGCTGCTCGCGGCGGCGGAAATCCTGCTCGGAGCCCATCCCGATTGGGGCACGGCGGGGGTGCGGTTCGACGTGATCCTGGTGGACGGGGCCGGCCGGGTGCGGCGCCTGGCGGACGCGTTCCGCGCCGAGTGATTCCGCGGGCCAGCCGGACGGGCCGCCTTGCCGGTCCGGAACGGCACCGCCACTATGGTAGCCGTCATGCGGTCCCCAACCTTCCCGGTCCTGTTCGCCGCTCTCGCGATCGGTGCGCCGTGCCTCACGGCTGCGCATCCGGCGCCGGACGGCTTCGCCGATCTCGCCGCCCGGCTGTTGCCGGCGGTCGTCAATGTGAGCTCCAGCGAAATCGCGCGCGCCGACAGCGAAACGCCGGAGACGCCGGTGTTTCCGCCCGGCTCGCCCTTCCAGCAGTTCTTCAACGATTTCATGAACCGGCATCGCAACAGATCGCCGGATCAGCCGCAGGGCGGCACCGACAATCCGGATCAGACCGATCCCGACCAGAGCGAGGCCGCGCCGAACGACGCGCAACCGCATCGCGTGCAGAGTCTCGGTTCCGGCTTCATCATCGATCCGTCCGGCATCATCGTGACGAACAATCACGTCATCGACGGGGCCGATGAGATCAGCGTCGTGCTGCAGGACAATACGACGCTGAAGGCGAAGGTGATCGGGCACGACGACCGCACCGATCTCGCGGTGCTGCGGGTCACGACCAATCACAAACTGCCGGCGGTCTCGTTCGGCGACAGCGACCGCGCGCGCGTGGGCGACTGGGTGCTGGCGATCGGCAATCCGTTCGGGCTCGGCGGCTCGGTGACGGCGGGCATCGTCTCGGCGCGCGGCCGCGACATCCAGCAAGGCCCCTACGACGATTTCATCCAGACCGATGCGGCGATCAACCGCGGCAATTCCGGCGGGCCGCTGTTCAACATGGCGGGCGAGGTGATCGGCATCAACACCGCCATCCTCTCGCCGTCGGGCGGCTCGATCGGGCTCGGTTTCGCCATCCCCAGCAGCGAGGCGCGCATCGTCATCGATCAGCTGATCCGTTACGGGCGGGCCAGACGCGGCTGGCTCGGGGTGCGTATCCAGCAGGTGACGCCGGACATCGCCGAAAGCCTCGGCCTGCACGGCGAGGATGGCGCGCTGGTGGCGGGCGTCACGGCGAACGGTCCGGCCGATCGCGCCGGCATCAAGAGCGGCGACGTGATTCTCGATTTCGCCGGGCAGAAGTTGCATGAGATGCGCACGCTGCCGCGCGTGGTGGCCGAGACGCCGATCGCGAGCCGCGTGCCGGTCGATATCTGGCGCAGCGGGCACCAGCAGACGGTGCAGGTGATGGTGGCGGAAATGCCGGAGGACGCCGCGTCGCCGACGCCGGCGGTCGCCCACGCGCCGCCGCCGCGCACGGCGGTGGAACTGGCCGGCACCGGGCTGTCGATCGCTGCGCTCACGCCGGAGCTGCGCCACAAATTCCGGCTCGATGCCAGCGTCTCGGGCGTCGTGGTGACCGCGGTCGCGGCCGGCAGCGCCGCGAGCGACCGCGGCTTGCACGTGGGCGACGTCATCGTTTCCGTGCAACAACAGAGCGTCGGCTCGCCGGCCGAGGTGCAGAAGCAGCTCACGGCCGCGCGCACCCATGACCGCAAGAGCGTGCTGCTGCTGGTGCAGGCCCGGGACGGGATGCGCTGGGTGCCGCTGCCGGTCGGGCGGAGCTGAGGCGCCGGCGATCGTTTCGGCTTGACCGCCGCCCCGGTTTCGCTGGCGCCACGGAGAGGGTTTGGGAGGCGCTGGGGTTGAAGAGTGCCTCCGGCGGCCCGCCGGAGGCAAAATGGACGCCGCCCTCGCGGTCTATCCGACCGACGCCAGGGCGCGCTCCAGGACCGGCCATCGCGTCAGCGGCGGCGTCCGTTGCAGAATCGCGTCAATGCCGAGCGACCTGCCTGCCGCATCCAACACGAACATCGCGTGCGCCGTCAGAAGTCCGACATAGGTCCAGACCCATTCCGTCGGATCGTTATAGAGGCCGATCAGCAGATTGAGGATGAACAGCGCGCCGATCGTGCCCGCCAGCCGCACCGCGAAACCGAGCATCAGCGAGGCGGTGAGACACAGTTCGAGCAGATAGACCGGCGTCTGCACCAGCGCGATGTGCTGCACGAACAGGTTCATGAACGCCGCGTGCCAGCCGAACGAGCTGTATTTCACCGTGGCGCCCAGCCAGAATTTGAACGCATCCGAAACCGGCAGCGGGAGCTTCCAGAGCGTGCCGCTGAACCACATGCTGGCCATCGTGAAACGCAGCAGGAAGACCAGGATGTTGCGCGCGTTGCGTTGCGCCGGGTCGCGCCGCCAGACGGTCACGGCGACCGCGATGCCGCCCGCGAACAGCGCCCAGTAGAGGATCAGCGTGAACCAGCGCAGCTCGCCGAGCGAGGTCTGCGACGGCGTGGTGCCGAGCAGGAACTGAAAGATATTGTGGATCGGATTGTCGTTCACGCTGCCGCTCCGCGCGCTGGTCCCCTGGGCGCTTTCGCTTGGCACAGAGTGGCGGCCGCGTCAGTCGCGGCCCGGGCCATCCGCGCCGCGCCGCGCCCGATTGCGAGAGTTTGGGTCACGTTTGCGACTCTCCGGGCCGCCCCCGGGCGCGGATGGCGGCGGGCGGCCGCTCAGCCGCGCCCGGGGGCGGTGCCGGTGATCAGGCGGATGCCGCGGCCATAGGTGAGGTAGGCCCAGAACCATTGCACCGCGACCGCGGAACGATTGCGCACACCCGCCAGAAACAGGACATGCGCCAGGCCCCAGACCCACCAGGCGGCGGCCCCGGTGAAGCGCAGCCGGCCGAAATCCACCACGGCCGCGCGGCGGCCGATCGTGGCGAGATCCCCTTCGTGCCGATACTGGAACGGACCCGGTTCCGGACGACCGGTGAGCCCGGCCGCGATCCGCCGGGCCACATAGGCGCCGCCCTGCTTGGCCGCCGGCGCCAGCCCCGGCACGAGCGTGCCGTCGGGCGAGGCGCAGGCCGCCGTGTCGCCGATCGCGAACACATCGGCCATGCCGGGCACCGCGAAGCGCGCATCGACCTGCAGGCGCCCGGCCCGGTCGCAGGCCGCGCCGAGCCAGGCGCCGGCCGCCGACGCCGCCACCCCCGCCGCCCAGAACACCGTGCCGCAGGCGATCGTTTCGTCCGCGAGCGCCAGGCCCGCCGCGCTCACCGACATCACGCGCGCCTCGAGCCGCACCTCGACGCCGAGCCCCCGCAGCGCGTCGGCGGCGCGCTGCGACAGGACCGGCGCGAAGGCCGGCAGCAGACGCTCCCCGGCCTGCAGCAGCAGCACGCGCGCCGAAGCGGGATCGATCGCGCGGAACTCCCCGGCCAGCCCGTGGCGCGCGAGCTCGGCGATGGCGCCGGCCAGTTCGACGCCGGTCGGACCGCCGCCCACCACTGCGAATGTCAGCTGCGCCCGTTGCTTTTCCGGATCGGTCTCCGCTTCCGCCCGCTCGAAGGCGAGCAGCAGCCGGCTGCGGATGTCGGTCGCGTCCTCGATGGTCTTGAGGCCGGGCGCGAACGGCGCCCAGGCATCGTGACCGAAATAAGCGTGCCGCGCCCCGGTCGCCAGCACCAGCCTGTCATAGGCCAGCGATCCGCCGTCCTCCAGCTGGACGCGGCGCGCCGCGGTGTCCACGCCGACCACGCGCGCCAGGCGCACGGTGACGTTGAATTGATCCCGCAACAGGTTGCGGATCGGCGTCGCAATGTCGGCCGGCGAGAGGCCGGCGGTCGCCACCTGATAGAGCAAGGGCTGGAACAGGTGATAGTTGCGCTGGTCGACCAGCGTGATGCGGCACGGCGCCGCGCGCAGCCCGCGCGCGACGGCCAGCCCGCCGAACCCGCCGCCGACGATGACGACGTGCGGCAGGGTCGCGAGACGCGCCCGGCGCCAGGCCTCGAAACGCCGCCGCGGGGCCCGCAAGGCCAGTCCGGCCAGCGCATCGGCCGAGAGCGGGCCCGGTCCGAAGGCGGCGAGCAGGCAGAGCAGCAGCGCCCAGCCGGAGGTCGGCCCGGCCCCGGCCATCATCGCGGCGCCGGCGCTCACGGCCAGCAGCGCGAGCGCGGTCGGCCGGGTGGCCGATCCGAGCGCGAGCAGCGCGGCGCCGGCCATGCGGGCCGGTTCGGGCAGGCGGCCTTGGACCAGAAGCCAGGCCGCGCCGAGCCGGATCGCGAGCAGCGCCACCGGCTGGGCGAACGCCGTGAATCGCTGGAGCGCCCGCAGCGCGGCCGGCGCGAGCGGCAGCGCGCTGGTCGCGAGCCCGCGCGCGATCCTGGCGTCGAGCGAGAGCGGGCCGGCGCCGGCCGCGATGAACCAGGCCCCGAGCCCGATCGGGATCAGGCCGGAATCCTGGCCGGGATGCATCCGCAGCGCGGCCAGTCCGCCGAGCAGCACGGCCGCCCCCGCCGGGCGCGTGAACAGCCCGAGCAGCAGCAGCAGCGGCAGCAGGAATTCGCTCGCATTCTGCACGACCGCCGCATGCTCGGGGCTCATGGCGCCCCAGTGCGCCACCGGCGCGATGGCGGCGAGCCGCGCCGGCCAGTCGAGGAGGGCGGCGATCGCATCGCGCGACAGAAGCTGCGCGAGGAAAATCCGGATCAGCAGATCGGCCGCCGGCGCCGCGAAACGCTCCGCCCGCTCCGCCGCGTCGAGCAGCGAGGCGAGGGTCCGCAACCCTGGACCGGGCGGGTCCGGGAGCGAGGCACCGCTCATGCGCCGGGCACCCGCGCGCCGTCGCCGTCGGCCGGGCTTTCGGGGTGCGGTGCGGCGCAATCCTGGAACCGCCAGACATGCTGCCGCCGCCATACGGTCGGCGTCAGGCCCGTGCTGCGCTGAAAGGCGCGCGTGAACGGCTCGGGGCCGCTGAAACCGACCCGCCGTGCGACCTCGCCGATGGGATCCGGCGACGTCGCCAGGATCTGCCGCGCGCGTTCCATGCGCAGCGCGAGCAGGTAGCGGATCGGGGTCACTCCGGTCGATTTGCGGAAGGCGCGGAAGAAATGGCTGCGGCTCAGGCCGGTCAGGCGAACCATGTCCGCGAGCCCGATATCCTGGTCGATCCGCGCCGCCATGTGGTCGATCACGCGCCGCAATTGCCAGCCGGCCAGACCGCCTTTGGCCTGCGCGGCGCGCTCGCGGTCGAGCGAGGGCGCATAGCGCGCCAGCGCGCGCAGAACGATCGCGCTGACGAGGCTCTCCTGGTAGAGCCGGCCGGCCAAAGGCGTCTGCAGCTCCTCGATCAGCGCCAGCATCAGGCCGGCGATCGCCGGATCGGCCGCACCGACCTGGTCGGCGAGCGCGACATGACCGGGCGCGCGGTCGAATTCCTCGAGCGCGAAGCGCGCGAGCAGGCCCGAACTCAGCGTCAGGTGCGTGAAGGCGACCGGACCTTCGGTCAGCCAGCGATTGGCGCAGAACATCGGCATCGCGCTGACGCTGTCGCGCGCGACCTCCCAGCTCTCGTGCCGTCCTGCCTGCCAGCGATGGATGCGCTTCGGGCCGCCCTGGTGGAGGCAGACGATGTTTTCGTTCAGCGCCGGCTTCTCCATCAGCGGGTCGGTGTCACGGTAGGATCGCAGCACGACCCGGAACTCCTCGCCGATTTCGGCGGCCAGCGCCGGCGCGGCGAGCGTGGCGTACCAGCCGGCCGGATCGATGACCGCCATGCGGCCGTTCAACGCGTTCATGTCTGCCTGTCCGTGGGGGCCTTATCCGCCAAGCCTGGCCGGCACGCAGCCCTCGGGAACCCTCCGATAGTCGCAGGAGACCCGGGACCGTCTCGGAATCGTCGCGCTGCCGGCCGCGAGCCGCTGCCGGGCCGGCGCCCGCCTGCTATCGGGGAGGTGCCGGCGCCGGGCGGCGCTGGGCAGGACCGGGGTGGCCACCGGCGATCCAGAACAGCGCGAGGTGCCATGGGGGACACGGTCACGATCGAGCCGTTGCCGGGCGCGACGGAACCGCCATGATCGAGGCCCAGGCAGGCGCGGAATGCGCGCGCGGCGGCTCTTGCGATCCCGGGATGACAGAGACCGCGAGGCGATCTTCTTTGCACCATGATATGAGGCACCGCTTTCGTAGGGACCGGCAGCGCCGCGCGCGTGGTCTGGCCGACGGGCTCGCGGCATCCGGCGATGTTTTCGCCCGCCGGGCTGCGCACGTTACGCCCGCACGCGGCGGCCCCGCGATCGCCGGGGCGGCTTGCCCTTGAGCGGTGCACCGGATCCGTCGGCCGAATGGCTGGAAACCGACCGCTACGGCGCGTTCGCCTCGGGAACCGTGAGCGGCGAGCGAACCCGTCGCTACCACGCGCTCCTGATGGCCGCGCTGACGCCGCCGACCGGCCGCGTGGTGCTGGTCAACGGGATCGAGGCCTGGCTCGAGACGCCCGCGGGGGAGGTTTTTCTCAGCACGCAACGTTACGCGCCGGATATCGTCTATCCCGAGGGATGTCGCGGCATCACCGGGTTCTCGCCGGCCCCCTGGCCGACTTGGCGTTTCGCGGCGGGAGTGACGCAGGAAATCCTGGTCGGACGCGACACCGGGGAGACGGTCCTGCGCTGGCGGCGTGGCGGCGGCGGCGCGCCTCTCCGGCTCGTGGTCCGTCCCTTGCTCTCCGGCCGCGACTACCACGCATTACATCGGCGCAACGAGCGGATGGCCCTCGCGAGCGACGCGAAGGATGGCGCCGTTGTCTGGCGGCCCTATCCGGACCTGCCGGCGATCACCGTCCGGAGCAACGGCGATTTCGAGCCCAAACCGGAATGGTATGGCAACTTCCTCTACCGCGAGGAGCGCGCCCGCGGGCTCGATTGCGTCGAGGATCTCGCCTCGCCGGGCCTGTTCCGTTTCGCGCTCGGTGATGCGGATGCGGTGATGGTGCTGCAAGCCGGAGAGAGCGCGCCGGAGCCGGCGCTCGCCGCCGCCGGCCGGATCGCCGAGGCGGAGCGCGCGCGGCGCACCGGCCGCTCGCGCCTCGCGGTCGCGGCCGACGCCTATCTCGTGGATCGCGGCCAGGGCCGCACGGTCATCGCCGGCTATCCCTGGTTCACCGATTGGGGGCGCGACACCTTCATCGCCATGCGCGGGCTGATGCTTGCGACCGGCCGGCTGGCCGAAGCGCGCGACATCCTGCTCGCCTGGTCGGAGGCCGAGAGCGGCGGCATGCTGCCCAACCGCTTTCCGGACGCCGGCGAGACGCCGGAATTCAATGCCGTCGACGCATCGCTCTGGTTCGTGGTCGCGGTGCACGAGCTGCTCGGCGCCATGAGCGATGCCGGCGCGCCGGCCGACGCGGCGACCCGGGCGCGCCTCGCCGGCACCGTGGAGGCGGTGCTGCAGGCCTATGCCGCGGGCACCCGTTTCGGGATCGGCGCCGATGCGGACGGGCTGCTGCGCGCTGGCGTGCCGGGCGTTCAACTGACCTGGATGGATGCCAAGCTCGGCGACTGGGTCGTGACGCCGCGTATCGGCAAGCCGGTCGAAGTGCAGGCGCTCTGGATCAACGCGCTCGCGATCGGCGCCGCCGGGTCCGATCGCTGGGCCGAGTGGCATCGCCGCGCGCGCGCGGCCTTCGCCGCCCGCTTCGTCGATCCGGCGACCGGCAGCCTGTTCGACATGGTCGATGTCGATCACGTGCCCGGCCGCGTCGACCGGCGGATCCGCCCCAATCAGATCTTCGCGGTGGGCGGCCTGCCCTTCCCGGTGCTCGAGGGCGCGCCGGCGCGCCGCGTCGTCGATCTCGTCGAGGCGCTGCTGCTGACGCCGCTCGGCCTGCGCACGCTGTCGCCCGATCATCCCGATTACGCGCCGCATTATCGCGGCGATCCCCGGGCGCGGGACGGCGCCTACCATCAGGGCACCGCCTGGCCGTGGCTCATGGGCCCGTTCGTCGAAGCCTGGCTGCGGGTGCGCGGCGGCAGCGCGGCCGCGCAGCAGACGGCGCGCAAGCGGTTCCTGCCCGCCCTGACCGCGCATCTCGACAGCGCCGGGCTGGGCCATGTTTCCGAAGTCGTGGATGGCGACCCGCCCTATACGCCCGGCGGCTGCCCGTTCCAGGCCTGGTCGCTCGGCGAACTGATCCGCATCGAGCGCCTGCTGGCGTCCGGGAGGCCGCCGGCCGGCGCGCAGCAAGGAAACGCGGCATGACCCCGAACCGACCACCCGCCCGGTCCATTCTCGAGACCGAGGAGGGACGCCGGCTCCACGGCCCCGCCGCCGATCCGGCCTGGCGTCACTGGGGACCCTATGTGAGCGACCGGCAATGGGGCACCGTGCGCGAGGATTACAGCCCCGGCGGCACCGCCTGGGACTATTTCCCGCACGATCATGCCCGCAGCCGCGCCTATCGCTGGGGCGAGGACGCGATCGCCGGCTGGTGCGACCATCAGGGCCTCTGGTGCCTCGGCCTCGCCTTATGGAACGGCCACGATCCGATCCTGAAGGAACGGCTGTTCGGCCTCACCAACAGCGAGGGCAATCACGGCGAGGACGTCAAGGAACTTTATTACTATGCCGACGGCGTGCCGAGCCACGCTTACATGCGCATGCTCTACAAATACCCGCAATCGGCTTTTCCTTATGCGCACCTGACGGAGGAAAACCGCCGCCGCGGGCCGCGCGACCGCGAATTCGAGCTGATCGACACGGGAGTCTTCGACAGCGGCCATTATTTCGATGTGGTCGTGGAATATGCCAAGGCGACGCCCGAGGACGTGCTGATGCGCGTCACGGTTCACAATCGCGCCGCCGAGGCCGCGCGGTTGCATGTCCTGCCGCAACTCTGGGCGCGCAACATCTGGTCCTGGACCCCGGATGCGCCATGCCCCCGTCTGCACGGGCTCGATGACGGCTCGGTGCAGGCGGACCATCCCGAGATGGCGCCCCGCCGGCTCTGGCTCGACGGCGATCCGGCCCGGCTCTTCTGCGAGAACGAGACCAATGTCCGGCGCCTGTATGGCGCTGACGCGCCGGGCCCGTTCAAGGACGGCATCAACGATTTCGTCGTGGACGGCGTCACCGGCGCGATCAGCGCGGACCCGGCCGGCACGAAATGCGCCGCGCATCACCTGCTCGATCTTCCCGCCGGCGCCTCGGCGCAGATCCGCGTGCGTTTCCGGCCCGACCGCGAGGACGGTGATCCGTTCGCCGATTTCGACGCCCTCTTCGCGCAACGCATCGCCGAGACCGACGCGTTCTACGCAGCGCTGCAGCAGCACAATGCCGATCCGGATGCACGGCTCGTGCAGCGGCAGGCGCTGGCCGGCATGTTGTGGTCGAAGCAATTCTATTATCTCGACATACCGAACTGGCTTTCCGGAGATCCCCTGCAGCCGCCGCCGCCCGATCAGCGACGGGGCGGCCGCAACGCCGACTGGTTCCACCTCAACAACGCCGACATCCTCTCGATGCCGGACAAATGGGAATATCCCTGGTATGCGGCCTGGGATCTCGCCTTCCATTGCGTGACCCTGGCGCTGATCGACCCCCACTTCGCCAAATCGCAGCTCGTGCTGATGACGCGCGAATGGTACATGCACCCGAACGGCCAGCTGCCTGCCTATGAATGGGCGTTCGGCGACGTCAACCCGCCGGTGCATGCCTGGGCCGCCTGGCGCGTCTATCAGACCGACAAGGCACTGACCGGACGCGCCGACCGGCCGTTCCTGGAACGTATCTTCCACAAGCTGATGCTGAATTTCACCTGGTGGGTCAACCGCAAGGACGCCGAAGGCAACAACGTCTTCCAGGGCGGCTTCCTCGGCCTCGACAATATCGGCATTTTCGACCGCTCGGCGCCGCTGCCCACCGGCGGCTACATCAACCAGTCGGACGGCACCGCCTGGATGGCGATGTACACGCTGAACCTGTTGCGCATCGCGCTCGAGCTCGCGCTCGAGAACGACGTCTACGAGGACATCGCCACCAAATTCTTCGAGCATTTCCTGTTCATCGCGTCCGCCATGGCCAATCTGCGCGGCGACGGCGTCGGGTTGTGGGACGAGCAGGACCAGTTCTTCTACGACGTGCTGAGCCTGCCGGGCGGCCAGCGCGTGCCGTTGCGGGTGCGCTCGATGGTGGGGCTGATCCCACTCTTTGCTGTCGAAACAATCGACGAGGAAGTGCTCGAGCGGCTGCCCGCCTTCGCGCGCCGCCTGAAATGGTTCCTGAACTACCGGCCGGACCTCGCCGGCCTGGTGTCGCGCTGGCACGAGCCGGGCCGCGGCGACACCCACCTGCTCTCGCTGTTGCGCGGCCATCGCATGAAGGCGCTGCTGCGCCGCGCGCTCGACGAAGCCGAGTTCCTCTCGCCTTACGGCATCCGCGCCATCTCCCGCTTCCATGCCGACCACCCTTATGTGTTCGAGCATGCCGGTCAGCGTTTCGAGGTGGGCTACGTGCCGGGCGAGTCGGAATCGGGCCTGTTCGGCGGCAATTCCAACTGGCGCGGCCCGGTGTGGATGCCGGTCAACTTCCTGCTCGCCGAAAGCCTTCGTGAATTCCACCACTATTACGGCGACGGCTTCACCGTGGAATATCCGGTCGGTTCCGGACGCACATGCAGCCTGTCCGAGGTGGCCGATGCCCTCGCCTCGCGTCTGACGCGCCTTTTCCTGCGTGACGGGAACGGGAAGCGGCCGGCGCTGGGCGAACACCCGCTGATGCAGAACGACCCGGCGTTCCGCGACCATCTGCTGTTTCACGAATATTTCCACGGCGATACCGGCCGCGGCCTCGGCGCGTCGCATCAGACGGGCTGGACCGGCCTCGTCGCGCTCTTGTTGCAGCCTCGCACCGAGTCCACCCCCTGCGGCTTCGTCGCCGCCCAAGGAAGCGCCAGCCATGCCCCGAGATGAGATCCAAGCCGGCCCCTCGCCCAACCGGCAATATCACCCGGTGCTGACCGGACAGGTAGCACTCGTCACCGGCGCCAGTTCCGGCATCGGCCGCGCGGTCGCCTTGGGCCTCGCCGCGGCCGGCGCCGACGTCGCGGTGAATTACGTCAGCGGTCCGGATGCCGCCGAGGCGGTCGCTGGCGAAATCCGCGGACTTGGCCGCCGCGCCATCACGGTGTGCGCGGACGTGTCGCAGGAAGCGCAGGTCCAGGCGATGTTCCGTGACGCCATCGCGGCCTTGGGCACCGTCGACATCCTGGTCAACAATGCCGGCCTGCAGCGCGACGCGCCCATCGCGGACATGCCGCTCGCCGACTGGAACACCGTGATCGGCGTCAATCTCACCGGGCAGTTCCTCTGCGCGCGCGAGGCGGTCCGCGAATTCCTGCGTCGCGGGCTGCGGCCCGAGATTTCGGTGGCCGCCGGCAAGATCATCTGCATGAGTTCGGTCCACGAGGTGATCCCCTGGGCCGGCCATGTGAATTACGCCGCCAGCAAGGGTGGCATCGCCATGCTGATGAAAACGCTGGCGCAGGAGCTGGCGCCGAAACGGATCCGCGTCAATTCGATCGCTCCCGGCGCCATCCGCACGCCCATCAACATGTCGGCCTGGGAAACCCCCGAAGCGCTCGGCCGCCTGCTCGATCTCATCCCCTACAAGCGCATCGGCGAGCCCGACGATATCGCGCACATGGCGGTCTGGCTCGCTTCGGATGCCGCGGATTACGTCAATGGCGCCACGCTTTTCGTCGATGGCGGCATGACCCTCTATTCCGCCTTTGCCGGCAACGGCTGATCGTCATGCGCGCCGCCGGTCCTGTGGAAGCGCTCCGCGCCCACTGGCCCGAATATCTGATCGAAGCCGGCGGCGTCGCGACCATCCTGTTCGTGTCCGTGCTCGCGAGCGTGTTCGCGCTGTCGCCGGCGGTCGCCGCGCTCGGCCCGTTCGGCCAGCGTGTCTTTGCCGGCCTATGCATTGCCGGCACCGTCGTGCTGCTGATCTATTCGCGGCTGGGCCGTCAATCGGGCGCGCATTTCAATCCCGCCGTCACGCTCACCTTCCTGCGGCTGGGACGGATGCGCCGGTGGGACGCCGCCTTCTACATCGCCGCGCAGGTCGCGGGCGGCATGGCGGGCATTCACCTCGCCCGTTCGCTGCTCGGCGAAGTGGTGGCCCGGCCGCCGATCCGCTGGATCGTGACGGTTCCCGGCAAAGAAGGCGTCGGCAGCGCCTTCGCGGCCGAACTGTTCTGCGCCTTCCTGCTGATGAGCGTGCTGCTGCTGCTCGGCGGCGTGCCGCGCCTGGCCAAGCTCACCGGCGTGGCCGCCGGAGTACTGATCTTCACATACATCGTGTTCGAGTCGCCGATTTCCGGCTTCAGCCTCAATCCGGCGCGCAGCTTCGCCTCGGCCCTGCCGGCCCATGTGTGGATGGCGTTCTGGATTTATCTCGCGGCGCCGCCGCTCGGGATGCTGTTCGCGGCGCTTCTCAATGTCCGCGCGCGCCTGCCGCGCATGGCGTGCGCGAAGCTCATTCATGACGACACGGTCCGCTGCATTCATTGCGGATTCAAGCCCACCCGCCGGAACGGCGTTCGATCCCTGCGGCCGGCGGATTGAGAGGACCAACCATGCCAGAGGACCGGTTTGATATCATCGTGATCGGCACCGGCGCCGGCGGCGGCACGCTCGCCCATGCGCTGGCGCCGACCGGCGCACGCATTCTGCTGCTGGAGCGCGGTGATTTCCTGCCGCGGGAGCGCGACAATTGGAGCAGCGAGGCGGTCTTCGTCGACAACAAATACAAGGCGCACGAGACCTGGTACGACCTGCATGGCAAGCCCTTCCATCCCGGCATCCATTACTGTGTCGGCGGCAACACGAAATTCTACGGCGCGGTGCTGTTGCGCATGCGCGAGCGCGATTTCGGCGAGGTGCGTCACGAGGACGGCATCTCGCCCGCCTGGCCCCTCACCTACACCGATTTCGCCCCCTGGTATCGCCGCGCCGAGGCGCTCTACGCGGTGCACGGCCTGCGCGGCGCCGATCCCACCGAACCGCCCGAGACCGCGCCTTATCCCCATCCGCCGGTCAGCCACGAGCCGCGCGTGCAGGAACTCGCGCACGATCTGTCGCGAGCCGGGCTGCATCCGTTTCCGCTGCCACTCGGCATCCATCTCGACGAAGCGGAAGCGCATCACAGCCCCTGCATACGCTGCGACCGCTGCGACGGGTTTCCCTGCCTCGTCTCCGCGAAATCCGACGCGCAGATCACCTGCGTGCGTCCCGCGCTCGCCCACCCGAACGTGACGCTGATGACAGGCGCCCGCGTGGAGCGCCTTCTCACCACGCCGACCGGCCGTGAAATCCGCGAAGTCGAAGTCGATCTGAACGGCGAGCGCCGTCATTTCGCCGCCGACATCGTCGTGGTCGCGTGCGGCGCCATCAACTCCGCTGCCCTCCTGCTTCGCTCGGCCAACGAGCAGCATCCCAACGGGCTGGGCAACCGGTCCGATACGGTCGGCCGGTTCTACATGTTCCACAACAATTCGGCGCTGCTCGCGATCTCGCGCAAACCGAACCCGACCCGCTTTCAGAAAACCCTTGGCCTCAACGATTTCTACTGGGGCGACGGCACATGGGACTATCCGCTCGGCCACATCCAGATGCTCGGCAAGACCGACGCCGGCGTTTTCAAGGCCGAGACGCAGGGATGGCTGCCCAATCGCGCCCTCGACGAGCTGGCCCGCCATTCGCTCGATTTCTGGCTGACCAGCGAGGATCTGCCGTGTTCCGGCAACCGCATCACGCTCGAGCGCGACGGGCTGCACATTCATTACACACCGACCAACCAGCAATCGCACCGGCGCCTGACCGAAAAGCTGCGTGGGCTCCTGCGGGCCATCGGC
The DNA here is from genome assembly GCA_027451405.1 of Acetobacteraceae bacterium. Classification (GTDB taxonomy): domain Bacteria; phylum Pseudomonadota; class Alphaproteobacteria; order Acetobacterales; family Acetobacteraceae; genus DAIDJM01. The sequence goes on along the minus strand of DAIDJM010000038.1, from coordinate 21,157 downwards.
TGCGAGCCGGACATGCTGGTGCCACGCGAGGCCTATTTCGCCAAGCGCCTCCCGGTCGCGGCCACCGGGCACCAGAACGGCACGGTCCGCTTCGGCACCGATCCCGCCAGCGCCGCGCTGAATGTGAATTGCCGAAGCCATGAAATCGACAATCTCTACGTCGTGGACGGCAGCTTCTTCCCTTCGAGTTCCGCGGTGAACCCGACCTTGACGATCATCGCCAACGCGCTGCGCGTCGCCGATCATCTACGCGAGAGACTGGGCATGACGCGCTTGCCGGCGGAACAGAAGAGCGCCGCATGACGCGGCTCGCCTGGTGCTTTGCCCTGTGGCTGATCGCCGTCGCGCGCGCCGAGGCTGCGGTCACAGCGCTGCGTGCGATCGTGCTGACGGTGTCCGATCTCGATCGGAGCGAGCGATTTTACCGCGACACGCTCGGTTTCACGGCGCTCGGCCGCCGGCACGTCGCCGATCCCGCGCTCGACCGCCTGCTCGGCGCGCCGGACCGGGCGGTCGAGACGCTCACGTTGCGGCTAGGCAACGAGAAGCTGGAATGCGTGCGGTTCGCGCGGCCCGGCCGTCCCTATCCGGCGAAGAGCCGGAGCAACGATCGCTGGTTTCAGCATTTCGCCATCGTCGTGTCCGACATGGACCGCGCCTATGCCCGGGTCCGCGCGTCCGGTGCCATGCCGATCACCCAGGGTCCGCCGCCTACGCTGCCCGCCAGCGACGGCGGCGTCCGGGCCTACAAATTCCGCGATCCCGACGGACATCCACTCGAGCTGCTCTGGTTTCCGCCCGGACAGGGCCGGGCCATGTGGCACGGACGCCCCGGCTTGTTTCTCGGGATCGACCATAGCGCGATCGCGATCGCCTCCACGCAAGCGAGCCTTGCCTTCTACCGCGACCGGCTCGGTTTGCGCGTCGCCTATACGGCGAACAACCAAGGCCCTGCCCAGAGCGAGCTCGACGGACTCTCGCGGGCGGTGGTCCGCATCACGGGCCTGCGCACAACGGCGCCGGACAGCGCCGGCATCGAGTTCCTCGACTACCGCAGCCCAGCAAACAGCGAACCGATCCTGGCCCTGCATGCGGGTGACATTGCGGGAACGTATCTGGTGCTGGAAGTCGACGACCTGCAAGCCATCCTCGCGGGCTGGCAGGAGAGCCGTCCGGTTCTCCTCTTGCCGGGGCTGTGCGCGGCGACCGTTCTGGACCCCGATCGCCATCGGCTGCTGCTTGAGCAAGCCATTCCTACCAGGCGCGCAATCCGGGCGCCCGATTGGCCCCGCTCGTCCGCTGCGGGAATTGACCCGTGCGCCGCCTCGTTCCCATCGAGGTAGACATTTTGGGATCCCGAGGGTCGGCGCTCAGGCAGGGGGGTGGGGGGTGGCGGAGTGGCAGGTTGCCTGGCGGAAGGAGTGTCCGCTGAGTATCTCGTGTTCTCAGATGGTTAGATACGCTTCAACTGTCGTCCCCTATTCTCTCCCCGCTATATCGGTTTGCTTGTTTGCGAGCGGGCCACTCGGACCAACCATGGGACCCAGTTTAGTTCGGATCACCAGCCCCAGAACCGCGCCAAACCCGAACAGTCCAGACATCGCCCAGAAAATTGCTTTGAAGCCGGGGTAGGGAGGATCGGGAAGCCCGGTCATGCTGAAGCCAATCATGGCCATTGCAAGGAAAATAAGTCCGGCGAACGGGGCGGACAGATAGACTTTCAAAAACTCACGGAACCGGGCGTAAATAAACAGTGAAAGGCCCAGGCTTATTACGGTCGCGCAAAACAGGACCGCGCCCCCAATCGCCAAAGCATACCCGAAAGCCACCATTCTGTGACCATAACCTAATCCGGTTCAGCAAAAAAGATGCTCAGCCGCTACTATCTCTCAGCTCGGGTCAGCAGATTCCGCACCGTGGAGTCGTGCCACCGCCCGCCCCGCGCCGTGCGGATGCCCCGAGCGTTCAGCGCCTCCGCGATGGCGCGGGGGGTGGTCGCGCCGCTGGCCTGTATCTGACGAACCACCGGCAGCACGTTGGCCGCAAAGGCATCGGCGGCCTGCCGATTCGCCGCAACGCCCGCAGCTTGCGCGGCCGGGAGGTTCGTCCGGTTGCCCAGGCGAGCACCCTGCGCCTTCTTGGCGGCCAGGGCGGCACGGGTCCGCTCCGCGATCAGCGTCCGCTCCTTCTCCGCCAGAGCGGCGAATAGGTGCAACATGAACGGGTCAGCATCGGCGCCCAGCTCGGCCACTATGAAGGGGACGCGCTGCGCCATCAGACCGGAGACGAACGCCACGTCTCGGGAGAGCCGGTCCAGCTTCGCCACGATCACGGGCGCCTTTGCCTTCCGGGCAGCGGCGAGAGCCCGCGCCAGTTCCGGCCGGCGGTCGAGGGCATCGGCGCCCTTCCCGGTCTCGACCTCGACATGCTCGGCGGCGAGCGAAAAGCCTTCAGCGGCGGCGAAGCGGGCTATCGCGTCGCGCTGCGCCTCGATGCCCAGCCCGGAGCGACCTTGCTTGCCCGTCGAAACCCGGATGTAAGCAACCGCCTCGCGCATCGCACCGCCTCCCGTGCTGATGAGCAAACTCTATACGCTCATTTTGTTTTTGTGCAAGGCCAATCTGTCCGATGCCGTCCGGGTGCTTTCGCGGCCGTGTTCCCTTCTTGTTCTGACCGTTGGAACGGGGGACAGTCGGACCATGGTTCCGTGCCATCCTGTCGCCCCTTACCTCGCGGCCCGGCTGTCCTGTCTGGAGGGTCTCGTAGTCGAGGTGCGTTACCCGCCCGCCTGCCCTCGCCGCATGGAAGGGTGCAGAGGGACTGTTTTGCTGCCAGTCGGCTTCGTTCTGGCCCAGCAACACGCTTCGCCAAGCATTACCCTCTCCGCGTTCCTGCGCCGGATCGTATGCCGCGTTTGCCGGAGTCAGCCGGAGGCACTGGCGATCATGGATCGCGGAGACGGCAAAGGCTGGCGTCTCGATGTTCCGCTAAGCGCGTGGCGGCGTTGATCCTCAAATTACTGAAGCGCGTCAGTCGAGCCGCTCCGATCTGACTCCCGGAAGGCAATCCAGCTTCGCCAATAGGCGTGCGGCGCCAGCATCGAAGATGCACTCATGGTATCCCTGCGCTGCGCCGAGCTTTCTGAGCAATCGAGCATACGTGCGCTTGTGCATGCCTTTCGGCCTCCGAGGAGGAGGCTGCTCAAAAACCCGATACTCCGCTCCGAGGCGCGAGTAGATGCGGCCTTGCCGCCAATGGGAGCGGTCCATCGGCCCGCCACGCTCTGACCTATAAGCCAGCCTGTATGCGAACCGGCTGAGAAACCGCCGGGCGCCGGGGGGCAGGTAGAGTTTGCTCACTCGGCGCCCTGTGTGCGGGCAGTGAAACCACCACCGGACACCACCGAAGCGGCAGGGCGTGACCGACAGTCTCACGCGGTAGTCCTGGGCGTCACCGTTCACCGAGTAAGTCAACCGGAGAAACGAGTCATCCGGCTCGATTGTGTTCACCTCGCAGGTGATCGTGCCGCAGACCTCTCCCGTCTCGCTGCGCTTCCATGTGACTGTTCGCCAGTGGTGAACGCCTGGGGCAATCGTTCCCTCACGTCGCAGGTTGCTCATATCCAGCGTGAAACTCGACTCAACAAGGCATCTCTGAGGATGCCGCCCGGACAAAATGCCGCCCATTGCCGCTTACTCGCTCTGATATTTTCCCAAATCTCTTGGCAATTCGCGTGCGGGCTCTGCACGCGGAAAACCGGAGTACCATCCCTTGCGCGGCGGCGGCGGCTCCGGGACTGCCTGTGACGCCAGCCCGTCTAATATCGCCTTGTAGCGGCGCAGTAGAGCCATCGCCTCGCGGCCGCCTTTGCCGCGCGATCCGTGCTTGGTGTTGCCGTGCAAGCGGGGGCCGTAACGCTTTGCGGGCTCGCGGCACCTCTCGCGGAAGGCGGGCCAACCCGAAACTGTGTTGCGTGTTTGCGTCAAAAATCACGCTGCTCGCAGGGAACATCGTCGCGCCGTAGGGGTTCCGGGTAGAGCCGTTTGCCCACGTCAACCATGGCCGGGGCAGTGCGAAGGTAGGCTTCCACGGCACACGCTAGATCGTGCTTCGTCGCATCGTCCGGGAGGAGGCCGAGGCGCACCAACGCGCTTTGCACGTCCGGCATAACCTCGACGGTGGCGAGTTGCGAACCGCGTGCGCGTCGCTTGCGCCAGTTTCGGCACCGTTCGGAGGATGAGGCGGTCACGGTGCAGCCTCGGCTGAACAGTCGGATGGGGCAGCGAAACGCGCCTGAGCCAAAAGCCCGCGCACGGTCGCGGCGTGCCTCCGGTCAGCCTCCGCGCGCTCTGGTGTCCCCGGTGGGGGCAAGCTGGGTTCCTCCATAATCGCGAGCCGTTCCTCGCGCCGATACTCATCCTCCGCCGGGTCGGCCCATGCACTGTCCCGCTCGCTTATGAAACGAGAGCCACCTAGCGGGACAGCCCCGGAGGCACCCTGAGCCACCTTGTCCCGCGTTGCGTCCCGCAGCCTGTCCCGCTCGATGACCAGCCTTGCCAGGGCACGGAGACTGACTGTCCCGCTTGCTGTCCCGCTCTCTGTCCCGCTTGCGGACGTTGCGGCCCCAAACTGTCCCGCTGTCCCGCTCCCGGGGATTGGGACAGCGGGACAGTGGGGAGCCGATAAGGCAGCCATCATGCTCGCCCTCCCCCGCCGTCCAGCAACCCCAGCGCGCGGGCCTTCTGCTGCATGCGGTTGACGCGCGACTTGCTCCACCCGGCGCCGAGTTCCGCAACCATCTCTCGCGTCGAAAGCCCCTCGCCCGTGAGCGCCACAACGCGCGCCATGTCCGCATCCTCCAAGTCGCGACAGCGCCAGCCCTCGGGCGCGAGTTGCGCCTCAAAGGGCTTCGCATCGTCCCCGTGAAACCCGCGTGACTTCTCATAGTGCAGCTCGAACCGCGCCCCTTCCGCCGGGTCGAAATCGTCCGGGCGGCGAAGGCTCAGAACCGAATCAAGCACGTCCTCTCGGCGCGAGGTGCCGCGTTGCCCACCCCCCTTGCCGGCGTGATGAGCGAACACCACCGAGCGGCCGGCGCGGCGTTGCATGAGCGCCCATTGCTGCACCGGCAGCCACGACTCCGCTTCGTTCTCTCGGCCGCCTTGGCAAAGTGTCGAGATATTGTCGCAGAGGATTACGTCCGCCGAGACCAAGTGCGGCTCTAGGTCCGCCTGTTGCTCAGGCGAAGATAGGTCGAGGCTCCGGTCTTGCTGCATGTCGTTTGCAATTAGCCGAAGATAATCCTCGCCCGGCGGTTCCCGCTCCGCAGCGGCGGCGATGGCCGCAAGCCGGTCGCGCAACGTGACGGCAGGCATTTCGCCGTCAATGATCACAACGCGGCGCGGCCGGTCCGCGTGCCACCGCAAGAATGTCCCGCCGCTCGCGATTGCGTAGGCGCAGCCCAGCGTCAGGTGAGTCTTACCTATGCCGCGCGGGCCGTAAATCATGGCAAGCCCCTTCGTGGGAAGCCAGGGCGCAAGGGCCATCTCCCGGGGCGGGAAATCCGTGCGGAGCAATTCATGCGCAGTGACCGCGCGGAGCGGCGGCAATACGTCGCGCATGGCCTTTTCGAGCGCATCCTTCGCTACTCCCTTTTGTTGCGGAGTCAGTCCGTCAGGCATGGGCGGCCTCCCCGGCATGCTCCAATGCCCAAGCCGCAAGGCTCTCGATTTCGGCCGCGTCATGCTTTCCAGCCGCCTCGCCAGCCCGAATGAGCAGCGCGCGGTAAAGGCTCTCAGCAAGGCGGCCAGCCCGCACGAAGCGCGCCAGCCCGCACGCTTCAGCCAAGATGACCGGATGGCGTTTTTCGGCGGTGGCTATGCGTTGCGCGGCTGATTCGAGCGCGGCAGTGAGGTAGCGGTCAGTGACCCGCGCCAAGGCAGCCGGTGGCGCCGATTTCCGGGGCGGTGGCGCCAGTGCAGCGGCGGAAGGGCAAGCGAGCAAGGGCTCGCCTTCAACCATCGCCAGGCGGCTTCCTAGCGGGTCCGCGATGCCGGCGGCGAAGATAGGCGAAGCCGTGTAAATCAGTTGCGCGGCGCCAAACACGGAAGGGTCAGCCGGCGTGTGGAGCAGCCACCGCTTCAGTTCCGTGCCGTGCATGGGGCGGTCGCACCAGAACCACAGGCGCAGCCGCAAATCTGGCCGCAGCCCGTGCGAGCCGGTGGCCTGCGCCAGACAGCGCGCGGCCCGGAACGGCGCTGGTAGCTCGCGCAACGCGATCCGCGCGCACGCTATCAGATCGTCTGGCGGAACGCTCGGCGGCAACGGGGTGCGTTCGATATCGAGCGCGAGCCAGCGGCGGGGCACGTCGCGGAGCGTTGGCGCATCGCCGGTTCTCGGGTCCGCGTGCAGCAGCCGCCGCACGTCGCGCATGGGGCCAGTCGGCTCGCCCCGGATCACCGCGCAATCCGGCCGGCCAGCCAGCCGCCGCAACAGCGCCTGCACGTCCTCCAAACTGCCAACGGGGCGCGAGTGGAAATCGAACAGCCGGGCGCGGTCATAGGCTTCGATGACGCCATTTCCCCGGACTCGCTTCGCTAGTCGGCGGCCGAGAGCGCGGATCACTGTCACCGTGTCAATCATGCGCCGCCCTCCGAACCATTGCGGCACAAGGCGCGCCACTCGTTTTCGGCACGGTGGCGCGCCGGAGAGTGGGAGCTCGCAGCCGTGTCGGCGTGCCAAGCGAGAATCGGCGGTGCCTCTGTCCAGCGGCGGCGGAATTGCGAATTGCGGATAGGATCGGCTTGGTCCGCGCAGGCCGCGCGGCGGTGATTCGTGGGCAAGGGTTTTGTTCCTCAATGCCCCGGAACCGTTGAAATGCGTCGCCTTTTGCGGTAATTGCCGAGCGCCAGCCAAGCAGATCACCAAAGCGCCGCCTCCGGTTCACCGGGGGCGGTTGCGTTTTAGGCGGCATCCTTACGGCCGGTGCGAATGTCGGCCGGCGGCAGGTTTTCCAGGTAGTGGCGCAGTGAGGCTGCGAGGATCAGCGTTCGGCCGTCAGCCTTCCGCGCGTCGAGCAGCCCAGCGCCGATCAGGGAATAAATCTTCGTCCGGCCAAGGCCACTACTTGTGCAAGCGCCTTCAACCGTAAGCGTGACAGGTTCCAGCATCAAAAGTGTTCTCCGAAGCACGTGAGAGTGCTTGGAGGTTTTTGTCGAACCCGAAGGCCGACGCAAAAGGAGTTATTTCCCCCGAGAAAACCCGCTTTTTTTCGGCGTGGTTTTCTCCTTACCGGCCACAGCGGCTCTCAGCCTTTCGCAAGCCGCCCTGGCTTGGCTTTCAACGCTAGCAGTGACCCCCGTTTCCTGGAAAACCACCCGCAGGACATCCATGAAGGCCCCACCAGCTCTACCATCATAAGTTACGATCGTTGGCCTCGAGCCAGTAAAAAAAAGGAAGTGCTGCGCGGTCGCATCTGCTATTTCGGCTGCCACCTTTTCCTTCGGTCTTCCAGACTGCGGAGCGTCGGGAATGTCTTCGGGGTTTATGTGTATCGCAGTCAAAGTCATAAGATTCAGAAGCTGAAATAGAACGTCGAGCTTGGGGATATCTGGCAAACCCGGCGTTTTGCCGGAAGGCTGAATCGCATTCCGAGCCGGACAATCTAAATTTGCCAGCACCTGCATTAGCTTAATTGATTGCTTTTTAAAAGCGTCGATCTGCCGAAGCGTTGCCGCGCGCGTTTGATTTTCCTTTTTGTTCAGGCCATACCGGATATTAAAAAGGTCTATTAGCTCATCCGGCGCTTCTGGATAGTCGCGTCTCGTTGTTACGGGATAGTCACCCCCCCAACGCCAACTCAAATCGTGAACGATTTGATCAATGATGAGGTCTCTTAGCTTCCGAGCGTCCTCATTCTGGCTTAGCCCAGGAATTGATAGGAAGGCTTGTCTGATGCGAGCGGCATTTAAACTTTCCGCGGGTCTCGTCCCCTTCGCGTCTCCTTCACCGTCAGTCATGCCGTCTCCATCTCAAACGCCGCGTTGCTTGTGGGGCGAGTCGCGAAAGCGCCCCATGCCTCCATCAACTTTCGCCGCTTCTCGAACAAATCGCCGCGCCTGTAAGCGGCCTCGACGCGATCCCCGACAACGTGCGCTAGCGCGGCCTCCGCAACCTCGCCCGGGAAGTCGGATTGCTCAGCGGTCCAATCGCGGAACGTGCTGCGGAAGCCATGCGCGGTCAGGTCCGGCCGCTTTAGCCGGCGCAGAACCATCGTCATCGCCATGTTGCTCAGGCACCGCCCGGAAGCGCCGCCCGGGAACACAAACGCGGCCGGCTCGCCCCCTTCGCGGATCGTCTCCAAGCGCCGCAGCAGCGCGAGCACCGGCTCGCTCAGTGGCACCCGATGCTCGCGCCCCGCCTTCATGCGCGACGGCGGCACGATCCAAACCTTTGCGCCAAGGTCTATCTCGCACCATCGCGCGCCCAGCACCTCGCCCGTGCGAGCGGCGGTCAGGATGGCAAACTCCAAGGCCCGCGCGCCCATGCCGTCCGCCATCGAGAGCCGGAGCATGAAACCAGGCAGCTCGGCCCAGGGCAGCGCCGCATGGTGTTGTGTCGGCGCGACCTTGCGCCTGGAAGGCAGCAGCTTGTCGAGGTGTCCCCGCCACCTTGCCGGGTTTTCTCCGGTGCGGTTCCCTTGCGCCGCCTCGGCATCGAGAATCGCCTCGATGCGCCCCCTAACCCGCGAAGCAGTCTCCGGCTTCTCGCGCCAAATAGGGGACAGAGCCGCAAGCACGTGCTCGGTCGCCACGTCCCCTACGGATCGCTTCCCCAGATGGGGGAGGGCATAGGCGGCGATCGTGGTGCGCCACTGCGCCGCGTGCTTTGCGTTGCGCCACCCGGCTTCGTGCGCGGCAATGTAGGCTTCAGCCGCCTCGGCGAATGTGCGGCTGCGGACGGCCTCGGCCTTCGCGGCGGCCTCGCGCTCCGCCAGCGGATCGCGCCCAGCGCGCACCACCGCCCGCAGTTCGGTGGCGGCCTTGCGGGCTTCGGCCAGAGTGACCGCGTTCCGCCCGCGCGCACGGCCCAGGCCAGCCTCCCGCATTCGGCCGGCGGTTTGATACCGGAACACCCAGAAGGCGGCCTCCGGCTTCTTCACCAGCAGATAGAGCCCGTCCCCGTCGCCATATCGGCCCGGTGGCTTTTTGCTTACCTCAACGGCCGTGAGCGGCTTCGCGAGCCTCGGCATCACGTCCCCCGATTAGGGGACAACTCCGCGCCAGCGCCTTTCAGCCGGCGGCGTCCCCTTTTCCCTTGCTCTGTCCCCTATTCATAAGTCCGGCTGAATGTGAACGCAAGCGAACAGATACGAGCCACAAAGAAGGTCTAAGCGCCTGATCCTGAAGAGAAAAACAAAAGCCCGCCGCACAATTGCGAACGGGCTTGAACAGCTTTGAAAGGGGGTCCTGGCGGAAGGAGTGGGATTCGAACCCACGGTACGCTTGCACGTACACACGCTTTCCAAGCGTGCGCCTTAAGCCGCTCGGCCATCCTTCCGGCGCGGCGCGTTGATACGCCGAGGCGCGCGCGAGCGGCAAGGATGCGGGGCTGGGTCAGCCGCGATCGAGCGCCATCCGCTCGACGATCCGGCCGCTCTCCAGTCGCAGCGCCTCGCGCGCCACAGTGGCGGTCGCGGCCCGGTCGTGGCTGATCCAGAGGATCGCGAGACCGGCCTCGAGCAGATCGCGGATCGTGCGGAGCAGATGCGCCTGGCTCGATAGATCGAGCGCCGAGGTCGGTTCGTCGAGCACCAGCAAGGCCGGATCGGCGAGCAGCGCGCGGGCGATCGCCACACGCTGCTTCTCGCCGCCCGAGAGCGCCGGCACGGGGGCACCGAGCAGGCGTGCGGGGAGTCCGGCGCGCGCCAGCGCCGCGTCGGTGCGCGCGGGCCAGAGGGAACGGGGCAATCGCGCGAGACGCAGCGGCTCGGCCAGCGCCTCGGCCACCGTGAAGCGGGGATTGAGCGAGCCGGACGGGTCCTGGAAGACGGGCTGAATCCGGCGGAGCGCGGCGCGGCGCGCGGGGCCGCGCAGAGCCGCGAGATCCTGCCCCTCGAGCACGATGCGGCCGGTATGCCGGACCAGGTGCAGCACGGCGCGGCCGAGGGTGCTCTTGCCCGAGCCGCTCGGGCCGAGAATGCCGAGGCACTCGCCGCGATGCAGCACGAAGGTCGCGTCGTGCAGCGCCGTCCGGAGCGGTGCGGCGAGCCACCGTCCGCCATAGCGCACGCCGACTCCCTCAACCGCCAGCAGAACCTCGCCCCGCGCGGGCCAGCTCCGCGCTGGCGCGGACAAGGCGTGCCGCGGGGCGGTCTCGAGGCGGCAGGCAACCCCCGCGCGCATCGCCGGATAGGCGGTGTCGCAGGCCGGCTCGCGCGCGGCGCAGCGCGGGGCGAAGCGGCAGCCGGGCGGCAGCGAGGCAGGATCGGGCGCGGTCCCCGGGATCGGCGCGGGGAGCACGCCCGGGATCGAGGGGGCGGAAGCGAGCAGAGCCTGGGCGTAAGGGTGGCGGGGGGCGGCGAAGAAGGCGCCTGCCTCGCGGCGTTCGACGGTGCGGCCGGCATAGAGCACCTGGACCATGTCGGCATGGGCGCCGGCGAGGCCGAGATCGTGCGTGACGAGGAGTATGCCGAGACCGGAACGTCGCAGCGCGGCGAGCTGGGCGAGGATGGCATGGGCAGTCGCGGGATCGAGTCCCGAGGTCGGCTCGTCGGCGATCAGCAGGGCGGGGCCGCCGGCGAGCGCGGACGCGAGCAGCGCGCGCTGACGCTGACCGCCCGAGATTTCGTGCGGATAGGATCGCGCGATGCGCCAGGGGTCCTCGAGGCCCATGGTCTCGAGCAAACGCAGAACCTCGCGGCGGCACGCGCGAGGCGGAAGACGGCGATGGCGGCGGATCGGGCCCGCGATCTGCGTGCCGATGCGCTGCACGGGATCGAAGGATTCGAGCGCATCCTGGAACATCGCGCCGATGCCGCCGCCGCGCAGCGCCTGGCGTTCTCCGCGCGAGAGGGAGCGGATGTCCCGGTTCTGGAACAGAATCCGGCCGGAGAGACGGGCTTCGGGGGCGAGCAGCAGCAGCGGGGCGAGCGCCGCCGTGGTCTTGCCGGCTCCCGACTCGCCCACCAGCGCCAGCAGCTCGCCCGGCCGGACCTGCAGATCGAGCTGCTCGACACGGTTGCGGCCGGCGATCTCGACGGTCAGGCCCTGCATCGCGAGCAGCGTCATCGGAAGCGGGCGCCGGCCAGCAGCAGGGAGACGAAAATCAGCAGCGCCGGGGGCGCGATCAGCCACCAGGCGCCGACATCGACATAGCCGAGACCGGCGGCGAGCAACCCGCCCCAGCTTGCCTGCGGCGGCCGGATGCCGAGGCCGAGAAAACTGAGCGTCGAGAGCGCCAGGATCGCGTCGCCCAGGAGAAAGGCCGCGTTCGCCGCGAGCAGCGGTCGGAGCGCCGGGAGTATGTGCCAGCGCGCGACCGCGATCGTGCCGGCACCGAGCTGTTGGGCCGCAAGCACGAATTCGCGGTGGCAGAGGGCGCGAGTTTCCTGGCGCACCAGACGCGCGGTGGCCGGCCAGGCGACCAGCGCGATCAACAGCGCGAGCGCGGCCGGCGACGGGACAAAACCCGGCAGGGCGGACGCCGCCATCAGCACGATGAGCGCCGGCAGGGCGAGCAGGATATCCACCGCGCGCATCAGCACGAGATCGAGCCACCAGGGACCGAGGCCGGCCGCGAGGCCCCAGGCGGCACCGAGGGCAAGCGCCAGCGCCGCCGCGGGGATGGCAATGGCGAGCGAGTTGGCGCCGCCGCTCATGAGGCGCGCGAGCATGTCGCGGCCGAGTTCGTCGGTGCCCAGCGGATGGGCCGGGGTGGGAGGCGACAGAGGGATCGAGGGATCCAGAGCCGCGGGATCCTGAGGCCAGACGGTTGGGCCGGCGAAACAGAAAAATGCCAGAAGAAAGAAACAAAGGATTCTTCTTTTTCTGAAGAAAAAGAAGCAAAAAGACTTTATTCGTTTGACCGGGGGGTGGAGAGGTCCGGGGAAACGGGCGAAAGTTTTTTGGTTCTTTTTTTCAAAAAAGAACAAACGACTCATTCGAAGCCCGCACGCGGATCGAGCCAGCCCGCGCACAGGTCCGCTACGAGCGTGGCGATGAGCGTCACCACGCCGCCGATCAGAACGATCGCGACGATCACGGGATAATCCCGTCCCAGCACCGCGCGCCAGAGCAGCCAGCCGAGGCCCGGATAGCCGAAGACGGTCTCGACCGCGATCGTGCCGGAGACGAAACCGGCGAACGAGACGCCGAGCATCGTCACCAGCGGGCGGAGCGCGTGGGGCAGCGCGTGGCGGAACAGGACGGCGGCCGGGCCGGCGCCGCGCGCGCGCGCGGCGCGCACGAAAGGCGAGGCCAGGGCTTCGTCGGTCGCGAGCGCGACATAGCGGGCGAGCGGGGCGAAGCTGAAAAGCGCGATCGTGGCGGCGGGAAGGAGCAAATGGCGCGCACGATCGGCCAAGCTCGGCACGGCTCGGCGGAGATCGGCGTCGCCGGAGGCCGGCAGCCAATCGAGCCAGCCGGAAAAGATCGCGATCAGGGCTGTGCCGATCACGAAGCCGGGCAGCGCGTAGAAGGCGAGCTCGATGGCGCCGAGGACGCGGCCGGGCAGGCGTCGCGCGGTGAGGCCATGGGCGAGGCCGAACGGCAGCGCGAGGGCGACGGCGCCAAGAAGGCCGGCTGCGGAGAGAAGCAGGGAATTGGCGGCGTATGCCGGCAGGATGTCGGCGACGGGGCGGTTTTCGGCGAAGGAAGTGCCGAAATCGCCATGCAGGAGATGCCGAAGCCAGATCTGATATTGCTGCCAGACCGGAACGTCGAGGCCGAGCTGAAGGTCGAGCGCGCCCTGGCGGTCGGGCGTCGCGCGCAGGCCGAGGATCGCGTAAGCCGGGCCGCCCGGGAGGGCGTGCGCGAGCAGAAAGGCCAGCGTCGCGAGCAACAGGATGGCGAGCGCGCCCGCGCTAATCCGAACGGCGAGCCGGCGCATCGCAGGCGACCGAGAGATATTCGGGCGACCAGAAACCCATGGGATTGAGGAAATCCGCCAACCCCCGCACACGGTCGGAGACCAACAGAACATAGCCTCCCTCGGGCAGAACGTTCCAGGGCTGCTGCGCGGCCTCATAGGTTTCGTAGTCGAACAGGGCGGCAGTGCCGGATTCGGAGGCGGTCGCGGCGATCCGCCGGTCCATGCCCGGATCGCTGTAGCCGCCGACATCGTATCCGCCGCCGGTGTCGAAAAAGCCGGCGCCGTCGGGCACGCCCCAGCGCGTGAAGCCGAATATCGCGGCATCCCAATCGCCACCCCCGAGCACCGTGGCGCCGAGCGCGGCATCGGCCACCGGCCGCACCGTGATGGCGACGCCGATCGCGCGCAGATTGCGCTGCAGGACCTGCAATTCCTCGATGGCTTCGGCATTCGCGATCGAGACCAGAACCGAGAACGCCAGGACGGCACCGTTCTTGCGGCGAATTCCGTCGGCTCCCGCGATCCAGCCGGCAGCGTCGAGCAGCCGCGCCGCGAGGGCCGGATCGTCGCGCACCGGGGCCTCCGCAAGCGCGGGGGCAAGCCAGGTCGGGGGCTCCGGGGGCACGAAGGCGCGCGCCTCGGCGGCATGGCCGCGATAGACGAGGCGGATCATCGCCGGCTGATCGGCCGCATCGGTGAGCGCCTGGCGCACGCGCACGTCGCGCAGGAAGGCGAGCCGGTCGGGGCGCAGATTGAGCAGCATCGCCCGGTTGCCAAACGATTCCGACATGGCAACGGCTCGCCAGCCGGGGCGCGCGGGGATGCGGCCGGCAAGCACGGGCGGCAGGTTGGCCATGTCCACCTCGCCGGATTCGACCGCGTGCAGCGGACTGGCACCGGTGAGGAAATCCACGACCAGCCGGCCGATTTGGGCCGGATGTCCGCCATAGAGCGGGTTCGGCACGAAGACCGCGTAGCGACCGGGGACGACACGGTCGAGACGAAAAGGTCCGTCCACCACGCGATGGGAGGCGGGATCGGCCTGATGACGCCAAAGATCGGCGGCGGTGGGGGCGCCCCAGGCATGTTGCGGCAGCGGCGCGATCACCGACAGCGCGTTGAGCGTGAACCAGTCGGCGTTGGTGCGCTGCTTGAGGCGAACGACCAGCGTGCGGTCGTCGGGCGCGGTCATGCTCTCGACGCGATCGGGCAGACCCCCCTGCCCCGCGAAGGCGAATAAGGGGCCGAGTTCGCGGATCAGCGACCAGGTGAAGACAGCGTCCGAGGCGCGAACCGGAACGCCATCGGACCAGCGATAGGGTTTCAGCGTGATGCGGAAGGTTTTGCCGTCCGGTTCCGACTCGATACGCGCCGCGAGCGAGCGTTCGGTGTCGAGCCGGTCATCGGCGCCGACCCAGACGAGCGGGCGATAGAGCAGCAGCCAAGCTTGCAGGCTGGGGAGCGATCCGTCGAGCAGCGGATCGAAGCTGGCGATCGGCGCGGGGGCGGACTGGCCGATATCGTTGGGGATGACGAGCGTGCCGCAGGAGGCGGCGGCCGTCGTGACATGAAATAAAAGAAAAAAGGCCAGGGGGGCTTTGCCCCCCTGGACCCCCGACTGGGGCCGTCGTGCCGAAGGCACGCCTCCGGCGTGACGGCCCTGGACCCCGTTACTTAGAAGCGTGCCGTCACCGTGAAGAAGGCGCTGAACGGCTGGCCGGGGATGCCGTCGGCGAACTGCGGGGTGCACCCGTAGTTGTTGCCGGTCGGGTTCTGCGGCGTGACGTTACAGGCGCTCGGCGAGATCTGCTTGTAGAAGTACTGGAAGAAGCGCTCGTCGAAGAGGTTCTGGATATTCAGGTCGAACGTGAGTTTCTTCAGGAAGCCGAGTTGCGGCGTCGGCAGAGAGTAGTTCACGTCGAGGTTGAACACCGCGAACGGGGCGATACCGCCGTTCGGATCATAGGTGGTCGCACCGGTGAAGGTGTTAAACACCTGGAGCGGATCGCTGTAGTTCACGCCCTGCACACCGGGAACCCGGAAAACCGCCGGCCCCTGAAGGTCGTAGGTCGTGTTCTGGCGGCCGGTGTACTGACCCGTCAAGCGCACGTCGAAATCGTCGTCTTCGACGAAGGTGTGGTGGTGGTTGTAGTCGACGCCGAAGGTCGAGAGCCAGTCGGGGATGCCCGAGATCGGCGTACCTTTCTGGCCGACACCATACTGATCTTGCGCGACCGTCACGAAGGCGAGACTGCTGACGAGGTATTTCGCCAGGAGGTGAGAGACGTTGCCGAACAGCTGGATGTCGGGCGTGAGCTGGTAGGTCACGGCAGCTTCGAAGCCTTTGAATTCGCGCTGACCGTTATTGTTGTAGAAGCTGAGACCGGCTTGCGGGCCGCTCTGGTAGTTGAAGAAGCCGAAGTCGCGATCGACCTTCTGGTAGAAATAGTCGATGTGCGCCGCGATCGTCGAGGTATCGTATTGGATACCACCCTCATACATATGGACGATCGACGCGTAGGGCGGCGTTCCGGTCGTGTTCGGACCGAAATCGCCAACCGGCGCGAACAGGGCCGAGTTGCCGTAGCTCCCATACAGCGACATGCCGGCCAGCATCGGCGCGATCTTGTCGAGATCGTAGGTCACGTTGGCGAAAGGCAGCCACTCGCGATCCCACTTCGTCCCTTTGAAGTAGCCATACTGGTCGATCGCGGTGCCGCCGTTGGCCAAGCCGTTCGGACCGTAGAACGGAGAGTTGTGGCTGCCGAAGATATCCCCGCCCACGAGGCTGGAGTGCGTTCCCTCGACCGTGAAGCCCGGCGTGATGTGCAGGGTGTTATCGATCATATCGATCTTGTCCTGCGCGTAGAACTGATAGATCTCGCGAGACGTTCCACCGGTCGGTGTGCCGAACTGGTTGGCCGGCGAGATCGAGTTGGGCGTCGCGCCGAGATATTCGTATCCGGTCGGCGACGTTTCCTTGGCGATCAGGCCGCCGATTTTGATGGTGTTCGCAATCCCGTAAATTTCCGGAGCGATGATGGTGACGCGCGGCTGGATGCCATAGGTGTCGGAATGGCTGCCCGTGATCTGGTCGTTCAGGCCGCAGGGCGCAACCGCCGTGCCGGTGGCACCATTGAAGGCCGCGTACTGGTTAACCAGGCTCTGCGGGCAATATTTGCTGCCCGCCGGATACAGCGCGAACGGATTGTAACGGTTCAGTCGCCCGTAGAACAGCCCGCCCGTTCCGCCACCGAAAAGTCCGAGCCCGCCGCCGCCGACGGGCGGTCCGAACAGATTGCCTTCACCGAAGCCAGCCGGATTGTTGATGAACGGAGTCGACGCCCCGACCGTGAGCGGGTTCGCCACGCCCGGCGGCGTGAACAGGTTGATGTTGCCGTAATCGTTCAGCTGCTGATTGTTGCCGATATAGAACGCAGTCAGGCCGACGTTCACGTAATCGTTAATGTAAGTGTCGTCCTTCAAAATGAAGGTTTTGTAGTCGTTCTGCTGCTGCGCGAAGTTCAGGTTGGTCGGGTAGTTGCTGAACAGACCGTTCTTGTCGAGATACGGCAGCGGAACCGGCTCGTTCTGGATGAGCCCGTTGGCCGTGTTGTACAGAACGGTGACCTGGAAGTCGGACAGGCCGTCGTCATACGGCTTGTCGAGGGCGAACTCCATTTCGTTTTCGCGGTTTGGCGTGCCGTCGATGAAGCCCTGCGTCTGGAAGTTGTAGTAATTCAGCAGGATCTTCAGCGCGTTGTCGCCGGTGCCGAGCGGGCTGTCGATCCGGCCCGAATTCAGCTCGAAGCCTTCCTTATAGGTCCCGAACGAGCCGACCGAACCCACGAGATCGAGGTAGTAATCGTTGGTGGGGCGCTTGCTGTCGTAAGCGATGGTGCCGCCGATGGTGCCGAACGTGTTCTTGTCCGGATAGGCGACGCCCGGATAGATGTGCACGCCGGAAATCTGGTTCAGCGTGAAGACGCCGCCGAGGTTATTGGCGAGATAGAAATTGCCGGGAGCCAGCAGATCCTGCGTCGGCACGCCGTCCAAGGTCGTGGCGATTTCGAGACCGCGCAGACCGCGGACCGTCAGTTCCGGCGCGCTGTCGCCAAGGCTCTGCTGATAGACATAAACCGAAGGCGCCTGGCGCAGCAGGGTCGCGGGGCTGCCCGAAACGCCAACGGCCGCGATTGCGCGCGCACCGAGCTCCGTCACCGCTGAGGGAGAGTTTTTCTCTTTCTGGATCAGCCGCTTCGCCCGAACCGTGATCGACTCAGGGGCGTTCGCGCTGACCTGCGGCGCGATCGATCCGCCGCCGCCATTGATCGAAGCCTGCGCGACCTGCACAGGCGCGCCCGAAACCGGCGCATCGCCCGCGCGCGCAGGCACTACACCCGCGATCAGCGCGGTGGCCGCACAGGCCATCAGGGATTGGCGAAACGAAATGGGTCGGTTCATCGGTTCCTCGGACGCAAATGCTCGGACGACACACCGGCAGGTTGCGCACTTGCGCGTGTAACCCTGCCGTTCGCATCGGCCATCATTGCGATACACTGTGCCGCCGCCGCGATTTTGCGCAAGGCGGCATGGGGGGTTCGGTGCAACAGTGGCGGCGGACATGTGACCGAGGGGCAACAGTGCTCGGCGCGTCCCGCCAGTTCCGATTTGGCTTGTTTGAGAATGCGCCCCTCGCGCTCCGCCGTCGCGAAAACGCAGCGGGGACGTAATCCCGAATCTAAAGTGAAGGGGTCTGGGGCCTTACGGCCCCAGCGGGTCCCGGGCAGAGCCCGGGCCGCCGGAGGCGCCTCTCAGCGCCGCGCTGTATTGGTCGCAGGCTGCCGGCTGAAATAGAGCAGCCAGAGTCTCGCGAGATCGCCAGCGCCTTCGTGTCCGTCCACCGCGCGGAAGGCAGCGACGGCTTTGTTGCGGTCACCCGCTTTCATGTAGGCCAGCGCCAGGTGCAGGCGAATGTCGTCAGGATGGTGCAGGCCGCCTTTGCGGAAGGCCTCTTCCATCAGCGGCAGGCCTTTGTCGAATTGCCCGTAGCTCACATACTCCTCGCCGACCGCGGCGAGGCGGTTGCCGTCGCGGTCCCCGGCCGCGTCGGCGGCGAGCTTGGGCAGGGCCTGGAGCTGGCTTTGGTAGGTGCGGTTGACGAGGTCGCGCAGGCGTTGCTGGCGCGGGGCTTGCGGGCCGGTGCCGAGCACGCCGGCGGCATAGCCAGCATCGACGATGGCCTTGGCTTCGCCCGGGAGCGGCGCCTGCAGCGCGAGCTCGGTCATTTCCATGTAGTCGTCGGCGGTTTTCAGGAGGCCGAGGGCGAACTCGAGCCGGTCGAGATCGAAGGTGAGCCGATCGGAGAAGCCGGGCTTGCGGCGCAGATCGTCGATGACGTTCAACCAGTAATCCGGCTTCGGGTAGTAGTAGACGAGCTCGTACATGGTGCGCGCGGCGCCGGCGGCGTCGTTCGTGTGCAACTGGCAATTGTAGAGCAGTTGCAGTTGCGTCTCGGTGGGGCGGCCGCCGGCGCGCTGGGTGGCGGCGATCTGGGCGGCTTGCAGGTGGGCGGCTTCGGCGTATTTGCCCTGGAGATAGTAGCCCTGGATCAGGAAGGTCTGGACGGACGGGTCCCTGCCGCCGGCCTTGAGATAGCGCTCCGCCCAGAACACCACGCCCGGATAGTTCTTCTGGCTGTAGGCCATGCTGATCTCGGCGAGCATCAGCTTCTGCTGTTCCGCGGCTGAAACGCGACCGGAATTGATGAGCTGCTCGTAGGTACGGGCGGCCATGGCGGTGTCGCCGCATTGCTGGGCGACGGAGCCGCGCATTTCCTCGACGACGAAACTCTCATAGGCCGTCTTGCCGGGGACGCTGTCGGCGACGCGGACCTGCTGCATGGCGCGGCCGCAATTGCGGGCGCCGAGATAGGCGCGCGCGTTGGCGAGCGGCTTGCCGACAGCCGGGCGGAGCGCTTCCTGCGCGTGCGCGGGGAGGGCGAAGGGGAGCGTGAGAGCGGAGGCGAGCAGCAGGATGCGCATATTTGGGCGACTACCTCGTTTCGGTTGGCCTCCGGCGGCCAGGGGCTTTGCCCCTGGACCCCACTCGGGCCGAAAGGCCCCAGACCCCAACACGTCTAGCAACAAATCCACGATGTCAGGCTGCTGAAAAACACGGAGTGGCGAGTCAGCTGGCGGTGATCTCTGAGCACCGGAGCGGAGCGGCCTACTGGCCGTGAGCACCGGAGCGCAAGAGATCGCCGTCAGATGGCCGCCAATCCGCGTTTTTCGGCAGCCGGTTAGGGGCCAAGGAACTGCTCATTGCCGATCACACCAATCTTTTCCACGCCCAAACGCTGGGCGTCGGCCATCACGTGCGCGAACGTGCTGTAGAGCGCGAGTTTGTTCGGGCGCACATGCACTTCGGGATCGTCCGGCGCGTGCGCCGCGGTGTTCAGGTGATCGACGAGATCGGCTTCGCTGGTGATCGGCGTGCCGTCCCAGAGGATCGTGTTGTCGAAATCGATATCGATCGTGATCACGCGCGGCGGGGTCGGCGGCGGCGGCGGGTTGCCGGCCGGCAGATCGAGCTTCACCGCGTGAGTCTGGATCGGGATCGTGATGATCAGCATGATGAGGAGCACGAGCATCACGTCGATCAGCGGCGTGGTGTTCATCTCCACCATCACTTCGTCCTCGCCTTCCGGCGAGCCGACGCTCATGGCCATGGCGAAGCTCCTCTAACCGTGCGGCGGGGGTTGCGTGATGAACGCGACTTTGTAGATGCCGGCCCGTTGCAGGGCGAGCATGACCTTGCCGACGAACTCGTAGCGGCCGTTCGCGTCCGCCCGGATATGCACTTCGGGCTGCGGGTTTTCGACCGCGGCCTTCTTGAGCTTGTCGAGCAGCGCGTCGATCGAGGGCACCGGCTTCTCGTTCCAGTAATAATCGCCGTCCTTGGTCACCGCGATGATGATGTTTTGCGGCTTGGTCTGGGTCGGCTGATTGCGGTCCTTGGGCAGCTCGACCGGAACGGTGTGTGTCACCACCGGGATGGTGATCAGGAAGATGATCAGCAGCACCAGCATGACGTCGACGAGCGGGGTGGTGTTGATCGCCGACACCACCTCGTCGTCGCCCCCGCCATCGGCGGGGCCGACGCTCATCGCCATGGATCAGGCCACCCGGACCGGGGCCGGGGTCGGGGCCACGGTGGACGCGCCATGACCGACCGACACGCGGCTGCCGGAGAGCAGGACCGAGTGGAGATCCGACGAGAAGTTGCGGATGCGCTCGTTGGCGGCCTTGTTGCGGCGGACCAGCCAGTTGTAGCCGAGCACGGCCGGCACGGCGGTGGCGAGACCGATCGCGGTCATGATCAGCGCCTCGCCGACGGGGCCGGCGACCTTGTCGATCGAGGCCTGGCCGGCGATGCCGATCGCGGTCAGCGCGTGATAGATGCCCCAGACCGTGCCGAACAGGCCGACGAACGGCGCGGTCGAGCCGACGGTGGCGAGGAAGGCGAGCCCGCCCTGCAGGCGCGAGGAGATCGCTTCCTGCGCGCGCTGGATCGACATCGTCACCCAGGTGTGCAGGTCGATGCTGTCGGTGAGCGCGCCTTCATGGTGCTCGGTGGCGGAGAGGCCGTTCTCGGCGATGAAGCGGAAGGGCGAGTTGGGCTTGAGCCGCTGCACGCCCTCGCGGACCGAGGCAGTCTGCCAGAAATTGCGGGCGGCTTCGCGTCCGGCGGCGAATAGGCGGCCCTGCTCCCAGATCTTCGTGATCATGATGTACCAGGTGCCGAACGACATGATCGCCAGGATGATCAGCGTGCCGTGGCTGACGAGGTCGCCGCTCTTCCAGAGGGCGGCGAGGCCGTAGGGGTTTTCGACCGCTTCGGTGCCGTTGCCCTGATCGGTGGCGGCGGGGGCGGCGGCTGCTGGCGCCGCGGTCTGATCGGGGGCGCCGGGAGGCGGCGGGGCGATCGACTGGTCGGGCGTGCCGGGCGCGGCCGGCGTGCCGGGCGCTGCGGCGGTGGCCGGGGCTGCCGGCGCGGGCGCGCCAGG
>DAIDJM010000037.1 GCA_027451405.1 Acetobacteraceae bacterium | reverse complement strand
GGCGGGCAGAGGCGCTGCCTCTGCACTCCGCTGGGGCCGGAAGGCCCCAAGACCCCATTACGTCTGGGAACCGAGCTGGACACGCAGCCTGCCGAACGATTAGCCTGCCGCCCTGCGGGTGTTCTCGGCGCTAATCTTTAGTCTCGAGGCGAAAATTGTTTAAATAGGCTCCGAACTTCCCCTCGACTTCGTCGATGCGAAATTCCCTCAGGCCCCGAGTCTTTTCTGTCGCGTAGGTCCTTGCTTGCCGATCTGCATGCGTCTTTGGGATGACGTAAATCTTTCGCTCCGACTCACTCGCGTCTGGATCGGCGAACCCGAGAATGACTATTGCCAACCAGTCGAACGGGTCAGACTCTGAGTATTGGACGAACGCCTGACCTCTCTTGAACGTCCGAGATTTCACTGAAATTCGCTGTGGCGCACGCCCAAGAGGTTGCGCGATCACGTCGTACCCGGGCCAGTAGTCAGGCGCTTTTAGTGCCGGCACGCCCGCAAGGGTTAGTTCCGCGGCGACAAGCATCTCACACGCATCGCCCATCTGTTTAGATGTGTAAGGCCTCCCCGAACTCTTATCCTCCATGACAGACGTCACCTCATCCATTTCAATCCCCCCCCGAACCAATGGCTAATCCGAAGCCGCCCGCGATCTTACCGCGCCAGCATGGTCCGGGCCACATCCGGCACATGGGTTACCTTATAATCCTTCCCCACCACGCCCTGAGGCTAGATCGCGACACTGCAGTGACGAACGGGCGCGCAACCAACACGCCCGAACACCCGCTTTCCGTTCGGCTCGATAAAGCCCGCTTTCCGCCCCGGCCCACACCCCAAAGCAGCGCCGGGTGGCGCTCGGGTCAAGACGGGCCGCAGGCCCCCGCCGCAGGCGGCGCGAAGCGGTCTTGAGGCGAGCGCCGCCCGGCGCCACACTGGCCCAAGCCGGGCAAAAACCCACCCCGAAAAACACCCGAACCTCAAGCCCCCCGAACCGCCCCCAGCAGCCGCTTCGACCGGAACGCCGGCTGATTCTCCTTGATCCACCGCACGACATCGGGCTTCGGCAGCCCCATCCCGCCCAGCAGCCAAACCCCCACCATCAGCACCGAAAACCCGATCGTCAGCCAGAACACGATCCGCACGGCCCCATCCACCCCGCCCGCGCTGAGCGAGGCCCCGTGCGATTGCAGCCGCGCCACTTTCAGCAGCACCGGCGCCATCATGTAGTCCCCGAGCGAGCGCACCAGTTCCACCAACGCAAAGACCCGCCCGATGAGCTTCGACGGCAGCGGCAGCCCTGCGAGATAAAGCCCCGGCGACACCGTCGCTCCGGCGCCGAGCCCGAGCAGCGCCGCCGCCCATCGCATCAATGACGGATCGCCCACGCCGCCCACGCGCATCAGCAGCGCCGCCCCCGCGACCAGCGCGCCGAGACCGAACAGCACCAGCAGGGGCAGAAACCGTGTACGGAACAAAACCCCGAGCATCACCGCGGTCGCGAGGCACCCCGCGGCCAGCGGCCAGAACATCAGCCCCACCTCGAGCGGCGCGTGATGGAACACCTGCATCTGCATCCGCTCGCCGAGTTCGAGCAGCGCCACGAACGCGCCGCCCGCAACGGTCGCCACCAGCGTGCCGACGACCGGCGACGTGTTCCACATCGGCTTGACCGGCGAGACCGGCTCTTCCCGGTGATATTCCACCAGCAGCAGCGCCACGAAACAAATCAGTCCCACGCCGGTCGGCACCGCGAACCAGGGCGACGCAAAATCGTGCCGCGCCAATTCCCCCGCCGCCCAGAACGGCAGCACGGTCGCCGCAAACCCGAGCGGAAACGCCCAGCGATCGAACCGCATCCCCGGATTGAGCGCCTTCTGCCCCGGCAAGGTCGCGAACGCCACCAGCAAATTCAACGCGCCCACAGCTCCGAGTGCCCCATAGAACCACCGCCAATGGTGCCCCGCCGCCACCCACCCGCCGAGCAGCGGTCCCACACAGACCGCCCCGAAAAAACCGAGATTGATGAAAATCACCGTGATCGGCATCCGCTCCGGCGGAAACCGCTGGATCACCGGCGGCAACGCCGCCACCAGCAAAATCCCCGTCGCCAGCCCCGCGAGAACGCGCCCCGCGCCATAGGCCACCGGTCCCGTCGCGAGCGCCGACGCCGCGCACCCGCCGACGAACAGCGCCTCCATCAGCAGGAACAATTCCCGCTGCCGGAATCGCTGCATCAAATCCCCGCCGAGCAGCGCCCCGAACGCATAGCCCGCGGTCGCCAGTCCCGCGATGATCTGCGTGCCCTGCTCCGAAAGCCCGGTCGCTGCCTCCACCTGCCGCGCGAACAGCAGATCCGCCGTGGTCACGACGATGAAGGGCGAGAGCGCGACGATCGCGACCGCAAGATTGACCCCATAGCTCGTCTCGAGCTGCATCCGGCCGGTGTCCGACATCCGGCCGGAAAAGTGTCACGCGCGATGAAGTTCCCCGACGGCGGCGCGCGACCCGACCAGCCGGTCAGCCGCTCGCGATCGACAATTCGACGCGCCGGTTCTTGGCCCGCCCGCGCGCCGTGTCGTTCGACGCGATCGGGTTCGACTCGCCATAACCCTTCGCCGAGACCAGCTCCGGATTGACCCCAACCGAAACCAGATACTGCATCACGGCGTCGGCGCGCTTCTGCGAAAGTTCGTCGTTCGAACTGATACCCTTCGCCTGAAGCCCCGGCCCGATCGGCTGGTTGTCCGTATAGCCCGCGACCAGCAGATGCGCGGTCTGCGTCGGCGCAAGCTTGTGCGCCATATCGGCCATGATGTGCTTGCCGCGCGGGCTCAGCTTCCAGCTGCCCGGCGCAAACAGCAGATCGCTGTTCACCGTATATTTGATCGCCTCACGCAGACGGTTCACCTGCGTCTTGCCCGCCTCGATCTCCGCCTGCTGCGACTGAACCTGCTGCTGGAGCTGGCTGTTCTGGGCCTGCAACTGGTCGTTCTGCTGCTTCAAGGCATCATAAGCGCTCTGGGACACGCAACCGGCGAGGATCAGTCCCGAAGCGAGCGTCAGTGCCGTCCGTTTTCCCGTCAGAAACATCATGTTCCACCTCCCACGTCCCCCCCTCCCCGGGGATCGCTTCACCGCATCGCGAGCCGGCCGCTCCTGCAACCATGTCGCTCGCCCGCGCAGGACGCCATTACGATGGTATCGCCGATGCTGCATGCCGCTATGTCGAATCGGCAAATTTCCCGGACGGTGCGGCGGCAGTGAGCAGGTCCGCCGGACGGCGGCGGACCCGTCGCGTGCGTCCGGCCCGGCGTCAGCCGCCTTTCGCGAGAATTTTCTCGACCGCGGCGGAACGCAATCGGTGCGTTTGCGGCAGGCCGCTCCCCAGCAGCGGCGTCAGATAGCGGCGGAACGCGTCGGTGACGCCGGTGCCGCCTTCATCGATGAATTCGTCCGGCATGGTCCGCGTCTTCGCCGCCACCGCCTCGAGCGGGACCAGCCGGTAGTTCACCGCATATTCCCCCACGCGCTCGATCGCGACCGATCCGCTCTGCCCCGCCATCGCGAACTGCACGGCCCTCTCGGCCACTTCGCGCGCCTCGCGCTGATCGACGTCCGAAACACAACCGGCGAACGAACGTTGCAGATAGCCGAACGTGTCTCCCCGCACCCGCTTGATCCCGAGCTTGTCCCGGATCTCGCCGCACAGAAGGTCGGCGAGCGCCCCGGTCCCCGAGAGCTGCACGTTGCCATGCGCATCCCGCTCCACCGAGGATGCGAGCTTCGTCACGATCGGCGTCCCGCTCTCGTCGTGAATCCCCTCCGACACCGCGAGCACGCAGCGCCCGTGGCGCGCCATGGCGTCCTGCACGACGCTCAGAAACGCATCCGTCCGGAATATACGCTCCGGCAGATAGACCGCATGCGGCCCGTCTCCCGGATAGCACTGCGCGAGCGCCGCCGCGGCCGTCAGAAACCCCGCATGCCGCCCCATCACGACGCCGACATAAACCCCGGGCAGCGACCGGTTATCGAGATCGGCCCCCATGAACGCCTGGACGATGAATCGCGCCGCCGAGGGAAATCCCGGCGTGTGGTCGTTCATCATGAGATCGTTATCGATCGTCTTCGGAATGTGAACGCAGCTGATTTCGTGCCCCGCGGCCCGCGCCTCCTCGGCCACGATGCGAACCGTGTCGGACGAATCATTCCCGCCGATATAGAAAAAATAGCGGATCCCATGCGCCTGCATCACCCGGAACATATCCCGGCAATAGGCCGCGTCCGGCTTGTCCCGGGTGGAGCCCAGCGCCGAGGAGGGCGTCGCCGCCACCGCCTCGAGATTCGCCGTCGTCTCCTGCGTCAGGTCGCAGAAATCCTCCGAAACGATCCCGCGCACGCCATGCCGCGCGCCGTAGATCCCCGAAACCTGCGCGAACCGCCGGGCTTCCAGCACCACGCCGGCCAGCGACTGGTTGATCACGGCGGTCGGACCGCCCCCTTGAGCGACGAGCACCTTGCCTGCGAGCACCATCGTTTTCCCGTGAAGCCTGTGGACCCCTCACGTTAAGCCAATTTTCCGTGAACGCAAATGACCGTCCGAGCCACCCCCGCTCCGCCCGCAGAAAAGCACGACGCCAGGAATGTTCCGGTCTCGGACCGTCTCTACCGGGCGCCGCTTGCCTCCCAATCCCCCGGGCGAGGTGCAAATCGCGACGCCCGGCGCGATCGGCAACGGCCCCAAAGAGGCCCCGCCCCCATCACAGCCGCACGCCCCGCAGCCGCAGCGCATTGCCCACCACCGACACCGAACTCAGCGACATCGCCGTCGCCGCCACGATGGGACTGAGCAGAACCCCAAAAAGCGGATAAAGCACGCCCGCCGCGATCGGCACGCCGAGCGTGTTGTAGATGAACGCAAAAAACAAATTCTGCCGGATGTTGCGCATGGTCGCGCGGCTGAGCGCCCGGGCCCGCACGATGCCGGCGAGATCGCCCCGCAGCAGCGTCACGCCCGCGCTCTGGATCGCGACATCCGTGCCGGTCCCCATCGCGATGCCCACATCCGCCTCGGCCAGCGCCGGCGCGTCGTTCACGCCGTCGCCCGCCATCGCCACCACATGGCCCGCCGCGCGCAGCCTGCGGACGATGCGGTTCTTGTCCTCGGGCAGGATGTCGGCCTCGACCTC
Source organism: Acetobacteraceae bacterium (assembly GCA_027451405.1). Lineage (GTDB taxonomy): Bacteria > Pseudomonadota > Alphaproteobacteria > Acetobacterales > Acetobacteraceae > DAIDJM01. Next base: position 29,263 of record DAIDJM010000037.1, on the reverse strand, counting down.
GCCGATGCCAAGCTGTTGCGCCACCGCATCTGCCGTGATGCGGTTGTCGCCGGTCAGCATCACGATGCGCATTCCCGCGCGCCGGAGCGCCGCCAGCGCCGCCGGGACCGTCGCCTTGACCGGATCGGCGATGGCGATGACCCCGGCCGGGGCGCCCTCCACCGCCAGGAACAAGGCTGTCGCCCCGTCCCGTCGCAGCGCGTCCGCCTGTCCGGCCAGGCTGCCCAGATCGATGCCCAATTCCGCCATCAGGGCCGCGTTGCCGAGCGCGATCCTCCGCCCCTCGACGCTGCCGGTGACGCCCTGGCCCGTGACCGAGGCAAATCCGGCCGCCTCGGCAAGCGCCAGCCCCCGCGCGCGCGCCTCCGCCACGATCGCGCCCGCGAGCGGGTGTTCGCTCGACCGCTCCAGGCTCGCGGCCAGCCTCAGGATCTCCGCGTCCCGCAGTTCCGAACACGCAACAACCACCACCACGCGCGGCTTGCCCTCGGTCAGCGTGCCGGTCTTGTCGACGACGAGCACGTCGACCTTTTCCATGCGCTCCAACGCCTCGGCGGAGCGGATCAGCACGCCGGCGCCGGCCCCCTTGCCCACGCCGACCATGATGGACATCGGCGTCGCGAGACCGAGCGCGCAGGGGCATGCGATGATCACCACCGACACGGCGGCGAGCAGCGCATAGGCCAGCGCCGGCGCCGGTCCCCAGAGCGCCCAGCCGGCGAAGGCGAGCGCCGCCACCGCCAGCACCGACGGCACGAACCAGCCCGCCACCCGGTCGGCCAGGCGCTGGATCGGCGCCCGGCTGCGCTGCGCCTCCGCCACCATCGCGACAATGCGCGCCAGCACCGTATCGGCCCCGATTTTGTCGGCCCGCATCAGGAGCGCCCCGGTGCCGTTGACGGTGCCGCCGATCACCCGGTCGCCGGCCCGCTTGGCCACGGGGAGCGACTCGCCGGTGACCATCGCCTCATCCACGGCGCTGGCCCCCTCGAGAACCACCCCGTCCACCGGCACGCCCTCCCCGGGCCGGATGCGCAGCCTATCGCCGATCCGCACCGCATCGAGCGCGATTTCTTCATCCGTACCATCGCACCGCAGCCGCCGCGCGGTCCTAGGCGCGAGGCTCAGCAGCGCGCGGATGGCGCTGCCGGTCTGCTCGCGCGCCCGAAGCTCGAGCACCTGGCCGAGCAGCACGAGCACGGTGATGATCGCAGCGGACTCGAAATAAACCGGCACGCCCCCATCCGCCCCGCGGAAGCCGGCCGGAAATATCGAGGGCGCCACCGTCGCCACCAGGCTGGTGAGCCAGGCGACGCCGGTGCCGAGCGCGACCAGCGTGAACATGTTGAGATGGCGGCTCACCAGCGACTGGGCGCCGCGCTTCAGGAACGGCCAACCGGCCCACAGCACGACCGGGGTCGCCAGCGCCGCCTGCACGCCGTGCGACCAGGCCGGCGCCAGCGCATGCGGACCGCCGAACCGCGTCCAGTGCCCGCCCATATCGAGAATCAGCAGCGGCACGGTCAGCGCCAGCCCGGCCCAGAAGCGCCGGCGCATGTCGATATATTCCGGATTCGGACCAGTATCGGCGGTCGCATCGAGCGGCTCGAGCGCCATGCCGCAGACCGGACAGGATCCCGGCCCCACCTGCTGGATCTCGGGATGCATGGGACAGGTGTAGACCGCATCCGGCCGCGCCGGCGCCGGCGCGGCGGCGGACGGCGCGAGGTATTTCGCTGGATCGGCCAAGAATTTCGAGCGGCAGCCGGCGCAGCAGAAATGATACGCCACCCCATCCAGCTCGGCGCTGTGCTTCGACGAGGCCGGATCGACCCGCATGCCGCAGACCGGGTCCGTCGCCGCCTCGTCCGGGGCGGCGTGCGCGCAGTGCGCGTGCTCCGGCCCCGACGGGATCGTTCTCGGCTCGCTCATCGGGCTCTCCTTTGACTGGCGCGCTTGCCCAATATACCCCACTGGGGTAGGGTATCAACCTATGCACGATCTCACGAAAAAGTCGGTCTCCGCCCGCCTCGGCCGCATCGAGGGCCAGATCGGCGGCCTGCGCCGCATGGTGGCGGAGGACCGCTACTGCGTCGACATCCTGACCCAGATCAACGCGGTCCGCGCCGCGCTGCACAAGGTCGAGGGCGAAATCCTGAAGGACCACGTCGCGCATTGCGTGGCCGGCGCCTTCGCGAGCGGCAACCGCGTCGAACAGCAGCGCAAGGTCGAGGAACTCGTCGAAACGGTCGGCCGCATGACGAAATGAGCCGTGCCTCCGGCGGGCGGAGGCTCCGCCTCCGCACTCCGCTGGGGCCGCAAGGCCCCAGACCCCGTCACTGAGGGAAGTTGTTCAACCCAGCACGGCCGATCGGAAGTGATGGGGTCTCGGCCCCAGGCCGCCTGGTGAGCTCGGCGGGATTCGAACCCGCGACCCCATGATTAAAAGTCACGTGCTCTACCAGCTGAGCTACGAGCTCTCCCCCAGGCCCGCCTCCTAGAAGGCCACGCCGCCCCGCCGGTCAACCCCGCGCGTGCGTAACCCCCCCATCCACCGTCACGACCGACCCGACCACATAGTCGCCCGCCCGCGACGCCAGATAGACCGCCGCCCCCGCCATATCCTCGGCCCGCCCGACCCGGCCGAGCGGCACCTGCGCCGCCACCGCCTCCCCGTGGTCCCGCGCCTCGCGGTTCATGTCCGACGGGAACGGCCCCGGCGCGATCGCGCTCACCACGATGTTGTCGCCCGCGAGCCGGAGCGCCATCCGCCGCGTGAGCTGGATCAGCCCCGCCTTGCTTGCGCCATAAGGATAGGTCTCCATCGGATTGACCGAGATCCCGTCGATCGAGGCGACATGGATCACCTTGGCCGGGCGCTCCGGGCGCGCCGACGCGCGCAGCAGCGGCAGCAGCGCCTGCGTCAGGAAGAACGGCGTTTTCAGATTGAGAGCGACGACCTTGTCCCACCCGGCCTCGGGGAAATCCGCGAACGGCGCAAGCCACGCGGCGCCGGCATTGTTCACCAGGATATCGAGCCGCGACTCGCGCTCCCGGATCTCCGCCGCCAGCCGCTCGATCCCGGCCAGGGTCGAGACATCCGCCGGGATCGCCGTGCACTCCCCCTCGGCCGCGAGTTCGGCGGCGGCCCGGCGCAACGGCGCCTCCTTGCGCGCGGTGATGTAGAGGCGCGCGCCGTAGGCGAGGAACCCCGACGCGATCATGCGTCCGATGCCGCGCGAGCCCCCGGTGATCAGGGCGACGCGGTCTCGCAGCGAGAAAAGATCTTTCACTCGGCCTCCGGCGGGCAAGGGAGGTTGCCCCTTGCATCCCCACTGGGGCCGGGAGGCCCCAGACCGCGGCAGTTTGGCCGGCTTCTCAGATAGGCAAAACCCCCTGGCTGCGATCGGCCACCACCCCGACCTCGCCATCGGCGAACCGCAGGCCCAGTCTCGCCCCCGGCCGCACCGACGCCGCCTGCGTAACCGCATGGCCCGCCGGATCCCGCACCAGCACGAATCCCCGCGCCAGCACCCGCTCATAGGAAGCCCCCTCGAGACGCCCCGCGATCCCATCGAGCCGCCCCCTGGCCTCGCGCAGCCGGGCCTCCACCGGAGCCGCGGACACCCGGGCCGTCACCCGCAGCGCCAGCGCCCGGGCCCGCTGCACCGCGGCGCGCAGCCCGGCCCCGTGCCGCAGCCCGATCAGTTCCAGCCCGTGCCGGGCCCGCGCGATCAGCGCGCCCGGGTCGGCCATCCGCCGCTCCACCCCGACCAGGGCCGCGCGCCGGGCCCGCACCAGCGCCGGCAGGGCCAGCCCGAGCCGGTGCGCCCGGTCGTCGAGCCGCTGCCGTGCCGTCCCCAGCAGCGACGGGAGATCGGGCAGCAATCCTCCCGCCGCCACCAGCCGGTGGCGCCGCGCCTCGGCCGCCCGCGCCATCGCCCCCTCGAGCCGGGCCGCGCTCTGGCCGAGCGCCGCCCGCAACTCCGCCCGCGCCGGCACCGCCATCTCGGCCGCCGCCGTCGGGGTCGGCGCCCGCCGGTCGGCCGCGAAATCGATCAGGGTCGTGTCGGTCTCGTGCCCGACCGCAGAAATCAGCGGTATGCGGCAGGCGGCGGCCGCCCGCACCACCGTCTCCTCGTTGAACGCCATCAGATCCTCGAGACTGCCGCCGCCGCGCGCGACGATCAGCACGTCCGGCCGCGGCACGCCCGCCACGGGCAGCCGGTCCATGGCCTCGATCGCCGCCGCGATCCGTTCCGCCGCCCCCTGCCCCTGCACCGGCACCGGCCAGACCAGCAGCGGCCGCGGAAAGCGCCGCGCGATCGTCGTCCGGATATCGTGCAGCACCGCACCCTGCGCCGAGGTGATCACCCCCACCACCTCCGGCAGCATCGGAATCGCCCGCTTGCGCGCGGCCTCGAACAGCCCCTCCGCCGCCAGCTTCACCCGCAGCGCCTCGATGCGCGCGAGCAGCGCCCCGGCCCCGGCATAGTCCAGCCGCTCGACCATGAGCTGGTATTCGCTGCGGTCGCCATAGGCCGAGATCTTGCCCGTCGCGATCACCTCGACGCCGTTCTCGGGCCTGAGCCCCACCTTCGGCAGCGCCGACTTCCAGATCACGGCGCGCAATTTCCCGCCGCTGTCCTTCAGGCAGAAATAGGTATGGCCCGAGCCATAGACCTTCGCCTCGGTCACCTCGCCGCGCACGCGCACCCGGCCGAACGAGGTCTCCAGCGTGCGGCGGATCGCGCCGGCGATTTCGGAGACGGTGAATTCCGGTGCATTGCTGCTCTGCGGCATCGAGGGCCGCTCGACGGTTTCGCTCATGGGCCTACCCTATGATACGCGCGCGCTGACGCCATGATGTGTTTCTCCATGTCTCCCCCATGCGTGCGTTGATCGTCGGCGGCGGCGGCCGCGAGCACGCCCTGGCCTGGTGCCTGTCGCAAAGCCCGGCGCTCGAGGCCCTCTACGTCGCCCCCGGCAACCCGGGCACCGCGACGCTCGCCGAAAACGTCCCCCTCGACCTGCCGGCGATCCCCGGCTTCTGCCGCGAGCACCGGATCGATCTCGTCATCCCCGGCCCGGAAGCCCCCCTCGTGGCCGGCCTCGCCGACGGGCTCGCCGCCGCCGGCATCCCCTGCTGCGGCCCGACCGCCGCCGCCGCCCGCCTCGAGGGCAGCAAGCTATTCGCCAAACAGATCTGCGACGAGGCCGGCATCCCCACCGCCGCCTGGGAGCGCTTCGACGACCCCCACGCCGCGCTCGATTTCGCGCGCCGCCGCGGCGCCCCGCTCGTCATCAAGGCCGACGGCCTGGCCGCCGGCAAAGGGGTCACGGTCGCCGCCACGATCGAGGAAGCCGAGGCGGCCATCCGCGCCGCGATGCTCGAGCGCGCCCATGGCGACGCCGGCCGCACCATCCTGATCGAGGAATGTCTCGAAGGCGACGAGGTCAGCCTGTTCGCGCTCTGCGACGGCGAGCGCGCGGCGCTGCTCGGCGCCGCCCAGGACCATAAGCGCCTGCTCGACGGCGATCGCGGCCCCAACACCGGCGGCATGGGCGCGATCTCGCCGCCACCCCATTTCCCGCTCGAGGCCCAGCTCGCCGCGCTCGACCTCTTCGTCCGCCCCGCGCTCGCCGCCCTCGCCCGCGCCGGCACTCCCTTCCGCGGCATCCTCTTCGCAGGCCTGATGCTCACCGCCGCCGGCCCGAAACTCATCGAATACAATGTCCGCCTCGGCGACCCCGAAGCCCAGACCCTGCTCCCCCGCCTCGGCGCCGACCTGCTGCCCGCGCTCGCCGCCGCCGCCGCCGGCACGCTCGCCGAGACCGCGCTGCCGCTCCGCGACATCGCCACCGCCTCGGTCGTGATCGCCGCGCGCGGCTATCCCGTCGCCCCCGTCCGCGGCGGCACCATCCATCTCGATCGCGCCACCCTCATCCCGCACACCGCGATCTTCCACGCCGGCACCACGCTGACGGACGGCCAGCTCCGCGCCGCCGGCGGCCGCGTGCTCACCGTCACCGGCACCGGCCCGACGCTGGCCGCCGCCCGCGCCGCGGCCTACGAGGCGGCCGCGCAAATCCATTACGAGGACGCCATATACCGCACCGACATCGGCGCCCGCGCGCTCGCCCATCGCGCCGCATGAGCACGCACGCCGAAACCAAACCGGTCACCATCCCCGCGCTGCGCGCCATGAAAGGCACGCCGCAGGTCTGGCTCACCGCCTACACCACACCGATGGCGCGCCTGCTCGACCCGCATTGCGACGTGCTGCTGGTCGGCGATTCGCTCGCCATGGTCGTCTACGGCCAGCCGAGCACGCTCGATCTGCCGCTCGGCACCATGATCGGCCATGGCGCGGCCGTCGTGCGCGGCGCGCGCCAGGCCTGCGTGATCGTGGACATGCCTTTCGGCACCTATCAGGAATCGAAAGAGCAGGCGTTCCGCAACGCCGCCCGCATCCTCGCCGAGACCGGCTGCCAGGGGGTCAAGCTCGAGGGCGGCATCCCGATGGCCGAAACGATCCGCTATCTCACCGATCGTGGCATCCCGGTCTGCGGCCATGTCGGGCTGATGCCGCAGGCCGTGATGGCCGCCGGCGGCTTCCGCGCCACCGGCCGCACCGACGACGAAGCCGCGCGCGTCACCGCCGACGCGCTCGCGGTCGCCGAGGCCGGCGCCTTCGCGATGGTGGTGGAAGGCACGGTCGAACCGGTCGCCGCCGACATCACACGCCGCGTGCCGATCCCGACGATCGGCATCGGCGCCTCGCCGCACTGCGACGGCCAGGTGCTGGTGATCGACGATCTGCTCGGCACCTTCAACGATTTCACGCCGCGCTTCGTGAAACGCTACGCCGAGCTCGCGCCGCAGATCGGCGACGCGGCCCGGCGCTATGCCGAGGATGTGCGCGCGCGCCGCTTTCCAGCCCCGGAGAACACGTTCCGTCAGCGGCGCTGAGGGCCGCCTCGGCCCGAACGCATCCCGATGACGCATCCGGGTCCGGGCCGCCTCCGGCGGAAGCGGCCCGGACCCGCCCGCCTCAGGCGTATTCGCGCCAGCGCGCGCCGCTCTCGCTGCGCTCGCCAAGCAGATGCGCCAGCATCATCCGGCGCAGCCGCCGTCGCCGCAGCATGCTGCCGCCGATCAGAAGCCGCACGAGCCGCTTCTCATCGATGCCGCCTTCCTCCGGCGACTCGTCTTCCTCCTCTTCCATGTGCCCGCGCCCCTCGCGCAGCAGATGCGCGAGCACGAGCCGGCGGAGCCGCTGATGACGCAGCATCCGGCCGCCGATCAGCATCCGGACGATGCGCGCTTCCTCGTCGCTGCCGCCCTCCTCGTCCTCGAAATCCTCGTCCTCCTCGGCCTCGGCATGGCGCTCGCCGAGCAGATGCGCGAGCAGCAGCCGCCGCAGCCGCGCGCGCCGCACGATCGTGCCGCCGATCAGCAACCGCACGAGCCGTTTTTCCTCGCTGGTCGAACGGCCGCCCTCCTCCTCATCGTCGTCCTCGATCCCCTCGTCGGCCTCCTCGTGCCGTTCACGCAACAGATGCGCCAGCATCAGCCGCCGCAGCCGCGCGCGGCGCAGCGCGGTGCCGCCGATCAGCAGCCGCGCGAGCTGGGATTCCTCCGTGCTGCTCTCCTCGGGGTCGAGCTTGCTGCGGAGCAAAGTGTCGGTGGGCATGAGCCTTCCCTCCAGGTTTCGGTGAATGGTGACGGCGCGCGACCGATCGGTTCCGCCCGGGGCAAGCGGCTGCGCGGCCGTGATGCTCCCCCGGCGGATCAGTGCGCCGCTTCGCCCTCGGGCGGGGCGCCGCCGGCGGCCGCGCCATGCAGGGCGGCAGCGCCATCGGCCAGCGTGCCGAGGATGGCCCGCCGCACGATCTCCCGCCGCAGCAGGTGCCGCGCCGGACTTTTCTCGATCAGGGTCTCGAGCAAGAACCGCCGCACCGCCTCGTCTTCCGCCGAGCCGGTCTCCTCCTCCCGCTCCGGGCCGCCCCCGAGCACACAGGCCAGGCCCGCCTCGAAAGCCTGCTGAACCAGCGCCTCCACGCTGGCCGGCGTCCCCGGCTCCGGGGCCATCGCCACTGCGCCCGTGACCCCCACCAGCTCGCCGGTATCCGCCCGGAGCATGAAACTGACCAGCGACGCCCCGCCCGGCGACGCCGGGTCCATGGCGGCGGGCGGCGGTTGCAGCCGCGTCTTGCTCCTTCCGTTGTTCGGCGTATGCGAGGCGGACGTCATGCGCGAACTCCCTGCCGGTTCTATTCGTTGTTCGAGTGCAACGCAGCCCGCGACTGCGGCATCCCGCCGCCCGCCGCGACTGCGGCATCCCGCGGCCCGCCGGCGTCGCGCTCGCCGGCCAACCTGGCAGAGCCGATTTTTCCTGCCTATGCGATTCCGGCCGATGCCAACGGCATCTTTCGCAACAATTTCGAAAGTCTTTGATAATCACACAAAGGAAGACGAGGCTCTCAGCCCCGCCCGCGCCCCGCGCCGGCGGCGTCAGCCGGGCCGCGCGCCCGCCGCCGAAGCTGCTATAAGCCCGGCCCCATGACCGTCCGCACCCGCTTCGCGCCCAGCCCCACCGGCCTGCTCCATATCGGCGGCGCCCGCACCGCCCTCTTCAACTATCTCTTCGCCCGCCATCACGGCGGCACCTTCCTGCTCCGCATCGAGGACACCGACCGCGAGCGCAGCACGCGCGAAGCCGTGGACGTCATCCTCCAAGGCCTGGCCTGGCTCGGCCTCGACCCGGACGAGCCGCCGCTCTTCCAGTCCACCCGCGCCCCCCGCCACGCGGAAATCGCCCAAACCCTGCTCGCCGCCGGCCACGCCTATCGCTGCTACGCCACTGCCGAGGAACTCCGCGAAATGCGCGAGCGCGCGACGGCGGAAGGCCGCCCGCCCCGCTACGACGGGCGCTGGCGCGACCGCGACCCGGCCGAAGCCCCGCCCGGCATCGCCCCCGCCATCCGGCTCCGCGCACCGCGCGAGGGCGAAACGGTCGTGCACGATCTCGTACAGGGCACGGTGCGCGTCGCCAACACCGAGCTCGACGACATGATCATCCTGCGCAGCGACGGCACGCCCACCTACCTCCACGCCGTCGTCGTCGACGATCACGACATGGGCATCACCCACGTGATCCGCGGCGACGACCATCTCACGAACACCTTCCGCCAGGTGCAGATCTATGACGCGCTCGGCTGGAGAAAGCCGGAATTCGCCCACATCCCGCTGATCCACGGCGCCGACGGCGCGAAACTCTCCAAACGCCACGGCGCGGTCAGCGTGCTCGAATTCGAGAAGCAGGGTTTTCTTCCCGAAGCGCTCTGCAACTATCTGCTCCGGCTCGGCTGGGGCCACGGCGACGCCGAAATCCTCTCCCGCGAGGAAGCGATCCGCCTGTTCGACCTGGACGGCGTCGGCCGCGCCGCCAGCCGCATGGACTACGCCAAACTCACCCATCTGAACGGCGTCTGGCTCCGCGCCGCCGACGATGCGCGCCTCGCCGAAGACACGCTCCACCGCCTGGCCGGCCGCCCCGATCTCACGCTCGACGCAACGACCCGCGCGCGCATCGAAACCCTGATGCCGGCGCTGAAGGAGCGCGCCAAGACGCTGGCCGACCTCGCCGACAGCGCCGCCTTCCTCGCCCGCCGTCTGCCCCTCCCGTTCGACGCGAAAGCCCGCGCGCTGCTCACCGAGGACGCGCTCGCCCTGCTCCGCGAGCTGGCGCCAAAACTCGCCGACACCGATTTCTCGGTCGCCGCCATCGACGCCACCCTGCGCGCCTACGCCGAAACCACCGGCCGCAAACTCGGCGCCATCGCCCAACCCCTCCGCGCGGCACTCACCGGCGCCACGACCAGCCCCCCCATCGACGCGACCCTGTCCGCACTCGGCAAAACCGAGTCGCTCGCCCGCATCGCCGCGGCGACGGAAACGATGGCGCTGATCTGATGTCGTCGATTTCTTAAAGCGTCAGTTCGTTCAGGTGGAGGCGCGCCTCCGGCGGCCCGGGCTCTGCCCGGGACCCGCTGGGGCCGAAAGGCCCCAGACCCCATGAATTCGAATAGCCGCAGCAGCTGAACCAACTTTCCAAAGTAATGGGGTCTGGGGCCTCTCGGCCCCAGAGGCCCGTCAGGGTGACGTTGCCCGTCCGAAATACGCCCGCGCGCGCACGAAATCGACCGTCATCGTGAGTTCATGCAGGGCATTCCCACCCAGCGACCCCGCCACCGGCCGGTCCATCATCGAGCTCATGAACTGCCGGTAGGCCGCGTCCGAGCGCCGCGTCATCCACACCGGCCCGCTCCGCAACCCGGCAATCTCGACCGAGGGCACCAGCAGCATCGGCGATCCGGTCGCCACTTGCGCCACCGGGACATACGCCCAATCCGGATGACGCGCATGCAGCCGATCGAAAAGCGACGCCTCGATCATGCTCGTCGCGCGCAGAGCCGGCCCGCCATCCCCAAGCCGTGCCAGCGCCGCCGGCGTGAGAAACGTCTCCGCCCCGGTATCCAGCAGCATCGGAACGGTCTGCCCATCGATCCCGACCTCGATCCGCGCGAAATTCGTTGGCCGCGAGCCATCCGCCGACGTCAGGAACCCCAGCGCCGTTTCATGCAGCCCCCGCCCTGCCACCCACGCCGCGTCCTCCCGGCGCAGATGGTGTGCCGGATAATCCCAGGTCCAAATTCCACCCTCGAACCATTTGGCCCCGAGAAACCCATCTCCCTGCTCCGGCCATGTCGGCATCTGCGCCGCGCGTGCCACCACGAACAGGCGCGCCGGCAACGGCGGCAGCGCCCCCGCCAACGCCGGCGGTGATGCCGAGCGCGCATCCTTCCCGAGCGCCGCCCGCACCTGCGGATTGTCGATCGGATGCAGCGCAAGCCCCACCCGCGTCGCCGCCCGCCGCGAGAGGATCAAGGAGCCGCCGCCGCTGTCGGTATAAAGATCGAGCGTTCCTCCGCTCTTCAGCGGCAAGTCCACGTAAACCCGGTCTGCCACAAACCTTGCCGGAACATCGGTCGCCCCGGGAACAGGCGCCGCCGCGATCAGTCCGGCCGCCAGCGCCGCCGCAGCCCACCGCATCACCGCCTCAGCGCGATCCACGCGCGCCCCGGTGTCGCCCCCGGCGGGCAAAAGCTCTGCCCTGGTATCAAGCTGGGGCCGCAAGGCCCCAGACTCCATTCCCGCATTGACACGTCCGCCTCCCGGCACGGAAGCTCCGACCTCACCCTCCCCCCTCAGCTTATTAGAAAAACCCATGTCCAGCACAACCGCCCCCAACTTCGCCACTTTCGCACCAAGCGACCGCAACTACTTCCTCATCCTCGTCATCCTCTGCTGGACCGCCATACTCGTCGGTTTCATCCCCGACATATTCGACCATTTCCTCGGCAACCACATCGCCTGGGCCTGGGTCGTGCATGCCCACGCCGCCGCCTATGTCGGCTGGATGGCGCTGCTCACCACGCAAATGACGCTGATCCGCACCCGCCACGTCTCGCTCCACAAAAAGCTCGGCATCGCCGGCCTCTGTCTCATCGTCGCCATGGCCATCCTCGGCCCCTGGGCCGCCTTCACCATGGACCACCGCCATCTCGGCACCCCCGACAGCGATCCGCCCTTCCTGATCCTCCAGCTCGGCACCGTGCTCAATTTCACGATCGCCGCCCTCACCGCGCTGGCCTTTCGCCGCGACCCCGCCTCCCACAAACGCCTGATCCTGATTGCCACGATCCTGATCGCCGCCCCCGCGGGCTTCGGCCGCTGGATCGGCCCCTCGATCGACCGCGCCATGCCGCACTCGATCCTTTCTTTCTATATCGAGGTTTTCCTCATTGGCGACCTCATGCTGCTCTCCATTTTTCTCTACGACTGGCTCACCCGTGGCCGTCTCAACCCCGCCACAACCCGCGCCATCCCGCTCGCCATCGCGATCGAACTCGCGATCTGCGTCATCTACGATCTCCCGGCCTGGACCCCCATCGCCAGAGCCTGGATCAGCTAAGTTTTCCCCGCACAACAGAAGAATGTTCTTTTTCTGAAGAAAAAGAACCAAAAAGACTTCATCGGTTCGAGTGCTGCCCGGCTATCGGGGCAGCACTCAAGCAAACAAAAGTTTTTTGGTTCTTTTTTTCAAAAAAGAACCCTTCTCCTGCGCAGACTCAACATATCGGGTTAGTTACGAAGGAAAAGAAAGCCGTTCTTTTTCTGAAGAAAAAGAACCAAAAAGACTTCATCGGTTCGAGTGCTGCCCGGCTATCAGGGCAGCACTCAAACGAACAAAAGTTTTTTGGTTCTTTTTTTCAAAAAAGAACCCTTCCTTCCCTCACGGCCCCGCAGCCTGCGCCGACATGGCCACTGCCTGCCCCGGCGCCACGTTCCGCCGCGCCGGATCGCGCTCGATCACGTCCCGCATGATGTCCCGCGCCAGCGGGGCGGCGACATCCGCGCCGGCATTGCCGTGCTCCACCACCACCGCCGCCGCGTAGCGTGGCGCGTCGTAGGGCGCGAAACAAACGAACAGCGCATGCGGCCGGAATTCCCAGGGCAGTTGCGCGGAATTGAAATGCCCGTGCTCGCGCGCCCAGCGTGACACGCGCCGCACCTGGCTCGACCCGGTCTTGCCCGCCAGCGCCACGCCCGGCAGGCCGAGCCGCGCGTGCGGTGCCGTCCCGCCGACATCGTTGACGACCGCGAACATTCCCGCCCGCACGAGTTCCAGATGCGCCTCCGGAATGTCCATCACCGGCCAGTCCCCCGGCGCGGCGCCCGGCATCGGATCGCCGCCGATCAGCCGCGTCACGTGCGGCTGCACCGCGCGCCCGGTGGCGATGCGCGAGACATAGGTCGCCAGCTGCAACGGCGTCGCCTGGATCACGCCCTGCCCGATGCCGCTGACCACCGTATCGCCGGCGTTCCAATGCCGCCGGTGCCGGGCTCGCCATTCCGCCGTCGGTATGAGCCCCCGCCTCGCGCCCGGCAGGTCGATCGCCGGGTCGAGCCCGAGCCCGAATTGGTTGGCCATCGCCGCCACCGCGTCGATGCCCGCCCGCCGCGCCGCGTCGTAGAAGAACACGTCGCAGGAATGTTTCAGCCCGCCCTTCATGTCGAGCGTGCCGTGGCCGCCCTTCTTCCAGCAATGAAAACGCGTGTTCCCGAGATCGATATAGCCCGGGCAGAAGATATGGTCCTCGGGCCCGAGCGCGCCGCTCGCGAGCGCGGCGAGCCCCACGCACATCTTGAAGGTCGAGCCCGGCGGATAGACCCCGGCCGTCGCCTTGTTGATCAGCGGCGTCTGCTTGCTGCTGGTCCATTCCACCCATTGCGCCTGCGAAACACCGCTGTCGAACAGCGACGGATCGAAGCTCGGATGCGTCGCCATCGCCAGCACTTCGCCGTTCGTGCAATCCATCACCACGGCCGAGGCGCTCTCGTCGCCGAGATGCGTGATCACCGCCTTCTGCAGTTCCGCATCCAGCGTGAGCGTCACCTCGTCGCCCTGGGTGCTTTCGGTGCGGTTCAGCTCGCGGATCACCCGCCCGACGGAATTGACCTCCATCTGCACCTGCCCGGCCTCGCCGCGCAGATCGTCCTCGTGAAACTTCTCAACGCCCGCCCGCCCGATCCGCACGCCCGGCAGCGCCAGGACCGGATCGTCGCCCACCTCGGAATCCCCGGGCGGCGCCACATACCCCACGACATGCGCGAGATCGGGCCCAAGCGGATAATGCCGCGTGGTGCCGACATCGACGAGGATGCCGGCCAGATCGGGCGCATGCACCTCGATCTTGGCCATCTCGTCCCAGCTCAGGAAATCGCGCACCAGCACGGGAATGAAGCGCCGCTGCTGCTTCCGTTCGCGATCGATGCGCGCCAGATCGGCCTCGCTCAGCGGCACGAGCGACGCGAAGGCCCGCAGCGTCGCCGGCACGTCGGTCGTCTCCTCGGCCAGCAGCAGCGCCCGCCAATGCGGCGTGTTCCCAGCCACCACCTCGCCGAACCGGTCGACGATCCGGCCGCGCGGCGCGGCCAGCAGCCGCGTGCTCACCCGGTTGTTCTCGGCGAGCGTCGCGTAGCGCGCGCCCTCCTCCACCTGCACCCGGTAGAGCCGGAAGCCGAGATAGCTGAGGGCGGCGGTCTGCCCTGCCATCATCAGGAGCGCGCGGCGCGTGAAGACCGCGGTGCGGCGCGCCTGCTGCTTCATGCGGCCGGCCTCACGCCTGCTCCGGCGCGGCCCGCCCCTGATGCGCGCGGATGAAGCCCGAGGCCAGCAGCGGATAGGCGCCGACCGCCACCGCGAACTCGAACAATCCCGGCCACGGCGCCAGCCAGTGCCAGGCGAAGACCGCGTTCACCGCCCATTCGAGCGCGGCCGCCCCCGCGGCCACTGCCACGAACCCGGCCCAGACGCTGAAGAAACCCTGCCGCGCCAGCACCCGCCGGTTGCCCATCGCGAGGGCATGCACCAGGAGCAGGATCAGCGCGAACAGCCCGACCGGCCCCTGCGCGAGCAGATCGAGCAGCAACCCGGTCGCGAACACGGCCCAGGCGGGCATCGAGGCCGGCCGGTAGATCGACCAGAAATAGACCGAGGCCAGCGCCCAGGCCGGCTGCATTTGCGCCTGCCCCGGCACCCCGATCGGCGCCGACAGCAACACGAGCACGCCAGCCGTCAGCAGCCCCGGAAACAGGAAGCGCGAGGCCACGTCGAGCCGGTGCCACAAAGTCGGGCGCGGCCGGATGCCGGGTTTGCGGTCCATGCTCAGAAAGGCCGCTCCGAGGAGGCGAGCGCCGCCGTCCCCTCCGGCAGGGCAGCCACCGGCATATGGCCCGGCGCCTCCGGCGGCGTGATCCCGCCGAACCCATAATCGAAGATGCGCACCAGCTCGAGCCGCTCCAGATTCGCCGCCGGGTCGATCTCCGGCACGCCGGCCGCGCTGTAATGCACGGTCCCGACCGGCAACCCCGCCGGGAACGCGCTCGCATCCGCGCTCGTCACCACCCGCTCGCCTTCCGCCGGATGCACCCCGTCCGGCAGGTAGAGCAGCCGCGGATAGGGCCCGTTCTGCCCCGCCAGGATCGCCCGCGCCCGGCTCTGCTCGAGCCGCACCGGGATCCGGCTGTTCATGTCGGTGATCAGCAGCACCCGCGCGCTGCGCGCGCCTACCTCGGTCACGCGCCCCACGAGCCCGCTCGCATCGAGCGCGATCTGCCCGCGCTGCACGCGATGATGCGGCCCGATCGCCAGCAGCACCGAGCGCGCATAGACCCCGCCCGCATCGGCCACCACCCGCGCCGTCACGAAGGACAGCGACGGGTCGGGCACCCAATGCAGATTGGCCTTGAGCTCGGCATTCTCCGCGTCGAGCGCCATCGCCACGTCATACCAGTGGCGCAACCGCTCGTTTTCGGCCCGCAGCCGCGCATTCTCCGCCCGCATGCCCCAGGCGTCGCGCAGGAAGACCGCCGCATCGCGCAGCGCCCAGAAAGGCTGTTCCACCGCCGAATAGAGCGGCGCCAGCCCATCGGAGAGTGCCACCCGCGCCCGTTCCGGCACCGCGGGCGCCGCGCGCCCCAGGAGCAGCAGCCCCACGGAGCCCACGATCAGCACCGGCACCGTCAACCGGGCCAGCGCCTGCCGCGCCTGGATGGACAAGCGGATCACCGGCAGACCCCCCCGGCATCCGAACGAGGCACAACGAAACCGGTCAGCACACGAAATCCCGACGGCCAGGCCGCGGACCCACAGTCGAGTCCGCCGGCAGTTATACAACCAAAGGTTTAATACATCGTGGTCAAGACATTTCTGAGCCGCTTCAGCTCCTCGAGCGCCCGCCCGGTTCCCAGCACCACGCAGGAGAGCGCATCCTCGGCCACCAGCACCGGCAGGCCGGTCGCATCGCGCAGCACCTCGTCGAGCCGGTTCAGCAACGCCCCGCCCCCCGTCAGCACGATCCCTTTGTCGCAGATATCCGCCGCGAGCTCGGGCGGCGTGTTTTCCAAAGCCACTTTAACCGCCTCGACGATCTGCGTCACGGGTTCCGCGAGACTTTCGGAAATCTGTGCCTGACTCACCACGATCTCGCGGGGCACGCCGTTGATCAGATCCCGCCCCTTCACCTCGCGCAGCAGGCCATGCTCGCCGCTGTCCGGCGGCCGCGCCGCCCCCACCTCGATCTTGATGCGCTCGGCCGACCCCTCGCCCACCAGCAGATTATGCTGCCGCCGGATGTAGCTGATGATCGCCTCGTCCATCTTGTCGCCGCCCACCCGCACCGAGCGCGAATAGACGATGCCGCCGAGCGAGATCACCGCGACCTCGGTCGTGCCGCCGCCGATATCCACCACCATCGAGCCCGACGGCTCGGTCACCGGCAGACCCGCCCCGATCGCCGCCGCCATCGGCTCCTCGATCAGCAGCACCCGGCGCGCGCCGGCGCTCTCCGCGCTCTCCTGGATCGCCCGCCGCTCCACCGCGGTCGAGCCCGAGGGCACGCAGACGATGATGATCGGGGAGGCGAATCCGCGCCGGTTGTGCACCTTGCGGATGAAATGCTTGATCATCTCCTCGGCGACTTCGAAATCGGCGATGACGCCGTCGCGCATCGGCCGGATCGCCGAGATGTTGCCGGGCGTGCGCCCCAGCATCTGCTTGGCCTCGTCGCCGACCGCGAGAACCTGCTTCTTGCCGCGCACATCGGCGATCGCGACCACGCTCGGCTCGGCCAGCACGATGCCGCGGCCTTTGACGTAAACCAGCGTGTTGGCGGTGCCGAGGTCGATGGCCATGTCGGCGGACATCAGGCCCAGCAATCGGGACAGCATCGGGGATTTTGCCTTTCCGCCCGGCAACCGGCCGGGTTCGATAGGGCGCACCGCTTAGCTTCCGCGGCCCGGCCCGGCAACCCGTGGCAACCGCAACGGGTCAGGTGATTTTAACGATTTGCAACGACAGTCGCGGGCGTGCGAACGCTCACCTATGTTCCATCCGGAGGTGAAGGAATGGTTGGCAGGTTTCCCTTGGTGCTGGCGCTCGGCGCCTCGCTGCTCACGCTCGGCGGCTGCGGCCACTCGGCGACGACGCGAGCCCTGAGCGGCGGCGCCATCGGCGCGGGCGCGGGCGCCCTTCTCGGCGTCGCCGGCGGCTTCAATCCCGCGGTCGGCGCGCTCGTCGGCGGTGGCGCGGGCGCCATCACCGGCGCTCTCACCGCCCACCACTGACCCCGGCGCGCCGCCGCCGCAATTCCGCCGGCTTCGGCAGGCATCCCAGGACCGGCCGCCGCCGTCGCGGCGGCCACGCAACACGGAGGAAAGATGCGCAAGTTCGCGCTGCCCGCATGCCTAGGCGCCATCCTGGCGCTCGGCGCCTGCACCAACCCCTACGATCCCGGCCAGCGCGCGGTCGGCGGCGGCCTGCTCGGCGCCGGCGCGGGTGCCGCCATCGGCGGCATCGCCGGCGGCGGCCGCGGGGCCGCGATCGGCGCGCTGGCAGGCGGCGCCCTCGGCGCGGTCGGCGGCGCCGCCACGACACCGCAACCCCCGCCGCCCGGCTACTACCAGCAGCCACCGCCCAACTACTACCGGCCGCCGCCGCCCCCGCCGCCCCCGGGCTACGGATACTGAGCAAACGCTGAACCGCGCCTCCGGCGGGCACGGGCCCTGTCCCATCGCGGCACGCGCTCGAAGCTTCAGCGCGCGCCGCGATCCCGCCGGGGCCGGAAGGCAGCCCCAGCCCCCTTTCGCCACAGGACCGCGTCGGCCGGCCTGCGCGCCAGCCGCTTGATCTGCGTCAACGGACCCCAGACCCCGATCGGCTAACAAGAACCCGCCGGCCGTGCGGCCGCGGGCCGCAACGCCCATCGAGCGACCCCGCCGCGCCGGCCGCCCCCGTGGGACCCGTCCGCCGATGCTGGAGGCTCCGCCCACCCATCCACCCGAGCCCGGCCTCGAGCGCCGGGCGCCGGATCATGCCGCCGACCCGGATTTCTCCATCATCCAGGGCGGACCTCTGTTCCGCCTCCTGTGCAAAGCGCGCCTGTGCGACGACCAACTCGGGCTGGCACGCCGGCGCATCGCCGTCATCGCCCTGCTGAGCTGGCTGCCCCTGGCGGCGCTGTCCGCGCTCGACGGCAACCTGCTGCCCGGCCGCGTGACCATGCCGTTCGCGTTCGACTTCCAGGCCAATCTTCGTTTCCTGGCCGCCATGCCGCTGCTCATCGGCGTGGAACTGGTATTCCTGCAGCGCCTGCCCCCCATGGTGCAGCAGTTCCGCTGCCGCAATTTGATTCCCGATCATGCCGTCCCGCGCTACGAGGCCGCGATGGCGAGCGCCATCCGCTGGCGCGATTCCACGACTGCGGAAATCCTGATGCTCGCCCTGGTTTTCTCGGTCGGGATTCCCCTCCACCGCTACTACCTCAAAGTCGGCGTCCCAGCCTGGTACAACGTGGCGGCCAGCTCCCGCGCGACCCCGACGCCGGCCGGCCTTTGGTATGGGCTGGTAAGCCTGCCGATCTTCCAGTTCCTTCTGCTGCGCTGGTATTTTCGCCTGTTCATCTGGACCCGCTTCCTCTGGCAGGTGTCGCGCATGGAGCTGCGTCTCGTGCCCCTGCATCCGGATCGCGCCGGCGGTCTCGGTTTCCTCTCACAAATCGCCTTCGTGGCCGCTCCGCTGGCCGTGGCCCACAGCGTGCTGCTCGCCGGCGCGCTCGCCAACCGCATCTTCTATCTCGGCGCCAAACTGACGGCGTTCAAAGCCGAAATCGCCGTCGTCGTCGCTTTCTCGCTCTGCCTGCTGCTCGGGCCGCTGCTGGTTTTCACCCCGCAACTGATTCGCACCAAATGGGCCGGCGAAATCGATTTCGGTTCCTTCGCCGCCCGTTACACGCGCGAATTCGACCAGAAATGGTTGCGCGGCCGCGCCGCCGAAAGCGAACGGCTCCTCGGCACCAGCGACATCCAATCCCTCGCCGATCTCAGCAACAGCGGCGAAATCGTCCGTGGCATGCGGCTCGCGCTGATCACGAGAGACTCGATCTTCACCCTCGCCTTCGCAACCCTCGCCCCGATCGTCCCGCTGGTCCTGACGATGATGCCGCTCGAACAATTATTGAAGACGCTGCTGGGCCTGCTTTTCTGAGGCGGAAGCGCGCCTCCGGCGGGCAAGGGGCTCTGCCCCTTGCATCCCCGCTGGGGCCGAAAGGCCCCAGACCCCTTTTCATTACTGAGGTAACTCGATCGCGGACCAATACCGCCTTTTGGCACCGAATGCCGGCGCCGGCGTCACGTCGAGATCTCTGCAGAAAGTACGGAAGGAATGTTCGAGCCCTTGTGCTTGCCAAGCAGGCGTAAGCTGAGCGCCCAAGACACGCGAGATCGCCTGATTGGTTAGCGTCCCATTCAATGCGCGAGCATTGTGGACCTCAAATGTGTTGCCTGCGTAGCCAATGAACCGAGACGGAGCGAACGCCAACGCCGGGCCGGTCTGGTACGGCAGAAAGCAAATCCCCTGCTCGATCCGGTCCCGATACCAGCCCCAGTGAGGCGAATTCGGGTCGCCGCACCTGATGCCTTCGAGATATCTGAGGTTCTCGAGTATCTGCTCCAAACCTGTTACGAGTGCGAAGTGGGGGTCGTTCACCGCCTCGTTATTCGGACCGAGGCCGACCTGTTGGTTGTTTGGAGCAAGGCCCATGTCGCCTCCGGACATTCCTGAGACCGACACAATCAGGCATCGTCCGCGGAAACGCAACGGAAAGAAACGGGGTCTGGGGCCTTTCGGCCCCAGCGGAGTGCAGAGGCGGAGCCTCTGCCCGCCGGAGGCATAACCCCCTACGCCGACAAAGCCGCCGGCTCCCGCCGCAGCCGTTTCACCATCAGCTTGTTCAGCGCGTGCAGATAGGCCCGGGCCGAGGCGACGATCGTGTCGGTATCCGACCCCTGCCCGTCCACCATTTTCCCGTCTTCCTCGAGCCGCACGGTGGTTTTCGCCTGCGCGTCGGTTCCCTCGGTGATCGCGCCGACCGAGAACAGCACGAGCTTCGCCTCGTGCGGGAAGGCCGCCCGGATCGCGTTGAAGGTCGCGTCCACCGGCCCGTCGCCATGGGCCTCGGCGCCTAGCACGCGCCCGTCGCACTCGATCTCGAGGACGGCCCGCGCCGGCCCCTTCGAGCCCGACCAGACTTCGAGCGAAACGAACCGGATCCGGTCGTGCCCGCGCAGCACTTCGTCATCGACGAGCGCCATGATGTCCTCGTCATAGACGAGCTTCTTGCGGTCGGCGAGTTCCTTGAAGCGCCTGAACGCGTCGTTCAGCGCGTTGTCGCCGAGCTCGCCATAGCCGAGGGCTCGCAGCTTGTCGCGAAACGCAGCGCGTCCGGAATGTTTCCCCATCACCAGGTTGGAATTGTTCCAGCCCACGCTTTCCGGCGTCATGATCTCGTAGGTGCGTGCGTTCTTGAGCATCCCGTCCTGGTGGATGCCGCTTTCATGCGCGAACGCGTTCCGGCCGACGATCGCCTTGTTCGGCTGCACGTCGAAACCGGTGATGGTGGCCAGCAGCCGCGAGGTGCGGAGGATGCGTTCGCTGGTGACCTGCGTCGTGTGCGGCAGCGCATCGGGCCGGGTCCGCAGCGTCATCACGATCTCTTCGAGCGCTGCGTTGCCCGCGCGCTCGCCGATGCCGTTGATGGTGCATTCCACCTGCCGCACGCCGGCGCGCAGTGCGGCGACCGTGTTCGCCACCGCAAGCCCGAGATCGTTGTGATTGTGCGCCGAAAACACCACCTGATCGGCGCCCGGCACCCGCTCGCGCAGCATGGTAAAGATCCGGAACAGATCCTCCGGCAGCGCGTAGCCCACCGTGTCGGGAATATTGATCGTGGTGGCACCCGCGGCGATCGCCGCCTCGACGCAGCGGCAGAGGAAATCGGGCTCGGTGCGGCTGCCGTCCTCGGCCGACCATTCGACGTCGGAGGCGTGATTGCGGGCGAGTGTCACGCTCGCCGTCACCGCCTCGAGCACCGCGTCGGGCTCCATCCGCAGCTTGTATTTCATATGCAGCGGCGAGGTGCTGATGAAGGTATGGATGCGTCCGCGCTCGGCTGGCCGGATCGCCTCTGCCGCGCGCAGGATGTCGCCGGGCGCCGAGCGCGCGAGCCCGCAGATCACGGGCCCCCGCACGGTCTCGGCGATCGCGCGCACGCTCTCGAAATCACCGGGCGAGGCGATCGGGAATCCGGCCTCGATCACGTCGGCGCCGAGCTCGGCGATGGCTTCCGCGAGTCGCAGCTTCTCCTCGAGATTCATCGAGAAGCCGGGCGACTGTTCGCCGTCGCGCAGCGTGGTGTCGAAGATGATGATGCGGTCGTCGGCGAGTTCGCCGAAACTCGGATGCTGGATGGTCATGGCTTCCTCAGGCTCGCGCGTGGATCGGGTCATCCCCTGACCGGCGGCCTGGAGAGGCCGGTCCGCTCAGGGGCCGATAAGTCGCGCGCGCGCGGCCGGGGTACGGCGCGGCGGCGAGAGCGGAGCGAGGATGGCGTGGGCCATGGGCCTGAAAATGCCGCGAACGCGCGCGCGGCGCAATCGCGCAAACAGAAGGAAGCGCGTCGGGCCAGGCGGCAGTGCCCCCTGGCCCCAAGTCGCTTCCGTGAAGTCGCGGCTTACTTGTGCTTCGGCGCGGCGCTGGTGTCGGCCGGCGCGGCGGTGCCGGTGTCGCCGGAAGGCGCAGCCGCCGTGCTCTCGGACGACTTGCTGCTCTTCTTGGCGTGGTGGTGGTGCGTCGCGTGATGGTGCGACGTGTGGTGCTTCTTGGTGCTCTTGCTGCTCATGCTGCTGCCGCTGCTCATGCTGCCCGCCATGCCGGTGTCGGGCGCGGCCGACGGGGCCGGAGCCGGAGCCGCGGCCTCGGGAGCGGCCGGGGCCGGCGCGGGGGCCGGAGCGGGCGCGGCGGTCTGCGCGAGAGCGGGGGCCGCGGCAAGAGCGACGGCGGCGACAGCCGCGGTCAGGGTGGGGAGCTTCATGGGGTCTCCGTGTGGAAGATTACTGATGAGGAACGGCAAAGCGCGTCCGCAAGCGGAAGGCTTACGGGGCAAGCCGGACGCGCGCCAGCCCCCTGGTGCGGTGAAACCACCCCCTCGTCAGCTTTATTTTTGGTAATGAGACCCGAACCGGCCGGCTGTGGCCCGCGCAACTCAGGGCACGGGCGGGGTTTCCGGCCCGAGCGTGCGCTGCATGATCACGACGTCGAGCCAGCGCCCGAACTTGAAGCCGCAGGCGCGCAGCACGCCGGCATGGGCGAATCCGAGCGAGGCGTGCATGCCGATCGAGCCGGCATTCTCCGAGTCGCCGATCAGCGCCAGCATGCGGCGGATGCCGCGCCGCTCGCTGCGGGCGATCAGCTCGGCAAGCAGCGCCCGCCCGACGCCCTGCCCGCGGACGTCGTCGCGCACATAGACGCTGTCCTCGGCGGTGTGGCGGTAGGCGCTGCGCGCCCGGAACGGCCCGGCATAGCAAAAGCCGAGCACGCCGCTCGCATCCTCAGCGACCAGCCAGTCGTAGCCGGCCTCGGTGCCGGCCCGGAAGCGCGCCTCGATCGCCTCGAGGCTGGGCGGCACCTCCTCGAAGGTTCCGGTCCCATGGAGCACATGGTGGGCGTAGATCGCCTGGATCTCCGGCAGATGGCGGGGCTCGGCGGTCACAACCGGCATGGATCGGGTCACCTCGGCTTTGGGTCGGAGGGGTAGGCTACACCCGGATCCGTGCGGTAGCGGGTTCGGTCCGGCTACGGAACAGGCCCGGCTGTCCGCCAGTTTTTTATCCCCTGGAAGGTTTTTCATGCTAGAGGCGGGCGCCGGAGCCCCTGAGGCGCGCCGCTGCGCGCGGCGCCGGGCCGAGCCGATTGGAGGACAGTGTGCAGCCATCGCCCCCCGCACCCGGCGGCGTTCCCGAGTCGACGCTCCCGGTCGAAGCGCCGGAGACCGAGACGCTGACCCCGACCGAGCTGCGGCTGCGCGCCGTTCTGATGGCGGCGCGGTTCTACGGCATCGACCTCGACATGAATCTCTATCGCGGCGCGGTGGGCGAGGCCTACCCCTCGGCCGCGGCGCTCGTGAGCTGGCTGCGCGGCCAGGGTCTGCAGGCGAAGGCCCTGCGTCTCGCCTGGCGCAACCTGTTCCGTTTCCGCGAAACGACTCCGGTCGTGCTGCTGCTGCGCGACGGCACGGCGGGCGTGGTGGTCGGCGCCGATCCCGGCCGCGACGTGGTGTGGCTGAAAAGCCCGACCGCGAGCGACGCGGAGCCGCCGGTCGCAGTCGATCGCCTCCGCCTTGAGGAAGCCTGGTCCGGCGAAGTGCTGATGCTGCGCCGCGCCACCGGCCAGGGCGAGGGCGAGGCGCCCTTCACGCTCGGCTGGATCATGGGGGTGGTGTTCAAGGAAAAGCAGCTGCTCCGGCAGATCAGCTACGCCTCCATCGTCATCTCGATGCTGCAGCTCGTGCCGCCCTTCATTATTATGGGCACGCTCGACCGCGTGCTGGAATTCAACAGCCTCAATACGCTGTACATGCTCGTGGTCATTCTCGTCACCTTCATCTTCTATGAAACGGTGCTGAGCTGGGCGCGACGCGAGCTTGTGCTGGTGATCGGGGCGCGGGTCGATACCCGGCTCAATCTGCACATATTCAGCCGGCTGCTTTCGCTGCCGCTCGATTTCTTCGAGCGTAGCCAGGCCGGCGAGACGATCAGCCGGATGCGCGAAGTGTTCCGCATCCGCGAGTTCATCACCGGCAAGCTGCTCGACACGTTTCTCGACGGGTTCACCCTGATCGTGATCCTGCCCGTGATTTTCTACATCGAGCCGACGCTGGCGGCCGTGTCGATCGCCGTCGCGGGCGTCATCACGCTGATCATCATGGTCTTCCTGCGTCCGGTCTCCCAGCTCGTCGGCCAGATGATTCGTGCCGAACACCAAAAGGCCGCGGTGCTGACCGAGACCGTGAACGGCATCCGCACGGTCAAGACGCTGGCCCTAGAGCCCCAGCAGCGCGGCGTGTGGGACGAGCGCGTGGCCGACGCGGTCAATTGGCGGCTGGCAGTCGGGCGGCTCTCGAACTGGCCGCAGACGCTGGTCGATCCGCTGCAAATCTTCATGAGCCGAGGCTGCATCCTGCTCGGCGCCTATCTCGCGGTTGCCGGCGACACCAGCGTCGATCGCGGCGCGCTGCTCGCCTTCATGCTGCTGTCCGGCCGGGTGGCCACCCCGCTGGTCGGGTTCGCCAAGCTGCTGCAGGATTTCCACGAAGTGCGGACCGCGATCGGCCAGATCGCCAAGGTGCTCAACAACGCCCCCGAGGTCCGCTCCGTCACGGACGGCGTGCGCCCGCAATTCGAGGGCCGCATCGAGTTCGACGACGTCACCTTCACCTACCCGCTCGGCCAGCGCCCGGCGCTGAACCGCGTCAGCGTCTCGATCCCGCCTGGCTCGATGGTCGGCCTGGTCGGCCGATCGGGATCCGGCAAATCGACCATCACGCGGCTGCTGCAGGGCATCAGCCGCGAATATACCGGTGCCGTGAAGATCGACGGGGTCGAGATGCGCGAGATCAATCTCGCCCATCTGCGCCGCAGCCTCGGCATCGTGCTGCAGGATAATTTCCTGTTCCGCGGCACGGTGCGTGACAACATCACCTCGGGCCGACCCGGCCTCACCACCGAGGACGCCGTGCGCGCCGCCCGGCTGGCGGGTGCCGAGGAGTTCATCGAGCGCATGCCGCAAGGCTACGAAACCTGGATCGAGGAAGGCTCGACCAACATTTCGGGCGGCCAACGCCAGAGGCTGGCGATCGCCCGCGCGCTGGTCACCAACCCGCGCATCATGATCCTCGATGAAGCGACCAGCGCGCTCGATCCGGAGTCGGAAGCGCTGGTCAATGCCAACCTGGTGCGGATCGGCAAGGGCCGCACCATGGTCATCGTCTCGCACCGTCTCTCGAGTCTGGTGAATTGCGACCTGATCATGGTCATGGAGCGTGGTCAGCTGGTCGATATGGCGCCGCACCAAGTTCTGCTCGAACGCTGCGCGATCTACCGCACGCTCTGGAACCAGCAGAACCGGCACATCGCCGCCGCGCAAGCCGCGACCCCGGCGCTGACGCAGGGAGAATAGTCCGATGTCGATCACGACGACCCCGACCCCGTCGCGGCCCACCGAAACATCGCGGCCAGGGCTACTGACCCGGTTGCGCGGCCCATCCAGCGATGCGCCGCTCGAGGTCCTCGAGTTCTTCTCGCCGAGCGAGGCGATCACCGCCCGGCCGGCCATGAAGCTCGCCAGCGGCACGGTGTGGGTGATCGGCACCATGGTGCTGGCGATCGTGGCGCTGTTTTTCATTCTGACGCTCGATCGTGAAGTGCAGGCAACGGGCAAGATCGTCTCCTTGACACAGGAGACCGTGGTGGCGCCGCTCAATGCCGGGATCGTCAAGACGATCGCGGTTTCCGAGGGCGACATCGTGCGCAGGGGCCAGTTGCTGGCGCAGCTCGACCCAACCTTCGCCGCCGCCGACAACAAGGCCGCCCAGGACACGGTCGACCGATATCAGACGGAAATCGACCGGCTGACCGCCGAACTCCATCAATATCCCTACAAACCGCGGCTGCTGACCGCGGGGGCCCTCGTGCAGGAGGGCATCTACGCGCAGCGCGCCGCCGCCCGCGAAGCGGAGCTGCGCTACTACAAGGGTCAGGTCGATGCCGAGCGCGCCCTGCTCGCCCAGGCCGAGGCCAATATCCGGCAATATGCCAAGGAAACCGGTGTCGCGCTCGACGTCGAAAAGATCCGCGAACTCGAAGAACGCGACGCGGTGGGCAGCCGGCTCGACACACTATCGGCCCAGAGCACCCGCCTCGAGGCCGAGCGTCAGGTGCTGTTCAACATCCAGCAGGCCAACAACGCCAAGCAGACGATCGCCTCGCTGCAGGGGCAGCTCGACAATTATAACCAGCAATGGTTCGCCGATGTTTCCCAAAACATCACCGACGATTCGGTGCAGCTCGCCTCGGCGCGCGACCAGCTCGAACATGCCGCGCTGAACTACAAGCTGATCGATCTGCGCGCGCAAGAAGATTCCATCGTGCTCTCGATCGCGCCGGTATCGCCCGGCTCGGTCATGCAGAGCGGTCAGACGTTCTTCACGCTGGTGCCCGTCAACGCGCCGCTCGAAGCCGATGTGCAGGTCACCGGCGACCAGTCCGGCTTTGTCGAGGTCGGGCAGCCCGCCGTGGTCCGTTTCGAGACCTTCCCGTTCCTCGAGTTCGGCGAGGCCGAAGGCACCGTCCGCCTGATCAGCGCCGACAGCTTTCCCACCAACGCCACCTCCGGCCAACCGGGCATGAGCGCCGGCACCATGGGCAACACGGTCTTCACCGGCACGTCCCCAAATTCCGCCTATTTCTACGATGTCCGCATCACGGTGGACCGGCTGGACTTGAAGCGCGTGCCACACGATTTCCACCTGATGCCCGGCATGCCGATCGATGTCGCCATTGTGGCCGGCTCGCGCAACATCATCAGCTATCTCGTGGAAAGGTATCTCCCCACCTTCTACGAAGGCATGCGCGAACCCACCTGATCCGGAAGCGGGCCCGGACGAGCCTTCGCCGGGCCCCAACCCTCGCATGAAATCCCTGTTCGATCGCGTCCTCTCCCCCCAAGCCGCCCTCGATCGCGGCAAGCGGCTCGATGCCTCGCAAGACTACGCCCGCGCCTTCGCGCTTCTCAGCCGCGCCGCCCAGGCCGGACTGCCGGAAGGACAGTATCTGGTCGGCCGCGCCTATCTGCGCGGCACCGGCGTTCCCGCCAGCCGCCGCGACGGTACGCTCTGGGTGGAGCGCGCCGCCGAAGCCGGGTGGCTCGAAGCGCAAACCCTGCTCGCGACTCTCTATCTCTACGGTCTCACCGGCCGGAGCACCCCCACGGGAGGCGCGCTCTTCGCCACCAGCGCCGCGCCGGTCACCGAAGCGCCCGATTTCCCGAGCGCGCTGAAATGGGCCCGCCGCGCGGCAGAGGCCGGCTCGTCCGAGGCCCAGGCCCTGCTCGGCTACATCCTCACCTCCGGCCCCGCCGACATCCAGGACCTCACCGAAGCCGATCGCTGGTATCAGCGCTCCGCCGAGGCCGGCTGCGCCCAGGGCCATCTCGGCCTTGGCCTCGCCCGGCTCCGCACCGCCACCGACTACGCGTCCCATGAAGAGGCCGCCGCCGCGCTCACCCAGGCCGCCGAGGCCGACCTGCCGACCGCGACCTACCTGCTCGGGGTCATGCATGAGCGCGGCGCCGGCGTCCCCCGGGACGATACCCGCGCCCTCGCATTCTACCGCCGCGCCGCCGAGAAAGGCGTGCGCGCCGGCCAGGCCCGGCTCGGCCTCGCCCTGCTCGAAGGCCGCGGCGCCCCCAAAAACCCCGTGGAAGGCGAAAGCTGGCTGCGCCGCGCCGCCAATGCCGGCGACCGCGAAGCCGCCGCCCTGGTCGGCGACCTCTATGCCGCCCCCGGCGACCTGCCGCCCAACTATGCCGAAGCCGCCCTCTGGTACACCCGCGCGGCGGAAGCCGGCCACCTCGCCGCCGCCCGCGCGCTCGGCCTCATGCACCTGGCCGGCACCGGCGTGTCGCGCGACCTCGAACTCGCCCAGCAATGGTTCCGCCGCGCCGCCGAAGGGGGCGACCCCAAGGCCCAGGCCGACCTCGCCAACCTGCTCCTCACCCACGGCGGCAGCGAGGCGGAGCGCCGCCGCACCCGGGAATGGTTCGAGCGCGCCGCCGGCAACGGCGACCTCATCGCCGCCTACAATCTCGGCGTCTGCCTTGCCGAGGGCCTCGGCATCGAGCGCGACGACCGCCGCGCCGTCCTCTGGCTCCGCCGCGCCGCCGACGGCATCGCCAATGCCCGCTACTGGTATGGCCGCATGATGCTTGAAGGCCGCGGCCTCGAGCCCGACCCTGCCGAAGCCCGCACCTGGATCGCGCGGGCCGCCGAAAGCGGCATGATCGACGCCAAGGTCTCGCTCGCCGAACTCCTGCTGGCCGGCACCGGCGGCCCGAAAAACCACGAGGAGGCGCTCACCCTCTTCCGTGAGGCGGCCGCCACCGGCCATCCCGGGGCCATGTTCGCGGCCGGCGCCATGCTCGGCGGCGGTCACGAGGTCGCCGAGGATCGCGTCGAAGCCAGGCGCTGGTACCGCGAAGCCGCCGAAAAGAACCACCCTTACGCCCAGATGATGCTCGGCCGCTTCCTGGCCCGCGGCCTCGGCGGAGAGCCCGATCTCGCGGAAAGCCGGATCTGGCTCGAGCGCGCCCGCGACCAGGGCCTCGCCGAAGCGGCCGAGGATCTCGCCCGCCTGGATGCCAGCCAGGCCGCGTGACCGCGCGCGACCGGCTCGAGGCCGAACGCACCCGCCGCACCGAACGACTCGCCCGCGCGGCCTGGACGCGCGCCGAGGCCGAGCCCGATCCCGCCCGCGCCCGGCCCTGGCTCGAACGCGCCCACCGCCTCGCCCCCGCCGACGGCAATATCGCCCTCGCCCTCGCCCTCTGCCGCCTGCGCTGCGCCGACGCCCAAGCCGCGCTCGCCCTGTTCGCCCCCCTCGCCCGCGAGCATGGCGGCCGCGAAGCCTGGACCGGCACCGCGCTCGCCGCCGCCGAGACCGGCGATTTCGACACCGCCCGCGACGCGCTGGCCACGCTGCTCGCCAACTACGCCGCCGACGCCACCACGCTCGCGCTGACCCGCCGCCTCGCCCCTCGCCTCGGCGTCGACTGGATCGTGCTCGCCACCACCGGCTCGCTCGAATCGAGCCTGCCACCCGACCGTCTGACCGAGCGCGCGTGCCGGCGGCTGCTCGGTGGCCCGCTGGATCCCGCCGTCCTGAACCGCGCCCAAGGCTTCGTCCGCCGCACCGGCGCCGGCCTCACCGGCTGGGCCTGGCACCCGGCCGACCCCGACCGCGACCCCGAGCTCCGCCTCACCACCCTCGACGGCACCACCCTCGCCCGCCTCACCGCCACCGACCTCTCCGCCGCCTCGACCGGCGCCACCCCGCTCGCCCGCCCGCGCGCCTTCCGCCTCCGCCGCGTGCCCACCACCCGCCTCCGCCTGCTCGACGCGACCGGCGCCGACCTGACCGGCAGCCCGCTCCCCGCGCGCCCGCCCGGCCCGCCGCCGCCCGGCC
>DAIDJM010000036.1 GCA_027451405.1 Acetobacteraceae bacterium | reverse complement strand
GCTGATCGGGGTCGAGCTGGCGAGCGGGGGGATGGGGAAGAGTTTGGCGGCGGGGGTGGCGGCGTTGCCGGCGTGGGTGGAGGGGGCGCTCGTGTGTCTGGGGGACATGCCGCTGGTGCGGGCGGCGACGATGGACGCGGTGATGGCGGCGGGGGACCAAGGGATCGCTGTGCCGGTTTTCGACGGGCGGCGGGGGCATCCGGTGTTTTTCGGGCGGCGGTTCTTCGGGGCGCTGCGCGGTCTCGGCGGGGATGCGGGGGCGCGGGCGATTTTGGCGCGGCATGCGGGGGCGGTGCGGGAGGTGGCGGCCGGCGATCCGGGGGTTTTGGTGGATGTGGACGATGCGGCTTCGCTTGCTTGGGTGCGGGAGCGGGTGTTTAGTTAATCAGTTAAAGAAGAGAGGCGCGGGGTGAATTTCGCGTTTTCCGAGGTCGCGGTGCAGGCGGGCGAGGCGGCGCGGGAGGTGCTGCGCGAGGCGGCGTCGGGGGCGGCCAGGCGGGCTTTCGGCGCGGGGGTGGATGCGGCGCTGTGGGCGCGGGTGCGCGGGTTGGGGTGGCTCGGGGCCGCCATTCCGGAGGCGTTCGGGGGGAGTTCGCTCGGCGAGGAAGGGCTTTGCCTGATCGCGGAGGCGCTGGGGGAGAGTTTGGCGCCGGTGCCGTTCGCGGGCGGGGCTTATGTGGCGGCGCCGGCTTTGTTGCGGTTTGGCAGCGCGGCGCAGCAGGCGCGGTGGTTGCCGGGGATCGCGGATGGGAGCGTGGCGGCGGCCTGGGCGCTCAGCGAGGGGCCGGGGGCGCCGGAAGCGCGGGCGGTCGGGACGGTGTTTCGGGATGGGGCGCTGACCGGCGTGAAATGGCCGGTGGTGGATGGTACGCTCGCGCAACTGGCGCTGGTGGTGGCGCGGGATGGGGCGGGCGAGGTTGGCGTTTATCTGGCGCCGCTCGAGGGGGTTTCGCGGGAGGCGCTGGCTGGGCTCGATCCGTCACGGGGGGTGGCGCGGCTCGCGTTCGAGCGGGCGCCGGCGGAGCTGCTGGCTTCGGGGTGGAGCGCGGTGGAGGCGGTTCTGGCGCGGGCGGCGGTGTTCGTTGCGTTCGAGCAGCTGGGCGGGGCGCATCGGGCGCTGATGATGGCGCGGGATTATGCGCTGGAGCGGCAGGCGTTCGGGCGGAAGATCGGGTCGTTTCAGGCGGTCAAGCATAAGCTCGCGGATGTGTATGTGGCGATCGAGCTGGCGCGGTCGCATGCGTTTTACGCGGTCTGGGCGATGATGGCGGAGGCGCCGGATTTCCTGCGGGCGGCGGCGGCGGCGCGGGTGGCGGCGACGCGGGCGTTCGAGATGGCGGCGGCGGAGACGATCCAGGTGCATGGGGGGATGGGGTTCACCTGGGACTCGGATTGTCATTTGTTTTACAGGCGGTCCAAGCATCTGGCGCTGTGCCTGGGCGGGATCGGGTACTGGAAGGATATTCTGGTGCGCACGCTGGAACAACGAAACGCGGCCTGAAGTGAAGGGGTCTGGGGCCTTTCGGCCCCAGCGGGGTGCAGGGGCAGAGCCCCTGCGGCTTTGGAGAATCGAGCCATGGATTTCGAAGATAGCCCCGAAGAAGCGGCGTTCCGTGCGGAGGCAAGTGCGTTTCTGGAGCGCGAGGCGCCTGGTTTTGGTGGGCGGGGCGATGTTGCGGCGGCGAAAGCGTGGCAGGGGACGAAGGCGGAAGCGGGGTTTGCGGGGATTACCTGGCCGAGGCGGTTTGGCGGGCGCGGCGGGACGCCGATGCAGCAGGTGATCTGGAACCAGGAGGAAGAAAAATACCAGGTTCCGAGGGGGGTTTTCGAAATCGGCCTGGGGATGTGCGTGCCGACGGTGATGGCTTACGCGGAGGCGGCTGTGTGCGAGCGGCTGGTGGGGCCGGCGCTGCGAGGGGAGACGATCTGGTGCCAGCTGTTTTCGGAGCCGGCGGCGGGGTCGGATGTGGCGGGGTTGCGGATGCGCGCCGAGCGGGAGGGCGACGGGTGGCGCATCAACGGGCAGAAGATCTGGACGTCGGGCGCGCATTTTTCGGATTTCGGGTTGTTGCTGGCGCGGACGGACCCTTCGGTGCCGAAGCATCGGGGCTTGACGATGTTTTTCGTCGAGATGGGGTCACCGGGGATCGAGGTGCGGCGCATCCGGCAGATTTCGGGGGAGTCGAATTTCAACGAGGTGTTTTTCACCAACGTGTGGGTTCCAGATGGTCAGCGTCTGGGCGAAGTGGGCGACGGGTGGCGGGTGGCGCTGACGACGCTGATGCATGAGCGGCTGGCGATCGGGTCGCTGCCGGGGCCGGATTTCGAGGATCTTCTGACGCTTGCGCAGGAGATTGCGATCGAGGGGGCGCCGGCGATCGGGAACGCGGCGGTGCGGGAGCGGCTCGCGGATTGGTATGTGCAGAGCCAGGGGCTCGAATATACCAAATGGCGGGCGATCACGGCGCTGTCGCGGGGGCAGATGCCGGGGCCGGAGGCGTCGATCTACAAGCTGGTGAGTGCGCGGAAGATTCAGGATCTTTCGGGATTTGCGCTCGATCTTCTGGGCGAGGCGGGGCTTGCGGCGGGCGGGAGGTTCGCGGAGGCTTGGCTGCAATCGCCGGGGGGACGGATCGCCGGGGGAACGGACGAGATTTTGCGGAACATCATCGCGGAGCGGGTGCTGGGGCTGCCCGGGGATATCCGATTGGACCGCGACAAGCCTTTCAACGCCTGAAGCGGGGAGCACGAGGATGGGCGAGGCCTACATCATTGCGGCGGCGCGGACGGCGGGCGGGCGGAAGGGCGGGAAGCTCAAGGATTGGCATCCGGCCGATCTCGGGGCGCTGGTGATCGATGCGCTGGTGGCGCGCGCAAAACTCGATCCGGCGCAGATCGAGGATGTGATTTTCGGCTGTGTGCAGCAGGTGGGCGAGCAATCGCTCAATGTCGCGCGCGGGGCCGTGCTCGCATCGTCGCTGCCGGAGAGCGTGCCGGCGACGAGCATCGACCGGCAATGCGGAAGCTCGCAGCAGGCGCTGCATTTCGCGGCGCAGGCGGTGATGTCGGGGAGCATGGATGTGGTGATCGCCGGCGGCGTCGAATGCATGACGCGGGTGCCGATGGGGCTTTCCAGCGTGCTGCCGGAGAAAAACGGGTTCGGGAATCCGAAGAGCCCAGCTCAGGAAAGGCGCTATCCGGGCATCCAATTCAGCCAGTTCATGGGCGCCGAGATGATGGCGGAGAAATACGATCTGCCGAAGGACGCGCTCGATGCCTATGCCTATGAGAGCCATCGGCGGGCGGCGGCGGCGACACAAGCGGGGGCGTTCGCCGACGAGATCGTGCCGGTGCCGGTCGATGGCGAAGCGCATCGCGTGGATGAGGGAATCCGGTTCGACGCCTCGCTCGAGGCGATCGCCGGCGTGAAATTGCTGCGCGAGGGCGGGCGGATCACGGCGGCGACGGCGAGCCAGATCTGCGACGGGGCTTCGGGCGTCGTGGTGGTCAACGAGCATGGGCTGAAAGCGACGGGCGCGACCCCGCTGGCGCGCATCCATCACATGAGCGTGCTCGGGCATGATCCGGTGATCATGCTGGAAGCGCCGCTGCCGGCGACCGAGCGGGCGCTGAAGCGCGCGGGCATGTCGATCGACGATATCGATCTTTTCGAGGTCAATGAGGCGTTCGCGAGCGTGCCGGTCGCGTGGCTTCGCACCCTGCACGCCGATCCCGACAAACTCAACGTGAATGGGGGCGCGATCGCGCTCGGGCATCCGCTCGGCAGTTCCGGGACCAAATTGATGACCACCCTTGTCCATGCGTTGCGGGCGTGCGGCAAACGCTACGGCTTGCAGACCATGTGCGAAGGCGGTGGCATGGCGAACGTCACGATCGTGGAGGCACTTTAAGCCCATGCAGCTCGATTCATCGGTTTCCGCGATCGTCACCGGCGGCGCTTCCGGATTGGGGGCGGCGACGGCGAGGCAGCTTGCCGGCTTGGGCGTGAAGGTGGCTCTGTTCGATTTCAACGAAGCGCAGGGCGAGGCCGTCGCGCGGGAGCTCGGCGGCGTGTTCTGCCGGGTGGACGTCACATCGGACGCCGACGTGGAAGCCGGTTTCGCGAAGGCACGCGCCGCGCACGGGCAGGAGCGCATTCTCGTCAATTGCGCGGGCACCGGCATCGCCATGAAAACCGCCGGGCGCGACAAGAAAACCGGGGAAATCACGCACCATCCGCTCGCCGCGTTCGAGAAGCTGATCCAGATCAATCTGATCGGCAGCTTCCGCTGCGCGGCACTCGCCGCCGCGGGCATGATGACGCTCGAACCGGCCGACAGCGGGGAGCGGGGCGTGATCATCCATACCGCCTCGGTCGCCGCCGAGGACGGACAGATCGGGCAAGCGGCCTATGCCGCCTCGAAGGCGGCCGTCGTCGGCATGACGTTGCCGATGGCGCGCGACCTGATGGGCGAAGCCATCCGGGTGAATACCATTCTGCCGGGGATTTTCGACACGCCGCTGCTACATTCGGCGTCCGAGCAGGTCAAAGCGGTGCTGGCGGCCTCGGTGCCGTTTCCGAAAAGGCTGGGGCGGCCCGAGGAATTCGCGGCGCTCGCGGCGGAAATGTGCCGGAACGGGTATTTCAACGGGGCGCATGTGCGGCTGGATGGGGCGATACGGATGCCGCCTCGATGAAAGGAAGGGATTCTTCTTTTTCTGAAGAAAAAGAAGCAAAAAGACTTTTTCGTATTGAACGGGGCGATTGGACCGCTTCGTCTCATGCGAGTGAAAGTTTTTTGGTTCTTTTTTTCAAAAAAGAACATCCTTGAACCCATGGTCAGCCTGAGGCTTGGCGGGACAAAAAGTCGGCTTTCTTCTTTTTCTGAAGAAAAAGAAGCAAAAAGACTTTTTCTTGTTGGACGGGGCGGTTGGACCGCTTTGTCTTATACGGGTGGAAGTTTTTTGGTTCCTTTTTTCAAAAAAGAACGTCCTTGAGCCAGCGTCCGACCCGCGACAAGCTGCTCGACGGCGCCGCCGCGGAAATCACCGCGCGCGGCACGCTGGATATCTCGCTCGCGGATATCGCGGCACGGGCGGGCGTCAATTCGGCGCTCGTCAAATATTATTTTGGCAGCAAGACCGGGTTGCTCGTGGCGCTGGCGCGGCGGGATGCGGCGCGGGCGCTCGTGGAGATGGAGCAACTTCTGCGCAAGCCCATACCGGCGCCGGAGAAGATGCGGCTGCATCTGCGGGGCATCATGGAGGCCTATCGGCGGTCGCCCTATCTGAACCGGCTGCTGCATGCGCTGCTGGGCGGGCCCGATGCGGAAGCGGCGGCGGAGATGCAGGCGCATCTCGTGCAGCCGGTGATGGCGTGCCAATTGCGCATCCTGGAAGAAGGCTGGAGGGCGCGGGATTTCCGCGAAGTCGATCCGC
This sequence comes from Acetobacteraceae bacterium, assembly GCA_027451405.1. GTDB lineage: Bacteria > Pseudomonadota > Alphaproteobacteria > Acetobacterales > Acetobacteraceae > DAIDJM01. The sequence goes on along the minus strand of DAIDJM010000036.1, from coordinate 41,226 downwards.
TCATCTTCTACCTTTGCGTGATTGGCGCCTGCGATCAGTTCATGCAGACTGAGACGATGCTGAACCTGGCGGATCGCGGCATCGGACTGCGGCAGTTTCAGGATCGATATATCGAACATGTGGTCGGGATGGTGCTTGCCTCGCTTGCACCTGGCCCCGCCGGCGCGGAGGTCTTGCGAGGATGAGCACGAGCGTTGGCCTCACGCCGGAACAGGCGCGGCATATTGTCGATCCACGGGCCTACGCGGCGCTCGATCCGTTGCTCGACACGTTCGCCTGGTTGCGGCGGCACGATCCGGTGGCGCGGATCGAGACGCCGAATTTCGATCCGTTCTGGGCGGTGACCACCCATGCGGAGATCATGCAGGTGGGGCGGGACAAGCTGTTGTTCCAGAGCGGGGTTTTGCCGACGACGCTGACCGATCAGCGGGCGGATCAGCGTATCCGGGCGCTCGTGGGCGGGCCGCATCTCGTGCGCACGCTCGTGCACATGGACGATCCGGAACATGCGGCTTACCGGCAATTGACGCAGAGCTGGTTCATGCCAGGCCAAATCCGCCGGCTCGAGCCGCAGATCCGGGCGATCGCGCGGCGGACGGTCGAGGACATGCTCGCCCTCGGCGATCATTGCGATTTCGCGACTGACGTGGCGGCGCTCTATCCGCTGCGGGTCATCATGCTGATCCTGGGGCTGCCGCCGGAGGATGAGCCGCGGATGTTGCGGCTGACGCAGGAGCTTTTCGGAAACCAGGACCCGGACCGGACGCGCGGCGAGGCGGGTCTGTTCGATCCGGCGGTGGGGGCGCAGCAGCTTTTCGAAGTCTTCCTGGATTTCTCGAAGTATTTCGAGGAAGTGACGGCCGACCGGCGGCGCCATCCGCGGGACGATGTCTCCACCGTGATCGCGAACGGCAGGATCGAGGGCGCGCCGATCAGCGATTTCGAGGCGATGAGCTACTACACGATCATCGCGACGGCGGGGCACGACACGACCTCGGCAACCACGGCGGGGGCGGTGTGGGCGCTTGCGGAAAATCCGGCGGAGTTCGCGAAAGTGAAGCGGGACCCGGGAATCATCCCGTTGCTGGTGGATGAGGCGATCCGGTGGGTCACGCCGGTGAAGCATTTCATGCGGAGCGCGGCGGAGGACACGGAGCTTCTCGGGCAGCGCATCCGCAAGGGCGATTGGCTGATGCTCTGCTATCTGTCGGGCAACCGGGACGAGCGGGTGTTCGACGCGAGCGAGCGGTTTCTGGCGGATCGCGATCCGAACCGGCATTTGGGGTTCGGGTATGGGCCGCATCTGTGCCTGGGGCAGCATCTCGCGAAATTGGAGATGCGGATTTTCTTCGAGGAAATGTTCGCGCGGGTCGACGCGCTGGCGCTGGCGGGGGAGGCGACGCGGGCGGCGTCGAACTTCGTGAGCGGGCCGAAGCGGGTGCCGATCCGGTTCAGGGCGGCTTGAAGCGGGGTGACAATCGGCCGCTCTTGGCGTTCCGCCCCATACCCGAGTATGGAGACACGCATCATGCACCATGATGAGATCCCCTCCGAACCGCATAAGGCGCAGTTCGCGTCCGCTCCGAGCCAGGCGCGGAAGACCGCGACGATCGAGGAGTCGCTGGCGGCCGCGGTCGAGCTCAAGCCGCATGTCGGGCAGGTGCGGAACATCGCCCGCGAGCGGCGGGCGGCGCTGGCGCAGCTCGGAAAGAACGCGCTGCCGCCCGATCAGTGGTGAGCGCTTAGCCGAGGAGCGCTTAGCGGAGTTTGGTGCCTTCCGGCTTCGGCCGGAGGGGCGGGGTTCGGCAGCGCCTCCCCTGCCCCGCCTTGGGTGCGCCGGTCAGTGAAGGATGATCTGCACCCGGCGGTTCTGCGGCTCGCGGACGCCCTGCGCTGTCGGCACCAGCGGATCGCTCTCGCCGTAGCCGTGGATTTCGATTTCCTGGCGCGGCACGCCGTCGCGGACCAGCTCGGCCTCGACGCTCTGCGCGCGGCGGACCGAGAGTTTCTGGTTGTAGGCGGCGCTGCCGGAGAGGTCGGTGTAGCCGTTCACCTCGATGCGCGTGGTCTGCACGTGCTGGCTGGCCTGGGCGGCCTCGGCGACGATCTGGCGGGCGCGGTCGGTGAGGTCGGCGCGGTCCCAGTCGAAGAAGACGAGGTAGGTGCGGGCCTGTTCGACGGCGGGAGCCGGGGGCGGCGGCGCGGCGGGGGCCGGCGGCGCGGGTGGGGGCGGCGGGAAGAGCTCGTAGCGCAGGCCGATCAGGCCGGTATGGTTGAGGTCGGAGCCGCCGCCGAAGCGGGCGCGGCCCGGGTTGCTCGTGTCGCCGATCGAGATGGTGCCGGGGAAAGAGGTTTTCCCGGAGACGCCGAAGAAGCGGTATTCGGCGGTGAGCGAGAGGCCGACCACGTAGGGGATCGGGAAGGAGAGGCCGAACAGGCCGGTATAGGCGAAGTGGGAGGTGCTGCCGTTGGCGGTGCCGTAGAGCCGGTCGGGCGAGCCGGCGGGGCCGGCGGCGATCAGCACGTTGTTCCATTCGGTGGTGGAGTAGCCGACGCCGGCGCCGAAATAGGGGTAGACCCAGCTGGCGCCGACATCCATGTCGAAGATGAGGTCGGCGAGCGCGCCGTAGTTCTGCTGGTTGCCGGAGGTGCCGACCGGGGAGCCCAGATTGGTCACGGAATTGAGGCCGTTACGGCGCCAATCCCCTTCGAGCTGGAGGCGAAAGCCGTTGCCGAAGCCCCAGCCGAGGCCGGCGATGCCGGCTTCGCCGTTGTTGAAGCTGACCTTGCTGTTGAGCGGGCCGAGGCTGGATTGGAGCGGCTCGTCCTGCAGGATGTTGCCGCCGAAGCCGAGCGAGACATAGGGGCCGGTCACGGGCTGGGCGAGCGCCGGGGTGAGCGCGGCGGACGCCATCGCCACTGTCATCCATCCCAGACGTCGGATCATCGGCTGCCCCCGTCCCGCCGCATCGGCATCAGAACCGTACCACCCCTACCCGCAACAGACTGATAAAGAAAGGGAGGGCGCGAGGCCCTCCCCTTCCCCAAGGCACGTTATCGCGTTCGCCTTAATGCAGAATGATCTGCACGCGGCGGTTCTGCGGCTCGCGGACGCCGTTGGCGGTGGGCACCAGCGGGTCGCTTTCGCCGTAGCCGTGGATCTCGATGATGTTCTGGGGCACGCCGTCGCGCACCAGCTCGGCTTCCACGCTGCGCGCCCGGCGAACCGAGAGCTTCAGGTTGTAGGCGGCGGTGCCCGAGAGGTCGGTGTAGCCGTTCACCTCGATCCGGGTGGTCTGGGTGTGCTGGCTGGCCTGCGCCGCCTCGGCGACGATCTGGCGCGCGCGCTCGGTCAGGTCGGCGCGGTCCCAGTCGAAGAAGACGAGGTAGGTGCGGGCTTCCACCGGCGCCGGAGGCGGCGGGGGCGGCGGGGCCGGCGGGGGCGGCGGCGGCGGCTGGAAGAGCTGATACCGCAGCCCGAGCAGGCCGGCGTAGTTGTAGGTGCCGTCGGTCTTGAAGGTGGCGCGGGTGGCGACGCCGGGCGCGAAATACTGACCCTTGTAGTTGAGATCCTCTGGGATCGTCATGAAGCGGAACTCGGCGGTCAGCGCCAGGCCCGGGACGGCGGGGATGTTGTAGGCGATACCGGCGATCGCCTGGACCGCGAAATCGCCCTGCGTGTTGGTGGTACGCAGGAATTCGGGGAAGCCGGCGCCGTTGGTCGCGGCGTGGCCGTTCGAGAAGGAGGATTGCTCGTAGCCGACGCCGACGCCGAGATAGGGCGAGATCGGCAGGCCGAAGGGTGCGAGGTCGAAATCATACAGGCCGTTCACGAAACCGCCATATTGCAGCTGCGTGCCGCCCGCGGTGACGCCGGCGAATTTGTTCAGCGGGTTCTGGCGGTAGTCGGCCTGGAGCTCGACGCGGAAGCCGTTGCCGAGGCCGTAGCCGATCGCGGCCGAGCCCATGACGTCGGTGTTGGTCGAGATCTTGCCGTTGAAATAGTTGTTATAGCCAGGCAGGGCCGGAACGTTGGAGGTCTTGATGTTCTGGTCCTGCAAGTAGTTCGCGCCGACGCCCAGGCTGATGTAGGGGCCGGTGACCGGCTGCGCCAGCGCGGCGGCCGGAGCCGCGGCCAGGCACGCCGCGAGCAGCGCGTTGCGCAATGTCATTCGTCGTTCTCCTTCGTTGATCGCCGGACCGCGCGCCGGTTTGCGGCGGCCGGGCCCGCCCGTGATCCTCGCGCTGCGACTTATAGTCGCGCCGAGGGCAAAACGAGGGGGCTGTGTCGCGTTACGCATTCAGCGTGGCCAAAACACCACAGCAGCGGCGTGGGAATTGCCCCGTAATCACCCAGTCTCACGGGCAATTGACCCGGGCGGGGTCGTAAACGGGCGAGCGTTGGGTGGGCCAGTGACAAAATGTTGCGCCTGGCGCGTTGCGGACGCGCGGGATTCCGCCATGCGTTGCGATCAACCCTCGGGTTCCCCGGCTTCCGTTGCCAGGCCGGAAAGGCGCAGCAACGATTCCAGCCGGTCGGCCTCGGCGGCGGGCTTGTCCCAGCGCAGGCGGGCGATGCGCGGGAAGCGGAGCGCGACGCCGGATTTGTGGCGGGTGGAACGTTGCGCGGCGTCGAAGGCGACTTCCAGCACGAGGCCGGGCTCGACCTCGCGCACCGGGCCGAAGCGCGCGGTCGTGTGGGCGCGGATCCAGCGATCGAGCTGTTGCAGCTCCGCATCGGTGTAGCCGGAATAGGCTTTGCCGATCGGCACCAGCGCGCCGTCGTCGCGCCAGAGGCCGAACGTGTAGTCGGAATAATAGGAGCTGCGTTTGCCGTGGCCGCGCTGCGCATACATCAGCACCGCGTCGATGGTGAGCGGGTCGCGCTTCCATTTCCACCACAGGCCGCGCGGGCGGCCCGGGACGTAAGCGCTGTCGGTGCGTTTGAGCATCAAGCCTTCGATCGCGGCCTCGCGGGCGCCGGCGCGGATGGCGGCGAGGTCGCCGAGGCTTGCGAAGCGGAGCAGCGGCGAGAGGCTCATGGCGCGCGGGGCGGTGCGGGCGAACCAGGCTTCGAGGCGGGCGCGGCGTTCGGCGAAGGGCAGCGGGCGGAGATCCTCGCCGGCCTCAAAGAGCAGATCGTAGAGCCGGACGTGGGCGGGGAAGTCCTTCTGCAGGCGGGGGCTCGCGGTCTTGCGGTTGAGGCGCTGCTGGAGGTCGGCGAAGGGGGCGACGATGCCGTCGCGCACGATCAGCAGTTCGCCGTCGAGCACCGCGTCGAAATCTAGCGCCGCCAGCATGTCGGGGAAGGCGGCGGAGATATCTTCCGCGCCGCGCGAGAAGATCCGGCGGCCGCCGGGGCCGGCGACGAGCTGGACGCGGATGCCGTCCCATTTCCACTCGGCGGCGTAGGCGGCTGGGTCGAGCGCGGCGAAGTCGGTGTCTTCGAGCGGATGGGCCAGCATCGGCGGGCGGAAGACCGGGGCGCCGGCGGCGTCGGGCGGGCCGGCGCGGCCCTCGAGCCAGTCGAACAGCGGCAGATAAGGCGGGGCGAGGCCGTGCCAGACCTCCTCGATGTCGTCGGGGGCGATCGCCTGGCCGCTTGCGGCGGCGAAATCGGCGAGCGCGGTCTTGGCCAGACGGGCGGAGGCGCCGACGCGGAGCGCGCCGGTGATGAGCTTGAGGATCGCGTAGCGGACATTGGCGTCGGAGGCGTCGAGCCAGTCGCCGAGCAGGGCGGGGAGCTCGGATTTGGGGCGGGTCGAGAGCGCGTCGACGATGTCGGCGAGCGAGGGGGGGCGCTGGCCGCCGGTGCCGGGCCAGATGAGGGCGACGGTCTCGGCGAGGTCGCCCACGAAATCGTAGGACCAGCCGAACAGGACGGGGTCGGTGCGGGCCTCGGCGACGGCGCGGATCAGGGCGGGTTTGGCGGCGGGGAAGCGGAGCTCGCCGGTGAGGGCGGCGAGCGCCCAGCCGCGGTCGGGGTCGGATTCGGTCTCGAAGAAGCGGCGGAGGAGGGCGAGTTTCGCCAACCGGCCGGGGGTGAGGGTCAGGCGCTCCAGGAGGTCGGCGAAGGGGGTCACTGGCGGGTGAATAAATCCGGTCTGGCGGCCGTCTGACGGCCGTTCCCTGCGCTCCGGTGCTCACGCACGGACGTGCGCTCCGCTCCGGTGCTCGTGAACGACCGCCAGCCGACTCGCCAGACCGGATTTCTCCACCCGCAAGGCGCCGCCATGCGACAGCCTCGCGCGCCAGGGGCGAGCCTCAGGAGGGACAGCCTCACCAGGGCAAGCCCTGCCCGCGATAATCGACGTAATGCACGCCATTGCGACCGCGGAACTTATCGATCGTGTCGATCATGCCGCGCGCGCTCGTCTCGACATCGAGCGGTGCGTTCTCGCCGCCCATGTCGGTCTTGACCCAGCCGGGATGCATCAGCAGCACGGGATGCTCCGGATGGCGCTTGGAGAAACCGATGCCGAGCATGTTGAGTGCCGCCTTGCTCGCCGAGTAAAGCTCGGTCGCGCCGGTCGCGTTCGCGAGACTTCCCAGCTGGGACGTCATGAAAACGTAACTCGCATGCGGCGCGACGACCGGTGTGAGCGCTTCGGCGACGCTCGGTGGCGCCCAGGCGTTGGTCACGAATTCCCGCGCGGCATCCTCGGCGGAGACCGCGTGGATCGGCGCGTTGCCGCTGCCGAGCTGGCCGGCGACGACGAACAGCACATCGATTTTGGTGCCGGCGAGGCGCGCCGCGAGGGCGCGGGCGGCGCCGAGATCGGTGACGTCGAGCGTCTCGATGCGCAGCCGGGCGCCGTTGCCGTTCTCGAGCGCGCGCAGGCCCTCGGCGCGGCGCGGATCGCGGGCGGTGGCCACGACATGCCAGCCCCGGGCAAGATATTCGCGGGCGAGCCCGAGCCCGAGACCGCGCGAGGCGCCCAGCAAAAGCGCCGTGTGGGTTTCCGCCATGTGTCACTCCGTCCTGCGTTGCCGGCGCGAGGGTGGGTAGCCGGGCGGTCCACGGCAAGACCCGCACTGGTGTGACCTGCCCATCCGGGCTAGCGTCGGCCACGATCCGGCAGGCTGCTGAAAGGCGCGGATTGACGGTCATCCGGCGGCAATCGCCTGCCAGAGCGGGCTCGGCCCGACTGTTTTGCTCCAAGGGGGGAACGATCCGATGTTGCCATTCCGCGCCTGGCTGCTGGCGACGCTCGCCTGCGCCGTTGCCGCGCCGGCGCTGGCCGCGCATACGGCGACGCCGCGCGATGCGCTGCGCGTCGTGAAGCTTTCCGATCCGCATTTCTCGCCGGACGGGAAAAGCCTCGCCTTCGTCGAAACCCGCGCGGATATCGGGGATGACGAATACCGGCAGGAAATCTGGCTGCTCGACGTGGCGAGCCACCGGCTGCGGGCGCTCACGCGCGACCGGCAGCATGCGAACGCGCCGCGCTGGTCGCCCGATGGGCGCTTCCTCGCCTTCATCGCGCCCGACCGGGAGAAGGTCGGGCAGGTTTTCGTGCTGCCGATGGAGGGCGGCGACGCGCTGCAGCTCACGCATGCGAAGAAAGATTCGGATGTCGAGCAGTTCGCCTGGAGCCCGGATGGCAGCTGGATCGCCTTCGTCATGGAAGATGCGAAGCCGGAACTGAAAGGCGAGGCGAAGCATCGCGACGCGTTCGCGGTGGGGAACGACGATTTCACGATCACCGAGAAGCCGCGGCCGAGCCATGTGTGGATCGTGCCGGCCGCGGGCGGGGACGCGAAGCGGCTGACGAGCGGCGCCTGGTCGCTGCCATCCAGCCTGCCGCCGGGGCCGCCGAGCTCGCCCGTGTATTTCTCGCCGGATGGGAAATCGCTGCTGATCGTGCGGCAGGAGACGCCGTCCACCGGGGATCAGTTCCAGTCGCGCATCGAGGTGCTGGATATCGCGAGCGGCAAGACGCGGTTCCTGACCGGCGCGCCCGATCTCGAAGGCTATCCGGTGCCGTCGCCGGACGGGAAGAGCGTCGCCTACTGGCGGGTGCGCGACGGAAAGCCGTGGAATTTCCAGGATGTGTGGCTGGCGCCGTTCGCGGGCGGGGCGGGCGCGGATGTGAGTGCCAAGCTGGACAAGAATATCTACGGCACCTGGTGGATGCCGGACGGAAAGTCGCTGCTCGTGGGCGCGAATGACGGGACGGGTGTGGGTTTTTGGAAACTCGCGGCGGACGGCAGCCGCGCGCGTCTCGATACGGGCGGGATCATGCCGACGAACGGGTATTGGATGGATGCCGCGATCGACGCCCGCGGCGACATCGCGTTCGTGGGGCAGACCGCGACCGATCCGTATGAACTCTATCTGATGCATCCGGGAGAGAAGCCGCAGGCGCTCACGGCGGAGAATCAGGGGCTTTCGGATATCGCGCTCGGGCGCAGCGAGACCGTGACCTGGACCGGGCCGCAGGGTCGCACGCTGGATGGGGTGGTGACGTATCCGCCCGATTACGCGCGCGGCAAGACCTATCCGCTCGTGCTCTTCATTCATGGCGGCCCGAATTCGGCGTCGCGCGAGCGGTTCAGCCTGCCGACGCAAATTCTCGCGGCGCGCGGGTTCGTGGTGTTCGAGCCGAATTACCGCGGCAGCGACAATCTGGATAATGCGTTCTACGCCTCGATCTATCAGGATGCGGGCCAAGGGCCGGGCGAGGACGTGAAATCCGGCGTGGATTATTTGCTGGCGCGCGGCGGGCTCGATCCGAAGCGCATGGGCGTCTCGGGCTGGTCCTATGGCGGGTTCATGACCACCTGGATGCTCGGGCATTACGATATCTGGAAAGCCGCGGTCGCGGGCGCGCCGGTCACCGACTGGGTGGATATGTATAATCTGTCGGACGGAAACGTGACGGTGTCCGCACAGGTCGGCGGTTCGCCCTATATCGGCGGCGGCATGGAGAATTACCGGCGGCAATCGCCGGATACGAGCGTGCAGAACATGCACGCGCCGACGCTGCTGATGTGCGACACGGGGGATTTCCGGGTGCCGATCACGCAGACCTTCACCATTTTCCGGGCGCTGCGCGACAATCATGTGCCCACCGAGTTTTACGCGATTCCGACCGGCGGGCATTTTCCGGGCGATCCGGTACGGCAGATGGATGTGTTTCAGCGCTGGGCGGATTGGCTGGGGAAATATCTGGGGCCGGAGGCGGCGGAGCCGGCGCCCGCGAGCGTGGTGAAGGTGAAGGCGCCGGCGCCTTAATCGGCGCGCCTCCGGCGGGCAGAGGCTCTGCCTCACTGCGGCGCGCGCTCGGACCGATGGCGCGCGCGCCGCAATCCGCTGGGGCCGGCGGGCCCCAGCCATCGCGGCACGGCGCCGCGTTGGTTTGCGAGTCGCAATGATGGGACGAGACTGTCGGGGGAGGCGACAACAACTCCAGTGGAGGTTGTCGCGGTTGAAGGGGGGGGGCGTTTTGGCAGCGTTTCGTGGGCGCGCTGGCTAGCCTCTGCCGCCGGAGGCGCGCCGAAGGTTATGCGGTGGGTTTTCAGATGTTGCGGTGGCGGGTTTCAGCCGCCCTACGCGGGCTACTTCTGCAACCGGTCCAGCGCAGCGCAATCTCTTGCTTTTTCCGCAGCCTGCCAACGCCTGTTCCCAAATCTCCACCCAGCATATCCTGTCGGAACGAAGGCGACGAAACAGACGACTACAAAGTAGAGACGCCTAGGCAAGTGAAAGTACTCGCAGACAGTGACAAGGAATAAGCCGAGAGGTAAGCCAATGAAAAGGACTCCCAGCGCCTGCCAGTTTGCGGCCGAACTCTCCTGATGAAACTTGGGGGAGTTGCGCCTTCTTGCGTATTCTTCACGAAAGCGCGTCCAGAAAAGTTTGAGCGTCAACTCTCCTCACTTCGGATTTGAGCTTTTGCGTCACAGACGCAATAACATGATCAGTTTACCGGAGCAAGCGCCCCTTCAATTGGCAGCAGGGCAAGCAGCGATGTTCGGCGTCACAGCGCTGTTCCGTATCACCGCCCGCTTATCAATCCCAATTTTCGGCTTGGCATCGCCAGAACCGCGTTTTCGGTTCCGCAAGCAGATAAAGCCACATATGTTACGGCGCTCGCCGCTGTCGGGAGCGCGCAAAACGCCGCAAATGTTCCGAGCAAGATCCAAGTTGCTCTACTGATCAACAGCGGCCGCGATCACTCACAGCAAGGGGTCTGGGGCCTTTCGGCCCCAGCGGGTCCAGGGCGGAGCCCTGGCCGCCGGAGGCGCGTCGAAGGTCCGGCGGCGAGACTGGACGCTTACCAAAGGCGGCGGACGGCGAAGGCGTCGAACAGAGATTCTTTTGAAACCAGCATCAGCCCTTCTGCTTGGGCCTGGGCGATCAAGAGGCGGTCGAACGGATCCTTGTGCGCAATGGTCATCTCTCCGGCGAGGCGGGCATGGTGGAGCGTGATCGGCAGTTCTGAAAAACCCTGGGCGGCGATGATGATTTCGAAGTCGCGTGCCAGGAGCGCCGCGCCGGGCAATTTGCCGATGCGGTATTTGGTGGCGACTTCCATGGCCGAGGCGGCGCTGACGGCGACGCTGTTGCGCTCGTCGGCGATGGCGTCATGGGCGACGGGGCTCAGGGCCTCGTCGCCGGCCAGCCACCAGATCAGCGCGTGGGTGTCGAGTAGGAGCTTCAGGCGAGATCCCAGCCGCTCAGCTCATCCGCGGGCAGCGGCTCATCGAAGCTTGGGTCGAGCGACAATTTTCCCTTGAGCGCGCCGAAGGACCGCCGGCCGCGTGGCTCGACGGGAACCAGCCGCACGACCGGCACGCTGCCGCGCGCGATGACGACCTCGCCGCCTGCGAGCACTTCCGCGATCAGGCGCGATAGATTGGTCTTGGCCTCGTGAACCGAGAATTGCGCCATGAGTCACCCTATTAGCTAAGCATATGGCTAAGGTGTGGCGCGGCCGCAAGAACCCGGATCGCCTGCCCTACGCGGGCTGGGGCGGTCGGGGTCACACGAGCCTTACGTCGCCCGGATATTCCGCCAGCGTCGCGTCGGCCGTGAGAAGGGGCAGGCCTTCGGTGAGGGCTTGCGCCACGAGCATGCGGTCGAAGGGGTCTTTGTGGAGTGGCGGCAGATTGCTGACGGCGAGCGCGTGTTCGCTGGTGATTGGCAGCTCGATGTAGCCGTTGTCGATCAGTCCGCGTCGCAGGCGGCGGGGATCGATCGTGAAGTCGGGGCGGTTGAGGCCGCGTTTGATGACCACCTCCCAAATACTGGCAGGCGAGAAGGCCATCTCGTTGCGGATATCCTCGATCAAGGCACGGGCGGTTTCGGGAATGCGCTCGGGGACATAGGCCGCCCACAGCAGCAGTTGCGTGTCGAGCAGGAACTTCAATGGCGATCCTGAAACAGATCCGCGATGGCCTCGGCGCCCATGTGATCGAAATCTTCCGGCACGTCCGCCTCTCCGGCGAGAAATCCGAGGCGGCGCTGGGCGCTCGGCTCGGGTGCGTCGATCGGCACCACTTTGACGAGCGGCCGGCCGGCCTTGGCGATGACGAACGGTTCGCCCGAAGCCGCCCGCTCAATCAGGCGCGACAGATGCGTCTTGGCTTCATGAATGTTGACCGTCCGCATGCGACCCCGCCCTTAGTCTTTTGGACTTAGTCTATCCCCAGGCCGTTTCCAGAGTGACGGGGTCTGGGGCCTTTCGGCCCCAGCGGGTCCCGGGCAGAGCCCGGGCCGCCGGAGGCGCCTCTCAGCGCGCGAGTTCTCGCAGCGCTTCCCGCAGCACTGCGTCCACGCCCGCTTCGGCGCCGAGCCGGGCGATGACGCGCTCGACGGCGGGTTGGGCTTCGGCGCGGCGGTAGCCGAGATTGGCCAGCGCCGAGAGGGCGTCGGTGAGGGGCAAAGCGGCCGGGGACGGGGTGAGCGGCGATGGGGCGGCGGGCGTGGGGGCGCGGTCGCGGAGCTCGGTGAGGAGCCGCAGCGCGAGTTTGGGGCCGACGCCGGAGATGGCGGTGAGTGCGGCGCGGTCGGCGGCGGCGATGGCTCCGGCGATGGCGTCGGGGGCGAGGGCGGAGAGGATGCCGAGGGCGACTTTGGGGCCGACGCCCTGGACGTTGGTGAGCAGGCGGAACCAGTCGCGTTCGGCGGCATCGGCGAAGCCGAAGAGCAGGATGGCGTCTTCGCGGACCACGGTTTCGATCAGCACGCGGGCGAGCTCGGGGGGACGCGGGAGGGCGGCGAGCGTGCGGGTGGAGGCCTGGACCAGGTAACCGACGCCGGCGACGTCGATGATGCAGCGGTCGGCTTCGAGCGCGTCGAGGCGGCCGGTGAGCAGCGCGATCATGCGGCGCCCCAGCGGGCGGTGCTGGCGCGGTGGTGGGCGTGGCAGATGGCGACGGCGAGCGCGTCGGCGGCGTCGGCGCGGGAGCCGGCGGCACCTGGCAGCAGGCGGCGGACCATGTCGGCGACCTGGGCTTTTTCGGCGGCGCCGGTGCCGACGACCGAGCGTTTGACGGTTTTGGCGCCGTATTCGTGGACCGGGATGCCGGCGAGCGCCGGGGCGAGCAGCACGACGCCGCGGGCGTAGCCGAGCTTGAGGGTCGCTTCGCCGTTGCGGTTTACGTAGGTCTCCTCGACCGCGGCTTCTTCGGGGCGGTGGGCGGCGATGAGGGCGGCGAGGGCCTCGTGGAGGGTGCGGAGGCGTTCGGCGACGGGGTGGGCGGAGTCCGTCGAGATGACGCCGTGGGCGAGGTGGCGGAGACGGGGGCCGGTGGAGTCGATGAGGCCCCAGCCGGTGCAGCGGAGGCCGGGGTCGAGGCCGAGCAGGATCATGTTTGCCTCCGGCAGCCAGGGGAGGCTCTGCCTCCCCTGCCCCCCTCCGCTGGAGGCGGATGCCTCACGCCGAGAGCCGCTCCATCACGGCTTCCGACACGCTGAAATTGGCATAGACGTTCTGCACGTCGTCGTTCTCGTCGAGCGCTTCGATGAGCTTCATCACGGCACTTGCCTGCGATTCGTCCAGCGCCGTCTCGGTGGTGGGCCACCAGTCGAGCTTCGCCTCTTCCGGCGCGCCGAAGCGGGCCTCGAGCGCGTCGCGGACCGCGAAGAAGCTTTCGACCGCGGTCGTGATCTCGTGGCCGGATTCGCTGCTTTCGACGTCATCGGCGCCGGCCTCGATCGCGGCTTCCAGCATGGCGTCGGCGCTGGCGGCGGCGGCGGGGTAGCGCACCACGCCGAGGCGGCGGAACAGAAAGCTCACCGAGTTGGTCTCGCCGAGCGCGCCGCCGTGTTTGGAGAAGGCGGCGCGGACGTCGCCCGCGGTGCGGTTGCGGTTGTCGGTGAGCGCCTCGACGATCACGGCGACGCCGTGCGGGCCGTAGCCCTCGTAGCGGACCTCCGCGTATTCCTCGCCCTGGCCGGCGCCGGTGGCTTTCTTGATGGCGCGCTCGACCGTGTCCTTCGGCATGTTGGCGCGGTTGGCGGCGAGCACCGCGGCGCGCAGGCGGGGATTGGCGGCGGGGTCGGGCAGGCCCGTGCGGGCGGCGACCGTGATTTCGCGGATGAGCTTGGCGAATTGGCGCGCGCGGCGGGCGTCCTGCGCGCCCTTGCGGTGCATGATGTTCTTGAACTGGCTGTGTCCGGCCATGATCCGAGATCGGGTTCGGGGTTTGGGGTCGTGTCAGTTGTCAGCCCCGGCGGCCCCGGTCAATGCGGCTCGGCCCTGGGGCGCGGCCGGCGCCCCGGGGCCTTCGCGTGCTGGCGCGCGCTTATGGCAGGCCGTCGATCAGCATGCCGTTCACGTTGCCGGTGCCGTCGGTGTAGAAGCCGACCGCCTGGCCCTTGTTGTTGAGGCCGTTGATGACGGTGCCGTCGACGCCGTTCGGATCGTCGAGCTGCGTCCAGTTGCCGTTCGCGGGCGTGTAGACGATGCCGTGCGTGATATTGTTGGCGTCGGCATAGAAGCCGACCGCGACGCCGCTGTTGTTGATGCCGAGCAGCTGCGTGTTGGTTGAGTTCGGCACCTCGAAGAGCGACACGACGCCGCCGCTCGCATTCTGCGTGAAGCCTTCGGTGACGCCCTTGCTGGTCACGATGAAGCCGCAGACCACGCCGTTGTCGTTGATGCCGGTGGCGGCAACCTGTTGCGCCCCCGGGACGCTGAGCTCGGTGTAACTGCCGGTGTTGAAATTGTAGAGATAACCGTGCGAGTGGCCCGCGGCATCGACCCAGAAGCCGGCGCCGACATCGTATTTGTTGACGCCGAGCATCTGAGCCACCAGCGGCTGGCCGCCCGTATGCGGGTCGATCGAGCTGACGAAGGCATAGTGGTGGTTGAAGCGCACTCCCAGGAAGGCGAAATTGGCGTCGCCGCTGCCGAGATTGGTATTTGACCAGAAGCCCGAGACGAGACCGGCATTGTTGATGCCGGTGATCTGCGTCTGCACCGAACCCGGCGCATTGACCGCCTTGAAGCTGCTGTAGGGGGGTTTGGTCAGATAGCCCTTGTTGGGATGACCCGTCTGCATGCCACTCCCGAAATAACCGACGATAGTGCCGAAATCATTGATTCCGAGCAGCTGGTTGAAGGTGGGATCCTTCGGGTTGTCGATGGTGGTGAAGGTCGGGGTCGCGTGGGCCGCGGCCGCGGTGCCGGCCATCAGGATGGCGGCGAGAGCGAACTTGCGCATGGTTGTGTCCATTTCGTTCCGGCCGAGGCGGGATGGCGCTCGGCGCGGGACGGAACATGCCCGGCTCCGCCTCGCGCGGATGTGAGCGCCGTCACAGGGGCCGCGATCACGGATTGCTGAAGCCGGACCGCGGCGACCGCTCTCGCCGGCGGCGTTCAACCGGCTCAGGCGATCATCTTCATCGGAGAGACACAAATGCGCGCAGTCGTATGGAACGGCGTGGGCGATATCCGGCTCGAAAACGTTCCGGACCCGAAGATCGAGCAGCCGACCGACGCGATCGTGCGGCTGACGAGTTCGGCAATCTGCGGCACGGATCTGCATTTCGTGCGCGGCACCATGGCCGGGATGAAGAAAGGCACGATCCTGGGGCATGAGGGGGTCGGAATCGTCGAACGGCTCGGCGCGGACGTGCGGGATTTCGATGTCGGCGACCGGGTGGTGATCTGCTCGACGATCGGCTGCGGCACCTGTTCCTACTGCCGGGCCGGGTATTACGCGCAATGCGACAAGGCGAACCCGAACGGGCCCGCCGCCGGCACCTGCTTCTTCGGCGGGCCGGAGATCACCGGGCCGGTGCAGGGGTTGCAAGCGGAGCGCGCGCGGATTCCGTTCGCCAGCACGACGCTCGTGAAACTGCCCGATGAGATCAGCGACGATCAGGCGATCCTGATCTCGGATATCTTCCCGACCGGGTGGTTCGGGGCGACGCTCGCCGAGATTTCGACCGGGGATACCGTCGCGGTGTTCGGCTGCGGGCCGGTGGGGCAGTTCGCGATCGCGAGCGCGAAATTGATGGGAGCAGGACGGATACTGGCGGTGGACAAATACCCGGACCGGCTCGCCATGGCGCGGCGCCAGGGGGCGATGGCGGTGAATTTCGAGGACGAAGACCCGGTCGAGACGATCTTGCGCCTGACAGGCGGGATCGGGGTCGATCGCGTGATCGATGCGGTGGGAGTGGACGCGATGCACGCGCATCATGGGCCGGCGGCGAAGGAGGCGCGGGCCCATGAAAAACAGTTCGCTGCCGAGCAGAAGCAGGTCGCGCCGGAACAGAATCCGAAGCACGGCAACTGGGTGCCGGGCGACGCGCCGAGCCAGGCGCTGGAATGGGCGGTGAAAGCGGTGGCCAAGGCCGGCACGATCGGCATCATCGGCGTCTATCCGCCGGCGGCCACCGTGTTTCCGATCGGCCAGGCGATGAACAAGAACCTCACCGTGAAGGCAGGAAACTGCAATCATCGGGCGCATGTCCCGCATCTGATCGAGCTGGCAAGGATCGGGGCGATCGATCCGGTGCAGATCCTGACGAAGATCGAGCCCCTGACCGAGGCGATCGCGGCATATCAGGCGTTCGACAAGCGGGAGCCGGGGTGGCTCAAGACAGAGCTACGGCCGGCGGCGGAGTGAGGCAGGGATTCTTCTTTTTCTGAAGAAAAAGAAGCAAAAAGACTTTGTTCGTATGGGACGGGGTGGTTGAACCACCTCGTCACATGTATACAACCCGACCGCCGAAATCTGGCCCAAGTCACTGAACACCAGCGCGCGCCCTGGTGGATTCGAACCACCGACCCACAGCTTAGGAGATGCTGGATAAGCTGGCGATTTCAATCGCTTGGTACTTCGGCTAGGAAATGCAACCCGAAAGCCCTGAGGCGAGGGTTCAGCCATTGCGGCGCGGCACGCTCAGGAGCCGGCAGGGGTGAAAACTCTGGCCGGTAGTCGACCGCATACTGGTCGGCAGCCATGGGGAAGAACCGGCGCATTCACCACCAGTGCTAGAGCATGCGCACCGGCTGCCGAACTACGGGTAAAGCAGCCCCCGAATTGACCGGACAGGGCGTGGTTCTTGGATAAGAACCAGGAGTATGCCTGTGTCTATGACTGGGAACATCGATCGAATCGAGGTGATCACGTCGGTGCAGCGGCGGCGCCGCTGGTCGGCCACGCGCTGGCGAGCGAGTGGCAGGCCTTTGACATCGCGTTGGCCGATTGCCCCGCAGCCGTCGCCGACACCAATGCGATTGACCCCGATGGGCTGGTGATCAAACGAGGCGCGCTGAGCGCGGCTTTCGACAGATTGGCAACGGCATTCGCGGCGATGCCGTTCGCCACCGACCCAACGGACCCACAGGTAGCAGCCCGTGAGGCCTGGGCGGAGAGGGAGTGTCAAGCTAGACACAGGCAGTTGTCGCCCTTGTTGCAGAAGGCGCGCTACATCAAGCCGGTGACGCGCGAACTCGAGTTCACCGACCTCATGGACTCTTGGGATGACGACCGCTTCACTCGACTGCTCGACAAATTGCCGGCTCTGACGAAAGCCGCGGACGCGGTGATGCAGGCACGGAAGGACGCGGCGGTGCAGGCCGTGGATGCGCTCACGGCGCCTTCGCCTCCCGTGCCGCCCAGCAGCACCGCGCCGGTTCCGGCAACCGATGCGGAGAAGAATACGCGGGCCGTGAAGGCGGCCATCGGCGATCCGCCGCCGACGGGAGTGATTCCGCTGGAACTCATGAAGCATTTGCCGGTGGACAAGAAGATCGCGCTCCTGGACCGCGTGAAAGCCGGCGGAATGCCGCCTTTTCCAGAAAGCGCCGACCAGATGACGCAGGAAACCGCGCGCAATACCCACGACGTCAGGCGCAGCGCGCGGTGTATGCCTCAATGGATCTCGACGAGCGCTTTGTTCTGGATGAGGCGGTCAAGCGCACGCAGCTCGTCAGCGAGCTTCTTAAGGACAAAGACGAACTGAAAAAGGCGCACGACGAATGGCCGCTGCTCTCAGCCGACGACTGCAAGAAGATTTTGGAGAAAATGCTGACGGCGCATTGCAAGGCCTTGGATTTTCGGGCTCCGGCGGGAGGGGTTGCTATCGTGGAACTCGCGGGGAACGACAACGGCCACTACGCTCCGGACGCAGACGTGATTCGCATCAACACCAAGATGCCGGCGTATGACGATTTCGAACTCGCGATGGACCTCATTTTCCACGAGAACAGCCACGACTGGCGGGGGCAGCTGGTGAAGCGGCTGAACCCGTCGCATCCGAAACCGCTGACGCCGGCCGATGATCCACCCTATACGCAGGCCCTGATGTTCCAATGCAACAATTCAGGCGCCGAGATCGTGGACGCGGGAGAGGATTGCTCAAGCTATCAAAAGCAACCGTGGGAGGACCACTCCTGGACCACGGGACCGAAAACGGCGCGAATGCTGGCGAAGGGCCTCGCGACGTAACGGCGAACTGCTCGGGGAAAAATTCAATGTCGGATTCGGCCGCCCCCGGTGATATCTACAACGTTTATGAAGTGTCCGACGGTGCCGGGCCGGAAACGCGGATCGGAGAAGCCGAACTCGACGATACCGGCCTGCTGACGGTCACCGGAGGGAGCGCGGATAAGGTTGCGTTCCTGAGCGACGTGTTCGCCCGTATCAATGCGAAACCGACACTGTCCAAGCTAGCGGGTCTGGAACCGGGCGCGGAACGTTTCGCGCTCGGGACCGAGACGGTCAAACGTGATGATCCGGCGTTTTTCGACGCGCTGCAGACCTACCTCACGACATATTACGGTATTCGGCTCGGCTGACGGAGGCCCGCCTGCACATCAGCGCGCTTCGTCCGAGCCTCTTGTGCCCCGATACAGCGAGGGTGAAACCGCTCTCGATCCCCCAAATCTAGGGCAGTTGTTTGTCGATCCGAATAATATCTATCCGGCCTTCTCCGGGAGCCAACACTGGCGAGGCTGCCATTTCGCGGCACTCCCGGGAGAGCAGGCGCTGATCGAGATGACGGCTGAGCTCGGTCTCCAGGATCTGGAGTCTCAGAGCCGAAAGATCCGCCGCCGGGCCGGTTTGGCTTGTGTCCGCATAAGTCGCGAGGGTCAGACCGCGGCCGGGATCGGCTTGCGCCCACGCGGAGGCGTCGCGCAGGACCTGCAGCCCCGCCTCGTCCGGCATCACCGACCAGGGGGGGAAATTCACGGTTTGGCTCGGCGGGGTCCCGCGGATGCGGCGCACGATGCCTGGGTGTATCATCCAGGGATTGCCGCCATAGGCCGGCTCGCCGCAATGGCGGACCCACATATCGTGGAGCTCGGCGCGGCCGCTCACGGCGACGAATTCGATCGTGACGCCCTCGGGCAGTGTCCCGGCGAGGAGGTCGTCGATATACTCCTCGCCGGCGACCAGCCATGTGCCGCCGCCGCATTCAGCGAGCATGATGTCTGCCATGTCCGTCTTCGCCCTTCCTCTGCTGCGCCGCCGTTCCGCCGCTTTCCGGGCCCGGAGCGTCACGTGAAGCTACGTCTGACGGCCGAGCGGCGCGGAACCGGCGCGCGCGAGATCCGCTCGGTAGCGCCGGGGACCGTATCCATCGGCCGAGCTCCGGGTAACGACTGGGTGCTGGCCGATCCCGACCGGCACCTCTCGAAAACGCATTGCGTGATCGGCTGGCAGAGCGGCCGGTTCGTATTGACCGATCTCAGCACGAATGGGGTTTTCGTCAACGGTGCGCGCGAGCCGCTGGGACGGAACAACCAGGTCGTGCTGACCGATGGCGACCAGTTCACGATGGGCGAATATGTCGTGAGCGTCGCCGAGCAGCCGGGCGATGCGCAGGCGGGCTTCGCGGCGGAGCGGGAGGACCCGCTGGGCGGCGATCCGCTGGGGGGCGATCCTCTGGGTTCGGGGCCGGCGGCCCTCGATCCGCTCGGGGACAGCGATCCGTTCGGGCCGGACGCCGGCGCGGCGGCAGGTTTCTCGCACCCGTTCCCGGCGGTGCAGCCGAATGTGCGGCGCGACGATCCGTTCGCGATCGCCGACCGGCAGCGCGGGGCCGGGCTCGATGACGATCTCTTCGGCGGTCCGCCGCAGCCGGGCTGGAGCGGGGCCGCGCAGCCGGATCATCTCGATGCGCCGTTTCAGGCGTTCCGGCCGCCACCGCCCGTGGCGCCGCCCCAGCCGTTCCAGGCCATCGATATCGACGCGCTACTTGGCGATGAGCCGATCGGCGCGGCGCCGGCTGCCCCTGCGGAGGCGTCCCGGAGCACACTCTCCATCGCTGATCCGCCCCCGCCGGATTCGGAACAGATACCGGACGGCAGGCCGCCGGCGGCCGCGGCGGCGACGGCACCGGCGGCCTCCGCAGCGGAACCGGCAGCTCTGGTGGCGGCCTTTCTCGAGGGAGCGGGCCTACCGCAATTGCGGCTTGCGACGGATTCCGAGGCCTCGATGCGGCATGCCGGCGCCATCCTGCGCGCCATGGTGGAGGGCCTGCGGGAGGTGCTCATCTCGCGCAGCGCCATCAAGAACGATCTGCGTGTGGAACAGACGATGTTGCGGGCACGGGACAACAACGCGCTGAAATTCTCGGTGACCGCCGAGGAGGCGCTAGCGGCGCTGCTGATGCCGAACCGGCCGGGCTACAAGCCGCCGCTCGATGCAGTACGTGAGGCTTACGACGATGTGCGGCAGCATGAGATGGCGGTGATGGCCGGTGTGCAGTCGGCGCTCGGCAGCCTGCTGAAGCGTTTTGACCCGGCCTCGCTCGAAACCCGGCTGCAGCGCGGGTTTCTCGACGGCGTGCTGCCGGGCGCGCGCAAGGCCCGCTTCTGGGAGGCGTTCTGCCAGACCTATGGCGAGATCGCGCGCGAGGCGGAGGATGATTTTCAGGCGTTGTTCGGCCGTGAGTTCGGCCGCGGCTACGAGCAGCAGCTGAAGAAGTTCTGATGACGAGACTATCGGTCATCTCACGCGCGGCCGCGTGCCTCCTGCTTGGCGCGGCCGCCCCGGCGCCGGTGGCGCTCGTGATCGGGGTCAGCGATCCGGGCTCGGACGCGGCGTTGTCGGCCTGCGCCGCCTCCGCGGGCCTGGTCGCGCGCAAGCTCGAAGCCACCGGCTATCACGTGACCGCGCTGAACGACCCGACGAACGGGGCGATGGGCGGCGCCCTCACGGCCTTCACCAGCAGCGTGGCCGCCGAGCCCGACGCCCCCGCGCTGCTCTATGTCTGCGCGCGAGCGAGCGCCATCGGCACGCGCGACTTCGTCCTGCCGCGCATCGAGGGACGGATCGCCCAGACCGACGTGCTCGCCGACGGGATCCCGCTCACTGTGTTCGCCGCCGCGCTGCGCCCGGCCCGGCAGGGAATGCTTGCGCTCGACCTTTTGCCCGCGCCAGGGCTCGCCCCGCCGCGCGGGATGCTCGATCCAGCCAGTCTTGGGCCAGGAGAGGGGGCCGCGATCGCGCTCGATACCGGCCCGCCCTCGCTCGCAACCCCGATGGCGACTGCCATTGCGCAAGGCGCCGCCCGTGGCGCCGCAGGACTGGCCACCGCCCTGCAAGCGGTGTCGCCGCCGCTCGCAACGCTGCACGTGCCGCCCGCCCCCGCGCCCGCGCCGGCCCCGCAAGCTCCGGCCGCGGCGCCGGCCCCGGCGCCCGCCCCCGCAGCCGCACCCGCAAACCCGGAAGAGGCCCGGCGCCGCGCGCAGGTGGCACTCGCCACGCTCGGTTATTACGATGGCAGGATCGACGGCGTATTCGGTCCCGACACGCATGCGGCGATCCGGCGCTACCAGCATGAGATCGGCGCGCCGATGACGGGCGATCTGACCGAGGGCCAGATGGCGCGGCTGTTGGCGACCCGATAGCGCCTCCGGGGGGCAGGGGCCCCTGCCCCCTCGCCATCGGTGATTGAACCGGTGGCGCACACGATGGCGAGCCCGCTGGGGCCGAAAGGCCCCAAACCCCATTTCGTTTGGAAATCGCCGAAATCGGCAGGGCCTGCTCCAGTGATGGGGTCTGGGGCCCTATGGCCCCAGCGAGTCCCGGGCAGAGCCCGGGCCGCCGGAGGCACGCCTCAAGGGCCCTCGCGCCGCGCCGCGCGATCCGTCATCCTGGGCTGCGACGAAAGGAGCGGCGCGTGGGCATCAAGGCGAAATTCAATCTGGTCATGTTGCTGGCCTTCGCGGCCGGGCTCGCCCTTGCGGCGGCCGCCTCGCGAAGCCTCGTGATGCAGAACGCGCGCCAGCAGGTGCAGGAGCAGGCGGCGCTGCTGCTCGCCGAAGCGAGCGCCACGCGCGATTACACCGCGACCGAGATTGCGCCGCTCCTGGCTGAGCAGGCCAAGCTGCGGTTTCCGCCGCAGAGCATTCCCTTCTGGGCCGCGCAGCGGAACTTCCGCGATGTGGCACAGAGCTTTCCCGATTACAGCTACAAGGAGGCGGCGCTCAATCCGACCAACCCGGCGGACCGCGCGACCGACTGGGAAGCCGACATCATCGAGAATTTCAAGCAGCATCCGCAGCTCTCAGAATATTCGGGGGTACGCCAGACGCCATCCGGCCCCGTGCTGACGGTGGCGCGGCCGGTGCGCGTCGATGATCCGTCCTGCCTCACCTGCCACTCGGTGCCGAGTGCCGCGCCGGCCTCGATGATCGACCTCTACGGGCGCGACAACGGGTTCGGCTGGAAGCTGCACAGCGTGCAGGGCGCGCAGATCATCAGCGTTCCGATGCAGGTGGTGCTCGATCGCGCGAACCGCATCTTCTTCGTCTTCGTGGGCGGCCTTGCGGTGATTTTCGCGGTCATGCTGCTGCTGATGAACGTGCTGCTCGACCTGGTGATCGTGCGCCCGATTCGCACGATCGCCGCGACCGCGACCGAGATCAGCCTGGGCAACATGCAGGCGGCGGATATTCCGGTGCGCGGCGGTGACGAGGTCGCCAAGCTCGCCGAAGCGTTCAACCGGATGCGGCGGAGCCTCGCAAGCGCCATGCAGATGCTGAACACCTGATGGAAGAAACGGCACCGGCGCAGATCGGCCGGTATCGCATCGAGTCGGTTCTCGGACGCGGCGCCATGGGGGTCGTCTATCGCGCGCACGACCCCGAAATCGACCGGACGGTGGCGATCAAACTTATCGCGGCTGATTTGCTGCGCGGCGAAGCCGGGCGGGAGTTTGTCGAACGTTTCAGGCGCGAGGCGCGGGCCGCGGGCCGCTGCACGCATCCCAATATCGTCACGGTCTACGATTTTGCCCTGCACGACGGTGTGCCCTTCATTACCATGGAGTTCGTAGAAGGGGAAAGTCTTGCCCAGCGGCTCACAAGAGCGCCGCAAGCCTTGCGCGGAGAGGCGGCCGGCATTGTGCTGCAGGCGCTCGAGGCGCTGGGCGCCGCGCACGCGCTCGGCATCGTGCACCGCGATATCAAACCCGCGAATATCCTGATGGCGCGCGACGGGCGCGTGAAGGTGGCCGATTTCGGCGTGGCGCGCCTGCCGCGGGCCGAGATGACCGGCACGGGCGTGGTGATCGGGTCGCTCGCCTACATGTCGCCCGAGCAATGCCGCGGCGAGGCCGTGGATGCGCGCAGCGACCTCTTCTCGCTCGGCGCGGTGTTCTATCAATTGCTGACGGGAGAGCGGCCTTTTGTCGGCGCCAACGATGCGTCGGTGATGCAGAAACTGCTGTTTGAAACGCCGCCGGCGCTGGCCGCGCAGGCGGGCCTGCCTTATGCGTCGGTGCTGGCGCGGGCGATGTCCAAGCCGCCGGCCGAGCGGTTCGCGACCGCGGCGGAAATGCGCGACGCGATCCGCGCCTGGCAGGAAGATCCCGACGCGGCGGGCACCGTCATCATGCCGCCCCCTGTCGCGGCGGAACCGTCGAACGCCGCCACCCTCTCGATGATCGAGAGAAAACTCGCCGAGCGGATCGGGCCGATTGCCGCGCATCTCGTGCACCAGGAGGTTCAGCGCGGGGCGGATCTCACCAGCCTCCGGCGAAGCCTAAGTGCGAGGATCAGCGACACCGCCGAACGGGAGCGTTTCTTGAGCGAGACCGGCTGCACTCCGGCTCCGAGTTCCGCTGCGGCCACGTCACCTGCTTCGGTCACTTCGCCCAATTTGCTCGCGGCTGCCGAGCGGGCGCTGGCCGCTTACCTGGGGCCGATCGCCGCTGTGCTCGTGCGCAAAGAAGCCGCGCGTAGTGCGTCAGCGGACGCGTTCTGGACGGCGCTCGCCGAGCGCATTGACGACCCCAAGGCGCGCCAGCGGTTTCTCGCACAAAGACCGTGAGGCGAGGACGGCATTTTCGCCGAATTGCGACGCGGCTCTGTCTCAGTCAAACCGATAGCTGAAATCGCCCGCCTCGACATCGACCGCTACGCTCTGCACGCGCGCCCCATCCAGCAGCCGCTGTAGAAAGGCTCCGCTGATGCTGGGCAACATGGTGTTCGTGAGGATCGCGTCGATCATGCGGCCGCCGCTCTCGGGCTCGTTGCAACGGGCCGCGATCTGCTCGACCACGGCATCGCTCCAGCAAAACGGCACTTTGTGCTGAGTCTGGATGCGGTCGGCAATGCGGCCGAGCTGCAGCCGGATGATGTCCTTCATCACGGAGTCGCTGAGCGGATAATAAGGGATCACGATCAGCCGACCGAGCAGCGCCGGCGGAAACACCTTCAGGAGCGGCGTACGCAGCGCCTTGGCGATCTCTTCCGGCTCTGGCATGAGCTCCGGGTCGCGGCACATGCCCATGATGAGATCGGTGCCGGCATTGCTGGTAAGCAGGATCAGCGTATTCTTGAAATCTATGAAGCGGCCCTCGCCATCTTCCATAAATCCC
This sequence comes from Acetobacteraceae bacterium, assembly GCA_027451405.1. Lineage (GTDB taxonomy): Bacteria > Pseudomonadota > Alphaproteobacteria > Acetobacterales > Acetobacteraceae > DAIDJM01. The sequence continues at coordinate 16,925 of DAIDJM010000036.1, read as the reverse complement.
TTGTCGAATACCTGGAAAAAGATTTCGTGCACGTCCGGGTGCGCTTTCTCGACCTCGTCCAGCAGCACGACGGAATAGGGTTTGCGTCGCACCGCCTCGGTGAGCACGCCGCCTTCGCCATACCCGACATAACCGGGCGGTGCGCCTTTCAGCGTCGAGACCGTGTGTGCTTCCTGGAACTCGCTCATGTTGATGGTGATCAGATTCTGCTCGCCGCCATAGAGCGCTTCGGCGAGCGTGAGCGCGGTCTCTGTCTTGCCGACGCCCGAGGGGCCGCACAGCATGAAGACGCCGACCGGCTTGGAGGGATTGTCGAGGCCGGCGCGCGAGGTTTGCACGCGGCGCGCGATCATTTCGAGAGCATGATTCTGGCCGACGACGCGGCGCGCGAGCGTGTCGGCGAGCGTCAGCACCGCCTGCACCTCGTTCTTCACCATGCGGCCGACCGGAATGCCGGTCCAGTCGCCGACCACGGCGGCGACCGCCTGCTCATCGACGCTGGGCAGAATAAGCGGCGTTTCGCCCTGATGCGCGGCGAGCTCGTCCTGTAGCTGGCGCAGCTCGGCGACCAAAGCGGCGCGCTCGGGCGGTGGCGTGTCGGCTGGCGGATCAACGGGCTGGTGCGCATCGCGCAATTGCGCGCGCACGGAGAGCAGCCGGTCGACGAGCCCTTTCTCGACATCCCAGCGGGCTTCGAGCGCCGCGAGCCGCGCGCGCTCCTCGGCGAGCGAGTTATTGGCCGTGGCCTCTCGCTCTGATGTGTCGATGCCGATCGCGGCTTCGCGCGCGAGAATGACGAGCTCCGTCTCGAGCGCTTCGATGCACCGTCGGGAATCCTCGACGGCCGGCGGCGTCGCGTGCTGGCTGACCGCGACGCGGGCGGCAGCGGTGTCGAGCAGGCTTACTGACTTATCGGGCAGCTGGCGGGCCGGGATGTAGCGGTGCGAGAGCCGGACGGCAGCCTCGATCGCCTCGTCGAGAATCTGCACGCGGTGATGTTTCTCGAGCGGCGAAGCGATGCCGCGCATCATTAGAATCGCTTTCTTCTCGTCCGGCTCGTCGACCTGCACGACCTGAAAGCGCCTGGTGAGCGCGGGGTCCTTCTCGAAATACTTCTTGTATTCGGCCCAGGTGGTGGCGGCGATGGTGCGCAAGGTGCCGCGCGCGAGGGCGGGCTTCAGCAAATTGGCCGCGTCGCCCGTGCCGGCGGCGCCGCCGGCGCCGATCAACGTGTGGGCCTCATCGATGAAGAGGATGATCGGTTTCGGGCTAGACTGCACTTCCTCGATCACCTGGCGCAGGCGGTTCTCGAACTCGCCTTTCATGCTGGCACCGGCTTGCAGCAGGCCGACATCGAGCACCTGCAGGCTGACATCCTTGAGCATGGGCGGCACGTCGCCCTGCGCGATGCGGCGCGCGAAGCCTTCGACGACCGCGGTCTTGCCGACGCCGGCTTCGCCCGTGAGAATCGGATTGTTCTGACGCCGGCGCATCAGGATGTCGATCACCTGGCGGATTTCGGCGTCGCGCCCGACGATCGGGTCGATTTCGCCGTTACGCGCGCGTGCGGTGAGGTCGATCGCAAATTTCGCGAGCGCCTCCTGCTTGCCCATGGCGGCGGGTGCGACCGCGCCGCTCGCCTCACCGGGGGAAGCGGATTCGTCGGTCGCGGTGAGTGCTGATTCCGGTGAACTGGCCAGCAGCTTGCCGAACTCGTCCGAAAGCGCCTCGGCCTTGATGCGTTCGAACTGCCGGCTGATGCCGGTAAGCGCGTTGCGAAGCGAGGGGGTTTTGGTAAGCGCCAGCACCAGATGGCCGGTGCGGACCTGCTGCTCGCCGAGCATGAGCGTCGCGAATACCCAGCCACGCTCGATCGCTTCCTCGATGACCGGGGCGAAATCGGAAATGGCGGTGGCGCCGCGGGGCAGACGGTCGAGCGTCGCGGTGATGTCGGACGCCAGCTTCGACGGATCGATCTCGAAATGGCGGATCAGCCGGTGGAGGTCGCTATCCTGCAGTTGCAGGATCTGGTGCAGCCAGTGCACGAGCTCGACATAGGGATTGCCGCGCAGCTTACAGAATACGGTCGCGCTCTCGATGGCCCGGTAAGCCAGCGGGTTGAGCTTGCCGAACAGAGCGGCGCGGCTGATCTCGGTCATCTGGTGTATTCGCCCCCTCATGGCCTCCGGTGGCGGACGCTGCCGTCGGCCCGAGACCTTTCATACCTTGGACGCATCCGCACGTCGCGCGAAACTATCGGCGCTGGCGTCGAGACAAAGATCGCTCGCATCGCACTCGGTCGGGCGCGGCATGAGCCAGCTGGTCCAGCCGAGTCGGCCCGACTGGCAGAGGCGCGTTGGCGGCACCTGGTCGCTTCGGAGCAGGAGCCGGATATCCCACAGCAACGTGTCGCCGACGTAATTGCGGACGATGGCGGTAAGGCGGCGGAAACTATCGCCGCCGGGCAGCAGGCGCTCGTAATCGGCGTAGTCGAGCGGGCCGGCAACGATGCGGAATTTGTCCTGGCGGGACCAGAGCCGGGGACCCAGCAGGGCCGTGACGCCAAGGCCGGCCGTGTGGGGATCGCCGAGCCGCGTCCATCCTTTGGGGGGCAGATCGAGCCAGGCGCCGATGAAAGATTCGACCTGCATCGGCACCGCGAAGAAAGAGGCGAGGATCGCGGCAAGACCTTCGGCGTGGCGCGTCTGGTTGGCGAGGCGGCCGGCGAAATGCAGCTTGGTCAGGTCCGGCATGGCATCGCGTCGGAGCAGGCTTTGCATGCCAATTCCGGCGAGGGCGCCGACGAAGCGCGCGAAAGGGTCTTCGTCCGGACGGTCGAAACTGATGGTGGGACGGCTGTCAGCCCAGGCGCGCCAGAAGAGCGAAAGCGCGCGGTGGTGGAACATGTCGGCGAAGCGCTGGAAGGTGCGGTCGCGCGCGTTGCGGCGGCGGTCGCGGGCATATTCGGTGAGGTGCAGCGGTAATGGGCCGTCGGGGCCGAACAGGCCAAAGAACGTGACGGCAAGCAGCGCCGGCCGGTTGTCCTCCGCATCTGCATAGGAAACGATTTCTGCCGTTTCGCAGTGGAGGAGAGGCTCTTGCACGAGGCGCGCCGCGTCCTGAGCGGGGCGCGCACTGTGGCCAAAGCGCGGTTGGCTGGGCCTCGCGGCCTCGAGCCGGCGCATCGCCGCGTAAAAGCTGAGCGCGGCTTGTGTGGACGGCAAAGGGCTGCGCCATGCGGTTGGGGTCGGTGCCGGCCCGAGCGACGTATCGGCGCTCAAATCAGCGGCCGCCGGCCGATCTCGGGCGACCAGCGCATCACCTCGCCACGGTCGGAACTGATCAGCACGGTTTCCGTAAAGCTGTTGATGGAAACGTATTTTGCAAAAAACCGGCTGAGCACGCCAGCGAGCAGGATCGCGCCCGATCCGCCGCTCATGCCGCCGGCGCGGCCGAACGGCGCTTCGTCCATCGTGAGGCGGATTTCGAGGCCGCGGCCGGCCGCGATGGGGCCGGCGCCGGGGATGCGGCGGACGATCGGATGGGCTTCGACCGAGAGAAGCGCTTCGAGCTGGCGTTCCTGCTGGGTGCCGGGGGCAGTGATGTAGAGGCCGAGCAGCTCACGCAGCGCGGCCGCACCCTGCACCCGGTCGGTATCGACAAGGCTCAGATAGTTGAGACCGAGATGAGAAATGAAGCGCCACGCATAGGCGGCATCGCCGCGCGCCGGACGGGGCGGAGTGGGGCCGGCAACGCAGCGCACGGCGGCGACCGGCGCGCTCACGGTTAGCGTGAAATCCGTGTGCTGCTTGCCGATGGGCATGGAGAGCGGGAGATCGCGATTGGTCACAAGCAGGTCGAGGCCGAGCTGGCGCACGCCCTGCGCGTCTGGCGCCGCTTCGGCATCGACGAGCGAAATATAGACGTCGTGACCGAGATAATTCGAGCGGGAGCCGCGCAGCCGGGCGGCGGAACCGGCAAGTCTTGGCTCGCGCCGCAGCGTATAGTAGCGGCGCGCCTCGGAGCTGCGGCCCAGGTCGTTGCAATAATAGAAAGGAAAGAAGCGCTGCGGTGCGCTGCCGTCGGCAGCATAGGCTTCGACTCCGCTCACCCCGAAAATCTCGAAATCAAGCGGGCGCATTCGGTCGGCAATCAGGAGCTGCTCAACCTCGCCGGCCACCACGTTAAGCCGGTCGCCGCGGCGAGGGAACAGGTTGATGACGGGCGTGCAGAAAAGCAGGAAATGGTCGGGGCCAAGACCCGCGGCGAGGGCGGGTTCACTCCGATTTAGCAACAGGATGATGTCGAGTTCTGGGCTGGCACACGAGGCTGCCGGGCGCGTGAGCCCATCGATCTCGATGAACAACAGCCGCTCAGGCATGGCGTAATATTCCTGAAGCAGCCTGTAGCCGTCGAAAGATTGGGCAAGGGCCGGGAGAAGCGCTTCCTCAGGCGCAAAGCCGAGGCCGCGCAGCGATCCCGGCGGTAGCCGGAGCTGCCACGGCGCGGGACGCGTGGCGGGACGCACATAGATCGTATCGAGATTGGCAACGAGCTGCTCGTAGAGGCGAACACGGCTCGCGTCCGGACCGCCCAGGAAGAAGACAAGATTGTCGAGCGTCAGCTTTTCGAACGGAATGCCATCGGCGGTCTTGAGACGCAGCCGGATCGCGGCCTTGACCCCGCGATGGTCGGGCAGGTTGAACGAGGCAAGGGCCGCGGGACTGGGGATATATTCCGCTTCGGATATGGAGATCGGCAACAACTGCACCGGGCGCGCTGTGCGGAAAGTGCAGTGGGTCTGATCTTCGGTGCCAAGGAGGCTGCGCAGCTCCAGGCCGCGCGGCAGAAGCATCCCCTGCGGCATGCCGCGCAGCGCGGCATCGGGCTCGAATCGCACGACGGCCATGGACGGGGTCGGCGCATAGTAATGCGGATAGACCATCTGCAGCAGCGACTGCGTGAAGGTCGGGAATTCAGACTGGAGCTTGAGCTGGATACGGGCGGCGAGGAATGCAAAGCCTTCCATGAGCCGTTCGACATAGGGATCGACGACGTCGAAATTGGCGAGATCGAGCCGCGCGGCGATCTTCGGGAACTCGCGCGCGAACTCGGTGCCCATTTCGCGCATGAAGGCGAGTTCGGTCTCGTACAGGCTGAGCAGGCGCGGGTCCATGTTTATCGAAGCGGCTGCTTGGACTCTGAAATCGAAACCGTCTGCGTTTCGACTTCGATCGACGTTTCGAGAAAAAGGGCCTGCGGGACGGGCTCGGCCCAGAGTTCGCCGGCGATATCGAACTTGAGGGCGGGCAGAGGATTGTCGTCCTCCGCGGGCCGCAATTGAACCTCGAGCGAAGCGCGGAAGATTCGCGGCTCGAAGGTCTGGATCGCAGCGGCAAGCCACGTTTCGCACAGTCTCGGATCGGATTCCGTAGCGAGCCCGGCCAAGGGCGGGATGCCGTAATTGATCGTGGATTGCGCCGCGCGGGGATGATCCGCGAACATCTCGTCGCCATCCGTGCGCGTCGTGTTCAACAGCCAGGCGAGATCGCGCAGCACCGCCTCGCGCAATTGCGCCATGGTGAGGCTTTGCTGGTCCGGCGTCTCGCGAACCTTGTCGGGCGCGTGGTCGGTCAGCCGGTCGAGGAGCGAAGGCTGGAGCCGGTCGGCGCGGGCGGGGTCCGGCATGCGGGTGCGATCTCTCTGTTCCGCCCATTATGCCATCTGCAGCGATCGCAAATCCATCAGCGCGACGTCGCTGCCGTCATCGAGGGCGAGCATGCGCTGGCCGAGACCCAGGAACCAGCCATGCTCCTCGCGCCATTCGGTGCGGCGTGCCATAGCAAGCTCGATGCCGGCTGATGGCGAGCCGGGGTAGCGGGTCGGGATGAGGCCCGCGGTTTCGCCGCCGGTCTCGAAGGTGAAATGGGCCGGCATCCAGACCTGGTCGCGCACATCCTCGGGCGGGTCGAGCGAGAGCGATTTCAGCCGGAAGAATGGAATCCAGTAGTATTTTCCGTCGATGATCGCTTCGAGCATCGGGCCGAGCCGCGGATCGGCGTCGGCGATCCAGCCGAAATCGCGTCCATCGGCGGTGCCGGAAGCGGCGGGGGCCTGCTCGAAGGCCTCGTCGCGCAGCCGTGCGGCGGCATCGAAAGCGCCCGCCGCGAGCTGCCGCAGCGCTTCGACAAGCAGGGACATCCAGGGCGAGGGTTCGCCGAACAAGGTGGGCGTGCGGGCGCCGGCGAAAATACGCTCCCGCAGCAATTCGCACCGGATCGCCGCCTGATAAGTCTGGGCCATGGGAATGGCGGTGCCGTCGAGCTCGGCGGCCATGGCGAGTTGGGCGAGTGCGCGCTCCCATTCGCCGGTGACGCAGAACATCTGAAAGAGGAAGGTGCGGAGGCACGCGTCGCGCGGCGCACTCCGCACTTCGGCTTTGAGCTGCGCAATCGCGCTGAGCGCGTCGCCCGAGCGCAGCAGGTCCCGGGCGTCCATTTGGGCGATCAGCCGGTGTATTGGATCGTGAAGTCGGTCATGTTCTGAAGATTCTTCGTGCGATCCCAGCCGGCCGGGATCGGCGACGCCATCGTGCCATCCGAATTCTGCATGCAGTAGCGGAGCAAGAAACCCCCATACTCGAACGTTACTTCCTCTTTGGGGCTGGACTCATCGTGGCTGTAGGAAATGCTCTTGACTGCGGCCAGCTTGAAATCGAAACGCAGGAAGAATTGACCTGCCGTCGTGCCGCCCGACGATTTGCGCAGCGCGAGCGCCACGTTCTTGAACGGGGTGCCGGAGCAGGCCATCGTAAAGAAGATCGGTGATGCCTTGTCGATCTTGCGCGTGATGGAGAATTCCTTGAAGTCGACTCGGCCAGCGCCGGCGCCGCTGCTCTGGCTGCCGATATTCAGCGTCTGCTCGATGCTGAGCTGGCTCCATTCGTCGATCTCGAACACCTGGCCAGCGGTCATGCCATTGGCGAGTTCTCCGGTCGTGCCAGTGAAGTCGACCGTGGATTCGCATTTCAGCGGTTCGCCCTTATAGGGCGTGAAGGTCATGTAAGCGTCGATTGCCATCTGGTCCTGTTCCTTCCGGTCTCATATCGGTGCGGTCAATGGGAGAGCCTTAAGCCCGCGCGAGTGCGGGCAGCACGATACTACTTCGGAACGCGCGAGACCAGCCTGAGCGAAACATTCACGCCTTCGAGCTGGTAGTGCGGCTTGAGGAAGAACTTGGCGCTGTAATAGCCGGGGTTTTCCTCGTTCGCTTCAAGCTCCACCCGGCCTTCAGCCAGCGGGTGCGTGGCTTTGTAATCCTCGGTCGAACGATCCGGCGCACCGTCGATATATAGATTGAGCCAGGCCTGCAGCCAGTTCTGCAACTGCTCCTGGGTCATCGAGCTCCCGACTTTGTCGCGCACCATGCATTTTAGATAATGCGCGAAACGACAGGTCGCGAAAATATACGGCAGACGCGCCGAGAGATTGGCGTTCGCGGTCGCGTCAGGGTCGTCATATTCCTGCGGCTTCTGGAGCGACTGCGCACCGATGAAGGCCGCAAAATCCGAGTTCTTTTTATGGATCAAAGGCATAAAGCCGTTTTTGGCAAGCTCCGCCTCGCGCCGGTCGCTGATCGCGATCTCGGTCGGGCATTGCATGGCAACACCGCCATCGTCGGTTGGGAAGGTGTGGGTGGGCAAGCCCTCGACTGCGCCGCCGCTTTCGATGCCGCGGATGCGCGTGGTCCAGCCATAAAGTTTGAAGGCGCGCGTTATGTTGGTCGCCATCGCGAACGCCGAATTGGCCCAAGCATAGGCCGCACTGTCCGCGCCGCCGACATCCTCCTCAAAGGCGAACTCCTCGACCGGCTCGGTCTTCGCGCCATAAGGCAGACGCGCCAGGAAACGTGGCAGCGTCAGCCCGATATAGCGCGAATCCTCACTCTCTCGCAGCGACCGCCAGGCCGCGTATTCCGGCGTCTGGAAGATCTTGGTAAGGTCGCGCGGGTTCGCAAGTTCGTTCCAGTTCTCCATCTGCATCACCGTGGGCGCCGCCGCCGCGATGAAGGGCGCGTGCGCGCCCGCCGCGACCGCCGCGATGTCACCCAGGAGCTGCGTGTCCATCGGTGAGTGGTCGAAATAATAGTCGCCCACCAGGAGACCGAACGGCTCACCACCGAACTGGCCGTATTCCTCTTCATAGACCTTTTTGAATATCGGGCTTTGGTCCCAGGCCGTGCCGCGGAACTTCTTGAGCGTCTTGCCAAGTTCCTTCTTAGAGATATTGAAGACCCGAATCTTCAGCATCTCGTCGGTCTCGGTGTTGTTCACCAGGTAATGCAGGCCACGCCACGCGGATTCGAGCTGCTGGAACTCCTCGTGATGCAGGATCAGATTGATCTGTTCTGTAAGCTTGGCATCGATCGCGCGGATCATCCCCTCGATCGTGTTGAGCGCATCGCCGCTGACAAGGGCGGTGTTCGCGAGCGCCTGCTCGGCGAGCGTCTGCACAGCGCTCTGGACGGCCTCGCGGGCACGATCGCTTTTCGGCTTGAACTCACGATTGAGAAGGGCGGCGAAATCGCCGAACTCCGTCGTTGTCGTGGTGCCGGCCGCTGCCGCCTCGTTCAGTTGCGCACCGGACATGGGCTATTCCTCCGCGGCAGCGGACGAGGCCGCCGGTTTCGGCGCAGACGCAAGTGCCGAAAGAAGCGTGGGATCCGCGAGCACCTTGCCGATCAGATCCTCGGCACCCGCCTTACCGTCCATGTAGGTCAGCAGGTTCGAGAGCTGCGTGCGCGCTTCGAGCAGCTTGTTTAGCGCATCGACCTTGCGCGCGATCGCCGCGGGCGTGAAATCGTCCATGCTCTCGAACGTGATGTCGACCGCGAGATTGCCCTCACCGGTGAGGGTATTCGGCACCGTGAAGGCGACGCGCGGCTTCATGGCCTTGAGCCGGTCGTCGAAATTATCGACATCGATTTCGAGCATCTTGCGATCTGCGACGGCGGGCAGCGGCTCGGAGGGTTTGCCGGACAGATCGGACATGACACCGACCACGAAGGGCAGCTGAACTTTCTTCTGGGAGCCATACGTCTCGACGTCGTATTCGATCTGCACGCGCGGCGCGCGGTTCCGCGCGATGAACTTCTGACTGCTTGCCTTGGCCACGGGCTACCTCAGGGAAAGCGGGGTTACGGAAAGTTGCGCCGTTCGCCGGAGCCGGGCAAGGGGTTTCATCACCCGTCCCGCTTCCCGGTGACGTGTTTGGCCTGGTTAACCCCGTCCGGGGCAAGATCCTCGAGGATCTGCAAAAAATCCATCTCCGCGAGACGCTTAGCGCGCGCGAGGAGAAGCGGGAGGGGGCTCGAGGGCTCGTAACGTTCATAGTATGCGCTGACGAGGTCGAGCAGCCGCGCGGCCTCGGCGCGGCTGGTCACCGGACCGGTCGCGCCAGGCCGGGCGGGCGCGGATGAGAGTGCCGTGTCAGTGGCCAGTTCCGCGGCGCTCATCTGTGCGTCATCCGCCATCGCCGGCTCCTCTCTCGCTGCGAACCGTTCGAGCAATTTCTGTAGGTCTCGCAGGAGCTTTTGCAGTTCGCTGAAATCGGGTCCGCTCCCGGGCCCGGCCGCGCGGTCGAAGGCGGCGGGAATGGCCACGATGTCGGCAAGGGTCCCGGCAACGGCCTCGCGCAGCGAATCGCGTCGCGCCGGATCCATTTCGCCGAACGCGCCCCGGATCGCGGCCTCGCCGAGTTTGGGCCGATCGGGATCGCCCTCGATCGTGCCGGCCGCGATGGCCATGTCGCGCCAACTCACGGTGCCGACCCTTGGGGAACGGACGAGCGGCATGTCACGCAATTGACGCATGACGCGCACCGGATCAGCGAGCCGCAACAGCGCATTCGCACGCAGCGTTGGATCGTTGTCATCCTCGGGATCGAGCTGCGGGTGCACGACATCCCAGCGCTGCTCCAGCAGCGCGCGGATGGCGCGAGTCACCTCGGCATAGGCAGGCAGGCCCTGTGTCGCGAGACGGCAGATCGCGAGATGGGCCAGCACCCGGAGATCGCGCGTGCGGGCGAGCAAGGCGGTAGCGCTGGCCTCGACCACCAGCCAGTCGGGCTCCTCGCCCGGGATGATCTTGTCTCCAAATTGCTGCTCGGGCTTGCCCTGAGCGGCCCGCTCCAACTCGATAAAGGCGGCGTCGAACTCAAGATTGGGGCCGGCGGGTCGTTCCGGTTCCACATCCTCGAGGAGGCTCGCCGCATCGAGTCCCGCCATGCCCTGCCCCCGCCTCGCCCGCGCCGGCGCGGAGGATGCGTCAATGCCGCCGGCCGCACAATGACGCCTCTGGCATTCTACTGCGCGGTGGCGATTCGGGCGGCTCGTCCAGCGCGGCCTTCGCCGATCAGCGCCAGAGGGGCCCAGAAATACGGGTCGGCGAGCGCCGCGTTGCCGGCTCGCGCGGTGTCGAGCAGCTTGCGCTGCGCCAGCGCCAGAGCCACCGCCATGCCCGCGCCCGGATCCTGCCGCGCATAAGCCAGCGTGGCACCGACCAGCACTGACGTGACCTTATCGTTCACGTCCCAATGCGTGACGAGCAAGGAGCGCGCGCCGGCATAGAAGAAGCTGCGCGCGAGCCCCGACAGGCTTTCGCCGGGCGCCGAGCCGCCCGGACCGCCGCTGTTGCAGGCAGAGAGCAGCACGGTCTCGGCATCGAGCTTGAGTCCGGCAATTTCGGAGGCGGTCAGAAGCGCACCGTCCGCGCTGCGGGAGCCCGGCGGCGCCGAGGTCACGAGCGCGGGCTCACGCTGGCAGGCGAGATCGGTCTGCAGGATCGCGTGGGTGGCGAAATGAAGGATCCGGTACTCCTGCAGCGACGTGGCCTGCACCCCGGCCGCCGTGAAGGCGGCGCCGAGCCGCTCGTCGGTCGCAGAGCCGCCCGTCAGGGTCCGCGCCAACTCGAGTTCGGCGGTGGCGCCGGGCAATGGCGGCAGGTCCGCGAAGGCGGCCGCGCTGTTGCCGCAGGCCGCGGCCGGGTATGTGACGAGCGCCTGCGCAAGGGTGACGGGCCGGAAATCGCCAAAGCCGAACCAGGGTTTGGCCGCTCGTGAGGTACCGGCGGTGCGCCGGAGCTGCACGAAATTCGCGGCCGACGGCACATGCGCGATCGCGAACCGCCGCACCAGGAACGGCGCCGCGCCGAGATCGTGCGAATCCGCAGGCCCGGTCAGCAGGAGCCCGAACGGAATCGAGAGCAGCGTGCCGGCGGGTGCGACCGCCAGCTGCGTCGCGTCGGCTGGCAGCGCGGCGTCGCCGAACAGGGCGGCGTAGAGCTCCCGGGCCGCTTCCGTATCGAAGGGCGGCCGGCCGGCCGCGTCCTCATCCATGCTGTGGCGAATGCGTGCGACCAGCGGCTCGGTCCGGGCTGCGCCGCCCGTGACCGGGATGACGCGGATTCGGCCATCCGCGAACAGGAAATTGTAGCCTTGATCCGGGGCAAGCACGATGGCGGCGAAAACCTCGTGCGGCCGAAGCGCTTTGAGAATGTCCTCCGCCGAGACAGCGCTTTGCACGAGCTGTCCATAATTGGGACTGGCGGCCTGCAGCGCCTGGTCGAGCCCGTCGCGCTTGCGCTCCGCTTCGGCGATGACCTGATCGAGAGACTCCGGTTTCGGCGACTTGCCGCTCGTCTCGGGCTGGTCGCGCTCGGCGTAGAGTGCGGCTAGGGCCGCGTTGGCGTCGTCACGGTAACGAATCAACTTGGCGACGCGAGGATCGCGCGCGTTTTCAGCGAGCCGCGCGCTGACGAGCGCGATCTGTTGGCTCGTCGTACCCCCCTGCGCTTCCTCTGCGAGCCGGAACATTTCCGCTGCAGCGGCCTGATCGCCCCGGATCGCCGCGGGCGCCAGCAGCTCGAGGCAAGGCAGTAGATCCGATGCCGTAACCCCACTCTGCGCATCCTGCAGCACCGCCCCGGCGCTGCGGCAGGTGGCAAGGGCCTGGGCGTCGCGCTGGCCGGCCTCAAGCCGGGCTGCGAGCAGCAGTTCGGTACGCGCATAGGCCGGGGTCGCCGGCAGCGCACGCGCAAAATCGCGGACCGATTCGCGGAGCGCGGATAGGGCATCGCCCTTGTCGCCGGCCGCGAGCAGCGCCACCGCCTCCGTGCGCGAGAGGCGCGCCGCGGACTTCAGATTGCGCAGCCCATAGGCGTTGAGCGCCGTCTCCGCGATGCGCGTGTAGGCTTCGCTCTGCGCGATCTGACCCATCATGCGGAGCGCCACGGCCTGCCCCCGCCGTGTTTCCACCACGCCGAACGCCGCCTCCCGGGTGGTCGGATCGGGCGGCACGAGCACGTCGCCCGCCGTGCTCGTGCCCGCCGTGTCGGGTGCGAGCGAGAGATAGGCGGCCTCCGCGCGGCGCAGCAGCGGAAGCGCCGCGCGAGGCTGTTTCTGATTGAGCCGGTCGAGTCCCTCATAATGCCAGACCGTGGCCTGGGCGAGGCTGTCACCGCCCTGCCCCGCCGCGAGCCTGGCCGCCTGCGCGAAGAGCGCGTCGGCTTCGGCGAACCGTCCCTGGTTCGAGATCTGCAGCGCCTCGAGCGCCAGCCCGCGTGCCAGCGCGGGGTCGTCCTTTGGTAGGATTTTCTCCTCTCGCTCGAGGAGGCTGCGGTACGCCGTTTCGGCTGCGGCATATTCGCCGGCCAGGTTCGCTTCCACGGCGGCCCGCCGCAAATCCTGCATGGCCTGCATGTCGTTTGCTGAGGCCACGCGACGGGCCAGCCGCTCGGCCTGAAGGCCGGGGCTTTCGGGAAGCGCCGCGACATTGCCCGGCGAGGCGAGGCCGGCATCCAGCGCGATCGCCCGCTCCATGACCGGCGCCGATGCGGGCACGCCATTGGCGAACCAGAGTCTGCCCGCCAGCCGCACAGCAAAGGCGGTCTGCGGAAAGCCTTCCTGCCGGCCCTGGCACGACAGCAGCAGCGCCGACCCGCCCTGGATCGTGACGGGTTTCGGCGCGTCGCAGCGCAGCGTGCGGTCGATCCGCTGGCGCCAGGGGCCGGCGGCGACGCCTGTCGCGAACGCGCTCTCGTCCGCGGCCGGACCACGCTCGATGGTGGCCGCAGGCTGCGTCCAGGTCCCGCAGAAAATCTCATAGTGGCCGGGCGCGGTTTCGGTCTGCGTACACGCCTCGCCGGCGGCATTGTTACCGAGGGGCACCGATTGGCTTGCCGTGGACGCGAAATAGACCGAAGCGGGCGGCTTCGCGCAATGCGCCAGCGCGCCCAGCAGCATCAGCGGAGCGAGGCGCCCGAGCCGCACGTCAGAAATCCTGCTCCCCGACATTGGGCAGAATGAGATCGTCATCATCCTCCGGGCGGCGCGCGACGGAAACCTGAATATTCTGGATCGGACTACCTTGCGGCACGGTGACGGGCGACAAGAGCACGCAGGAGACGGACTGAATGGCGCAACTGTTCACCTGATAGCGCGCCTCCGGAAGGGAATGGCTGAAACTCACGCCGGCCGCGTTGGAGCCGGCATTGTCGCCGACCATGCCCACGAGATTGGCGCGTCCTTGCGCATTGGCCGCAATAAACACGTTGAGCCCCGCGACATCCATGCGGCCTGTCGCAACGCCGTCGGCACCGAGCCCGAGCAGCAGTTCCGCATCGGCCGCTTCGAGCCCGCCCTCCGGCGCGAAGGCGATGGTGCCGGCCGCGCTGGTGAGCGTCAGTTGGATTGTTTCGAGTGCCGCGCCGTCGAAACCCATGACATGGGTCTGCCCGGTTTGGACGAAGTTCGCAGCCTTCGCGAAAAGGCCCCGTCCCCAGCCCGAAACGCCAGGGGCGAGAAGAGAGGGCACGCTCAGATTTTGCGGCCGGGGCGGCAGGGTAAGCGCACTCCCGGTCTCAATCGTACCGCCAGCAAAATCGATTGTTCGCGGCGCGATGCGGTTGCCAAGAAGGATTTCTGCGGCCGCAAGCTGCCCGGCGAAGACGAGCGCACCGGGACTGTCGATCGCCAGCGCTCCGCCCTGGCTCACGATCGAAGCTGACGCGTCCACGAGCAGATCACCGCCGAGCGTGATCTGGATGGCGTGACCGGCTTCTATGGTGCTGGCCACGTGGAGGGGCGCGGCATCGGCGAGCTGCACGCTCCCCTCAGTTGTCAGGCCGGTGATCGATGGTCCTTCCGGCCCCGGTGCGGCGCCGATGACGGCGATCCGGTTCGCGTCATTGCTGAGCGTGATGCCGCCCACCGCATCGGCGGCGAGCGTACCTGCCTGGACCGTTCCGGTCACCGCTATGGTTCCGGCCGGTGCCGAGAGCGCCACCGTGTCCGCCACGAGACGTCCGCCGGCCTCGATGTTCCCTGCCGATGACCGGATGCCGAGGCTGGTGCCCGCTGCGATCAGGGCGTCGGTGCCCTGCAGAAGGTTGCCGGTGAGCACGAGACGCATGGCACCGGCGGCACTGAGCGTCGAACGGCCCTGCTGATCGATCGCGCCGCCATCGACGGTCAGCGCACCGCCCGCCGCCACCTGTCCCGAATCCTGGCTGAGCGCACCCTGGAGCTGCACGCTCCCGGCCGCCTGCAGCAGGCTGCCCGCCTGCTGCACGAGGTTGCCCATGAGTGTGATTGTTGCTGCCTGGCTGTCGATTGCGGTGCCGTCGGACTGGGTCAACATCTGGCCCGGGAGCGCCAGCGTGATCGGTCCCCCGGCCACGATGCTGCCGCCCGCAAGCAAAGTCACATCCGTGCCGTCAGCAAAACTTAGGGCTCCCGACGCGCGAAGGCCGGCGATGGCGGAAATCGCGTTCGCGCCGGCCAGGTCGAGGTCGCCGCCGGTGACCGCGGTGAGGGTGCCGGCATCGATCCGCCCGGTCTCCCCGCTGCCCATGAGTTGCTGGGTGATCCCCGCCGCTCCGTTGAGGGTGACGGCGCCTGGCGCGGCCAGAGTGCCGGCAAACATGAGATTTCCGGTCTGACTGGAGAGCGAGATCGCGCCGCCGCTCGCGATGGCGCTTTGCGCATCCTGTTCGATCGAGCCTGCCATGGCGATCGCGATGCCGCCGGCACCGCTGACTAGGCTGGCGCCGGTCTGGATCAGGCTGCCGCCGGTGATGGCGGCGGAGCTGCCTTCCAGGCGCGAGCCCGCCTGCTGGACCAGCGACCCATCCAGTGTGAACGCGCCAGCCGCTTTCGCCTGGCTGCCGTCACCCGCGACGAGCGCACCCCCGTTGCTCAGCGAGATCGTGATCGCAGAGGCCTGCAAATCGAGGCCGACCGCAAGACCAAGATTGCCCTGATCTGCGATCTGGAACGCACCGCCAGCCCCGGCGCGAGCGCTTCCGTCGATTCCAGCCAGGGTCTGTACGGCATTGCTGGCGCCCTCCAGGAAAACGTCTCCGGCCGCGGTGACGCCGAGTTCGGCCGACCGGATCGAACCGCTTGGGCTGAAAGCGCCGGGCGCCGTCTCGACGATGCTGCCTTGATCCGCGATCAGCTCGATGACGCTGGGTGCCGCGATCGTGCCTCCGGCGTCGATGGATCCGCTGCGGCTCTCGATCCGGATCGTCCCCGTTGCGGCCGTTCCCTCGATGACGCTGTCCGCGGTTTGCGTGAAGCCTCCGGTGAGCAGGATGGCGATATTGCCACTCGTGGCCTCGATGCGGCTCGCCGTTTGCGCGAGCGAGCCGCCGCCCGCGGTGCCGCCGACCGCAATGCTCGCGCCGGTCAGGCTCGAGTCCGTCTGAATGACGCCGCCGCCCACGCCGGCGAGCCCGGCCGCCTCGGCCGTCGAGGCGGTTTGGCTCAGATCGCCGCCGATCGTGAGGTCGCCATCGCGGGCTTGCAGCAACGATCCGCCGCTCTGCAGCAATGATCCGGCCACCGAGACCGAAGCGGCGGTGATCGTGGAGGCGTTCTGCGAAATGTCGGCTGCCGCCGGGCGGGCAAGCGGCCCGGCCGCGCCGAAGGAAACCGTGCCGAAGACGTCGATGCGCGAATCGGTTTGCGTCAGTGCGCCACCGGACGACCCGTTGCCGGACTGCGCAGTCAGTTGTGAGCCGCCGGACTGCGTGATCCCGCCCGCGATCGAGAAGGCCGAAGCGGTCAGGGTGCCACCCGCTTGCAGCAGATCGCCCCCGATGGTGACGCTTTCGCCAGCCGTAAGCGTCGCGCTGGTCTGACTGACCGAGCCGCCCAGTATCGCGGCTCCGCTCGCGGTGAGGCTGGACTGCGCCTGCATGACCGCGCCCATGATCGACGCGTCGCCGGACTGAGCTGCCAGGAGCGAGTTGTTCGCCTGCGTGGCCGTCCCGCCGATGACGAGCGAGGCGGCGGTGAGGGTGCTGGCGGATTGCTGAAGGTCCGTCGCGATCGCCACCTCCCCGCCGGCGGCGAGCGTGGCGCCCGTCTGGGTCAGCGACAGGCTGAACATCGCGTCACCAAGGGAACGGATGGTCGAATCCGTCTGCTCGGCCGCGCCGGACACGGACAGGGCGCCGGCGGAAAGGGTCGAGCCGTTACTCTCCGTCAGCGCGCCGCCGATCGTCACGAGCATCTGCCCGCTCAGTGCCGAAGCCGTTTGGCTCAAGGACGCGGTCAAATCGACATTGCCGGAAGCGGTAATTGCGCCGCCGTTCTGTGTGACCGTGCCCTCGACGAAAAGATTGCCGCCGCCCGCGGTCACCGATGCGCCTTGATCCTGGGTCAAGGTGCCCTGGATCGTGACGCCACCGTTCGAGGCGGTCAGCGTGGCATTGGCACCTTGGCTGAGGCCGCCGGTGAGGGTGACGCCGGAGTTTCCTGTGATCGCGGATTGCGCGTTTTGGGTGATTTCGGTGGCGTCGATGGTGAGTGCGCCGCCGCTGCTGGTGATCGAGGCGCCGGTGCCGAGGGTGAGCGTCTGGCCGG
>DAIDJM010000035.1 GCA_027451405.1 Acetobacteraceae bacterium | reverse complement strand
CACCCGCCCCCGCCCCGCCGCCGCAACCCCCAGATCTCCCGTATCGCCAGCACCGCCGGCACCCCGAAGGTGAGGCAGAAGCTGCAGGTGATCTGCGCCGCCGGCGACATCGACATGGCTACACTCCGAGCACGCGCGCTTCGTCCGGCAGCATGATCGGGATCCCGTCCCGGATCGGAAAGGCCAGGCCCGCCTGCCGGCTGATCAGCTCGCCCGCCTCACGGTCATATTCCAGCGGCCCCTTCGTCACCGGACAGACCAATATCTCCAGCAACCGGGGATCGAGGGGTGCATGCTCCCCCATCTCTGCCTCCTTCAACTCGGCCGCGCTCCGCCGCTCGCCTCATGCACCGCCATGCGCAGCAGCGCGAGCAGATCCGCGGCACGGTCCATCTCGGTCGGCGCTTCCAGCAGCGCCTGCTTTTCCGCCGTGTCGAACGGGCACAGCATCGCCAGCGTCACGACGAGCATATCATCCGGCATCGCCTCGATCGCTTCCCAGTTCGCGTCGATGCCATGCACTTTGAAATAGGGCCGCAGCGCGCCGACCAGAGCCTCACGATCGAGATCGGCCGCGCGCGACGGACCCAGATCGGCCACGAACGGCGCGAAATCCGCTTCCACTCGACGATAGCCCCGCCGCATCGGCAACTCCCGCGACACGCGGAAACGCGCCACACCGGTCAGCGTCACCAGGAAGCGTCCGTCCTCGGTCTCGGAAAAATGGCTGAGCCGCCCGAGACAGCCGATCTGATAGAGACTCGGACCCATCTCGCCGCGCGGCGCATTCTCGTTCGGCTGGATCATGCCGAACATCCGCCCCTGCCCGAGACTGTCCTCGACCATCGCCAGATAACGCGGCTCGAAGATGTTGAGCGGCAGACGGCCGCGCGGCAGCAGCAATGCGCCGGGAAGCGGGAAGATCGGAAACGTCTGCGGCAGATCCTCGACGCGCGGAGTCAGAAACGACACGGCCATTCAGGCGAACAGCAGCGCCGACAATTTTCGCCGCGCCGCCATGCTCGCGGCATCGTCGAAACCCCACGCCTCGAAAAATTTCAGCAATTGCGCGCGCGCCGCCCCCTCGCGCCATTCCCGGTCGCGCCGGAACAGCTCGAGCAGCGCCTCGGCCGCCTCCGCCCGTTTTCCCGCCGCGTTGAGCGCGGTCGCGAGCTCGTAGCGCGCCTCGTGATCGTTCGGGTCGGCGCGCAGGCGAGCCTCATACTGGCCGAGCTGCCCCGCCGCCTGGCGTCCCTCCTCGGCCAGCTTCAGCGCCGAGCGCGCCCCCGCGATCTCGGCATGGGCGGCGATCTTGGCCGGCACCTGCGCCAGCGCATCCTCCGCCTGCGCGGTGTCGCCCATCGCGAGCAGCGCACGGATCAACAGCCCCCAGGCCTCCGGATTTTCCGGCTCCTCGGCGAGCAGGGCCGATGCGGCGTCGGCCGCCGTCTCCGGTGCTCCCGCCTCCATCGCCGCGCGCCCCTCGGCCAGCAGATCGGCCGACGGCATCGCCCCGCCGGCGAGCTTCAGCAGCGCTTCGACGAAGCGCTTGATCTCGCCCTCGGGCAGCGCCCCCTGAAACAGATCGGCGATCTGCCCCTGCCAGAAAGCGGCGACCGTCGGCACCGACTGCAGCGGCAGCCCGAGCTGCGAGAGCTGCGAAACCAGCGAGCGGTTCTTGTCGACATCGATCTTCACGAGCCGCACGCGCCCGCCGGCCGCGCGCACCACGCGTTCGAGCGCCGGCGTCAGCGTCTTGCAGGGGCCGCACCAGGTCGCCCAGAAATCGACGATGACCGGCATCTGGCGGGAGGCCTCGATGACCTCCTGCATGAAGCGGCTCTGATCGCCTTCGATGATGAAGTCGGCGGCCGGTCCTGCCGCCTCGCCGCGGGCACGCGTGTTGCCCGCCGGCTTCTGGCCGATGATGTAGTCCATGCCCGGTTCCGTGCAGCGGAGCTTGTTAGATGTTGTGCCAAGTTTTGCGTGCAAGCGGCAGGGTAAATCGCACAAAGCGCGGCCCTCGGCACCTCCCCCTGGCTCTGCCCGCGCTGGCCGCCGCCTGCGCCACGCTCACCGTCGAGCCCGCCACCCTCGAAAGCGTGACCGTGGCCGACTACCATGCGGTGCGCGAGTTGCCCGACCGCCCTCCCGCTCCGGCAACGCTCCTCTACCGGATGGGCCCGGACGACACGCCCAGCCTCACGCCCGGCCCATCGCTCCCGGCCTATCTCCCTGGTGAGCGGCCCGGCTCCCGCCCCCATCGCGCCATCCTGCGCATCCGTTTCCGCAGCCCGGCCAACCTCTCCCGCGAGGCGGAGGCGCTCGGCGCCCCGGTCAACACCGACGTCGCGGATTGCGCGACCGGCGCCGATCTGGGCGGCATCCGCCTCACCTCGGTCTATTGGAACGGCCGCAAACTCCCCGATCGCGCGGCGACCGCCGCCATGGACCGTGCCCCGAAGCCGCTCACCTACACCCTGTTCCTCAACCTCCGGCTTCCGGCCGCTCTCGTGCGGGGCACGCCGATCGACCCGATCGACCTGACCCGGAAGCCACCCGATCTCTGCATCGAGGTCAGCATGAAGCGGCGCGGCGGCGACCGGATCCGGACGGCGGCCCTGATCGTGCCGGGTGCCCGCATTCTGCAGGCGCTGCGCGCCGCCGGCGCAAAGCCCGGCTCTCCCTGACGTCAGGCAAGCTGCGGCCAGGCCGCGAATCGCGTATCGTTCCGGCCGTCATGGCCCGCACCAACGCTTGGTTGACCATCCCGGACCCGTTCGCCGCCGTGCTCGTGGCTCAGGCCGGCTTCGCCTCGGTCACGCTCGACATGCAGCACGGGCTGTTCGACGATTCCGCCGCGTCCCGCACGCTCCTCGCCCTCGCCGCCACCCCGGCCCGCCGTTTCGTCCGGATCGCGGCCAACGACCCCGCGCTGGCCGGCCGCGCGCTCGATCTCGGCGCCGACGGATTGATCGTCCCGCTGATCGACAGCGCCGCCGAAGCCCGCGCGCTCGCGCAGGCCTGCCGCTACCCGCCGCTCGGAGCCCGCAGCTTCGGCCCCATCCAGGCCGCGCTGCGCCCTGCCGCCGAGCCGGAAATCTTCGCCATGATCGAAACCCGCCATGCGCTCGACGGCGCCGCCGACATCGCCCGCGTGGACGGCATCTCGGGCCTGTATGTCGGTCCAAACGATCTCGGGCTCGCGCTCGGTCTCGGCCCCGGCGCCGACCGCGAGGAGCCCGCCTTGCTCGAAGCCCTCGATTTCGTGCTCGGCGCCGCCCGCAGCGCCGGCAAGCCGGCCGGCCTCTACACCACGAGCCTCGACTATGCCCGCCGCGCCGCCGCCATGGGGTTCGACCTCGTGACCTGCTTCACCGACCATCTGGCGCTGGCGCAAGCGGCCCGTGCCGCCGCCATGACCTGACAGCGGGAACACGCTTTCTTGACGGCGCAACGCCCGCAACCCGCCTAATCTCGCCGCGATGGACCGTGTCTGGCCCGCCGCCTCGCTCGTTTGCCTCAGCCTTCTTTTGCTCCTGGACGTCGCGATCCATGCCGGGATCGCGCTGCCGACCGGCATTGCGGCGCTTCTCCTGCTGGCGGTCGCCGGCACGCTCGCGCGCTTCATGTTGCATCGCGAGCAGGCCACCGAGATTTTCGGGCTGACGGAATCGCTGCAATCCGCCCCGGGCGATGCCGTGCGCGCCGCCGCCACGCGAATCGGCGAACATTTCAACGCCGCCCGCTGCTCGTTCGCCGAAATCGACGAAACCGCCACCCTCTCGCGGATCGGCATCGAGTATCGCAGCGGCCCAGCCCCGAGCGCTCTTGGCGCCCACCGGCTCGCGGATTTCGGTGAAGCCGTCGCCGATGCCCTGCGCTGCGGCAGCATCGTCGAGGTGGCGGACGTCACGACCGACCCGCGCACGCGGGAGGTCGTCCAGGCCTACCGGGCGATCGGCACCCGCTCGCTCGCCGCCTTCCCGCTCGTGCGCAACGGCCGCCTGCGCGCCCTCCTTGCCATCTCCCATGCCGAGCCGCGGCACTGGACGGAGGCCGAGCTCCGTCTGGCGGAGGATGCTGCGGCGCGGAGCTGGGCCGCCCTCGAGCAGAGCCGGGCGGAGGCCGCCCTCGAGCGCACCGAGGCGGATTTCCGCACGCTCGCCGACAATATCACCCAGCTTGCCTGGATGACCGAACCCGACGGCTACATCATCTGGTACAATCGCCGCTGGTACGACTACACCGGCACCACCCTCGAGCAGATGCAGGGCTGGGGCTGGTCCGCGGTTCACCACCCCGACCATCTCACGCGGGTGGCCGCCTCCTGGCGCGAGGCGCTCGCCAGCGGCGAGCCCTGGCAGGACACGTTCCCCCTTCGCGGCAAAGACGGCAGCTATCGCTGGTTTCTCTCGAGCGCCCAGCCGGTGCGCGCCCCCGACGGCCGCATCCGGCGCTGGTTCGGCACCAACACCGACATCAC
The DNA here is from genome assembly GCA_027451405.1 of Acetobacteraceae bacterium. Classification (GTDB taxonomy): domain Bacteria; phylum Pseudomonadota; class Alphaproteobacteria; order Acetobacterales; family Acetobacteraceae; genus DAIDJM01. The sequence goes on along the minus strand of DAIDJM010000035.1, from coordinate 174,156 downwards.
CGAGGCGCGCGAGCGGGAAGAGGCCCTGCGCCGCTCCGAACTGGCGCTTGCCGAGCGCGACGCCGAGGCCCGCGAGGCCCAGCGCCTGGCCCGCATCGGCAGCTGGCGCTGGCGCCGGGGGGCTGCGGCCCCCGAAGGCTCGCCGGAGCTCCACGCGATCTTCGGCCTCGATCCCGCCACGCCGCCGATCGACTTCCCGTCCCAGCGCGGCGTGCTCTTCCCCGAATCCGCCTGGGACGCGCTCGACCGGGCCCGCCGGCGTATCATCGACTCCGGCGAACCCTGGGAGATGGATCTCCCCGCCTTCCGCCAGGGCGAGCCGATCTGGGTCACCACGCGCGGCGAAGGCCTGTTCGACCAGGCAGGCACGCTGATCGGGTTACGCGGCACCGTCCAGGACATCACGCTCCGCAAGCAGGCCGAGGATGCGCTGCGCGAAAGCGAGACGCGGCTGCGCATCGCCATCGACGCGACCGAGATCGGCATCTTCGATTGGAACCTGGTCACCGACGACCTCGATTGGGACGAGCGGCTGCGCCGCCTCTGGTCGGTCCCGGACGGGATGAAGGTGACGATCGACACCTTCTACGCTGCCCTGCATCCCGACGACGTGCCCCGCCTCTCGGCCATCCTCGCCGCCGCGCACGATCCCGCCGGCGGCGGCCTTTACGAGGCCGAATACCGCGTGACCGGCCTGGCCGACCGGCGTCTGCGCCACGTCGCCGCCTACGGACGCACCTTCTTTCAGGATGGCCGGCCAGTCCGCATGATCGGCGGCGCGCTCGACGTGACCCCGCTGCGCGAAGCCCAGGCGGTGCTCGACCGCGACCGGGCCGAGCTGGAACGGCTGGTCGCCGAACGCACGCTGGAGCTGCAACAGGCTCATGCCCAGCTCGCCCACGCCCAGCGCATGGAAGCGCTCGGCCAGCTCGCCGGCGGCATCGCGCACGATTTCAACAATGTGCTGCAAGCGGTTCAGGGCGGCGCCGCGCTCATCGAGCGCCGCCCCACCGATCCGGACGCGGTCCGTCGTCTGGCCCGCATGATGGCCGACGCCACGAACCGGGGCGCTGCCGTCACCCGCCGCCTGCTCGCCTTCGCGCGCCGCGCCGACCTGCGCAGCGAGTCGGTGGACGCCGCCACGCTGCTTGAGAGCATGAGCGAAATCCTCACCCACACGCTGGGCGGCGCGATCACGGTGCGGCTCGACATCGCCCCCGATCTGCCGCCGCTTCTGGCCGACAAGGGCCAGCTCGAAACCGTGCTCGTGAACCTCGCCACCAACGCGCGCGATGCGATGCCGGCCGGCGGCACGCTGACGCTCGCCGCCTCCGCCGGCGGCCCGCCCCCGGGCATGCCGCCGGCCGCGACCCGCCTGATCCGCATCGACGTGCGCGATACCGGATCCGGCATGACGCAGGACGTGCTGACCCGCGCCGCCGAGCCCTTCTTCACAACCAAGCCCCAGGGCAGCGGCACCGGCCTCGGCCTCGCGATGGCCAAAGGCTTCGCCGAGCAGTCCGGCGGCGCCTTTCGCGTCGACAGCCAGCCCGGCCTCGGCACCGTGGTCTCGCTCTGGTTCCCGGCGGTCGCCGATTCGCCGCGCATGGCGGCGAGTGAACCGGCCGCGAACCGCGCCGTCCGATCCGCCCGCATCCTCCTCGTCGACGACGACCCGCTGGTGCGCGAAGTCACGTCCGAACAACTCGAATCGGAGGGTTACGCCGTGATTGCCGCCGACGGCGCGGCCACGGCGCTCGAACATCTCGATAGCGGCCTCTTCATCGACCTCCTGCTGTCCGACCTCTCGATGCCGGGCATGGACGGCCTCGCCCTGATCCGCGAGGCCCAGCGGCGGCGCCCGGGACTGCCCGCCATCCTGCTGACCGGCTTCGCCTCGAACGCGGCGGAACTGGCCTTGGGCGGAGCGCTCAGCGGCACCTTCTCGCTGCTGCGCAAGCCCGCGACCGCGAAGCAGATCGCCGAACGCGCGGAGACGCTGATCGCCGACGCCCGGTCGACCGCCTGAGCCGCTCCCGGGCCACGTCAGCCGTATCGTCTGATCGGATGAATTTGCTCTAGGAAATCAATAACTAGAGCAACTTACGCCGACCTGACTGAAGCGCTGGCGCTACAGTCAGGTCGGCTGTTGCTCTAGATCATCGCCGCTGGCGCCTGTGCCTCCGCGCTGCCGGTCAGGGCCGCCTGGAGCTTGGCTTCCTGCTCCGGCGAAAGCGACGAGCGCAGCACGCGGCCCCGGAAATGCGCCATTTCCGCCAGCACCTTCTCGGGCTGCAGCTTGCGGATCAGCAGGAACAGCGCCGAGGTTCCCGGCTTCAGCGTCTCCGCCAGCGATCGCATGAAATCGTCGTTGATCCCGTAATCGGTCAGCGACCCCGCGAGCGCCCCGCTGCCCGCGCCCACCGCCGCCCCGGCGATCAACCCGGCCAGCGGGTTGAGGAACAGGATGCCCACGAGCGTCCCCCACATCGCGCCCCAGAGCCCGCCCGAGGCCGCCCCCTGCCCCACCAGATCGACGCTTTGCTTGAGCCGCACGCGCCCCTGCGCGTCGCGCACCGCGACCACCGCGTCGGACAGCTCCACCAGATATTCCTGCTGCAGCCGCCCCATTTCGTGCAGCACGCGATCCGCCTCGTGCACGTCCTCGAATCCGATCACGACCAGCTCAGCCATCGTCGAAGCCTCCTGGGATGAGGACCGGCGGCGCCGGCCCGGTCTGGATGAGGTTAGCGCCTACTGCGCGGCTTCGGGAGGCGGCGGCGGCGGATAGCCTGGCTGGTCCGGCGCCGCGTAGCCGCCCGCGGAAGGCGGCGGGGGCGGCGGCGATGACGGAGGCGGCGGGTAGTCGCCCGGCGGCGGATAGCCGGGCGGGGGCGGATAATAACCGGGCGCCGGATAGGGGTAAGGCGCCGTCTCGATCCGGTTGCCGTTCGCGGCCATGCAGGAGGCATAGGCCCGGTCGTAATTCGCCTGATAGGAAGCGCCCGAGGCTTGCGCCGCGTTCGCGCCGGCCGACCCGCCGATCAGCGCGCCGCTCGCGGCCCCGATCGCGGCGCCGGCCCCGACACTGCCGCCCAGCGAGCCGAGTCCGGCCCCGATCGCGCCGCCGATCAGCGTGCCCAGCACGGCGCTGCCGACTCCGCTCTGCGCCGCCGCCTGTGACGGCGTGAGCCCGCCATTCACGTAATGCGCGTAGTCACGGCAATGGGCGTCCTCGGCCTGGAACATGGCCTCGTTCTTGCCGGGCCCCGGCACCGCCTGCACGGTCGGCCCTTCCGGCGGCGGCACCGCGCACCCGGCCAGCGCGGTCACTGCGACCAAGCCAGCCGCCATGCCTCGCCCGACCACCCTGCGCATCCTGCCGTCTCCGCTCAGACACCCGGTCTAAGATGTAGAGCGTCAAACAAAAAAAGGGAGGGCACGAGGCCCTCCCCCTTTCTGAGATCGCCGTCCGGCTCAGTGCAGGATGATCTGCACCCGCCGGTTCTGCGGCTCGCGCACGCCCTGGGCGGTCGGCACGAGCGGATCGCTCTCGCCGTAGCCGTGGATCTCGATGATGTTGGCCGGCACGCCGTCGCGCACCAGCTCGGCTTCCACGCTCTTCGCGCGCCGCACCGAGAGTTTCAGGTTGTAGGCCGCGGTGCCCGAGAGGTCGGTGTAACCGTTGACCTCGATCCGCGTCGTCGTCTGGTGCTGGCTCGCCTGCGCCGCTTCGCCCACGATCTGCCGTGCCCGCTCGGTCAGGTCCGCGCGGTCCCAATCGAAGAACACGAGATAGGTGCGCGCCTCGGGCGGGGCCGGCGGCGGCGGGGGCGGGGGCGGCGGCGGAGGCGGCGCCGGCGGCTGGCCGAACGCAAAGATCACGCCGACCAGGCCGGCATGGTTGGCTTCCTGGTCCGCCTTGAAGCCGACCTGCTGCTGATAAGCGCCGCCATAGGAGAGCGCCGCGTTGTAGTTGCTGGTCCCGGCGGTGCCGAGGAACCGGTATTCCGCGAAGGCCGACAGGCGCGGATCGATCGAGGCCAGCGAGAAGCGCACGCCGGCCACCGCCTCATAGGCGAAGTCGGTCGAGCTGTCGGTGCCGCCGATGTTGAAGGCGTTCGGGCCCGAAGCGCCATAGGCGCTGAAATGCTGCCGCTCGATGTTCACGAAGCCGACGCCGGCGCCGATATAGGGCGTGATGCCGGGCGAGATCAGGTCGACGAAATCATAGATCGCCAGCGCGACCGCGCCGATCTTCTGCTCGTCGCCACCCTTGAGGGTGATGCCGCCATAGGAATTGGTCGTGCTGCCGTTGTTCAGCCCATACAGCACGTCGCCTTCGATGCGGATGCCGTTGCCGAAGCCCCAGCCCACGCCGCCCTGCGCGGTGAAGCCGCCATCGCCGTAATCGACGCTGCGCTTATAGCCGCCATAGGTCGTGCCGTTGATCGTGAAGTTCGGCTCGGTGATCTGGACCGGCTGCAGATAGTTGTAGCCGACACCCAAGTTCACGTACGGCCCGTCGATCGGGCCGGCCGGCTGGGCCATCGCCCCTGCCGAGATGGCCAGCCCGGCGGCGGCCATAAGTGCAATCCGCATGCGCATATCGTTCCCTCTCCGGCACTCCGGTCGCGTGCAAAACCGCCCGAAAATCAGGGCGCTTCCGGAACGCTAGAGGGGTGACGCGGCCAAGGCCAGACGGTCCCGCCGGCCCGCTCGGTCTTTGCGGTGACACTGTGGCATTTCGGCACCTGTTCCGCCTGCCCCGGGCGGCGAAAGCCGGCACGACCTCACCGGGCCGGCGGATGTCGCTCTAACGACCCCCGCAGATCGCCGCATACGCCTCCGCCGCCGGCACGCTCCCCCGCGGGCTCAGCGACTCGGCCGGATCGCGCCTCTCGCCTGGTGGTTTGACCCGGAAGAGCGGCACATCCCGCGCCGCCACGCCGCTCCCCCGGATCGTCACCGGCCCCAGGATGGTCACGCGCGCATGCGCCCGCAGCGCGCTCAGAATCGGGCCGGATTCCAGCGTGTGTTCGCGCCTCGCCGCCTCGAGATACGCATAGACCGCCGCGAAGACGGCCGCGTCCCGGGCGAGCGGCCGCCGTTCCCGGAACCGCTGCCGGAAGCGGCTGGCGAAGATCCTGGCATCCTCGCTCGCCTCCGGGTTCCAGCCGCCCACGATCAGCGTGCCCGCCGCGACCCCCTCCCCAGCCAGATCGGCCTCGGCCGGAGTCGCCCCCGGCACCACCAGCAGAAAACGCGCGCTGGCCCCGGCTTCCCGCGCCTGCCGCCAGGCGCGCTGCAATTCCGGACCCTGCGCCGCGAGCACGACCACGTCCGCGTTCGCCCGGGCAGCCTGCGCGAACGCCGGACCGAGATCCTGCGCTCCCTCCGTCACGCCCGCCTGGCCGATCTGCGCCGGACCGAGCGCACCGGCGAGATCGGCCTGCATCGCCGCGCCCCAGCCATCCTCGACGGCGATGACGAAAACCCGCCGCCGTCCGCTTGCCGCGATCGCCCGTGCGGCGGCCTGCGCCAGCACCGCAGGCGCCTCGCCCCAATCGAGCGAGGTCCCCCGGCAGAGATCGGGGCCGGGATCGCTCGCCGGCGCCGTCCGCGCCAGCAACCGGTGTTTCGCGGCCGCCATGCCGGCAAGCGCCGCGTCGAGCCGCGATCCCGCCGCGTCGACGATCAGGCCGACATGCGGATCGCTCAGCCATTGGCGCACGGTCCGCAGAAGCACGGCACCACTCGCATCCGGCGGCGTGCCGCGAATTTCCACATCGACCGGCCCTGCCGCCGCGCCGAAATCCTCCGCCGCCATCGAGGCCGCGACCACCCCTGCCCGCTCGATCGCCTCGCCGCCCTCGACCCCCGTCCCCGCGATCACGCCGATCTCGATCCGGTTGTCGGGAATGGGCGGCGCCCGCATGGCAGCGGCCGGCAGGAGCACCAGCGCCGCCGCCGCCAGCCACCTCATTGCGGCGCGATCGAGCGGGTCGCGTAATCGACCATCGTGAGCCCGAACAGGATCGCCACCCAGAAAAAGCCGAGCACCGAGAACAGCCGCACGATCGGCGCGTGACGCCACATTTCCATCGAAAACAGGACGACGATCGCCACCATCGCGCCGGCGCAGGCCAGTTCCGCGACCCACCAATGGCCCCTCGGCACGAGCGCGCCGATCGCGGAAATCGCGCCGAGCAGCGCCATCAGCGCGATCCAGACGAGGGCCGGCTTGAGCAGCATGGAGAGGACGGATCTGCCGCTCATCGGTTGAGCACGTAGAGGGTGGGATAGACGATGATCCAGATCAGATCGATGAAATGCCAATAAAGGCCGGTGATCGCGATGCGGTTCGCATGCCGGGAGAGAAAGCCCGGCGCGCGGGCCAGATGTTGCATGGTCATCACGAGTCCGATGCCGATCGTGAGATGCACCGCGTGCAGGCTGGTGATGACGTAATAGAGGTCGACGAACAGCCGGCTCGCCGGGTCGCCGAGCAGGCCGTAGGGACGCCAGGCGAAGAACGGCGTCATGTGCTCGGCATAGTCCCGGTAATATTCGTAGCCTTTGAGGCACAGGAACAGAACCCCGAGACCGGCCGTGACGACCATGCAGAGCCGCATGGGCGAGGTGCGCCCCGCCCGCGAGAGCTCGATCGCCAGCGACATGAAGAAGCTCGACGTGATGAGCACGGCCGTATTGAGCCCGCCGATCCACATCTTCAGATGCAGCGCCGCCGCCGTGACCGCGCCCGGGTGGAGCATCCGCAGGATCAGCGCCGAGACGAACAGTGTCGAGAACAGCATGAGTTCGGTGAGCAGGAACACCCACATCCCGAGCTCGCCCGTCTCCTTCTGCTGCCGGGCGCTGGAGAATTGTTCCGCGAGCTCGATGCCGACGCCGTCGGGCATGCTCAGGCCTCCGGAATCCGGTTCGGGTAGTCGTAAGGCTCGAAATCGACGACTGGCACCTCCTCGAAATTATGCGGCGGCGGCGGCGACGGGATCGTCCATTCTAGCCCGCGCGCATCCCACGGGTTGGGCGGCGCGTCGCGGCCGTAGCGAATCGACCACAACAGATAGGCCAGCGGAAACAGATAGGCCGCCGCCAGCACCGTCGCGCCGGCCGAGGACAGGATATTGAGGAACTGAAATTGCGGCGGATAGGTGTGATAGCGCCGCGGCATGCCGAGATAGCCGAGCACGAATTGCGGCGCGAACGTCATGTTGAAGCCGACGAACATGAACAGCGCCGAGACCCGGCCCCAGAATTCCGGATACATCTTGCCGGTGATTTTCGGCCACCAGTAATGGATGCCGCCGAGAAACGCGAGCACGGTGGCACCCACCATGATGTAATGGAAATGAGCCACCACGAAATAGGTGTCGTGGACGTGCGCATCGATGCCGAGCGAGGCAAGAAAAAGTCCGGTGATGCCGCCCACCACGAACAGCGCGATCCAGCCCATGGCATAGAGCATCGGCGTCGCCAGCCGGATCTCGCCCTTATGGATCGTCGCCGCCCAGTTATAGACCTTGATCGCGGACGGGACCGCCACCGCGAAACTCAGGAGCGAGAACGACATCCCCGAATATTCGCTGATGCCGTTGAAGAACATGTGGTGGCCCCACACGAAAAACCCGATCGCGGCGATCGCCATGCTGGAATAGGCGATGAAGGTGTAGCCGAACACACGCTTATAGGCGAAGGCAGTGACGAGCTCGCTCATCACCCCCATGCCGGGCAGCACCATCACATAGACCACGGGATGGCTATAGAACCAGAACAGATGCTGGAACATCACCGGATCGCCGCCGGCCCCGGGGTCGAACACGCCGATGCCGAACGCGCGCTCATAGAACAGCAACACCATCGCCATGGTCAGCACCGGCGTCGCCAGCACGAGGATCAGGCTCGTCGCATACATCGACCAGACGAACAGCGGCATCCGGAACCAGGTCATCCCGGGCGCGCGCATCGTATGCACCGTGGTGATGAAATTCACGCCCGTGAGGATCGAGGAAAACCCGACCACGATCACGCCGAGCACCGCGGGAATTACCCAGCTGTTCGAATAAATCGTGCTGAGCGGGGTATAGAACGTCCATCCCGTATCCACGCCGCCGGCAATCAGGACGAAAAGCTCGAAGACCGCGGCCCCCATGAAAATATACCAGCTCAGCAGATTGAGTCTGGGAAAGGCCACGTCCTTGGCCCCGATCATGATGGGCAGCAGGAAATTGCCGAGCACGTTCGGAATGGACGGCACCAGAAAAAACCACACCATGATCACGCCATGCAGCGTGAACAGCTTGTTGTAGATGTCGTTCGTCAGGATCGATCCGTCCGGCACCACCAGAGCCAGCCGGATCAGTCCCGCCGCGATCGCGCCGATGATGAAGAAGAAGGTGATCGAAATCAGGTAAAGCACGCCGATACGCTTGTGATCGGTCGTGAACAGCCACGAGCGGATCGTCTGGCCGTCATTCAGATAGGTCTCCGGCCGGCCGATCGTCGCGACCGGTGGCGGTGCGTCACGCAGGACGAGTTCGCTCATGCTTGCCTCCGGCGGCCAGGGCTCCGCCCCGGACCCGCTGGGGCCATAGGGCCGCAGACCCCGCTTCGCTTCATGTCGTGCCGATCGAGCGGATGAACGCCACGATCCTCAGGAGATCGGAATCTGAGATCTTCCCGTCGAAACTCGGCATTTTCTGCTTGTAGCCGGCGATCTTGTTCTGATCGGGATAAAGGATCTTATCCATGATGTAGGAAACGTCCGCCGTGACGATCCGGCCATCCTCGAGCGGCACCGGGCTGCCATAGAGCCCGGCCAGCGAAGGCGCCCGAACCGTCGATCCGCGCTCGTGGCAACCGCTGCATCCGAAGCGCGAAAACAATTCACGCCCCTGCTCCGCGAGCCCGGCGACCGACCCCTGCGCGGCAAGCCACGCCTCGTAATCCTTGGGCTCCATGACATAGAGCGTCCCGGCCATCCGCGAATGATCGGTGCCGCAGAACTCCGAGCAGTAAAGCCGGTATTTTCCGGCCCGGTCCGCGTCGAACCAGAGGAACGTCGCGCGTCCGGGGATCGCATCCATCTGAATCCGCAGCGCCGGAATATAGAGCGCATGCACCACGTCCTGAGAAATCAGATTGATCCGCACCGGCTCGTTCATCGGCACATGCAGATCGTTGATCTCCGCCTGGCCCCCGGGATGCTGGAACTTCCACATCCATTGCCGGCCGATTGCGTCGATCTGCAGCGCATTGGGCGGCGGATGCAGCTCGTCATCATAGATCCGCGCTGCCCAGACGAAGAAGATCAGCGCGAGGCCGAACGGGATCAGCATCCACGACAGCTCGATCTTCAGATTCCGCGCCTGCGGATGGGACCGGTCAGCCGCCCGTCCCGCGCGATATTTCCAGGCGCAATAGGTCATGAACAGAAAGATCGGCACGGTCAGGCAAAGCAGCACGACGGTGAAGGCGATCACCACGTGATCCACCTCGGCCGCCCTCGCCGACGCGGTCGGCGGCCAGAAAACGAGCGCGCCCTTCACGGTGACTCGTCCAGCGAGTGGCCGTCGACCAGCGCCATGGCGCGCGAAATCGGCACGTGCGCCCGGGTGTGCGCGGCATCGAGCCAGGCATAACCATCGATCCCGCGCAACTCCCGCTCCCGCTCGCGCCGCAGATCGACCATCGGATAGGTCTGCAGCCGTGGGGCCGGCGCGGTCAGCACAGCCCGCTGCGCGAGCGTGAAATGCGCATCGCCCATCCTGTCCCAGTGCGTGAAAAGCGCCACCAGGCCGAACACGATGCCGATCAGCGTGGCTGCGGAACTGCCGAGCCCGAGCAACACATAGGCGAGCCCGCGCGCGCTCAGATCGCGCACCTCGAAGCCTTCGCGCATGGCTTCTGCACTCGGCACGTGGCTGAGCCGCCCACGCCCCGAACTCCGTGAGCGCGGCATCGGCACGGCCGCCATCCGCCAAATCCCGAAGACGAGCCCGAAGCCCGCCATCCATCGCAGGAGCTTCCGCATCGCGCCCATCACGCCGCCCGCTCCCGCGCCGAGCCGAGCAGCACCGCACCGATGATCGCCAGACCGGCACCGACCATGAGCAGCGCTTCTGCCGCTCCGCTCAAGGCCGTCAGTTGCGTACTAGGAACGACAAACCAGATCGCCTCGCCGGCATGGGCCATGAGCGCCAGCCCGGCAAATCCGGCCAGCGCGATCCGCGGCAGCCGCACCGGCAGAAGCAGCGACACCGGCAAGACGAAGCCCGCGATGAAGCCGAACCACTCGAAGCCCCGTCCCGGTCCGGCGTCCCGGCGCAGATACCAAGCCGCCTCGGACGGCAGATCCGCCGACCACATCACGAGGAACTGCATGAAATGCAGATAGGCCCAGACCGCGCTCGACGCGCCGAGCCACCATCGCCAAGTCCTCGCCTCCGCCGCATCGATTAAAGCGCCCACGAGAAGTCCGAGCGCGCAGACGGTCGCGACCGCCGAGGCCAGAATCAGCAGTCCGAACTCGCCCGAGTGCATGCTGGGCTCGAGCGACATGATCCAATCAAACGAGGCGAGCGTCGCCAGAATCGCGAAAACGAAGGCCGCGGCCAGGGCCGCGACGCGCTCTCCCGCGCGCCGTCGCGCCGCGAACCACCAGGCCAGCGCGCAAAATGCGACCCAGTATGCCACGGTGCGGAAAATGAAGGCCCCCTGCCCCAGCCAGATCCGGCCCCAGGGCGTGCCCGGCCCGGATCCCGCGACCCACGGATAAAGCGCGCGCATCCAGATCAGAACCGGAATGAAACCTAGTGCCGCGACCGGCATGCCGATCGCGATCCCGCGCGCCGGCGAAGCCACCCGCACGCCGTAAGCCGAACGCAACAATACCACGGCAAGCGCGCCGACCGGCACCCCACCCCACAGCAACCAGGCCGCCAGATAGGCCGGCATGAACGGCGCCCGCCCGATCCAGGCCAGCAGCAGCGCCGCAGCGATGGCGACGGCGCCGACCGCCATCGGGGCGATCGCCCGCCTCATCCGCCTGCTCCGAGCGCCGCCCGGTCATGATCGTCGAGCTTCGCCGACGCGATCCCGGCGCTCGCCTGCAAGGCCCGCACATAGGCGACAATCGCCCAGGCATCCGCCGGGGCCACGCGGTCGTCATAGCCATACATCGCGCCATGGCCGTGCAGGATCGTATCGTAGATGAGCTTTCCCTTGGCGCGCCGCAGCGACGCCGAATAGAGCGGTGGCGGATGCGGAAAGCCGCGGCTCACGATCTCGCCGAAGCCATCACCGCTCCGGCCATGGCATGGCGTGCAAGCCACCGTGAACATGAGCTGCCCGCGCGCCAGCATCGCCATGTCGATCCTGGCCGGTTGCGGTGCTGGCGCGCCCGGATCGCCTTTCGCGATCGCGCCGGGCGCCGGTCCCTGTTCGACCCGGCCCTGCGCCAGAAACCCGTTGGCGTCCCAGGTCCGGTATTTCCGCTGCGAAACCATATTCAGCCGGTCGCACGCGGCCAAAGCCAGGAAGGTGAGGAGAATGCCGCCTCTCATCGCGGCACCCGCTCGAGCGCGAGCGGCAATGGTGCCGTGCGGCGAAGCACCTCCGCGATCTGTTCCGGCTCGACATCGTCGCCCTTCGGCTCCACCGTGACGAAGGCACGATCCTGTGTCGCGCGCTCGAAACCCTCGATATTGAAGACCGGATGATTGAGCCGCGGCAGCCGGGCGAGAAAGAGAAAGGCGAACAGCGTCGCCGCGGCGCCGCACATCACGCCAAAAGAAAGACTCGGAATCACGAAATAGGGCCAGCTGAATGCGGGCCGACCGCCGATCAGGAATGGATAATCGACAAGCGTCGCCCAGCAGCACATGAAAAAGAAGCCGGCCAGTCCGAACAGCGCACCCCCGAGCCCGATCCATCCGACTGCCGCATGCCGCACCCCGATGAGCGCCGAAACCTCCGGCATCGGCACGGGCCCGAACACATCGATTCGCCCGAAATCCGCTCGTTGCAAGGCACGCACCACGGGGACGAGATCGACCCCCGCCGGATAGGTGGCCGCGACCGCGAAGAGCGGGGCCCGCCGCTCACTCACCGGGAACCTCCGCCGCGCGCAGCCGCAAGCGGCCCTCCCGGAATTCGCCGATCGCCATCACCGGCAGATAGCGAAGCGCGAGCAACAGAAGCGCTCCCACGAACCCCGCGATGCCGAAGAACGTCGCCAGCGCCCACAGGGAGACCGCGTAAGGATGTTCCGAGGATGGAAGAAAATCGCGATGCAGCGTGATCACGAGGATCATGAACCGGTCCATCCACAGCCCGATGAGCGCGAGCAGCGAGACGAAGGCAAGCGCGACCGGGGAGCGGCGCAGCGGTCCCGACCAGAGCAGATGGATCGGCAGCAGGGCGCAGGCGAACACGATCCACAGGCTCCAGGCATAGGGGCCCGTTCCCCGCCGTCCCAGGACATCGAGCTCGTATCGGTCGCCACCGAGCGCGGTCGCGAAGAAGCTCATCATGTAGCAGTAGGTCGTCGCCAATCCCGTCGTGAGCAGCAGCAACCCGAGTGAGGCGACGTGCCGGGCGGAAATCAGATCCCGCAGATCGAAGACCGCACGGACCAGCAGGGCGATCAGCGCGATCGCCGCGACGCCCGAATAGATGGCCACCATCAGGAAGAAAACCGGCAGCAGCGCGTCGTGCCATCCCGGCTCCGCCGTGCCGGCGAACATCACGGCGGCCCCCGACTGCAGCGACACCACGATCAAGAGCCCGCATACCGCGAAGATGAGCTGCGCATGGCGCCACCGCGCCCATTGGCCCGCCGAACCGCGCCAGCCGAGCGCCGCGACCCCATAGATCACCTGCCGCCAACGCGAATCGGCCCGATCGCGCAGCAATGCCAGATCCGGCAGGAGGCCGGTCGTCCACAAGCAGAACGCCGTCGTCAAAAAGCCCAGGATCGCCATCGCATCCCACACCAGCGGGCTGCGGAATTGCGGCCACAGATCCAGCCGGTTCGGATAAGGTATGTTCCAATAAAAGAACCAGGGTCGTCCGAGATGGATGATCGGATAGATCGCGGCGCCGATCGCGGCCATGAGAGCAATCGTCTGGGCAAGCCGATCGAGCGGTGCCCGCAAGCCCGGCTCGCTCAGTCCCAGCCAGGCGCTGACCATGAGCCCGCCGCAGCCGATCCCGATCCACCAATCGTAACCCACGATATCGAGCGCCCAGGTGACCGGGATATTGTTGCCCCAAAGCCCCACGCCCTCGTAGAACAAGGCCAGCAGCGCCACGAGCAGCATCAGTACGAGCGCGCAGCAAATGGCGAAGGCCAGCAGCCAGCGCCGTTTCCAGGCAGGGTGGAACGCGATGCCGGCCACCCGGGCACCGGCCGCAGACGCGGCCCTGTCCCGTGCGACGCTGACCCCCGGCACCGCTCACCCTTCTCCGCCGCGCGGCGCGAGGGCCGCGAGATAGGTCGTGTGCGGCCGCGTATTGAGTTCGCCGAGCAAGGCATAGTGGCGCGGGTCACGCTTCGCCTGTGCCACCGCGCTCGCGCTTTGCTTCATGTCGCCGAACACGATCGCCTGCGTCGGACAGGCCTGCGCGCAGGCCGTCTGCACGGAGTCCGGCGCGATCGGCCGGTCGCTCTCATCGCTGGCGATCCGTGCGGCGACGATGCGCTGCACACAATAGGTGCATTTTTCCATCACGCCGCGGGCGCGGACGGTGACGTCGGGATTGAACTGCGCTTGCAGGGAAGGCGCCGTATCGGCGGTATAATCCAGATAATTGAAATGCCGAACCTTGTAGGGACAGTAACTCGAGCAGGCCCGCGTGCCGATGCAGCGGTTGTAGATCTGCAAGTTCAGGCCTTCATGGTCGTGCAGCGTGGCCTCCACGGGGCAGCCGAGTTCGCAGGGCGCATTCTCGCAATGCATGCACGGCACGGGCACGAAGCGCGCACCCGGCCACCCGGTTTCCGGCGCTTCGTAGCGATCGACCCGCAGCCAGTGCATGTCGCGGCCGTCGCGCACCTGCTCCGCCCCGACCACCGGAATGTTGTTCTCGGCCTGGCACGCCACGACGCAGGCATTGCAGCCGGTGCATGCATCGATATCGATCACCATGCCCCAGGATCGCCCGTCGTCGGGCGCCCGGTCGTAGAATGTCGGCTGCGTGAACGCGCGATCGTCCCCGACCGGCGGCTCGCCCACGGTCTGGACGCGCACGATATCTTTCGGGTCGAACGCATCCGGCATCTGCGTCAGCGCGAACGCCGGCCCGGCGCCTTCGCGCTCGATGGCCAAGCCCCCGGTCTCCCAGTCCTGCCGGCCTGCATAGGATGGCGGGAGCAGCGCATAGGCATCGAATCCGAGCCCTTCCGCCACGGCACCACCCGCCTGCCGTCCGTAGCCCAATGTAACGGTCACGCAATCGTCGGCCTGCTCGGGGGTCACCCAGACCGGAACATCGATGGTCCGCGCCGAAATCCGCAGCCGCGCCCGATCCCCGGTGGCAAACCCATGCTTCCGCGCGAGCCCGGGCCCGATCACCGCATAATTCGACCAGGTCACCTTGGTCAGTGGCTTGGGCAGTTCCTGCAACCAGCCATTATTCGCCTCCGTCCCGTCCCAGACGGTCGGGTCCGGGCGGACCAGCAGCCGAAGCCCCGCGCTCGGCGTTCCGACGCGAAGCGGGGCCGCCGCGGCCGGCTTGATGGGGGCCAGCTTGACGGGCCGTTCCGGAAAAGCGGTACCGGCGATCAGACCGGACTCGATCCATTCATGCCATTTCTCCGCGCTGCCGCCCTGCCAGGCCCAGTGCAGAAGTGCGAGGCCATCGCGCGGCTCCGGTTCGGCCAGCATCGAGACGACTTCCGCAACACTGCGCCCCCCATAAAGCGGCCGCATGGTCGGTTGCAGGATCGTCACGGTCCCGTCGAGCGCACGGGGATCGCCCCAGCTTTCGAGCGGGTGTTTCAGCGGCAGATGCCAGGTCGAACGGATCGCCGTCTCGTCGACATGCTGACCGGCATGCACCGCCAGCCGGACCCGCGCGAGCGCATCGGCGAAGCCGAGTGCCGCCGGGGTCGCATAAGCCGGATTGACGTCCAGCATCACCAGAGCATCGACACGCCCCGCCTGCATGTCGGCGATCAGGGCAGCAGCATCGTCCGCCTCCTGCAAGGCCGGCCGCGTATGGAAAACCGTTTGTCCCACATTGCCGAGTTGCATGTTCAGGCGGTGAATTTCCGCCTGCAGCTCGGGCGGCTGCAGCGCTCCGATCGTCACGATCCCCGCCCCGCGCGCGGCCGCCAAGGCCGCACCCGCGCGCGCCACCCATGCCCGCGCCGGCGCATCCTCCGGCAGAACGCCACCTGTCGCAGCCGAGGCCAAAGCCGACACGAGTGCCGCGATGGAACGAGCCGGCACGCAGACCGGGAAATCTGCCTTCGCCTGGGTCAATCCCGACGTCGCCGCCGCCGCATGCAGCGTGAGCAGCCTGCCTTCCGCGGCCGATCGGCGCCTGGCGGCCTGCCACTCGCGCGACGCGCCGGTCTGTTGCGGTCCAGAATCGAGGAAATCGCCGTCGATCGCGACCACCACGCGGGCCCGGTCGAAACGCCAGCGCGTCTCCAGCGCCTCGCCGAAGGCGAGCCGGGTGCCGGCATAGAGCAAGCCCCTCCCCACCGGGGCATGGGTGTGCCAACGCATCGCCGGCAGCGCCGCCTGGAGACGTTCGATCTGGTAAATCAACGACGGTGACGCGAGCGGCGGCGTCAGCAGCCGCAGCCCCTCGCCGTGCCGCGCCGCGAACCCGGCCATCTCGCCGCGCATCGCGGTCATGAATTCCGGCCAGTCCGAGGCGCGGTCCAGATACCGCACGCTCTGCGAACGATCCGGATCGTAAAAACCGTAGAGCGAGGCTTGTCCGAAACTGTCCGTGCCGCCTCGGGTCCAGGGATGGTCGGGATTGCCCTCGAGCTTGATGGGCCGACCGTTCCGGGTCGTCACCCATGCGCCATTGGCCAGCCCATCGACCATCCAGCCCGATGCGTAGGTCATGGCGGCCGAGGGCACCATGTCCGTCGGCTGCCGCACGAACGGCACGATCCGGTCGCGCCGGTCGACATCCTGCTCCGGATCGCTGCGACCGCAGGCGGCCAGGCCTCCGGCGGCCAGCGAGACGGCCAAAAGCGAGAGAAAGCGACGTCGCCCTCCGCCGTGGAGATCGCGCAATCCGAGCCCCGGATAATGCCGCGCCACGAGCTGCCGCAATGCCGCGCTTTCGGCATGGGCCTCGAGCCGCGCCAGCAATTCCGCCCCGGCCGCGCCGGCAAGCTCGGCTGCGAGCGCATCCCGCGACATGGCCGTGTCCTTCACCGGTGGCATATCGAGCAATCGCTGAGCCGCGCGGCCGACGCGATGTGGTATTCGGCCATCAGCCGGCGGCCGAGCGCGGCCTGATCGCTGCCCGGCTTCCATTCCATGTTCCAAACGGCATCCGGCTCCCGCAGCCGGCTCTCAGGATGGCGGTGGCAGGCCAGGCAGAACGCCATCGTGAAATTCTCGGCAGGCCACGTGAGCTGCATGTGCGTGACCGCGCCATGACAGCTCGAGCACCCGATGCCTTTGCGCACATGGATGGCGTGGTTGAAATAGACATAGTCCGGCAAACGGTTCACCCGGACCCAGCGAAGCGGGACGTCGTCGGCGAGGCTGTCGCGCACCGGCGCCAGCATCGGCGCTTTGTTCCAGATCTGCGAGTGACAGGTCATGCAGACATGGGTCGGCGGAATTCCCGCGGTTGCCTGCGTGGTCACGGTCGTGTGGCAATAGCGGCAATCGATGCCGAGCTCGCCCGCGTGATGCTTGTGACTGAAGGGCGGCGTCTGATGGGGCGCCTGCCCGACGCCGGTCGCGTAGAGCGAGTTCGGAATCCCGCCGACGAGCACGAAAAATCCGGCGACCGCCGCCATCGCGCCGAAAATCGTCAGCCGCAGGATCGCGTCCGCGCCCGGATGGAAAATCTGGCGCACGCCTCACCGCCCCCCTGGCAGGCGAGCGAACCGGCGGCGCGAAAACATCGGCGTTGGCATCGGCTGCGTCACCCCGCCAGTGAGCCGCCTCATCCGCCACGGCCGCGACGACCGGGAACATTGCTTCAGATCAATGCGTTGCAGCACCCGCGATCGGGAGATTGGCGCATGGACATCGGCACCGCTCCGCAGCCATGGCTCTCGGACGCGCCATGGGCGGCTCTGGAGGCCAAGTTTTCCAGATACTTAGCATTGAGCGACGCGGAACGAGACTGCCTGGCCTCCTGGCAGGCCCCCGCGCGCGTGATGCCCCGCCGCCGCGATCTGGTGCGGGAAGGCAATGACGTGGCCTGCGTTTACCTGCTGTGCCGCGGCATCGTGTCACGCTATCGTGTCCTGCCGGACGGAAGACGACAAATTCTCGGCTTCGGTTTGCCCGGAGATGTGATCGGCTTCCCGTCCTGCTCGCTCGCGCGCGCGGCCGCCTCCGTGTGCTGCATCACCGAGAGCGAGGTCGCCGCCATACCGCTCGAGCAATTCGCATCGACGCTCACCCGGTTTCCGCGCATCGCCGCGGCCCTGTTCTGGATCGCCGCGCGCGAGACCGCGCTCGCCCAGGAGCGGCTCGTCACGCTGGGCCGGCGTGGCGCCGAGGAGCGCGTCGCCTATTTCTTCCTCGAGCTCTGCGCGTTGCTCCACAAGGGCCGGCCGCGGGACGGCGAGCGCATCGCCTTCCCGCTCACTCAGGAAATCATTGCCGACACGCTCGGCCTGTCGACGCCGCACGCCAATCGCACGCTGCGCCGGCTGCGCGATCAGCGTCTTCTGGCGCTCGACGGGCAGGAAGCGATCCTGCTCGATGCGCGCGGCCTCATCGCACTGGCAAGTTTCGACCCTGCTCACTTCGCAGCGATGCCGATTCCCGGCCTCTGAAACGCGCGTCGCGGGCTTCGGCAGCCTGCAGCCGCCGCAGCAGGACATAGGAAGCGGCCACGCTCATCATGCCGCCTCCAAACCAGATCAGGAACGCCCCCATTTCCTGATCCGACTGCGCCGACACGGCGGGAAACAATCGGCCGCAATAGGCATAATAGGGATAGAGCGGCGCCAGGAACCCGATCGCCGCCCCGCCCGCGATCTGCGGCCATTGCACGAAAAACACCAGCAGCAGCCGGGCGGGAATCGAGAGCCGGCTCGCATCGCGGTCCAGCACCAGCACCCAGAACAGCAGCCCGTCCGCCACCATGCTCGCGTTCATGAGCGCGTAAAGCCGCGTATCCAGCATCGCCCGGAACAGCACGCCCGGGATCAGCCACACGAAGATGAGCCCCACGAACAGCACGGCCGCGAGCGGCGGCCATTGCAGACGCGCCATCGCCCGACGCACCGGCCCCGCCCCCGCGATCCGCCGCAGCCCCGGCGGCAGGCCGGCCGCCAGCACCGCGCCGGGCTCGGACAGCGCCACCAGGAACGGCCCCACATGATGCGTGACCAGATGCTGCACGCGCGTCAGCGTGAACATATGTTGCGCCCAATAATCGAACCGGGTCTGCAACACCCCATAGATCAGCCCGATCCCGGTCGCGAACGCGCAGACGCGCCAGCCGCCGGGCCAGATCCCGCGCGCGATCCCCCGCGCGTAGGTGAGAACCGCGAGCCCCGCCGCCAGAAACACCCACCACGAAAACGCATAGGGCCCGATCGCCGGCATCCGCGCGGGCCAGAGCCGGCTCGCCGCGTCCAGGCCGGCGCCCGCCGCGATCGCGGCCCCGGCCCCGAGCCACCAGCCCCACGCGCCGGAACCCAAGCCGCGCCGGAACGTGATCACCGGCGAGACGCGCGCCTCGCTCAAGCTATCGCCCCATGCCGATCCATCCCCGCCGCTCCCTGCTCCGCAGCCTCGCCGCCGGCGCCGCGCTGGCCGCCACACGCTGCTCGTCCCGCCCCTGGCACAACCAGGATGTGAGCGGCCTGCTGCCGCCGCTCGCCTTCCGCATGACCAGCACGGCCTCGACCGGATATGTCACGCAAGCAACATTCCGGGGCCGCAGCGTCATGCTCGCCTTCGGCTACACGCATTGCCCGGATCTCTGTCCCCTCACCCTCTCCCACCTCGCGCAGATCGTCGACCGCCTCGGCCCCTCGCCCGCCGCGCCACACGCGCTCTTCGTCACCGTCGACCCAACGCGCGACACGATCCCGCGTCTGCGTGCCATCCTCTCGGCCGTCTCGCCGCGCCTGATCGGCCTGCGCGGCACGCGCGACGAACTCGCCGCCCTCACCCGCCGCTACCGCGCCGCCTGCACCCCCGAACCGCCGCGCTTCATCCACAGCACCCTCGTCTACATCTTCGATGCGCAGGGGCGCGCGCGGCTCGCGGTCACGAATTTCGCCGGCGCGGGCGCGGATATCGACGGAACCATCGCGGATCTGCGCCGGCTGGCGGCTTGACCCGGGAGGCTCTGCCTCCCGGGCGCGCACGGCCCCCGTTTTCTGGGCCGGGTGCGGCCTGTATGGGCGGGACATGACCCAGTTGCTGCTGGCCCGGGCGTCGGGCTTCCTCAAGGCCGGCCGGCCGGCCGATGCCATCGCGCCCTTGCGCCAGGCCGCCTCGCTCGCGCCCTTCGACGCCGCCATCCAGCACGATCTCGGCCTGGCCTGCCTCGAGACCGGCCTGTTCGCCGAGGCCCTCGCGGCCTTCCAGTGCGCCATCGAGGCGAAGCCAGGCTACGCCGAGGCCTATCTGCGCCTCGGCATCGCCCATGAAAAACTCGGCGACACGCCTTTTGCCGTCGCCGCCTATGACCGCGCCACCGAACTGCGCCCCGCGCTCGCGGAGGCCTGGTTTCGCGCCGGCGCGCTGGTGTTCACCCTCGGCCACCGCGAGGCCGCCATCGGCTGCTTCCGCCGCGCGGCCGCGGCCGGTCCCAAAACCCCCTTCGGCCGGCTCGGCCAGGCCCGCGCGCATCTCGCCGAAGGCAACGATGCCGAGGCCGAGCGCAGGCTGCGCCAAACCCTCGCCCTCGACCCCGCCAACGCGATCGCCCACGATTTGCTCGGCACGCTCCTCGCCGAAACCGGCCGCTTCGCCGAAGCCCGCGCCGCCTTCGCCCGCGCCCTCGAGCACGCACCCCGCATGGCCGGCACCTATTACGATCTGGTCCGCTGCCGGCCCGTCACCGCCGACGATGCCGATCTCCTCGCCCGCATGCAGGCCGCACTCGCCACACCCGGCCTCGAGGACGCGCAAATCCTTCGCCTGCATCTGGCGATCGGCAAAGCCGCGAACGATCTCGGCGACTACGCGCTGGCGATGCGCCATTTCGACGACGCGGACGCGGTGCGCCGCCGCACCTCCCCGTTCGATCCTGCCGAATTCGCGCGCGAAATCGACCGCCTGATCGCGACCTTCACCCCGGAGCGTCTTGCCCAGCCCTCCGGTTCCGACGACCCCACGCCGGTGCTGATCGTCGGCATGCCGCGCTCGGGCACCACGCTCGTGGAACAAATCCTCTCGAGCCATCCCGAGGTCGCACCCGGCGGCGAACTGAATTTCTGGAGCGAGCGCGGCCCCGGCTTCTACGACGCCCTGCGCGAGGGAAGGGACGCAGCCTTCCTGCACCAAACCGCGGCGGACTATCTGGCGATGCTCCGCGCCATCGGCCCCGGCGCCGCCCGCATCACCGACAAGCGCCCGTTCAATTTCCTCTGGGCCGGCCTCGTTCACCTCGCTTTTCCGCGCGCCACGATCCTGCATTGCCGCCGCGCGCCGATCGACACCGCGCTCTCGATCCATCAGACCCATTTCAACCCGGGCCTCGCCTTCCCGACCGGCGGGCCCGCGCTCGTCGCCTACATCAGGTGCTACGAAAAGCTCACCGATCACTGGCGCCGCACCCTGCCGCCCGAGCGCTTCCTCGAAATCGACTACGAAACGCTGACCGCCGACCCGGAACCCGTCATCCGCCGCCTGCTCGCCGCCTGCGGGCTGCCCTGGAACGCGCTCTGCCTCCACCCCGACCGCAATGCGCGCGCCATCCGTACCGCCAGCAAATGGCAGGCCCGCCAGCCCATCAACCGGAACGCCGTCGGCCGCTGGCGCCATTACGGCCCCTGGCTCGGCCCGCTGTCGGCGCTGCTCGACGCGCGGCCTTTCTGACAAAATCCTGACGAAATACCGGCGAATACTGACGGGGACCTGACAAAGTCCCGGCCACGACCGAAACTGAACGGCGTTTTACTGGTCACGCCACCAAAATTAACCGTCCTGTCATGGACCCGTGCGGGACGAATCCCCCGCCTGCACCGAATTTCCGGCCCGCGATCGACGCCGGTGGTTTGGGGGACCGGAAAGACCTCGCGTGCCCGGTCCATCCCGGCCGGCACCAGCCTTTCATCCGAAACACCGCTCGCGCGGGGTCGCCGCCGCATCGCCGGCCCGACCCGGCCCGCGCTCGGCCGCGTCAAGCCTTTGGGAGAGTTGTCGATGTCACGCAGTAAGCGTCTGAGGCCGCTGGCCGGCCTGCTGGCCCTGGGGGCCAGCGCCCCGGCCTTTGCCCATTCCGTGCCCTATCCGACCTACTTCGTCGGCCTGCAGCCGAACGGCACCTATGTCGTGTCGAACGGCCAGATCATTTCGCCCGCCGGCAAGCAGGTGAATCTCGGAATCCGCGTCCGCGCCAAGGCGGTTGCGCTCAACCCCAACCCCGCGAGCCACACCGCCGCGGTGCTGACCATGGGCGCGACCCAGGCCGTCGAGGTGTTCGACACGCGCACCGGCGCCGTGCTGCAGAACTACCTGCCGTTCCAGGATTCCAGCGGCTCCTATAACGGCATTACCTATTCCGCCGACGGCTCGATGCTGATGTTCAGCCAGGACAGCAGCTACGTCACCTTCGCGGCGGTCGGCCCGACCGGCCTGCTCACCGATCTCGCCCGCGTGCCGGTGCCGCCGAACACCTCCTTCATCAAATGCTTCCCCAACAGCCCGATCGGCGATTACGGCCGCACCTGCGGCGAGCTCTACAGCCCGAGCACGTCCTATCCGGGCGCCGTCGGCTTCTCGAGCGACGGCAAGAGCGCCTATGCGTTGCTCAACCAGAACAACACCTTCGCCACCATTGATCTGACGCAGAATCCGCCCGTCCTGGCCAGCCAGTTCCGGGTCGGCAACGCGCCGAACGCGCTGGTGATCAACGGCCGGTTCGCCTATGTCAGCAATGAAGGCGGCCGCCCGGCGAAAAGCACCGACTTCCAGGTCTATTCCGCCGGCACCCCGATCGTTGCCGACCCGGTCAACGGATCGGCCATCACCGGCACGGTCTCGGTGATCAACCTGGTCTCGCAGAAAGTCGTGGCCAACATCCCCGTCGGCCTGCACCCGACCGGCATGGCGCTCTACGGCACGCAATTGCTGG
The DNA here is from genome assembly GCA_027451405.1 of Acetobacteraceae bacterium. Lineage (GTDB taxonomy): Bacteria > Pseudomonadota > Alphaproteobacteria > Acetobacterales > Acetobacteraceae > DAIDJM01. The sequence continues at coordinate 151,653 of DAIDJM010000035.1, read as the reverse complement.
TGTCCGATACCTACAGCGACACGATCAGCGTGATCGACACCACCACCAACTCGGTGACGCGCACGATCGATCTCGGCCTGCCGATCGGCATCCCGGGCCAGGGCAAGCCGGTCTACGGCGCCTCGCCCAACGCCATCGCCGTCGACCAGGCCGCCGGCATCGCCTACGTGACGCTTTACGAGGCGAACGCGGTCGCGGTCGTGAATATCGGCAGCGGCACGGTGCTCGGCCTCATCCCGGTGGCCTACGCGCCCTGCTCGGTGGTGCTGAACCCGACCAACAACACGCTGATCGTCGCCAACGACAAAGGCATCGGCGCGCGCCTCTCGTTCGAGACCGATCACGGCGTCACCGGCTACAACTCGCACCAGGACAACGGCACCGTCAGCATCGTGCCGATCCCGGATGCGACGAAGCTCGCCGAATACACGACGCGCGTGTACCAGAACAATCACTGGGACCTGTCGGTCAACATCAAGCAGGCCGGCGCCGGCAGTTCGGGCGCGAAGCCCAAGGCCATCCCCGACCGCATCGGCGATCCCTCGACCATCAAGCACGTCTTCCTGATCATCCGCGAGAACCGCACCTACGATCAGGTGCTCGGCGACGTCGCCGCCGGCAATGGCGATCCCACCCTCGCGGTGTTCGGCGACGGCAGCGCGGCGGGCAGCGTGCCGGTCACACCGAACGTGCATGCGCTCGTGCAGCGCTTCCCGCTGCTCGACAATTTCTACGATCCGAGCCGCCAGTCGGCGGACGGCCATCAATGGATCGTCGAAGCGATGGCGCCCTATCAGGACGACATCCAGGCGCCGGACTGGGTCCGCTCCTATCCGGGCGGCAATGCCGGCGACGCGCTCGCCTACAACCAGAAGGGCTTCCTCTTCCAGGAAGCGGAGCAAGCCGGCCTCTCCGTGAAAATCTACGGCGAATACGTCGAAAATCAGTACTGGAAGAACGGCGAGCCGAGCTGGAGCCAGTTCTATAGCGCAGCACTCGCCTACGAAGGCGGCTTCACCAAGAAACTGCCCTACGAGAACCAGCTCCGCGTCGAGTCCTCGATCCCCGCGGTCGCGAACTACCTCTACCCCACCTTCCCGCAATTCGATCTGAACATTCCGGATCAATGGCGGGTCGATGTGTGGCAGCAGGATTTCAACAACGATGTCGCCAACAACACGGTCCCCGCGCTCAGCATCCTCTGGGTGATGGATGACCACACCGGCGGTCCGCCCACCGTGCAGGCCGAGCAGGCCGACAACGACCTCGCGGTCGGCCGGATCATCGACATCATCAGCCACAGCCCGGTCTGGAGTTCGTCGGCGATCTTCATGGAAGAAGACGACGCGCAGAACGGCGTGGACCACATCGACGGTCACCGCAGCCCGGGCTACATCGTGAGCCCCTATGCGGTGCAATACGGTCCGACCGATCACACCTTCTACACGCAGGTGAACATGACCCGGACGATCGAACAGATCCTCGGGCTGCAGCCGCTCAACGCCTACGACCTGATCGCGACGCCGATGCGTACCGACTTCACGGACACCCCGAACTTCGCCCCCTGGAGCCACGTGCAGAATCAAATTCCGCTCGACCAGGGCGTGGCGCCGAGCGCCACCACGGCAAGTCCGATGGCGGCCGCGTGGGAAGCGTTCAAGGCCAAAATGTTCCAGGGCAAGATGCGCCGCGCGGACTCGGTCGATCCGGCGACGCTGAACCATCTCGACTGGTACGAGGCCACGAACTTCACCCGCCCCTACCCGGGTGAAAGCGCCGTGCGCCCGCCGTCCGACTTCGCGAACCAGATCGCCCATCCGAATTTCGATCTGGGCGACTGACGCTCGACCCCTGTGGATCGGAGCCCTCTCCCCGAAAGGGGAGAGGGTTTTTTTGTTGCAGCTTGCCTCCGGCGGGCAGGGGCTTTGCCCCTGCACCCCACTGGGGCCATAGGGCCCCAGACCCCTTACGAGATGGGGTCTGGGACCTTTCGGCCCCAGCGGAGTGCAGAGGCAGAGCCTCTGCCCGCCGGAGGCGCGCTCAGCCCCGCACCCCGCCGAGCCCGCAGATATGCCGCCAATGCGCCTCCGAGACCGGCGCCACCGACAGCCGCGACTGCCGCAGCAGCGCCAATCCCTCGAGCGCCGGGTCCGACTTCATCGCCGCGAGCGTCACCGGCCGCGTCACCGGCCGCAGCGCCTTCATATCGACGCATACCCATTTGCCTTCCGCATCGGTCGGATCGGGATAGGCCTCCCGGGCCACTTCCACGATTCCCACGATCGCCTTTCCGGTGACGGAATGGTAGAAAAAGGCCCGGTCGCCGCGCCGCATGGCGCGCAGATTGGCCGCGGCCTGGTGGTTCCGCACGCCGGTCCAGGGCTCCACGCCGTTCGCCACCTGCTGGTCCCAGCTGAAAGCGTCGGGCTCGCTCTTCACCAGCCAGTAACTCAGCCCCAGCGAGCGGCCCCGCTGCCCGGCGCTCACTCCGCCGTCGCTCCGTCCCGGAACACTTCCCGATATCCCCGGATCAGGACCGCCTCGAACAAACCGGCCTTCCCGTAAGGATCGCCCTCCGCGAAACCTTCCGCCTCCGCCCGGTCCGCAACATCGATCAGGAGCAGACTCCCGTTCGGCCGCCCGTCCTGGTCGAGCATCGGCCCCGCCTGCACGATCTTGTTCAGATAGGTCTGGAGGTAGGCCAGATGCTGGGGCCGGGTCGCGATCCGCAGATCGAGCGAGCCCGGCTTATCGAAACACATCAGGACGAACAGCATGCGCAACTCTCGGCAAAACGTTGGCCTGCCCCATTCTATAGCGTGCGCCGCCTGAGAGGCAGGATGGAGTAAGTGTCACCAGCCGCTTGCTTTCAAACACCGGCCCCGCGCTGCTAAAGGGAGAGACATGGACGCCGGCACGCTCGCAACCACGCCCCGCTCGGGCCGGGGCCTGCATCGATTCGCCAACCCCGGCCGCTTCCTGCGGTTGGCTTCCCGCGTGCAGCCCTTCCTCACCTGGCCGGGCTTGGCACTGCTGCTGATTGGCCTCTATGCCGGCCTCTTCATCGCCCCGCCCGACTACCAGCAGCACGATGCGATGCGCATCATGTATGTCCACGTGCCGGCGGCGATCCTGGCCGAAACCGGCTATTGGGCGCTCGCCGCCGCCTCGCTCGTCTCGCTCGTCTGGCGCCACCCGCTGGCCGACCTCGCCGCCAAGGAGATCGGTCCCGTGGGCGCCGGCTGCGCCCTGCTCTGCCTTGCCTCCGGCAGCCTCTGGGGCAAGCCGATGTGGGGCGCCTGGTGGGTCTGGGACGCGCGGCTGACCAGCGTGCTCGTGCTGTTCTTCCTCTATATCGGCCACATCCTGGTCATCCGCGCCTTCGACGACCCCGAGCGCGGCTACCGCGCCGCCGCCATCCTGGCGCTGATCGGCGCGATCGACCTGCCCATCATCAAATACAGCGTGGTCTGGTGGAACACGCTGCATCAACCGGCGAGCCTCACCCTCACCGGCTCGCCCACCATCGCCTGGCCGATGCTCTGGCCGCTGCTGCTCTGCATCGTCGGCGCCAGCCTCTGTTTCGGCGCGGTCGTCACGGCCCGGCTGCGCGCCGCCGTCATGGAGCGCCGCATCGCCACGCTCCTGCGCGCCCAGGCGGAGCAGGCCGGATGACCCACCTGCCCTACATCGCCGGCGCCTACGGGCTTTTCGCGCTCGTCGCGAGCTGGCTCGGCCTCGACGCCCGCCTCCGCCTCCACCGCACCGAGCGCCGTCTCCGGGCCGTGGATCCCCGCGCGCGCGAGCGCGCCACCGATTTCCGCGCCCAGGATCGCGCCCAGGATCGCGCATGACCCGCAAACATCGCCGCCTTCTGATCGTGCTGGCCTGCGGCGCCGGCCTCTCCACCGCCACGGCGCTGGCCCTCGGCGCCTTCCGGAGCACCATCGTCTTCTTCATGACCCCGGCCGACATCGCCGAGCAGCATCCGCCGGTGGGCCGCACCATCCGGCTCGGCGGCATGGTCGAGGCCGGCTCGCTCCGCCGCACCACCGAGGACGGCCAGCCCGTCGCCACCTTCAAGGTCACCGACGGGCGCGACGCGATCGACGTCTCCTACACCGGCATCCTCCCCGACCTGTTCCGCGAGGGCCAGGGCGTGGTCGCGATGGGCGAACTCCGCCCCGACCATGTCTTCGTCGCCGACGAAGTGCTCGCCAAACATGACGAGAAATACATGCCGAAAGACGTCGCCGAGGCGCTGAAAAAACGCGGCTACTGGCGCCACGGCCAGGAATCCCAGCCCGTCGACCTCTCCGCCGCCCCCACCGAGACGAGCGCGCGATGATCCCTGAACTCGGCCATTTCGCGCTGGCGCTGGCCTGCGTGCTCGCCTTCGCCCAGGCCTTCGTCGGCATCTGGGGCGCCCACCGCCGCGACGCCCGCCTGATCGCCGCCACCCCCGGCCTCGCGGTCGGCCAGCTCCTCGCGCTGGCCGCCGCGGCCGGCTGCCTCGTCTATTCCGCCGTCACCAACGATTTCTCGGTCGCCAACATCGCCGAAAACAGTGCGATTGCGAAACCGCTTCTCTACAAGATCACCGGCACCTGGGGCAATCACGAGGGCTCGATCCTGCTCTGGGGCCTGATCCTCGGCATCTGCGGCGGCGCGGTCTCGCTGTTCGGCCGCAACCTGCCATCGGGGCTCCGCGCCCGCGTGCTCGGCGTGCTCGGCGGCACCTCGGCCGGCTTCCTGCTCTTCGCGCTCACCACCTCGGACGCGTTCGCGCGCCTCTGGCCCGCCCCGCCCGACGGCGCCGGCATGAACCCGCTGCTGCAGGACCCCGGCCTCGCCTTCCACCCGCCCATTCTCTACACCGGCTATGTCGGCTTCGCGGTGCCCTTCGCCTTCGCCGTCGCCGCCCTGCTCGAAGGCCGCATCGACGCCGCCTGGGGCCGCTGGGTCCGCCCCTGGGCGCTCACCTCCTGGGCCTTCCTCACCTGCGGCATCGCGCTCGGCTCCTGGTGGGCCTATTACGAGCTCGGCTGGGGCGGCTACTGGTTCTGGGACCCGGTCGAGAACGCCTCGCTGATGCCCTGGCTCACCGGCACGGCGCTGGTCCACTCCGCGATCGTGGTCGAAAAGCGCGAATCTCTGAAAATCTGGACCGTGCTGCTCGCCATCGGCACGTTCTCGCTCTCGCTCTCCGGAACATTCCTGGTCCGTTCGGGCATTCTCAACTCGGTGCACGCCTTCGCCAACGACCCGGCGCGCGGCATCTTCATCCTCTCGCTGCTCGGCCTCGTGATCGGCGGCTCGCTGCTGCTCTTCGCGCTGCGCGCACCGACGCTCGCCTCGGGCGGCATCTTCGCGCCGCTCTCCCGCGAGGGCGCGCTCGTGCTCAACAACATCCTGCTCTGCTCAATCTGCGCGGTCGTGATCATGGGCACGATGTATCCGCCCTTCGCCGACCTGCTGCTCGGCCAGAAAATCAGCGTCGGCGCGCCCTTTTTCAACGCGACCGTCTTCCCGCTCGCGATCCCCACCTTCGCGGTCATGGCGATGGGCCCGCTGCTACCCTGGAAGCGCGCGCGCCTGGGCCCGGTGCTCGCCCACGCCTGGTGGGCCGGCCTCATCGCGGTGATCGTCGCCGGCATCTGCGCCATCGGCATGAAGATCGTCACCGCGCTGGCCTTCGGCGTCGCCGCCTGGCTGATCCTCGGCAGCTTCGCCGAAGTGGTCGAGCGCACGCTGCTGTTCCGCGCACCGGTCGCCACCTCCTTCCGCCGCGCCCGCGGCCTGCCCACCGCCGTGCTCGGTGCCGCCATCGCCCATGCCGGCATGGGCGTCACCATCGCCGGCATCGCCGGGGTCTCGCTCTCGCAATCGAAGATCGTGGCCCTCGCCCCCGGCGGCCAGACCCAGCTCGGCCCCTACCATTTCACGCTGCTCGATCTGCGCGACGCGCCCGGCCCCAACTACCAGGCCCGCATCGCCGACATCGCCATCACCCGCAACGGCGTCCCGTTCGACACCGTCCACCCCGAACGTCGCAGCTTCCCCAAGGCGCAGCAAACCACCAGCGACGTCACCATCGAAACCAATTTCCTGCGTGACCTCTACGTGGTGCTCGGCGAGGAGCGCGACGGCCAAGCCGTGCTCCGCTTCCACATCAACCCGCTCGCGCCCTGGATCTGGCTCGGCGCGCTGATCATGGCCGCGGGCGGCATGCTCTCGCTTGCCGACCGGCGCCTGCGCATCGGCGCCCCCTCGCGCGCCCGCAACGCCGCCGCCGCCCTCCCGGCATGACCACCGACGTCAACCGCCGCCGCCTGCTGCTGCTCGCCCCGCTCGGCCTCGTGGCCCTCGGCGGCGCCGCCTTCTACGCCATGCTCGAACGCATGGAGCAGGGCACCTTCGACCCGCACGCGATCGGCGACCCGCGCGTCGGCAAGCCACTGCCGAAATTCGACCTCCCCGGCGTCGCCCCCGCCCAGGGGTTCTCGAGCACCGACGTCCAGCAAGCCGCGGCCCAGCAGCCGGTTCTGCTCAATTTCTTCGCCTCCTGGTGCATCCCCTGCGTCCAGGAAGCCGCGGTGCTCGCCACCCTCTCGCAAATCGGCCTCAGCGTCTGGGGCATCGCCTACGAGGACAAGGCCAGCGCCACCAATCAGTTCCTGAACCGTTACGGAAACCCCTACGCCCGCATCGCCGACGACTCCCACGGCCGCACCGCCATCGATTTCGGCGTCTACGGCGTGCCGGAAAGCTTCCTGGTGGACTCGAAGGGAATCGTCCGCTGGCACATGGCGGGGCCGCTGAACGATGACGTGGTGCGTGGGCCTTTGCAGAACGCGCTGAAGTCGCTGGCATGAGGTTGTTTCGGCTTGCCTCCTTCGGCCAGGGAGGCAGAGCCTCCCTGGCCGCCGGAGGCCTCTTCTTTCTCGTCTTGGCAGCCTCCCCCGCCCACGCCCTCGACGACCCCAAGGAAATGCTGCCGAACCCGCAGCAGGAAGCCCGCGCCGAGGCGGTCGGCAGCCTGCTGCGCTGCTTGCAGTGCCAGAACGAATCCATCGAGGACAGTTCCGCGCCGCTCGCCCACGATCTCCGTCAGATCGTTCGCGAACAGGTGCGCGAGGGCAAGACCAATCGGCAGATCATCGACTGGATGGTCGCGCGCTACGGCAATTTCGTCCGCCTCCGGCCGCCTCTGACGGCCACGACGGCGCTGCTGTGGGCCACACCTTTCCTTGGTCTCATTGTCGGCGGCGGCGCGGCCTTCCTCGCCCGCCGCCGCCGTCCCGCGCCGCCGCCACCCCTCACCGAGGCGGAGCGCGCCCGCCTCGAGGCCCTCACCCGCCCCACCTCGTGATCCGCACATGATCTGGTTTGCCATTGCCGCCCTGGCGCTCATCGTCATGGCGCCGCTCGTCTTCCTCGCCTGGCGCGGCGGCAAGCTGCGCGACCGCCGCGAAGCCGCGCTCGCGCTCCACCGCGCCCAGCTCGCCGAGCTCGACCGCGACCTCGCCCAGGGCCGGCTGCTGCCCGAGGAACATGCCGGCGCGGTCCTCGAAGTGCAGCGCCGCCTGCTCGCCGACGCCGCCATCGCCGAAGCGCCGCCGGCCCGCTCCGGCCGCATCGTGGTCGGCGTCACGGCGACGGCGATTCCGCTCGCCGCGGTCGCGCTCTATATCCTCACCGCCGGCCATCCCGGCCCGCCTCCGCCCGCCCCGCCCCCGGACGCCATGGCCGGCCCCCCAGGCGACGCGCCGATGACGCCCGATGACCAGGCGCGCGAAGCCGCCCAGGAAGACCAGGAGATCGGCATCCTCAAAAGCCGCCTCGCGCTGATGGACCCGCACGCACCCCGCACCATCGAGGGCTGGGGCATCCTCGGCCGTGCCGAACTCGGCCGCGGCAACCTCGCCGAAGCCGCCGACGCCTTCCGCCACGTGCTGGCCGAACATTTCGATCCCACGCTCGGCGCCGAGACCGCGGAGATCATCACGGAAGCCAATAACGGCCGCAGCCCCCCCGAGGCGGTCGCGCTGTTCCGCCGCGCGCTGGCCGAAGCGCCCCCCGACGCCCCCTGGCGCCCGATGGCCGAAAAACGCCTGCAAGCGGCGCGCGGCTCCTGATGCCGGACGAGAAGAAACCTGACGAGGCCGCTGAAAAGCCTCAGCTTCCAAAGGAAATCGGTGGGCCGAAAGGGCCGGAGCCGACGCGCTACGGCGACTGGGAGGTCAACGGACGCTGCTCGGATTTCTGAGACGCGCCTCCGGCGGGCAGGGCTTTGCCCTGCACAAGCTGGGGCCGAAAGGCCCCAGACCCCATCACGTTTGAGCAGAGGGGGTGATCAAAACTCCCGCGCGATCGTCGCCAGCAACGACCCTTCCCGAACGATCTCGACCCCGCTCTCCGGCGCCCGCCCCAGCGCCACGCCCCGCTGGACGACCACCGCCACCGCCTTCACCCCCTGCGCCGCCCGCAAAGCCCGCACCGCCTCGCCGACACGATCTCCCGCCCCCTCGCCGCGCGGCAAAAACACCAGGCCCCAGCGCACGCGATCCCGCTGCACCACCATCACCGGCCAACCCGTCTCGGCAATCGACGCCTCGCCCACGCGCCACCCGCAGGACCGCAGATAGGCCGAGGCCTGCGCCAGAAATCCCGCCGCCGCCGCGCCCCGGCGCCACACCAGATCCTGGGCCACGAAACTGCGCGGTTTCGCCCGCCAGCGCCGATAGGCCATCCAGCCCGCCGGCAGCACGCCGAACACGAACACCGCCGCGCCGGCGGCCAGGATATAGCGGTGGTACCGCTCGGGCCCGACCACCCAGACGATGAGCGGCACGATGAGCAAAGACGACACAAGCGGGTCGAACAGCACGAACCACAGCCACATCTCGGCGGCCGGCATGGCGGCTTCGTCGCGCGTTTCCGTCTCGGCAGGAGATGACATCCGGCTGGCCCCCGACACCCCCGCTCTCTCTGCCGCGGGCGAGCGGCGCCGCGAAGCCCCCGGCGCGTAACAAAACGCTGCAGCCCCGCCCGCCCGGGCCGGCCGCAGGAAAAAAATTCTCCCTCCTGAGACGAAGCCCATGAAAGGCCCCGTCCCAGGAGTGAAAGTCTTTTTGCTTCTTTTTCTTCAGAAAAAGAAGATTCTTCCTTCCCTTATTTCTGCGCCTGCTTCCATTCCTTCACGGCATCCATCGTCTTGCCCACATGCCCCTCCGGATCCATCGCCGTGTAAGACACCAGAATCTTCCCATCCGGTGCGATCACGTAACTGGTCCGGCTCGAATAGCCGAGCATGGAACTCAGCTCCGCGTCGTATTCCTTTGAAATCTTGCCGGACGCGTCCGACGCCACCGGAAACTTGCTCCGGCACTCGCTGACCGAGAACCGCTTCAGCTTCTCGATCCCGTCCTGCGACACGCCGATCACGGTCGCGCCCAGCGCCTTGAATTGCGGCATCGCCTCGGCGAACTCATGCGCTTCCTCGGTGCAGCCCGGCGTGAACGCCGCGGGATAGAAATACAGCACCACCGGCCCTTTCTTCAGGGCCCCCGCGAGGTCGAAATCGAATGTCTTGCCGCCCTGCGTCGCGGTCGCCGCGAATTCCGGCGCCTTCGCCCCCACATCGAGCGCCGCGAAGGCCGGCGTCGCGAACAGACACAATCCCAGAACCCAGGCGCGCATGAGAAATCCCTCCCTCAATTGAAACGGACCGGGGACGCCCCGCGCCCCTCGATACCGGCCAGCAACGTAGTCGCGATTTCCTCGAACGCCACCGCCGCGCCGCTTCCGGGCGCCGCCGCGACCACCGGCACCCCGGCATCCCCGGCCTCCCGCACCTCCATCACGAGCGGCACCTCGCCCAGGAACGGCACGCCGATCCGCGCCGCCTCCGCCCTCGCCCCCCCATGGCCGAAAACCTCGCTCCGCGCCCCACAGGCCGGGCAGCAGAAATAGCTCATATTCTCGACGATCCCGAGCACCGGCACCCCCACCTTCCCGAACATCGCCACCCCCCGCCGCGCATCGATCAGGGCGATGTCCTGCGGCGTGGACACGATCACCGCCCCGGTCAGCGCCACCCGCTGCGAGAGCGTGAGCTGCGCATCCCCCGTCCCCGGCGGCAGATCCACCACCATCGTGTCCACCCCGCCCCAATCCGTCTGTCCCAGCATCTGCTGCAAGGCGCCCATCACCATCGGCCCCCGCCAGACCAGCGCCTGCTCCTCCGCCACCAGGAACCCGATCGACATGCATTTGAGCCCGAACGCCTCGATCGGCCGCATCACCTGCCCGCTCACCTCCGGCTTGCCCGACACCCCCAGCATCCGCGGCAGGCTCGGCCCATAGATATCGGCGTCCAGCAGCCCCACGCGCCGCCCCCGCGCCGCCAGCGCCAGCGCCAGATTCGTGGCAACCGTCGATTTCCCGACGCCCCCCTTCCCCGACGCCACCGCGATCACCACCGGCACGTTCGCCAGCAGCCGCTCGCCGCCCGGCGCGCCATGCCCCTGCCCCTGCCCGTGCCCCTGCCCATGGCCATGCGCGGGTGCCGGCGCCGTCCGCTCGCCGGTCAGAACCACCGACGCGTTCACCACCCCCCGGACCTGGCGCAACACGCGCTCCGCCTCCGCCCGGACCCGCTCCATCGCCGGCGCCTCCGCCCGCCCGGCGAGCAGTGCCACCTGCACCATGCCCCCGCGCACCGCGATCCCATCGACGCGCCCGCCCGAGACAAGGTCGCGCCCATCCGGCCCCATCACCCCCGCCAACGCCGCCCGCACCGCCGCCTCATCCATCCGCTTGCAAACCCCTCTCACGTCGCCATGATCCGCCGGACCGAACCCAACCCGGATGCCCCGGATATGGCGCCCCGCCCCGGCCGCTCCAGGCCCGCGCGCCGCCGCCTCCAAGGACCCGCATGCCCTCCGACCACAATCCCTGGAATCTCGGCGAAGGCGGCAACAGCGACCGCCCGCCGCCACCGCCGCCCCCCGGCGGCCCCTGGCGCGACCGCCCCGAACGCCCGAAACGCCCGCTCCCGCCCGAACTCGGCCGCCTCCTCGACGAGCTCCGCGCCCTCGCCCACCGCCTCCAGACCCATCTCGGCCCGGGACGCCTCGCCGGCCTCGCCGGCCTCGCCGCCCTCGCCCTCTGGCTCGCCACCGGCTTCTACCGCGTCCAGCCCGACGAACAGGCCCTGGTGCTGCAATTCGGCGCCTACACGCGCTCCGCCTATCCCGGCCTCAACTGGCATATCCCATGGCCGGTCGAACGCGTCATCACGCTGCCGGTCACCCGCATCAACCGCGTCACCATCGGCTTCCTGCCCGCCGACGACCAATCCGCCGGCGAAACCGACGACACCGACCGCGACCTGCGCGAAGAATCCCTGATGCTCACCGGCGACGAAAACATCGTCGACATCAACGCCTCGGTGTTCTGGCGCATCAGCAACGCCGAAGCCTTCGCCTTCAACACCCGCAACCCCGCCGGCACCGTCAAGGCCGCCGCCGAAAGCGTCCTCCGCCAGGTCATCGGCCGCACCAAGATCCAGTCCGCCCTCACCGAAGGCCGCGCCGCCATCGAACAATCGGTCACCACCCTCACCCAGCAGATCCTCGACGATTACGGCAGCGGCGTCGAAATCACCCAGGTCCAGCTGCAGAAAGTCGACCCGCCCCCCGAAGTCATCGAAAGCTTCCGCGACGTCCAGCGCGCCAATACCGACGCCGACCGCGCCCGCAACGAAGCCCAGGCCTACGCCAACGACATCGTCCCCCGCGCCCGCGGCGACGCCGCCGCCATCATCGCCGCCGCCCAAGGCGCCAAACTCGCCACCATCGCCAAGGCGCAAGGCGAATCCCAGCGCTTCCTCAGCATCTACGCTGCCTACGCACAGGCGAAGGACGTGACGTTGAAGCGCCTCTATATCGAAACCATGGAGGACGTGCTGGGGCACGCCCAGACGATCATCGTGGACGATAAGCTCAAGGGCATACTTCCGTTGATTCAGCTTGGAGAAGCAAAGTGAAGGCTTCTTTTTTGAAAAAAAGAAGCAAAAAACTTTGGCAATTTACCCGGGGAGCGACAACCTCGTGCCACGACTGAACCGTAATCTCACTTACGCGGGCTTGGCGCTCCTCGCGGCGGCCCTCATCCTCACCGACCTCGCCTTCTTCGTGGTCAACCAGACCGAGATCGTGCTGATCACGCAACTGGGCGACCCCGTGCGCGTCGTCGACACACCCGGCCTGAACTTCAAACTCCCCTTCATCCAGACCGCGATCCCGTTCGACCGCCGCCTGCTCGACTATTCCTCCCCCAGCGAGGAAGTCATCCTCGGCGACCAGCGCCGCCTCATCGTCGATGGCTTCACCCGCTACCGCATCACCGACCCGCTGAAATATTATCAGGCCGTCGGTCCCACCGAAGACGGCATCCGCGCCCGCCTCGACAGCGTCGTCACCTCGAGCCTCCGCCGCGTGCTCGGCAACGAAACCCTGCTCGACGTGCTCTCGGTCCAACGCCCCCGCATCATGGCCGCGATCCGCGCCCAGGTCGGCCAGGAGATGCGTAATTTCGGCGTCCAGATCGTCGACGTCCGCATCCGCCGCGCCGACCTCCCGCCCGAGAACACCGAAGCCATCCTGCAACGGATGCAATCCGAGCGCGACCGCGTCGCCCGCCAGGCCCGCGCCGAAGGCGCCGAAGCCGCCGCCAAAATCCGCGCCGAAGCCGACCGCCAAAAAACCGTGATCCTGGCCGAAGCCCAAGCCACCGCCGCCAAAACACGCGGCGAGGGCGAAGCGGAGGCCACCACGATCTACGCCGCCGCCTTCAACCGCGACCCCGACTTCTTCGCCACCTGGCGCACGCTACAAGCCTACAAAGCCTCCCTCGCCAACAAGAAAACCAAAATTCTCCTGACCCCCACGAGCGACTTCCTCCACCTCCTCCAGTCCCCATAACGACCAAAACCGGCTCCTCGGCGTGAGGGAGCCCCGCCTCACCCCCCCAGCGCCCGATCCAACGCCGCCCCCAACGCCTCCATCCCATAAGGCTTGCTCAACACCTCCCACGGCAGCGGCCCCGGCAAAGCCGCCAGCGCGTCGCTGTACCCCGTCGCCAGCACCACCGCGACGCCCGGATGCCTCTCGCGGACCGCGCGCGCCAGATCGAGCCCGCCCACGCCGCCGCGCATGACGATATCCGAGAAAACCACATCGATCTTCTTGCCGTTCGCCAGCAGTTCCAGCGCCTCCGCCGGCGATTCCGCCCGCCGCGCCGAATAGCCGAGCTCGCCCAGCATCGCCGAGGCCAGCGCCGCCACGTCCGCATTGTCGTCCACCACCAGCACGCAGCGCCCCACCCCGCGCACCGGCCGCTCCACCAGCGCCGCCGGCCCCGCCACGCTCCCGCTCGCCTCACCCCGCGGCAGGCGCAGCGTCACCGACGTGCCCTTCCCCACCGCGCTCTCCACGATCACGTCGCCACCGGATTGTTTCACGAACCCATGCACTTGCGCGAGCCCGAGCCCGGTCCCGCGGTCGGGTGCCTTGGTCGTGAAGAACGGCTCGAAAACCCGCGCCAGCACCTCCGGCGACATCCCCTCCCCGCTGTCGCGCATCGTCAGATCGATATGCCCGGCGCCGTCGGGTCCGGCCGCGCTATGACGGGTCATCAGCGTCAGCGTGCCGCCCTCCGGCATCGCGTCCCGCGCATTCACGGCGAGATTGACCAGCGCCACGTCGAGCTGGTTCGGATCGACATGCACCCGGCTCGGATCGGCGCCGAGATCGAGCCGCAATTCGATCCGGCTATTTAACGTGTGCTCCAGCATGTTGCGTATGCCGAGCAGCCGCTCGTTGAGATCGAAGCTCTCGGGACGCAACGCCTGCTTGCGCGCGAAGGCCAGCAGCCGGCTGGTCAGATCGGCCGCATTCCGGGTCGCCTTGACCATGCCGTCCAGAATCGCCTGCTGCCGCTCCGGCGTCTGGTGCGCACGCATCAAAAGCTGCGCGCCGGCGCTCACCACCTGCAGGAAATTGTTGAAATCATGCGCGATGCCGCCGGTGAGCTGCCCGATCGCCTGCAGCTTCTCCCCCTGGCGGAGCGCATCTTCCGCCCGCCGCCGGTCCTCCGACTCCCGCATCAGCGCGGCGGTGCGGGCCTCGACGAGCTTACCCAGTTCCTCCCGGTCCCGCGCCAGCACCTGCTCCGCGGCTTTGCGTTGCGACAAATCCTGAATGACCGAAATGAAATATTGCGGGACGCCCGACACATCCCGCACCAGCGCCACCGTCAGCAGAATCCAAAGCAGCGACCCATCCTTGCGGACATATCGCTTTTCCATGCTGTAGACCGGTATCTCACCCGCGAGCAGCCGCCGCACATAATCCAGATCCGCATCGAGATCGTCGGGAAAGGTGATGTCCTGGAAGGTCCGGGCGAGCAGCTCGGCCTCGCTGTAGCCGAGCTTCTCGCAAAGCCGCTGATTGACGCGCAGCCAGCGCCCGTCGAGCCCGACGATCGCCATGCCCGCCGCCGCGAAATCGAACGCCGCGCGAAACCGCGCCTCGCTGTCGGCCAGCGCCGCCTCGGCCCGTTTGCGCTCCTCGATGTCCCGCTCGAGCGCCGCCTCCCGATCCCCCAGTTCCTCGATGGTCAGCCGCAGCGCCTCGATCACCGACGCGCAGAACAGCCCCACCAGCACGAAGATGACGAGCGCCAGTCCCGAACCCACCCCATGCACGGTGGCCCGCGTCGCGGTGAGCGCAGCGGCCAGAATGGTGGTGTAGAAGCCCGTGCCGCGATCGAACGCGAAGGAGACGAGAATGATGGCGGGAAACAGCACGACATAGGGGTGCCCGCTCAGATCGCCCGGGACCGTCTCGCGCAAGGCCGTAAACCCCGCAAGCACGACCGTGGCGATGGCATACCGCGCCCAGACCGGGAACGCGCGCAGCGGGCGTAGCCGCACCAGCACGGATTGCAGGAGGCGCTTGCGGCCGGCCGATCCGCTGGTTCCGTCCGTCCCCGCCGGCTCGGGCCGGTCTTCATCCGTCGCTGCCATCCCCAAGATCGGTCCGCGAGAGTCACGCCCTCGTCAAATCAACTTTTCGGCGCTCCAAACAGACTTTACGCACAGTGGGACGAAGCCGCTCCGCCGCCCGTCGAATGCGAGAAAGTTCTTTGGTTCTTTCTTTCAAAAAAGAACATCCTCCCCCTATCCGCCGAGCAGCGCCTGCGCGCAGGCATCCAGCACGGAATCGATATCGAGCCGATACTCCCGATACAGATCCGGAATATCGCCGCTTTGCCCGAAATGCTCGACCCCGAGCGGCACCACGCGAAGCCCCCGCACCGACCCCAGCCAGGTGAGTGCGGCCGGATGCCCGTCGAGCAGCGTGACGATCGCGCCGCCCGGCGCCAGCGGCGCCAGCAGCCGCTCCGCATGGCTGACCGAGGGCTCGCCGGCGCGCCGCGCGCGCTGCGCCGCCGTCCATCCGGCGAACAGACGATCCGGACTCGTGACCGCCAGCAGGCCGGCTTGCGGAACCTCCTCGCGCAGCGCCGCGAACGCCGCCTCCGCCTCCGGCGCCACCGGCCCCTGATACGCGATCGCCAAGGGAGCCCCCGGCGCCGGCTCGACCGCCCAATGCGCGCCCGCAATCACCGCGGCCTGGTCGAGCGTACGCTGCGGCTGCGCAAGCCCCCGGGTCGAGAGCCGCAGCCAGACCGCCGACCCATCCGGCGCCTGCATATGCGCGAACGCATGCCGCAACAGGATCGCGAGCTCATCCACATAAGCCGGCTCGTAAGAAGCAAGCCGGTCCTGCGCGATGCCGATCATCGGCGTATTGACGCTCTGATGCTGCCCGCCCTCCGGCGCCAGCGTAATCCCCGACGGCGTCGAGACGAGCAGAAACCGCGCATCCTGGTAGCAGGCGTAAATCAGCGCATCGAGCCCGCGATTGACGAACGGATCATACACGGTGCCGATCGGCAACAACCGCGCCCCGTTGAACGCATGGCTCAACCCCGCCGCCCCCAACAGGAGAAACAGATTCTGCTCGGCGATGCCGAGCTCGATATGCTGCCCCTCCGGACTCATCCCCCAGCGCTGCGGGCTCGCCACTTTCGAATCGCGGAACACATCGTTCCGCAAATGCCGGTCGAACAGCCCGCGCCGGTTCACCCAGGGCCCGAGCGACGTCGACACCGTCACATCCGGACTCGCCGTCACGATCCGCGCCGAAGCCGCCTCCCAGATCCCGCCCGGCCGCCCGATCTCCCCGAGAATCTCGCCGAACCCCGCCTGCGTCGAGAGCTTCCGCCCCGCCAGTTTCGGCAGCGGAACCGAATCCGGCACCGGCACCGCGGCCGCCGCATAAACCCGCCCGCCATCCACGAGCGGCGCCGCGAACGGCCGCGTCTCGATGAAGCGCCGCAGCACCTCCGCCGGCAGATCGAGCCCCTCGAACGGATCCCATTCGTGCCCAGCCCGCACCCCCATGGACGCGCGGAACTGCTCCATCTGCTCCGCCGTCATCAGCCCGCTGTGATTGTCCTTGTGCCCCGCGAAGGGCAGCCCCATCCCCTTGATCGTGTAGGCGATGAAGCAGGTCGGCTTGTCCCCGCCCGCTGCCGCTTCGCCGAACGCCTCCAGCAACGTCTCCAGATCATGACCGCCGAGATTGGTCATCAGCGCCGCGATTTCCTCATCGGTCAGCGGATCGAGGATCGCCCGCACCCCCGCCTGCCGCCCGAGATCGGCGAGCAACGCGCTCCGCCAGGCCTCGCCCCCCTGAAAGGTCAGCGCCGCGTAAAGCGAGTTCGGGCACTCATCGATCCACCGCCGCAACGCCTCGCCGCCGGGCCGCGCGAACGCCGCCAGTTGCTGCTTGCCGTGCTTGATGCGCACGACGTTCCAGCCCATGTCGCCGAACAGCCCCTCGAAGCGCCCGAACAATCGGTCCTGCACCACGGAATCGAGGCTTTGCCGGTTGTAATCCACGACCCACCAGACATTGCGGACGTCGTGCTTCCACCCTTCGAGCAAAGCCTCGTAAATATTGCCTTCGTCGAGTTCCGCGTCCCCGGCGATCGCGATCTGCCGTCCCGGCGCCGGCGCGCCCTCGCCCAGCATGCCGTGCAGCCGCACATAATCGTCGATCAGCGCCGCGAAACTCGTGGCCGCGACGCCAAGCCCCACCGATCCGGTCGAGAAATCAACCTCGCCGCCATCCTTGGTGCGGCTCGGATAGGCCTGCGCGCCGCCGAACTGCCGCAGCGCCTCCATGCGCGCCCGCGTCTGCCGCCCATACAAATAATTCACCGCATGGAACACCGGCGACGCGTGCGGCTTCACCGCCACCCGGTCCTGCGGCCGCAGCATCGCGAAATACAGCGCCGTCATGATCGAAACGACCGAGGCGCAGCTCGCCTGATGCCCGCCCACCTTCAGCCCGTCGCGATTGGGCCGCAGATGGTTCGCCTGATGGATCGTCCAGGCCGAAAGCCAAAGCAGCTTCCGCTCGATCTGCCGCAGCGCCACGAGATCGGGCACATCCACGCGCGCGAGGCCTTGTGCGGGCGCATTCATCGCGCACCTCCCAAAATTTTTTCGGGAGGCGCCCCGCCGGCTCGAACCCGGCAAGGCAGCACTCCCCTCTCCCCTCTATGTATAACGCAGCCTTGACGGAGAAACCCGCCTCTGATCAATGTCCGCCCGCCAGGCGGGGCTGTAGCTCAGTTGGGAGAGCGCCTCGTTCGCAATGAGGAGGTCAGGGGTTCGATTCCCCTCAGCTCCACCACCCGCCGGCGCCCCCGGGCGCGGCTTTCGCCCTAAGCCGCACCATGTCCCCCCTGACCCCGGCCCGCCTCGAAGCCGCCCGCAAATCCAGCGCCCCCGGCGCCGGACCCCTGCGCTGGATCGGCCCCGGCCTCATCACCGGCGTCGCCGACGACGACCCCTCCGGCATCGCCACCTACTCGCAGGCCGGCACCCAGTTCGGGGTCGACATGCTCTGGACCATGCCGCTCGCCTTCCCGCTCATGGCGGCGGTGCAATCGGTCTGCGCGCGCATCGGCCGCGTCACCGGACAGGGCCTCGCCGCCAACATCCGCGCCACCTACCCCCGGCCCGTCGTGATCGGCGTCGTCACGCTGCTGCTCGTCGCCAATACCCTCAACATCGCCGCCGACACCGCCGCCATGGGCGAGGTCGCCGAACTCGTCACCGGCCTGCCGCGCCACGCCATGACGGCGATGTTCGTCTTCCTCACGCTGGCGCTGCAGATCTTCGTCCCCTATCACCGCTATGTTGCTTATCTGAAATGGCTCACGCTGTCGCTGCTCGCCTATGCCGGCGTGCTCTTCACCGTGCGCATCCCCTGGGCCCGCGTCGGCCTGCACACGCTGCTGCCGCAATTCCCGCCCAGCCGCGACGCGTTCGCCACCATCGTCGGCGTCTTCGGCACGACGATCAGCCCCTACCTGTTCTTCTGGCAATGCTCCGAGGAAGTGGAGGACATGCAGATCCGCCCCGGCGCGCGGCCGCTCACCGAGGACCCCGCCGCCGCCCCGCACGAACTGCGCCGCATCAAATGGGACACCTGGAGCGGCATGTTCTACTCCAACATCTCCGCCTATTTCATCATCCTCGCGACCGCCGTGACGCTGCACGTGGCCGGCATCACCAACATCGAAACGGCCGCCCAAGCGGCGTCGGCGCTGCGTCCGCTCGCCGGTAATTTCGCCTACATTCTGTTCGCGCTCGGCATTTTCGGCGTCGGCCTGATCGGCGTCCCGGTGCTGGCCGGCGCCTCCGCCTACGCCGCGAGCGACGCCGCCGGCAAACCCGCCGGGCTCGAGCGCCCGCTCGGCGAGGCGCGCTTCTTCTACGCCGTGCTCGCGTCCGGCGTGCTCGCGGGACTGGTCCTGCAATATTCCCCGATCCCGCCCATGCGCGCGCTGTTCTGGAGCGCCGTGATCAACGGCGTCGTCGCGGTGCCGCTGATGGCCGTGATCCTCGATCTCGCCGCCCGCCACGCGGTCATGGGCGCGTTCCGGGCCACGCGCAGCCTGCTCGTGCTGGGCTGGATCGCCACCGCCATCATGGGCATCGCGGCCCTCTCCATGCTCTGGCCCTTCTGATTTTGCCTCCGGCGCGCAGAGGCTCCGCCCCCGCACCAAGCTGGGGCCGGAAGGCGCCAGACCCCGGTACTCGCCGCTCGCCCGGATAGCGCCTACGCTCCGCCCATGCGCCTATTCTTCGCCCTCCTCCTGCTGCTCCCCACCCTCGCCCGCGCCGCGGACCCGGCCCCGGTCGCCTCCGCCGGCGGCATGGTCGTTACCGCGCAGCACCTGGCCTCCGAAATCGGCGCCGACATCCTGCGCCGCGGCGGCAACGCCTACGACGCCGCCGTCGCCGTCGGCTACGCGCTCGCCGTCGTCTATCCCGAGGCCGGCAATCTCGGCGGCGGCGGCTTCATGACGTTCCGCAAAGCGAACGGCGAGACCGGCTTCGTCGATTTCCGCGAAAAGGCCCCGCTCGCCGCCACACCCACCATGTACCAGGACGGACGCGGCCATCTCCGGCCCGGTCTCGCCATCCATGGCTGGCTCTCGACCGCGGTGCCCGGCTCGCCCGCCGGCCTCGAATTTATCCGCACGCATTACGGCACGCTCGACCGCGCGACCCTCATGGCCCCCGCCATCCGCCTGGCCCGCGACGGCTTCGTGCTGACCCAGGGCGACACGCAGATCTTCGACGCCATGACGCCCTATCTCCGACGCGAACCCGCGCTCGCGGCCATCTTCCTCCATGACGGCGCGGCCCCCCGTCCCGGCGACCGACTCGTGCAGCCGGATCTCGCGCGCTCGCTGCAACAGATCGCCGATCAGGGCCCCGATCGCGCCTTCTATCACGGCCCGATCGGGGCCGAGATCGCCCAGGCCTCGAAGGCCGGCGGCGGCCTCATCACCGAACAGGATCTCGCCCATTACAAAGTCCGCACGCTGGCGCCGGTCGAGTGCGACTATCGCGGCTACCATGTGATCTCGGCGCCGCCGCCAAGCTCCGGCGGCACCACGGTCTGCGAAATTCTCCAGATCCTGTCCGGCTACGATCTGCACGCGATGGGCTTCCACAGCGCCGCCGAAATCCACGTGCTCGCCGAAGCCATGCGCCATGCCTTCATCGACCGCAATGACCGGCTGGGCGATCCCGATTTCTGGAAAAATCCGGTTGCGGAACTGATCGGTCCCGAACATGCCCGCAAGATTCGCAGCGAAATCGACCCGCTGCGCGCCACCCCCACCCCGAAAGCCGCGGATGAAGCGCAGGAAGGCGCCAACACCACGCATTATTCGATCGTCGACGCCCAAGGCAACGCAGCCGCCATCACCTACACACTCAATGCCTGGTTCGGCTCGGGCGAGATCGCCGGACATACCGGCATCGTCCTGAACGACGAAATGGGCGATTTCACCGGCAAGCTCGGGGCGCCGAACATGTTCGGCCTGGTCCAGGGCAAGGCCAACGAGATCGCCCCGGGCAAGACGCCGCTGAGCTCCATGGCCCCCACCATCGTCACCAAGGACGGAAAACTCGTCATGGTGGTCGGCTCCCCAGGCGGATCGCGCATCATCACCATCGTGCTCGAAGCGCTGGTCAACACGATCGATCACGGCATGACCATCCAGGAAGCGATCGACGCCCCGCGCATCCATGAACAAGGCCTGCCCGACGTCGTGCTGCTCGAGCGCGGCGCGCTGTCGCCCGACACCCGCGCGATCCTTGAAGGACGAGGCTACAAATTCCGCGACACCGGCTACTGGGGCTGCGCCGAAGCGATCCTCGTCGGCACCCCCGCCCTCACCTCCCAGGATTACGGCAACGCCGGCGCGCTGCCGCTCAACGCCATGCCACCCCCCTGGGCCAAGATCTTCGGCGCCCACGACGTGCGCGGCGGCGCCGGCGCGGCTGTTGCTGTTCCGTAAGAGAGAGAGAATGTTCTTTTTTGAAAAAAAGAACCAAAAAACTTTGGTTCGTTGACCGGGGCTGCGGCAACGCCACACCGATGCGATTCGCATCCGGAAGGCGTCGCCAGGGCCCGGCCTGAACGGGAAGAAGTCTTTTTGCTTCTTTTTCTTCAGAAAAAGAAGGAAGCCTTGCTGAAAGCAAGCATGTTCTTTTTTGAAAAAAAGAACCAAAAAACTTTGGCTCGTTGAGCGGGGCTCCGGCGACGCCACCCCGTTGCGATTCGCATCCGGAAAGCGTCACCAGGGCCCGGCTTGAACGGAGAGAAGTCTTTTTGCTTCTTTTTCTTCAGAAAAAGAAGGAAGCCTTGCTGAAAGCAAGTGTGTTCTTTTTTGAAAAAAAGAACCAAAAAACTTTGGCTCGTTGACTGGGGCTCCGGCAACGCCACCCTGATGCGATTCGCATCCGGAGGGTGGCGCCAGGGCTCGTTAGACCGAGGCTGCCGCCAGCGATCCGTTTCGTCTCGCGACCATCATGACGCCTGCTGTATCGAGCCGTGCCAGGAGTTGCACGAGCGCGAAGGGTTTGGCCAGGCACGTCTCGCCATCGGATTCCCCGCTCATCAGCAGAAATCCATGATCCGGATACCGGCTTGCCATGACGCGTCCGAGTTCGACGCCTGTCATGCCGTTGCCTAGACGACGGTCCGAAATCACGATCCATTGCTGCGGCGAGTTTTCGAGCAGCCGGATGGCTGCCTCCGCATTGGCCAAGGAGCAGACGGTGAAGCCCTCCTCGTGCAGGCAAATCGACAAAGTGTCGCGCATGGAGCGGTCATCGTCGACGATCAGCACAGGAAATCGCGATCGCCTCGCTTCGTTCAGCTCGTCCAATTGACGCGTCACGGCATTGCACTCCCTGGAAATGCGCGATCAGGCGCGACCTCAGAAGAGGAGTCGGGACCAGCGCGGACCATGCGATTTTGGCAAAATGCCGTCTAATTAAAGGACCTTGTTCATCAAAGAGAGTATTTCCGACAGGTCGCTTGCGATCCTGAAATCTCCAAGAAATGCCGCGAACTCAAGCCGATACCGGGTATTCTGGCGAAATGGACGCGTGATTCCTCAAGCCGAATCGCAAAAATAAAGCAGAAATCCCCGAGTTTTCTCAGACTGTCGTAAGGTTTTGGATTCCACGCGCGTTTGTTGCGTGAAGAGGACAAAATCGGGCGGTGCCACCCCCGGCCGGCCAAGGGATCGCCCGGCCGCCAACATCGGCCTTGACAATGTTCATGTTTTGTTCGATACCGTCGCCCGTGCCCCCGCACCGCATGCCTGGCATCGTCGCCCCTCTTCTCGCCGTGATCCACCGGCTGCGCGATGCCATTTCCGCCGCCGTTCGGCCCAGCGACAAGCGCTGGCCCCGCATCGCCGCCGCCTGGCTCTGGCTCGATGTCGTCGTCAAGCAAGTGGCTGGCCTCGCCGCGCGCCATGAAGCCGGCAAGCTTCGCCGCGGCGCGCCGCGGGCGCCGGCCGGCGGCAGGAAGAAGCCGCCTCGATCCGCCGAGCGCCGGATCCCGCTGCGGCATCCGTTCGGCTGGCTCGCCCGCGAGGTGCCCGAGACGGCTTCCCTGATCGCGGAACTCGAGGCCCGGCTCGCCGACCCGGCGCTTCAGCCCCTGCTCGAGGCCGCGCCCGACCGGGTGGGCCGCCTGCTCCGTCCCCTCTGCCGCGCCCTCGGCCTTACCCCGCCGGCGCCGATCCGCCGCCCTGCGTCCCGCGCCGCCGCCCAGACTGCCGCCAAAACGGGGGCATCCGGCCCGGCCTCGCCCGGCGCGGTGGACCTGGATCCGCCCCACTTTTACTGGCCGCGCCGGGGCGACCCGGAAACCGACGCCCTCTCCCCGAAAATCGCCTGACAGCCGAACGAGGCTTCGCGCGTCCTAATCGTTCCGGATTCGGAACTAAATCCGCTCAGCCGCCGAATTTCTTCGCCAGATCGCCGAGTCCGGTCTCATAGACACCGGTCACGGCCTTCACGGCCGCCGCGTCGTCCTGCCCCGCCGCCGGTGTCGCGCTGGTATCCGCCCGTTCGAACGTCCCATGCCAGGTCACGGTCGAACCCCCGCCGGCCGCCGGCATCACCGCGATCACCGAGTGATAATGGCTCACCGGCAAGACCTTCCGGTTCGCCGGGGTATTCAGGATGGCGTAGGCGTAGCGCATCTTTTTCGGCTCGTATTTCGTGAGCCGCTCGACCAGTTGGGGCCCGCCCAGATCGAGGGTCCGCACCGACCCCACCGCGTTCCCCCGCGTCGCCGTGCTCGACTTCACCAGCGACACCCAGGTCAGATCGGCGAAGTTCCCGATCGTGCTCCACACGGCGGCCGGCGCCGCATGCAATTCCACGCGCTTGGTGACGTTCAAGGTCGGTGCCGCGTCATGCGCCGCCGCCGTCCAGGCAAACCCGATCGCCGCCGCCGCCAGAAGAACCTGTTTCAAGTTTGCCGAATCCCTTGCCTGAATCTTCCCGGATAGGAGCCTAGAGCATTTCCCGACCGGGTGAAATCGTCCGGCCCTGGCCTGCCCGGCCACCTGACCAACCCCGTCCGCTCAATCATAATGCTTCAACGTGGGCCATAGAGACCGCACACTGACCCGCAGGTTCCGGCAAAGCACGATCGGCAACCCGTCCTCGTAAGGCATCCCCCAAGGATCCTCGAACGTCCCGATCGCTACGGCACGGCCGCAAAGCTGCCGGTCCGCGTCGAGATTGCCGCCCACGTCGATCAGTGCCGCGCCGTCCCAGTCGCGTGGTCCCCAGACCCAATATTGGTTGTGCCCCGAAATCACGGGCGGTGTGCCGGAGGGCGAGAAAAAATCAATCGCCGCGGCTTCCCCGTAATTCGCCGTGAAAATCCGCGCTTGTTTGCGCACATCGTCGGGCAAGGCTGCTCGGATGGCCGCCACCTTGGCCGCGAGTTCCGGCCAGCCATGCATGTCGGCGAATGTCTGCCCGAGCAAGGCCCGCCGATGGTTCTCGGTCGCGGGCACGGCCACGCTATACCGCGCAAGGAACGATTGGTAGGCCACCAGCCGTGCCTCCGGCAGCACCGGCAACACGAGCGGCAACAGCACGGCGCCGCCTAGAACGATCTCCGCGAGCATCACTCCGCGCGGCAAGCTGCCCCGCGCGACCGAGCCCACCGCCACTGCCCCCGCCGCAAACAGCGCCGGATAGATCGCGGCCGGATAATAAGCCTTGCCGTGCAGCGCGATCATGATGCCGAGCAGACCGATCGCGCCGATCCCGAGCCAGCGCCAGGCCGGCTTCACGAGGCACCACATGAGCCCCATGACCCAGACCCAGGCGAGCAGCGGATTGGTGATCGCCAGCTGCTGCCCGAGAAACCCGAACGGCGAGAGCTCGACATTCTTCCCGAGCTGGCCGTTACGGAGCAGTTCGAGCATCGGCCAGCCATGCGCCCACTGCCACGCCGCGTTCGGCAGCAGGAGCGCCGCGCTCACGGCCATGCCGGTCCAAAACCCGCGCGCGGCGAGCCCCCGCCGCTCGCCTGCGATCAGAACACCCCCCAGCAGCGCGAAACCCGCCATGACGGCGCTATATTTCGCAGATGTTGCGATCGCGAGCGCGACCGCGGCCCACCCGAAGCGCCCCCGCGCGATACAGAGAACGGCCGCCGGCCAGAGGAGAATCTGCGGGCTGTCGGGCACGAACACCGTCCCGAACAGCGCCAGCACCGGCGCGAGCGACGCCGCCAGCGCAGCCAGCCCCGCTTCGAAGAACCCGCCCCCCATCTCGCGGGCGAGCAGCGCGACGATCGCGGCCGATCCGCCGGCGCACAATGCCGCCATCGCCCGCAGTGCGACGAGCGAATGGCCGAACATCTGCGAGCCCGCCGCGATCAGCGGCACCAGCGGCGGCTGATCGACATAGCCGAAGGCGGGATGCCGGCCGCACACGATGAAATAGAGCTCGTCGCGGAAAAACCCGTAATGCGGGTTTGCCGCCAAATGAAACAAAAATACCGCGGCGCCGAGCCCAAGCGCCTCCCGGACCCGGCCCCGCTCAGAGATAGTCGCTGGCGATATGCGGCGGCCCCTCGCTGTCCGGTGCGTCCTCGGCGGGCGCCTTGCGCGCGGGCGGCGCCTGCCGGTGCGCGGTCATGCGCGCCGGCCGGCAGGCCAGCCGCGCTTCCCCGTCGGTCACGCTGCCCGGCTCGATATAGGTCCAGGGCCCCGGCGCCAGGACCGTATCGACCGGCGCCCCCACGGCCTGCCGCGCCGGATAGGCATAGGATTCGAGGATCCGGCTGCGCCCCTGCCCGCAATCGATCTCCGCCACGGTCCGGCGCGACAGAACCCCAAGATCGCCCTCCCGGGCCGCATATTCCCAGTGCGTGAACACGATCCGCGTCCCGCTCGGGGAGCGACGGGTCTGCCGGCTCATCCAGACGGCCGCATCCCGGCTCGATCCGACGAACGCCTCGTCCCCTTCCGCCCCGATCGATTGCCACCAGCCGGCCGGCTCGGGCGCCAGCAGCCGCGCCTGCCCCGCCGCGAGCGGGCTCAATTCGGCGGGCGGCGACGTGGCCGCAACCGTCGCCGCGCAGCCGGTCAGCGCCAGCGGCAGCCACAACCGGATCAGATCTGAAGCCCGCATACGCGACCCGATTCAGCGATACCGCGCCAGTATGCCGTATCCGCCGCGGAAAAAAACCGCCCCCCGGCCCGACCGGCCGCATCGGGCCGCCTCTTGACCCTGCCCCTCGTTTTGGTCACTGACCCCCGCTTCCCCGCCCCAAGCCGGAGACCCCAGTGCGCAACCGAGGCGATTTCCTGTTCACGTCCGAATCCGTCTCGGAGGGCCATCCCGACAAGGTCGCCGACCGCATCAGCGACACGGTGCTCGACGCCTTCCTGGCCGCCGACCCGCATGCCCGGGTCGCCTGCGAGACGCTGGTCACCACCAACCGCATCGTGCTTGCCGGCGAGACCCGCGGCCCCGCCTCGGTGACCCCCGAATACCTGATGCATCTCGCCCGGATGGCCGTGCATGAGATCGGCTACGACCAGGCCGGCTTCTCCTGGCGCACCGCCGGCATCGAGTGCCTGCTGCACGCCCAGTCCCAGGACATCGCGGTCGGCGTCGATGCCGCCGGCAACAAGGACGAGGGCGCCGGCGACCAGGGCATCATGTTCGGCTACGCCACCCGCGAGACGCCGAGCCTGATGCCGGCGCCGATCCACTACGCCCACGCCATCCTGCGTCACATCACCGAGCTGCGCCATGCCGGCGACCCGCGCGTCGCCGGCCTGCTGCCCGACGCGAAAAGCCAGGTCACGCTGCGCTACGCGGCCGGCCGCCCGGTCGGCGCCACCTCGATCGTGCTCAGCACCCAGCACGAGGAGGGCATCGACCAAGCCGAGATCAAGCGCCGCCTGACCCCGCTGATCGAGAGCTGCATGCCCCAGGGCTGGATGTGCCCGGAGGACGAGCTCTACATCAACCCGACCGGCAAGTTCGTGATCGGCGGCCCCGACGGCGATTGCGGGCTCACCGGCCGCAAGATCATCGTCGACACCTATGGCGGCGCGGCCCCGCATGGCGGCGGCGCCTTCTCGGGCAAGGACCCGACCAAGGTCGATCGCAGCGCCGCCTACGCCGCGCGCTATCTGGCCAAGAACGTGGTCGCGGCCGGCCTCGCCGAGCGCGCCACGATCCAGATCGCCTATGCGATCGGCGTCTCCCACCCGCTCTCGGTCTATGTCGACCTGCACGGCACCGGCGCCGATATCGACGAGGCCAAGCTCGAGCGGGTGCTGCGCGAAATCATGAATCTGAGCCCGCGCGGCATCCGCGAGCACCTGAAGCTGAACCGGCCGATCTACGTGCCGACCACCGCCTACGGCCATTTCGGCCGCACGCCGGACGAGACCCGCGGCACCTTCACCTGGGAGCGGACGGACCTGGTGCCGGCGCTGCGCGCCGCCTTCGGGCGCTAAAAGTCGGGTTCCCAAGGCCGCCGGTGGGCAGGGGCGCTGCCGCCCCTGCGCCCAGCCGGTTCGAAGCCACGGGGCTCGGAGCGTCCGGCCCGGAGACACCGTGAAACCACCCCCCGATCGCCTCTATGGCCGCCGCCGCACCCACGCGCTGCGCGACCGCCAGCGCCGCCTGCTGGCCGAAACGCTGCCCCGCATCCGGCTGGCCGATCCGGCCGATCCCTGGTCCGGCTTCGCGGCCCGGCCCCAGCGCCTCTGGCTCGAAATCGGCTTCGGCGGCGGCGAGCATGCCCGGGCGCTCACGGAGGCCGATCCGGCGCTCGGCCTCATCGCCTGCGAGGTCTTCGATCAGGGGCTCTGCTCGATGCTGGCCGCCCTCGTCCCCGAAGGCGGCGAGGCGACCGCGCCGCTGCCCGGCAATCTGCGCCTCTGGGACGGCGATGCCCGGGCGCTGCTGGCGGAGCTGCCGCCCCGATGCCTGGACGGCGCGGTCCTGATGTTTCCCGACCCCTGGCCTAAGGCGCGCCATGCCAAGCGCCGCTTCGTGCATCCGGTCGTGCTCGACATCCTGGCCGGGCGGCTGCGCCCGGGCGCGGAGTGGCGCATCGCGAGCGACGATCCGACCTACCAGGCCTGGGTGGCCGAGATCATGGGCGCCCGCGCCGACTTCGCCGGCGCGCCGCCGCTCGGCGAGCGCCCGCCCGGCTGGCCGCCGACCCGCTACGAAGCCAAGGCCCGCGCGGCCGGACGCCAACCGCTCTACTGGTCGTTCCGCCGGGTCTGAACCGGCGGCCCGACCGTGACCACGAGCTTCATCTTCGGGTGAATGCCGCACAGCACGTTGAAATGGCCCGGCACGGTGAAGACGATCGGCGTGCGGCTGCCGGGACGCTGATCGCCGCTATCGAATTTGAAAGACCGGCTCGATACGTAAGCGTGGTGATGCAGGTCGGCATCGTCATTCACGACGAGCACCGTGTCGCCTGCGTGGATGGCGAGGAGATGCGGCGAGAAATGCCGGTTTCGCTGCGAGATCGTATAGACGACGCCGCTCGGCGGCACGCCGCCGCCGAGTACGAACGCAAGCGCGGCTCCGGCGAGACCGAGCCCGGCGACCGTGGCGACGATCAGCTTCATGTCTTGCTTGCAACCAGAAAGGGCGTCTGAAACATTATCGCAGGTGGGCGCGCGCCGCACAGAAGCGAAAGCGCATGGCCCGGCGCCCCGAGCGGCGAGGGAAGGATGGTCCGCGAGTTGAGGCCCCCGCCGCGCACCGGACGGTCGAGCGGCCCGCCACGCCGCTGCATGCCCTGAGACGCACGATGCGCTGGCGCCTGCCCTCGCCGCCGCTGCGGCTCTCGCTTTTCCTAGGGTTTTTCGGGCTCACGCTGATCACCGCGCTGCTCGGCATCTATTCGCTGCGCACCATCCGCGCCACCGCGGCGCTCGTGGTCGAGACCTATGACCGGTCGCTCATGGCGATCAATTACGCCCGCGCAGCCGATGCCGATTTCGCGCGGCTGAAATCGGCGCTGATGCAGCACCGGCTCGTGACCGACGCCGGACAACGCGATTCGCTGGCGACGCGCATCGCCCAGATCCGTCAGGACCTCGACGACGATCTCTCGATCGCCGCGGAGCGCGCCCAATCGGCCCGCGCGGCCGCTGCGGTCGACAAGGTGCGCGCCTCGGTCGATGGGTGGGAGGCGAACTGGGCCGAACACCAGATCGACGCGAACTGGGCCGCGCTCGATCGCTTCGGCAGCGCCGCCGAGCACGAGCTCGACCTGCTCGTGAACTACACCGCCGAGGACGGATTTTCATTCCGCCAGGCAGCGCTCGCGGCGATCCAGACCGATACGCAGCTCGACCTCCTGCTGACCGGCGGCGGCGTACTCGCCGCCCTGCTGCTGAGCTGGGCGCTCGGCCAGCGCATCCTCGGTCCCGTTTCGCTCGCCTCCGCGATCGCCGAACGGATCGCCGGCGGCGAGCTCGACGTGGCGATCCCGGCCGCGGGGCGCGACGAACTCGGGCGGCTGCTCGGCTCGATGGCGGCGATGCGCGACAGCATCGCCGGCATGATGGCCCGCGAAGTGGCGCAGCGCCGCTCGGCGCAGGCGCGCCTGACGGACGCCATCGAGAATTCCCGCGAGGGCGTGATTTTGGTGAACGGCGCGGGCGAGGTGGTGGTCAGCAACAGCCAGGCGCTCGAATTCTTCGAGGATCTGGCGCCGATGCTGCGGCCGGGCGCCTTTTTCCCGGATTTCGTGGCCGAGCTCGGCGACCGCGCCCGCCAGCCCGGACGCGACGAGGCCGGCCCGCCGGTCAGCCTGCTTGCGGGCGGCGGCGGGCTCTGCAGCGCGCAAGTGCAGCTGCGCGACGGGCGCACGATCCGCATCGGCTGGAGTTCCACCGGCGAGGGCGGACTCGTCGCTTTCTGCAGCGACATGACCGAGTGGAAGCTGCGCGAGGCGGAGCTGAAACAATCCAACCTGTGGCTCGACGCGGCGCTCGAAAACATGTCGCAGGGGCTCTGCATGTATGACGCGGAGGGGCGGCTGATGGTCGCCAACCGCCGCTTCTGCGAGATTTTCGCGCTCGAACGCGGGCGGCTGCGCATCGGCATGCCGATGCGGGAACTGATCGAGCTCAAGCTTTCGGGCCGGCTGCCCGAGGGCATGACGGCCGAGCGGGTCTGGGCGGAGCGCCAGGGCAAGCTGCGGCAGCGCCATACGTTCGCGGTGCAGGTCACGCTGGCCGGCGGCCGCATCGTCGAGGTGTTCCATCAGCCGATGACGGATGGCGGCTGGGTCGCCACCTACGAGGACGTCACCGAGCGGCACCGCGCGCGGGAAAAGATCCTGTTCATGGCGCGGCACGACGCGCTGACCGGCTTGCCCAACCGGCTTTTGTTCGGCGAGCGGCTCGAAGCGGCCATGGCCGAGGCCGATCCGACGCGGCCCTTCGCGCTGCTCTGCATCGATCTCGATCATTTCAAAACCGTCAACGACACGCTCGGCCATCCGGTGGGCGACCGGCTGTTGCGCGGGGTGGCGGAACGTTTCACCGGCTGCGCGCGCGCGGACGACACGATCGCGCGGCTCGGCGGGGACGAGTTCGCCACCTTGCTCACCGGGCTGCGGCACCCGAGCGACGCGATGGCCTATGCCGAGCGGCTGATCGGGGTGATCCGCCCGCCCTTCCTGATCGACGGCCACGAACTCGCGGTGGGCGCCAGCATCGGCATCGCGATCGCCCCGGCCCACGGCACCGACCGCGACACGCTCATGCGCAATGCCGACATCGCGCTCTATCGCGCGAAAGCGGCCGGGCGCTCGGGCTGGCAGGTGTTCGAGCCGGCCATGGAGGCGGAGGTTCAGGCGAAACGGCGGATCGAGATCGATCTCGGCCATGCGCTCGCCGGCGGCCAGCTCGAGATCCACTACCAACCGGTGTTCGATGCCGCGACCCTCGGCCTCACCGGCTTCGAGGCGCTGCTGCGCTGGCGCCATCCGACGCGCGGCCTGATCGGCGCCGGCGAGTTCGTGGGCGTGGCCGAGGACACGGCGAGCATCCACGCGATCGGCCTCTGGGTGCTGCGCGAGGCCTGCCGGGTCGCGCGCGGCTGGCCGGCCGGGCTCCGGCTGGCGATCAACGTCTCGCCCGTGCAACTGCGGGCCAGCGGTTTCTTCGCCGAATTCGCCGCCGCGATCGCCGCCGAAGGCATCGCACCGGGCCGGCTCGAGCTCGAGGTGACCGAGACGGTGCTGCTGCAGCGCGATCCGGTGACGCTCGGGACCTTGCAGCGCATCAAGGCGAACGGCATCGCCGTGGCCCTCGACGATTTCGGCACCGGTTACAGTTCGCTCGCCTATCTGCAGACTTTCTCCTTCGACCGGCTGAAAATCGACCAGAGCTTCGTGCGCGGCCTGCCGGAGAGCGAGGATGCGGCGGCGATCGTGCGCGCGATCGTGGGGCTTGGGGCAGCGCTCGGCATCCCGATCACGGCGGAGGGAGTGGAGGATGCGGCCCAGCTCGAGGCACTGCGCCATGCCGGATGCGGCGAGGTGCAGGGCTTTCTTCTGGGCCGGCCGGTGCCGGCGGCGGAGGTCGCTTCGGTGATCGCCCGCGCCGCGGGCGCCGCGCGGGTCGTCAAGCGGCGGCCGCTTCAGCCGATCGCCGCGCGGTAGAACAACGCATGGAGACCGTAATAAAAGCCGATGGTGGCCGCGAGGCTGGCGCAGAATGCGGCAGGCGCGCCGAACAGGCCGACCGGCCGCGCCAACCACGGACGGCGCGGCCGCGCCTCGCCGCGGTCGCCGATGATCGCGAACAGCACCGCGATGATCGCGGCATGGCCGATCGCGTCGATATAGCCGAATTCGAAGATCGCGCTGATGAACATGGCGGAGAGCAGGATCGCCGACACCCGGCGCATCAGCGGACCGCAGGCCAGCGTGAAGGCCAGCGCGAACTCCACGATGCCGGCGGCACTCATATAGAAATGGCTGTCGAAACCGAACGTCATTTCCGGATGGCGGGCCAGCAGCGGATAGGTCCATTGCGGGTAGGCCCATTTCTCGACCGAGGCCCACATCAGCGTGGCGGCGGCGGCCCAGCGCAGCAGGTCGAGCGGGCGCTGGCCGAACGGTTCGCGCCCGAGGCCGAGCAGCGCGACATAGAGCGCGAGCCCGAGGAAGATCGGGTAGTCCAACAAATGGAACACGCAATATTGGTCGATCGCGTAGGCGTAGAGTGCCACCATGCCGGCCGCGGCCGCCGGCAGCGTGCGGCGCGAGACCATGCAGAGCGCGATGCCGAGCTGGAGCGGTGGCACCCAGCCGGCACTGGTCTTCAGTTCCGGCGTCAGGATGATGCCGCCGAGATGCCACAGGCACAGGAAGAATCCCGCCAGCGTGAGCCGGATCATCAGCTCGGCGCGGTCGCGCAACAGGAAGAAGACCCGGTCGAGCGCCCGCTGGATCGCCGCGCCGACCGGCGTGCGGTCGAGGATCGCGGCCATCAGCAGGACGGCGAGCGTGAGCAGAACGAGGCGATCGAAGTCGGGACTGAGGACCCGGCCGAGATCGCGCGGGCTCGCCGCCACGTTATAGGCGCAGAACCATTTGACGTGGGCCGATCCTGGACGCGGGCAGGCGGCAAGTGCGACAGTCGCCGGCGCGCGCGCGCAGGCGACGCCGATCCAAGCGGCTCGAAAGGGCATGGAAGTCCTCCGGTACGGATTCGGAGACTAATCCGTTCGCATGGAGGATTGACCATGATTTTGACATGCGCAATTTCGTAACTTTTCGACGTTTTCTTGAAAATTGGAAGGAACGTTGCAAAATGTTTTATTTGATAAGTGTTCTCAGCCTGATCGGCGGCACCTCGCTGGCCGTCGCCGGCCCGCGCTACCCAGCCTGCCGGGCGGCGCTGGAGACATCGGGCGGCGTTCTTCTCGTCGGCGGTCTCGTGATGCTCGGGGCTGCCCTGCCCCATCCCCATTTCTGAGCGGGCGGCCCCCAATCGGACGCAAGAGCGGCGGAGCCTCTGCCCGCCGGAGGCACGCCTCGAACGGACGCGCTCAGCCGACGCCCCGGACCACCTGGATATCGAGATCGCGAATCTTCTTCCGCAGCGTGTTCCGGTTGAGCCCGAGCACGGCGGCGGCCTTGATCTGGTTGCCGCGCGTGGCGGCCAGGGTGAGCCGGATCAGCGGGCGTTCGACCTCGGCGATCACCTGGTCGTAGACATCGCGCGTCGGCATGGTCTCGCCATTGCCGAGCAACCGGCGGATATGCCTCTCGACGGCCTCGGCAAGGCCCGGCTCCGGGCCGCCCGGCTCGACCGGCGCGGGACCGGCGGTCTCCGCGAGCTCGGCCGACACCATCGCGCCGGTGATGGTCTCCTCGGGACGCAGCGCGGCGAGACGGCGCATCAGGTTTTCCAGCTCGCGCACATTGCCCGGCCACCGATATTGCCGGAGCGTGTCGAGCGCGGGCCCGTCGAGTTGCTTGGCCCCTGCCCCTTCCTGGCGCGCGCGCTCGAGGAAATGCCGCGCGAGCAGCGGGATGTCCTCGATGCGCTCGCGTAAGGGCGGCAGCCGGATCGGCACCACCGCGAGTCGGTAATAGAGGTCCTCGCGGAATGTGCCCGCGCGGATCGCCTGACGCAGATCGCGGTGGGTCGCGGCGACGATGCGCACATTGGCGCGGATCGGCTGGCGTCCGCCGACACTGGTGAATTCGCCTTCCTGCAGCACCCGCAGCAGCCGGGTCTGCGCCTCGGGCGGCATGTCGCCGATCTCGTCGAGGAACAGCGTGCCGCCGGCGGCCTGTTCGAAGCGGCCGAGCGTGCGGTTGTGCGCGCCGGTGAAGGCGCCGCGCTCATGGCCGAACAATTCGCTCTCGATCAGCTCGCGCGGGATCGCCGCCATGTTGATGGCGACGAACGGGCCGGTGCGCCGCTTGCCGAACTCATGGAGCGCGCGCGCGACGAGCTCCTTGCCGGTGCCGCTCTCGCCATTGACCATGACGGTGAGGTCGCTGGTCGTGAGCCGCGCGATGGTGCGGTAGATGTCCTGCATCGCCGGCGAGCGGCCGATGAGCGGCAGCTTCTCGCCCTCGGCGACGCCGTCCGGTTCGGCGGCGATCGGGGGCGCCGTGAGCGCGCGCTCGACGATCGCGAGCAGTTCGTTGAGGTCGAACGGTTTCGGCAGATATTCGAAGGCGCCGCGCTGCGCCGCCTTGACCGCGGTCATGAGCGTCGATTGCGCGCTCATCACGACCACCCGCAGCTCCGGGCGCGCGCGGCGCATGCGCGGCAGCAATTCGAGCCCGTCATCGTCGGGCATCATGACGTCGGTGATGACGAGATCGCCCTCGCCCTCCTCGACCCAGCGCCAGAGCGTCGCGGCATGGCCGGTGGCGCGCACCTGGTAGCCCGAGCGGCCGAGCGCCTGGGTCAGCACGGTGCGGATCGAGCGATCGTCGTCGGCGACCAGCACGGTGGGCGGCGTGCTCATGGGCGGTCCGCCGGGTCCTCCGGGAAGACGGGCAGGAACAGGCGGAACTCCGTGCGTCCGGGGCGGCTTTCCACTTCGATGAGCCCTCCATGATCGCCGACGATCTTCGCGACCAAAGCAAGCCCCAGGCCAGAGCCGCCTGCCTTCGTACTCATGAAGGGTTCGAACAGAGTCTTTTCGATATCGGGCGGAATGCCGGGACCGTTGTCGCGCACCGCGATGACGATCGGCAGGCGCACGGACTGGCCGGGCGCGGTGAGGCGCACCCCTTGCTGATAGCTCGAGTGGAGCACGATCTCGCCCGCCTCGCCGCGCCCGGAATCCTCGGTGATCGCCTCGGCCGCGTTCTTGATGAGGTTGAGCAGCACCTGCACGAGCTGGTCGCGGTTGCCCCAGACCGGCGGCAGCGAGGGGTCGTATTGTTCGGTGATGCGCAGATGCGCGGCGAAGCCGGTCTGGGCGAGCCGGCGCACATGGTCGAGCACGCGGTGGATGTTGACGGCGCCGCGCTCGATCGGGCGGTCGCCGAACACTTCCATGCGGTCGAGCAGCGCCCGGATGCGGTCGGTCTCCTCGCGGATCAGCACGGCGAGTTCACGGTCGCCCGGGCCGACCGTGGCTTCGAGGAGCTGGGCCGCGCCGCGGATGCCGGAGAGCGGGTTCTTCACCTCGTGGGCGAGGATCGCCGCCATGCCGGCGACCGAGCGCGCGGCCTGGCGGAGTTTCACTTGCCGGTCGAGCGCGAGGGCGGCCGACCAGTCATAGAATGTCAGGATCAGCGCGCCGGGCTCGTCGGGCAGCGGGGTGCCGGTGATGGCGACCCCGCGATGGGAGAGGCGCGGGCTTTCGAGCGTGAGGTCGCGCTCGGAGATGATGACGCCGCGGGTGCGGACCTGGTCGATGAGCAGGAAGACCGGGTTGTCGGGCGGCAGCAGGTCGCGCAGCCGGATTTTCTGGAGCTGGGCGGCGGAGAGGCCGAAGAAATGTTCGGCCGCCGGATTGGCGAATTGGAACCGGCCGTCGGCGTCGAGCTGCACGCAGGCGACCGGCAGGGTGGCCAGCAGCGCCGCCGGGTCGGGGGACGGCGCGGTTTCGGGCACGCGGCGGAGCGCGCGGGCGGTCATGCGGCGAGCGGCTCGGTTTCGGGGGCCAGGTGCTCGCGGGTGGCGCCGCCGGCGATGAGCGGGTCGTAGAAACGGTCGATGCGGTCGCGGACGAGCGTCGGGTCGGCCAGCCGCATGATCTCGGCGCGGAACGGGGCGGAGCCGGGCAGGCCGCGGGAATACCAGGCGATGTGCTTGCGGGCGGCGCGCAGGCCGGGCTCGGTGCCGTAATGGACCAGCATGGCATCGTAATGCGCGTGCAGGATGGCGCGCTGCTCGGCGAGGCCGGGTTCGGGGCAGCGTTCACCTTTGCACAAAAATTGGGCAAGCTGCGCCGGAAACCAGGGTCTTCCGTAGCAGGCGCGGCCGACCATGACGCCGTCGGCGCCGGACCGGCGGAGCGCGGCCTCGGCATCGGCTTCGGTGAGGATGTCGCCGTTGACGAGGACCGGGAGGGCGATCGCGGCTTTCACCTCGCCCACGAAATCCCAGTCGGCGGCGCCGGTATACATCTGCTGGCGGGTGCGGCCGTGGATGGTGATGAGCCGGATGCCGCAATCCTGGGCGATGCGGGCGAGGCGCGGCGCGTTGCGGGTGGTATGGTCCCAGCCGGTCCGCATCTTCAGGGTGACCGGGACCGGGACGGCACGGACGGTCGCTTCCAGCAGGCGGGCGGCGGCGGCTTCGTCGCGCATGAGCGCGGAGCCGGCCATCTGGCCGACCGCGACCTTCTTCACCGGGCAGCCGAAATTGATGTCGACGATCTCGGCGCCGCGGGCGACCGCGATGCGGGCGGCTTCGGCCATGGCCTCGGGCTCGCAGCCGGCAAGCTGGATCGCGCGCGGGCCTACCCCTTCATCCAGCGCCGCCATGCGGGCGGTGGTGCGATTCTCGCGCACCATGGCCCAGGAGGCGATCATCTCGGAGACGACGAGACCGGCGCCGAGCCGCTTGGCCAGCCTGCGGAACGGCAGGTCGGTGACGCCGGACATGGGGGCGAGCACGACCGGTTCCGCCAGGCGCACGCCTCCGCCGAGATCGATCGGGCCGAGGCGGATGGGATCGGGGCTGCCCATGATTTGGGCAGGGTAAAGCAGCGCCAGCCATGCTGCAACGCACAAAACGCGGGCGTTGACGCGGCGCGCGGGCTCCCGCACAGGGCGCCCTCATGCGGATCGCGGCATTGCTGGTGGCGGGGGGAACCGGTTCCCGTTTCGGGGCCGCGACACCCAAACAATATTGCACGCTGGCCGGGCGGCCGGTGATCGCCTGGGCGGCGGAGGCGCTGGCGCCGTTCGTCGATGCCGTGCAGCCGGTGGGCGATGCGGCGTCGATCGGGGCGGCGCTGCGGGGGATCGCGCATTTGCCGCCGGTGCCGGGTGGGGCGACGCGCCAGCAGAGCGTGCTGGCCGGATTGCGGGCGCTGGCGCCGCACCGGCCCGAGATCGTGCTCGTGCATGACGCGGCGCGGCCGCACGTGCCGGCGGGAACGATCCCGGCGCTGCTCGCCGCCCTCGAGACGGCGCCCGGGGCGATCCCGGCCTGTCCGGTGGCCGATACGCTCAAGCGCGGGGCCGAGGGCGCGATCGCCGGGACCGTGCCGCGCGACGGATTGTTCCGGGCGCAGACGCCGCAGGCTTTCCGCTTCTTCCGGTTGCTCGAACTGCACGAGCAGGCCGCCGGCGGGGAAGCGACCGACGACGCTTGGCTGCTGGAACAGGCGGGACACGCGGTGCGGCTCGTTGCTGGATCGGAAGAAAATATCAAGCTGACACGACCGGAGGATGCTGCGCGATTGGAACGGATTCTCGGGGGTATGATGGTGCCGCGGGTCGGCACGGGCTTCGACGTGCATGCGTTCGCGGAGGCGCGGGACTTGATCCTTTGCGGCGTGCGGGTGCCGCACGAGCGGGGGCTGGCCGGACATTCGGATGCGGATGTCGGCATACATGCGCTTTGCGACGCGATCTACGGCGCGCTCGCGGAAGGGGATATCGGCCGGCATTTTCCGCCGAGCGAGGCGACCTGGAAGGATGCCGACAGCGCCCGGTTTCTGCGCCATGCGGGCGAGCGGATCGCGGCGCGCGGCGGGCGCCTCGTGAATGCCGACGTGACGCTCATCTGCGAGCGGCCGAAAATCGGGCCGCACGCGGCGGCGATGCAGGCGCGCGTGGCGGAGTTGCTCGGGGTCGAGCCGGCGCGGATTTCCGTGAAGGCGACGACGACGGAGCGGCTGGGTTTCACCGGCCGGCAGGAAGGGATCGCGGCGCAGGCCTCGGTATGCGTTTTGTTGCCGGAGTAGCGTTCCGCTCCTGGCGGGCGCGGCCCCTGCCCTCCGGCTGCCGGCCCCGGCGCGGAGCGCCTTCTTCGGCCATGCCCTGGCGCGGAGCGCCTTCCTCAGCCATGCCTTGGCGCGGCGCGCCGTCCTCAGCCATAGAGAGCGCATGAATCTCGTCGACCTCGGCGTGCTCGGCGTGCTCGCGATATCGGCGCTGCTCGGATTGTCGCGCGGGCTGGTGCGCGAGGTGCTCGGGCTCGGCGCCTGGGTGCTCGCGGGCTACGCGGCACTGCTTTACGGGCCCGGCTTCCAGCCCATGAGTGAAAAGCTCATCGGCAACCCGGACCTCGCCGATCCGGCGGCTTACGTGGCGGTGTTCCTGGTGGTGCTGCTCGCGCTCTCGCTGGTCTCCAACCTGGTCGGGCGGGCGATCCGCTTTTCCGTGCTGGGCGGGCTCGATCGCACGCTTGGCCTTCTGTTCGGGCTGGCCCGCGGGGCGGTGGTGCTGGTCGCGGCCTATATCGCGGCGGCCCTGCTGCTGCCGCCCGAGAACTGGCCGCCGCCGGTGCAGCGGGCGCGCACCGTTCCGGTGATCTATGCGGGGGCCGCCTGGGCGGCGGAACAGCTGCCGCCGCGTTTCCGGCCGCGCGTGCCGGCCCCGCCGGAGACCCCGACCGCGACCGAAGCAGATCTGATGCACGCGACGCCGGCGGGATCGGCCCTTGGCCCCAGCCAGAACCACCCCTAGTTGACGGTTCTGCTACAGTCCCGGACGCCCCGGAGGGAGTCGGCAGTGCCCGAAGCTCAGGATGACAAGCTGCACGAGGAGTGCGGCGTTTTCGGCGTCTGGAACATGCCCGATGCCTCGGCGGTGACGGCGCTCGGGCTTCACGCGCTCCAGCACCGGGGACAGGAGGCGACCGGGCTCGTGTCCTTCGACGGGCACCGGTTCCATTCCCAGCGCGGGCTCGGGCTGGTCGGCGACGTGTTCGGCGATGCGCGGGTGATCGCGTCCCTGCCCGGGCGCAGCGCGGTCGGGCACAACCGGTATGCCACGACCGGCGAGACGATCCTGCGCAACGTGCAGCCGCTGTACGCGGATTTCGAGTTCGGCGGGCTCGCGGTCGCGCATAACGGCAATCTCACCAATGCGCTGGGCTTGCGGCGCGTGCTGGTGCGGCGCGGCTGTCTGTTCCAGTCGACCACCGACAGCGAGGTGTTCATCCAGCTCATCGCGATCAGCCTTTATTCCACCGTCGTCGACCGGCTGATCGATGCGCTGAAGCAGGTGACCGGCGCCTATTCGCTGGTGGCGCTGTCGAACGAGTCGCTGATCGGCGTGCGCGATCCGCACGGGGTCCGGCCGCTGATCCTCGGGCGGATCGGCGAGGCGAACGGAAACCCGGCCTGGGTTCTGACGAGCGAGAGCTGCGCGCTCGACATCGTCGGCGCGGAGTTCGTGCGCGACGTCGAGCCGGGCGAGATCGTGCTGATCAACGACCAGGGGATCCGCAGCATCAAGCCGTTCGGGCCGACCAAGTCGCGCTTCTGCGTGTTCGAATACATCTATTTCGCGCGGCCGGACTCGATCATGGAAGGCACGCCCGTCTACGCGGCGCGCAAGCGGATCGGCGCGGAGCTGGCGCGCGAGGGGGCGGTGGGCGCGGACATCGTGGTACCGGTGCCGGACAGCGGCGTGCCGGCGGCGATGGGATATGCCGAGGAGAGCGGGCTGCCGTTCGAGCTCGGCATCATCCGCAATCATTACGTGGGACGGACCTTCATCGAGCCCACGGACCATATCCGCAATCTGGGCGTGAAGCTGAAACATTCCGCCAACCGCGCGGTGCTCGAAGGCAAGCGGGTGGTGCTGGTGGATGACAGCATCGTGCGCGGGACGACGAGCCGGAAGATCGTCGAGATGGTGCGCGCGGCGGGGGCGACCGAAGTGCATATGCGAATCTCGTCGCCGCCGACCACGCATTCCTGTTTTTACGGGATCGACACGCCGGAGCGGGGCAAGTTGCTGGCGGCGCGGCACGATGTGACCGAGATGGCGCGGCTGATCGGAGCGGACAGCCTCGCTTTCATTTCGATCGACGGGCTCTACCGGGCTTTGGGCCATCCGGGGCGGACCGATGCGCGGCCGCATTATTGCGATGCGTGCTTCACCGGGGATTACCCTATCGCGATCCCCGATTTCGACGAAAAAAGCAATTCGCAACTAAGCTTGCTGGCGGAGATCGGGTGAAAATCAAACGGAATGGGGTCTCGGGTCTTCCGGCCCCAGCGGAGGGTCCAGGGAGGCAGAGCCTCCCTGGCCGCCGGAGGCAAACCGCGTGAAGCCGCTCGAGAACCGCGTCGCCCTGATCACCGGCGCGAGCCGCGGCATCGGCGCCGCGATCGCCGTTGCCCTCGCGCAACAGGGCGCGCACCTCGTGCTGATCGCCCGCACCCAGGGCGGGCTCGAGGAAACCGACGATGCGGTGCGCGCGGCCGGCGGGTCGGCCACGCTGCTGCCGCTCGACCTGGCGAAGGCCGACGGCATCGATGCGATCGGGCCGAGCATCGTGCAGCGGTTCGGGCGGCTCGACATTCTCGTGCATAATGCGGGCGCGCTCGGGAAGCTCACGCCGGTCGCGCATATCGAGCCGCGCGACATGGCCGCGTGCGTGGCGGTCAATCTCGTGGCGACCTACCGGCTGATCCGCACCTGCGCGCCGCCGCTGATCGCGTCGGATGCCGGGCGCGCGGTGTTCGTGACCAGCAACGTCGCGCGCACGCCGCGGGCCTATTGGGGCGCCTATGCCAGCACCAAGGCGGCGATGGAATCGCTCGCGCTGACCTGGGCGGACGAAACCGAGCAGACGCGGCTGCGGATCAACCTGTTCAATCCTGGCAAGACCGCGACCCGGATGCGGGCGCAGGCCTATCCCGGCGAGGATCCGAGCACCATCCAGACGCCGGCCGAGGCGGCTGCGGCGCTCGTGCCGCTCTGTCTGCCGTCGGAGACGCGGCACAAGGCGCTCGTGAACGCGCAGGCGCCGGCGCCGGCCTTAACAGAAGGGTAAATTTTCGGGCCCTTGCCGGTTCGGCGGGCTGAGCCATTTACGGGACGAAGACTGGCAGTGGCGAGCGGTCGGCAGCGACCGGATGGAGAGCCCATGATCCAGATTTCGTATCTCAGCGCAGCGACCCAGCCGATGTCCACCCAGGATCTGATGAGCCTGCTGGACACTTGCCTGCGGCGGAATACCGAGCGCGGCGTGACGGGTATGTTGCTATACGGCAATGAGACCTTCCTGCAGGCGCTCGAAGGCGACGAGGCCGTCGTGGAGCCGCTCTACGAGACGATCCTGACCGATCCGCGCCACGCGGATGTGCAGTTGCTGCGGCGGAAGACCATCGCCCATCGCGAATATGCGGACTGGTCGATGGGGTTCAAACGGATCGCCGGCGCGACGTTGCCGCACCCGGACGCGGTGCTCGAGTTCAGCGACAGCGAGTTCACGGCGGATTTCCTCCGCCAGCATGTGGAAATCGCCGAGGAGCTGATCGATCACTATCGGCAGCCGCACTGGGAACCGCTCGTCGAGGCGCTCGACGAGCGTGACCGGATGTTGAAACACCTCAAATCGACCTTGGCGCATACCCGCGGCTGCCTGGGACTGGCGACGCTGGTGCTGGAAGGGTGCGCGGAAGCCGGTCGGGGCGGGACGTTCGGGGCGGCGCAGGCACGTCTCTGCGAGACGGCGCTCGGGATGTTGCGGCAGGTTTAAGAATCTTCTTTTTCTGAAGAAAAAGAAGCAAAAAGACTTTTGTCGTATTGGACGGTGCTGGAGACAGCGACCTTCCGATACGATAACGTTTTTTTGTTCTTTTTTTCAAAGAAGAACATTTTTTAATCGTCTCTGATCCACCGTGTCGGAGTCTTCACGACAGGCTGCAGCGCAGACCGAGCAGCGTATCGCGCAACGCCGGGTGGAAGCGCGGGTAGACGTCATGGTCGGTGTCGGGCCCCTCGCCGAACCGCGTCACGTCGGCGGTGTAGGGGCTGTCGGCAAGGTCGGCGATGGGTTTGAGCTGCCAGTCCGGCCGGGGAGCGCGGATCTGGCGGGTGCCGACGGCGATCGACAGGCGGGCGCCGCCGGGGGCGGCGGGATCGTAGGCGAGACGGACGGGGGAAGCGGGCCGGTCGGCGATGGCTTCGAGGTCAACGCCGCCGACCTTGAGCCGGTAGCCGGCGCGTGAGAGCCCCTGCGGGCCAGCGGCTTCCTCGCGGAGGGGCGCGACGGCGGGGCCAGAGGTGTCGAGCGGCTTGGGGCCGATCTGCCACGCTTGGCCGGCGGCTGGAGCGGCGAGTGCGAGCCAGACGGGGAACGTGCCCCGCAGAGGCGCGACGGTCGGGATGGGTGCATGGTTCCCTCGGCCTTCGAGAACCCCCGTGTTGCGAATGTTAGCTCGCGAGGCCTGGCATGCGCAATATTTTGTAAGGAAGCCGCCCCTCGCACGACGTTCACGGCATTCGATGCGCGGAGGCGTCAGTTTCGATTAACAAACTGTTTATTCGGGATTTGACCAGAATAGGCCTGCATCATGACCGCAGTGTTAAGCCCGCGCGAAGAAGCTTTGATGCAGCCATAAGAACTTCTGACGTTTTCG
Source organism: Acetobacteraceae bacterium (assembly GCA_027451405.1). GTDB lineage: Bacteria > Pseudomonadota > Alphaproteobacteria > Acetobacterales > Acetobacteraceae > DAIDJM01. Next base: position 109,556 of record DAIDJM010000035.1, on the reverse strand, counting down.
AACGGCCGTTGGATCCTATGTTCCACCCATGACGAAGACGAGGTCTCAGACGATGAACAGGATCGCTTGCGACTGTGGATGCGACGGAACGGTGTCCGATCTGGTTCTGCTCGCGCTCGAATCCCGCTTCCGCTACGGCGGCGTGCCGCATGAGGCCGCATCCGACATTTACGATCTGGAAGATGCCCAGGCGCGCTTCGGCCACACGCCGCACCGCCGGCCGGCCCAGCCGGCGGACTACCGGATGGCGGCGTAAACCGGCGATCCGCCCTCAACGGTAATAATAATATCCCATATGGCGGGGATGGTGGAAGAACAGTAGCCAAACCACGATCAGCAGAAGAATGATTCCAAGGCCGCCGCCACCCCAGGCTGGTCTGGGTTCGTAATAGACCGGTCGCGCATACCAGCCGCGGCGCCACCCGGAATGGCCGAAACCGGCGATGGCGAGAATGATCAGCAAGATGATCAGCAATTTCATGGCGCCTCTCCGATCCGATCGAGCCACGTGCCGAGCGCCGCATTGACCCGGTCCGGTGCCTCCTGCTGTACCCAGTGCGAAACGCGCGGCAGGCGCACGAGCGTGAAATCGCGTACGTAAGGCCCGTAACCCTCGGTAAGTTCCAGTCCGAGCGCGCGGTCTTCCTCGCCCCAGATCATGAGCGTGGGCACCTCGATCGGCGGGGTTTCCGCCCGCTCCCACATCTGGAAGAAATTCGCCCGGTAGTAATTCACCATCGCGGTGAGCGCGCCGGGGCGGCGTGCCGATTCGCGATAATGCTCGAGCACGGCATCAGGGAAGGCGGATTTATCGACTGCCATGCCGCGGATCGTGTCGCCGACCGCGCGTGCGCCACGCGCGCCGAGCAGCCACTCGGGCAGCCTCGGGATCTGGAAGAAAAACACATACCAAGAACGTAACATCTGGCGCGGCGATTGGCGCAGGACCGCGCGGAGCACCGCGGGGTGCGGGACGTTCAGGATGACCAGGCCGTCCAGCGGGCGCACCCGGTCGATCGCGAATTCCCAGGCGATCAGCGCGCCCCAATCATGCGCGACCAGCAGGCGGCGGCGGGCGCCGAGCGCGTCGAACAGGGCGGCGACGTCCTGTTTGAGTTCTGCCATGCGGTAAGGCGCGATGCCGGCCGGGCGCGTGCTGTCGCCATAGCCGCGCAGGTCGGGCGCAACGGCGCGCCAGCCGCGGGCGGCCAGGAAAGGCAGCTGATAGCGCCAGGAGAAGCGGCTTTCGGGGAAGCCGTGCAGGCAGAGCGCGACCGCGTCACCCTCGCCGGCGACGTCGCAGGCGAAGTCGATTCCGTTCGCCTCGATCCGGATGAAGTCTTCCATGCGGGCCAGCATGCGGCGGCGGACGGCGCGCGTCGAGCGCCTGGAGCGCGGCCGGCCGGTGGCCTAGCATCGGCGGCGATGCAGGACTTGCTGCCGGAGCCGTTCTTGCGCTGGTTCGCCAGCCGGTCCTGGACGCCGCGGCCGCACCAGCTCGCGATGCTGGAGGCGGCGGCGGCGGGCGAGCATGTGCTGCTGGTGGCGCCGACCGGCGGGGGCAAGACGCTGGCGGGGTTTTTGCCGTCGCTGGTGGCACTCGCGACGCCGCGCGCGGCGCCGGCGCTGCACACGATTTATGTCAGCCCGCTGAAGGCGCTGGCGAACGATGTGGCGCGCAATCTGATGGCGCCGATCGAGGCGATGGGGCTGCCGGTCACGGTCGAGACGCGCACGGGCGATACGAGCGCGGAACGGCGGCGCCGGCAGCGAGAGGTGCCGCCCGATTTTTTGCTGACGACGCCGGAAAGTCTGGCGCTGCTGCTGTCGCTCGAGGATGCGCCGCGGCTGGTCGCGTCGCTGGAGGCGATCGTGATCGACGAGATTCATGCGCTGGCCGGCACGAAGCGCGGCGATCAGCTGGCGCTGTGTCTCGCACGGCTGACAGCGCTCGCGCCGCGGGCGCGGCGCGCGGGGCTTTCGGCCACGGTCGCGTTTCCGGAGGCGCTGCTCGACTACGTGGCCTGCGGTGGGCGGGCGCGGCGGATCGAAGTGGCGGAGACGACGCCGCCCGAGATTCGCATGATGCTGCCCGAGGCGCGGATCGCCTGGGCGGGGCGGATGGGTCTCGCCTCGGCGAGCGCGGTGCTGCGGCGGATCGAGGCGGCGGGCACGACGATCGTGTTCGTCAACACGCGCGCGCAGGCGGAACTTCTGTTTCAGGAAGTATGGAAACTGAACGAGGCGACGCTGCCGATCGCGCTGCATCATGGGAGCCTCGATCTCGCGCAGCGCAAGCGCGTGGAGGCGGCGATGGCGGGCGGCGAATTGCGCGCGGTGATCGCGACGTCCTCGCTCGATCTCGGCATCGACTGGGGTGGGGTCGATCAGGTGATCCAGGTGGGAGCGCCGAAAGGGGTGGCGCGGCTGTTGCAGCGCGTGGGGCGGGCCAATCACCGGATGGATGAGCCGAGCCGGGCGGTTCTGGTGCCGGCCAACCGGTTCGAGGTGCTGGAATGCGAGGCGGCGATGGATGGAGTCGCGGCACGCACGCTCGATGGCGAGCCGCCTCGGCCGGGCGGGCTCGATGTGCTGGCGCAACATCTTCTGCTGATGGCCTGCGCGGGGCCGTTCTCACCCGAGGCGATGTTCGCCGAGGTGCGGCGCGCGGCGCCTTACGCCGGATTGCTGCGCAAGGATTTCGACGATGCGCTCGGCTTCGTCGAGACCGGCGGGTATGCGCTCTCGAGCTATGAGCGCTACCGGAAATTGTTCCGGGATGCGGAGGGCCTCGTGCATATGGCGAGCGCGCGGGTGGCACGGCAGGCGCGCATGAATATCGGCACGATCGTCGAGGCGCCGCTCTTGAAAGTGCGGATCGCCGGACGCGGCGGGGCGGCGCTCGGCGAGGTGGAGGAGAGTTTCGCGAACGGGCTGCGCGAGGGTGATACGTTCATGTTCGCGGGAAGGCTGCTGCGATTCTTGCGCATCCGCGAGATCACGCTGGAATGCGCCGAGGGAGGTAGCGGGACGCCGTCGGTGCCGGCCTATGCGGGAACGCGCATGTCGCTGACCACGCATCTCGCGGCGCGGGTGCGGGCGATGCTGCATGACAGCGCGCGTTGGCACCGGTTTCCCGAGCCGGTGCGGGAATGGCTCGAATTGCAGCGCGACCGCTCGGAATTGCCGGGCCCCGAGGATCTGCTGGTGGAGATATTTCCGCGCGAAGGCCGCTGGTATCTGGTGGCCTATGCGTTCGAGGGGCGCAATGCGCATCAGACGCTGGGCATGCTGCTGACGCGGCGGATGGAACGGTTCGGCGCGGCGCCGCTCGGATTCGTCGCGACCGATTACGTGCTGGGCGCCTGGTCGGCGCATGAGCCCGGCGACATCGAGGCATTATTCGCCCAGGACATGCTGGGCGACGATCTGCAGGAATGGATGGCGGAAAGCTCGATGCTGCGCCGGACCTTTCGCAATATCGCGGTGATCGCCGGCATGGTGGACCGGCATGCGCCGGGGGCGGAACGGAACCGGCGGCAGGTCACGATCAATACCGATCTGATCTACAACGTGCTACGGCGGCATGAGCCGGATCATGTGCTGCTGCGCGCGACCTGGGCGGATGCGGCGAGCGGGCTCACCGATCTCGGCCGCATCGCCGCGATGCTCGCGCGGGTGCAGGGGAAGATCCGCGTGCGGCGGCTCGATCGGGTGTCGCCGCTCGCGGTGCCGGTGTTGCTGGATATCGGACGCGAAAGCGTGCGCACCGCGGCCGACGAGGATGCCTTGTTGATGGAAACCGAAGCGCTCGTCGCCGAGGCCATGGCCGCCTGATCGGCTCATCCGGTCGTGAAGCCCCTGCCCTCCTCCGCAAGCTTCGTGAGACGGGCACTCGGCTCATGGCCGTAACGACGGAGTTTGTCGGCGACCGTGGCCAGTCCGACCGTGTCGCCGTAGAACATCGGGCCGCCGCGATAGGCCGGCCAGCCATAGCCGTAGAGCCAGACGATGTCGATGTCGGAGGCGCGGTAGGCGATGTTCTCCTCGAGAATGCGGGCACCCTCGTCGATCATGGGGTAGGTGCAGCGCTCGAGGATTTCTTCCGGCGCGATCGTGCGGCGCTGGATGCCGGCACCCGCGGATTGTTCGAGCACCAGGCGCTCCACGATCGGGGATGGCGTGGGCGTGCGCTTCTCGTCGTAATCGTAGAAACCGGCGCCGGTTTTCTGGCCGCGGCGGTCCATTTCGCAGAGCCGGTCGCGCAGCGTCTCGCCGCGGCTCGTCTCGCGCGACCAGCCGATATCGAGGCCGGCGAGGTCCGCCATTTGAAACGGGCCCATGGGCATGCCGAACTCGGTGAGCGCGCGGTCGACATCCCAGGGCATGGCGCCTTCGAGGATCAGCGCGTTGGCGGCGCGCTGGCGCGGCTCGAGCATGCGGTTGCCGATGAAGCCGTGACAGACGCCGGCGACGACGGGAACTTTGCCGATGCGGCGGCCAATCGCCATGGCGGTGGCGAGCACGTCCGGGGACGTCTTGGCGCCGCGAACGATTTCGAGCAGGCGCATGACGTTGGCCGGCGAGAAGAAATGCATGCCGAGCACGTCGGATGGGCGTTGCGTGACCGCGGCGATCGCGTCGATGTCGAGATAGCTGGTGTTGCTGGCGAGAATCGCGCCGGCCTTGGCGATCGTGTCGAGCCGGCTGAAGATCTGCTTTTTGAGATCGAGATTTTCGAAGACGGCCTCGATGATCAGGTCGCAATCGGCGAGATCGTCGAGTGAGAGGCTGGGCGCGAGACGGGCCATGGCCTGTTCGACCGCCTGCGGCGTGAGGCGGCCTTTTTGGGCGGTGTTGTCGTAGTTGCGGCGCATGATGCCGACGCCGCGCTCGAGAGCCGCTTCGTTGGTTTCGACGATGGTGACCGGAATGCCGGCCGAGAGGAAATTCATCGAAATGCCGCCGCCCATGGTGCCGGCGCCGATCACGCCGACGCGGGCAATCGGACGCGGGGCGATTCCTTCCGACAGGCCGGGGATTTTCGCGGCCTGGCGTTCGGCGAAGAACAGATAGCGCTGGGCGCGGGACTGCACGCCGTCCATGAGGTCGAGAAAAAGTCGCCGCTCGGTCGCGAGACCTTCCTCGAACGGTTGCGTCACGGCGGCTTCGATGCAGCGGATATTGTATTCGGGCGCGTCGAAGCCGCGGAATTTGCGGGCATGGGCCTTGCGGAATGAGTCGAACATGCCGGGCTCTGCCTGCACCGGCAGATCGCGGACCTTCTTGAGCGGATTGGGCTCGCCCAGGGCGCGGCGGGCGAGCGCGATCGCGTCTTCGCGCAGGCGGGTCTCTTCCGCGGTCGCATCGATCAGGCCGGACCGGGCGGCATCGGCGGCGCCGATCGGGGTGCCGGACGTGACCATCGCCAGCGCCCGCTCCACGCCCACGAGGCGGGGCAGCCGTTGCGTGCCGCCGGCGCCGGGGAGCAGACCGAGCTTGACCTCGGGGAGGCCGAACTTGGCACTCGGGACCGCGATGCGCCAATGCGCGGCGAGCGCGGTTTCGAGGCCGCCCCCGAGGGCCGTGCCGTGGATCGCGGCGATGACCGGCTTGGGGGAGGATTCGATTTTGTTGAGCAATTCATGGAGGCCGATGCCCTGCATCGGTTTGCCGAACTCGCTGATATCGGCCCCGGCGATGAAGGTGCGGCCGGCGCAGATCAGCACGATGGCGCGGCATTCGGCGTCGGCGATCGCCTGGTCGAGGGCGGTCGCGATGCCGTCGCGGACCGCGGCCGAGAGCGCGTTGACCGGGGGGCTGTCGACCGTGATCAAGGCGATGTCACCATCGCGGGCGAGGTCGGTCACCGGATTGATGGCAGTCACGCGAACCCCTTTCCGTTTACGTCAAGGTAGCGCGGGAAACTTGCACGATGGCGGGCGCGGGGAAAGGGCGGGGCGCAGTTGCGTTTTTCAGCTACGACTCGCCAAGGAAGATGTGTTAGCCGCAGCGCAGCATGACATCGACTAGCCCTGCTCCCTACAAGGTCCTCAGCTGGAACCTGCTGCGCCTGACCGGCGCCTCGCTGGTCGACGTGATGCGGCTGGCGAAGCGGGAGCAGCCCGACCTTTTGCTGCTGCAGGAGGCGACGCGGGAGATCGATGCGCTCGGGTCTTATCTGGGCGGCTCCTACGGTCGAGCGCCCTTGCCGGGGCGGGTGCATGGGCTGGCATTCTGGAGCCCCCGCCCAGGGCTGCGCGCGGCGGTGGTGCGGTTGCCGTCCGGCGCGGTGGTGGATCGCGTCTGCCAGGTGCTCGATTTCGGCGATTTCACGGTGGCGAACGTGCATTTGTCGCATGGGCAGGTGCTGAACCGGCGGCAATTACGCTGGATCGAGCGGCATTTGCCGTATCGGGCGGCGGTCCTCGGCGATTACAATCTGGTGGGGCCGGCTTTGTTGCCGGGCTTCACGGATGTGGGTCCGCGCGAACCGACGCATCATTGCGCGGATGTTCTGCCGCTGCGCCTGGATCGCTGTTACGTGCGCGGCCTGCGATGTGTGGAGGCGGCCGCGCTGCATCGCCACACCTCGGACCACCGCCCGATCATGGTTCGGTTGTGCCCGGCTGAACCGGCCCGCTTAGCCGCTTAAAGTAAAGGGGTCTGGGGCCTTTCGGCCCCAGCGGAGGGTCCAGGGAGGCAGAGCCTCCCTGGTCTTAGAAAGCCGCGCTGTCGAGCGCCATCATGCTCTCCTTGCCCGCCTTGATCGCCGTCCACAGCGCTCCCGCCTGCGGCAGCAGACGCTCGTTGAAAAACTGCGCGGTGGTGAGCTTGGATTGGTAGAAAGACGCATCCCCGTTCGCGGTAGGCAGTTTCGCCTCGGCAACTTGCGTCGTGCGGGCCCACATATAGCCGAGGGCGACCAGGCCGAGCAGCCGGAGATAGTCGGTCGCGGCGGCGCCGGCTTCTTCGGGGTCCTTCAGTCCGGCCTGCGCGATATGGGCGGTCGCCTGCTGCAGCGCGCCGAAGGCGCGGGCGAGCGGCATGATGCGCGGATCGGCCGCGTTGGCTTCGATGAAGGCCTGCACGGGGTGGAAGAAGCCGCGCAGCATGCGGCCCATATGGGCGGGGAGTTTGCGGCCGACGAGGTCGAGCGCCTGGATGCCGTTGGCGCCCTCGTAGATCATGCAGATGCGCGCGTCGCGCACGAGCTGTTCCATGCCATGGTCGCGGATATAGCCGTGGCCGCCATAGACCTGCAGCGCCATGCTCGATGTTTCGAATGCGAGATCGGTGAAAAGCGCTTTCACCACCGGCGTCATGAGCGCCACGAAATCCTCGGCCGCGCGGCGGGTTTCCGGGTCTGGGCCGAGCTTTTCGAGATCGAGCGCCTGCGCGACCCAGCCCGAGAGGGCGCGGCAGCCTTCGACATAGGCGCGGATCGTCATGAGCGTGCGGCGCACGTCGGGGTGGACGATGATGGGATCGGCCGCAAGGTCGGGGCGCCTCGGGCCCGATAGGGCGCGGCCCTGCAGGCGTTCGCGCGCGTAATGGACCGCGCTCTGATAGGCGGTCTCAGCAACGCCCAGCCCCTGGATGCCGACCGAGAGCCGTTCCGCGTTCATCATGGTGAACATGGCGGCGAGACCGCGATTCGGTTCGCCGACGAGCCAGCCGACCGCGTCCTCGAAAACGAGCTGGCAGGTGGCGGAGGCTTTGAGACCCATTTTGTGTTCGATGCCGGCGCAGGTGACGCCGTTGCGCGGCCCGGGCTTGTTGTCGCCAGTCGGCAGGAATTTCGGCACCAGGAACATGCTGATGCCTTTGACGCCCTTCGGCGCGTCGGGCAGGCGCGCGAGCACCAGGTGGATGATGTTCTCGGTGAGATCGTGCTCGCCGGAGCTGATGAAGATCTTCGCCCCCGTGATGCGGTAACTGCCGTCTTCCTGCGGGACCGCTTTCGTGCGGAGCAGGCCGAGATCGGTGCCGCAATGAGCCTCGGTGAGGTTCATCGTGCCGGACCAGACGCCTTCGATCATTTTCGGCAGAAAGCGGGCTTTCAGCTCGTCGCTGCCGTGGCCGAGCAGTGCCAGCGTGGCGCCTTGGGTGAGGCCCGGATAGAGGCTGAAGGACAGGTTGGCCGAGCACTGCATTTCCTCGACCATTTTGCCGACGATATCGGGCAGGTCCTGGCCGCCGAATTCCGCGGGGGCCGCGAGCGCGCTCCAGCCGCTCTCGCGGAACTGGTCATAGGCCTGCTTGAAGCCGCGCGGCGTGCGCACGACGCCGTTCTCGTAATGGCAGCCTTCCTCGTCGCCGCTGGCATTGATCGGCAGCAACACCTCGCTGGCGAATTTGCCGGCTTCCTCGAGAATGCTGTCGATGAGCTCGGATGTGACGCCGCTTTTGCCGATGCGATCGAGATGGGCGGCACTGCCGTGCAGCTCGTGCATCACGAAGCGCATGTCGCGGAGCGGTGCGTTGTAGATCTGCATGATCGCTCTCCTTCAGTTGCGCAAAGGCTTGCCGGTTTCGAGCATGTGCTCGATGCGGGCGAGCGTGGCGGGGGTCCGCAGCAGGCGGAGGAAACCCTCGCGCTCGAGTTCCAGCAGTTTCGATTCCTTCACGATGTCGATGATGTCGGTGCGGCCGCCGGTCAGCACGGTCGCGAGTTCGCCCGAAACGACGATATCGTGCCGGGTGGCGAGGCCGAGCTTGGCGAAGCCCTGCACCGCCTGTTCGATCGCGACTTTGCCGGAGGGACCGGGCAGCACGATTTCCCGCGGCTCGGGGGGCTTGTAGCCGTCCACCATCGAGAGCGCGCGGCGCTTCGCATCCGCGAGCAGGCGGTTGCGGTTCATGGTGATGCCGTCGGCCTTGCGCAGGATGCCCATCTCCCGCGCTTCGGCGGCAGATTTCGCGACCTTCGCCGTGCTGATCATTTCGAACACTTTCATCGGCGCCGGCATCGGGCCTTTCGGCATTTTCGGGTCGGTGGACCAGCGGCCGAGCATTTCCTTGCAGCCGCCCCATCCGGGGAGCAGGCCGACGCCGCATTCCACGAGACCGGCATAGGTTTCCGCATGCGCCTGCACGGCCGAGCTGTGCAGCAGGAATTCGCAGCCGCCGCCGAGCGCCATGCCGGAGGGCGCCGAGACCACCGGGAATGGCGCGTATTTCAGCTTTTGCATGATCTCCTGGCCGGTCGCGATTAGGGCTTCGACCTGCGCCCAGGCGGCCATGTTCGCGGCGAAGAGCGCCAAGCCGATATTGGCGCCGACCGAGAAATTGCGCCCCTCATTGTAGATGACGAGGGCTTTGTATTTGTCGCGCACCAGCGTGATGGTTTTCTGGAGCAGCGTCATGATCGGCTCATCGAGCGCATTCGATTTGCTCGTGAACTCGAAGCAGAGAACGCCGTCCCCGACATCCCAGACCGCAGCGCTGGCGTTCCGAAGCAGAGGTTTCTGAGTGAGCTTCACATCCTCGAGCAGCAGCACGCCCTCGGGACGGACGACGTCGTGATACGCGCCGTCGAGGCCGAGATATTGGCGCTTGCCCTCGTGCACACGGTAGAAGCTCCGGCCGGCGGCGCGCTCCAGGATGGGGGCCACGGCGAAACCATCGGCCCGCAATTTGGCGGCGAGCCAGTCGGCGCCGACCTGATCGATCAGCTCGAACGGGCCGTGTTTCCAATTATAGCCGAGGCGCATGGCCTCATCGATGTCGAGAATGCTATCGGCGGCTTCGGGCACGAGTTTGGCGGCGTAGCCGAGCGTGTGGCCCATCACCTTCCACGCATAGGCTCCGACCCGGCCCGGTGTTTCGAACAGCGCGCGAAGATCACGGCCCGCGGCTTTGAGTTCAGGCAGATCGGCGCGGCGCTCGGGGCGGAATTCGCCAGTCGCGAAATCGATGGTTTCCTTGACGCGCTTGCCGCCCTCGCGATTGAGACGGTAAAAACCGCCCTTCCCTTTCCGGCCGGTATAGCCGGTCTCGATCAGTTTGCGCGCGATGGGCACGTCGCGATTCACGGCGTGGAATTCGTCAGCCGGCGGCAAAGCGCCCTGCATGCTCGCATTCACATGCGGCATGAGATCGAGGCCGACCAGATCCATCAGACCAAAGACGCCGGTCTTGGGGATGCCGAACGGCCGGCCCATGATCGCGTCGGCTTCCTCGATCGTCAGGCCGTGCAACGGGGCTTCCGTGACGGCGCTGGTCATCCAGAAAACGCCGAGACGGTTGGCGATGAAGCCGGGACTGTCGTGGCAGGCGACCACGCTCTTGCCGAGGGCCACGTCGCAGAAATCGGCGACACGGCGCGCGAGCGCGGGATCGGTCGCGGGTCCGGTGATGAGTTCGAGCAGGCGCATGTAGCGCGGCGGGTTGAAGAAATGCGTGATCATGAAATCGCGCACGAAAGCGTCCGGCATGCCCTCGGTCAGCGTTTTCAGCGGAATGGTCGAGGTGTTCGAGGAGACCGGCGTGCCGGGACGGCGCAGCGCGTCGAGTTTGCGATAGAGTGCCTGCTTGATGTCGAGCCGTTCGACCACGACCTCGACGATCCAGTCGCATTCGGCGACGCGCGCGAGATCGTCCTCGATATTGCCCGGCTCGACGAGCCTTGCCGCGGCGGCCGACATGAAGGGCGCCGGATCGGTCTTCAGCGCGCGGGCGATCGCGCCTTCGGCCACGGAATTGCGGCCGCCTTCCTTGGGAACGATGTCGAGCAGCAGCACGCGGACGCCCGCATTGGCGATTTGCGCGGCGATGCCGGCGCCCATGACGCCGGAACCGATCACCGCGACTTTGCTGAATGTTGCCATCGGATCAGACCCGCTCGAGAACGGTGGCGATGCCCTGGCCGCCGCCGATGCATTGCGTGGCGATCGCGTATTTGCCGCCCTCGCGTTTCAGCAACGAGGCGGCCTTGCCGACGATGCGCGCGCCGGTGGCGCCGAGCGGGTGACCGATCGCGATCGCGCCGCCATCGATATTGACAGTCTCGGGGCGGAAGCCGATCTCGCGCAGGCTTGCGATCGCCTGGCTCGCAAAAGCCTCGTTGAGCTCGACGACATCCATGTCGGTGCCTTTGAGCCCGGCGCGGTCGAGCGCCTTCCGCGACGAGCGCACCGGCCCGATACCCATGATTTCCGGCTCGACGCCGGCGACGCCGACGCTTTTGAGGCGGGCAAGAACCGGCAGTCCGTGCTTTTCCGCGTAGGTCTCCGTGCAGACCAGAACCGCGGCGGCGCCGTCCGTGAGCGGCGAGGAGGTGCCGGCGGTGACGGTGCCTTCCTGATCGAACGCGAGCTTCAGGCCGGCGAGCGCCTCTTTCGTGGTGCCGGGACGGATGCAGCCATCCGACTCGACGGTGGAACCGTTGTTGTGGATCGGAACGATCTCATCCCGGAACTTGCCGGCAGCCTGGGCGTCGGCGGCCTTGCGCTGGCTCTCGACCGCGAAATCCTCCTGCATGTCGCGCGTGATCTGCCATTTGCGCGCGACATTCTCGGCGGTCTCGCCCATGCTCATATAGGCGCCGGGCTGCTTCTCGGCGAGCACCGGATTGAACAGCGGATTGTAGCCGCCCATCGGCACGCGCGTCATGCTCTCGACGCCGCCGGCGACGAACACCTCGCCGGCGCCGAGCTTGATCTGGCCGGCGGCCATGTGCACCGCCTGCATCGAACTGCCGCAGAACCGGTTGACCGTCGCACCACCGACGCTGAGCGGCAGGTCGGCGAGCAGGCCGATCAGGCGGGCCACGTTCATGCCCTGCTCACCCTCCGGGAACGCGCAGCCGACATAGATGTCTTCAATGTCTTCAGGCTTGACCCCGGTTTTTTTGATCAGGCCGCGGATGGTCTGGGCGGCGAGGTCGTCGGGGCGGATCTTCGTGAGCGCGCCTTTTTTGGCGAGCGTGAAAGGGGAGCGGGCGTAGCCGGCGATGACGATGGGGGACATGACGGGCTCCTCGGTTTTGCCTCCGGCGGGCAGGGGCTTTGCCCCTGCACCCCACTGGGGCCGGCGGGCCCCAGACCCCTTTCCTCAGGGGCGGGCGGTTCGTTTGCGTGGCATAAGATCGGTGAGCGCGGCTTCGGCTTGGCGCTGCACGTCTTCCAATTCCGTGATCGTCTGTTCGAGTGCCTGGCGCTGCTCACGCAGCGAGAACAGGCGCTTCTTGACCGCCGTGAGCAGCAGGCGGTTTTGCTCGGCCTGGGTGCGGTCCACGTCGTAGAGATCGAGATAATCCTTGATCTCACGGAGCGAAAACCCGAGGCGCTTGCCGCGCAGGATGAGGATCATGCGGGCGCGGTCGCGGGCGGTGTAGACGCGCGTGTTGCCGGCGCGCTGCGGCGCGATCAGGCCCTTGTCTTCGTAGAAACGGATGGTGCGCGCGCTGATCCCGAGATCGCGCGCCAGTTGCGTGACCGTGCTGAACTCGGCTGCCTGGGTAAGGGCCACGCCTTTACCTATACGTTAGGGTCCTGACGCGGGGATATAGCAGCCAGACGGCCGGATGCAATGCCTCGCCGGCGACGAAAGCCCCGGCTCTCAGGTGAAGGGGTCTGGGGCCTCCGGCCCCAGTGGGGGTGCAGGGGGCAAAGCCCCCGGCCCGCCGGAGGCCTCCTCCAGCAGCGCCTTCTTCGACAGTTTCCCGATCAGCGTCTTCGGCAGCGTCTCGCGGATTTCGATCTCGCGCGGCAGCTCGATCTTCGAGAGATAATCGCCGAGGAAGGCCCGCAGCACCTCCGCCGTCGCCGCTCCGCCCTCGCGCAACGTCACGAAGGCTTTCGGCGCCTGGCCGCGATAGCGGTCCGGCACGCCGATCACCACGGCTTCCTTCACCTCGGGGTGCTGGTAGAGCGCTTCCTCGATGACGCGCGGATAGATGTTGTAGCCGCCGGCGATGATGATGTCCTTGATGCGGTCGACAAGAAACAAGTAGCCGTCGGCGTCGAGATAGCCGATGTCGCCGGTACGCAGCGCGCCCTCGACGAAGCTCTGCGCGGTCTCGTCCGGGCGCTGCCAATAGCCGCGCATCACCTGCGGGCCGCGGATACAGATCTCGCCGCGTTCGCCGGCGGGCAGCAGCGCGTGCGGCGGCTCGGGGCTGCGGATTTCGATCGTGGTGCCGGGCACGGCGACCCCGGCGGATCCTTCTTTGTAGGGCATGTCCGGGGGGGTGAAGCTGACCACCGGCGAGGTTTCGGAGAGGCCATACCCCTCCATCAGGTCGCAGCCGGTGAGCGCCATGAAGCGCTGGCGCGTCTCGGTAGGCAGCGGCGCGCCGCCGGAGACGCAGAGCCGGATCGAGCGGAGATCGACGCGGCGGCGGGAGGCCTCCTCGACCAGCGCGGCGTAGATGGTGGGAACGGCGGGGAAGACGGTGGGGCGCTCGCTCGCGATGGTGCGCAGCAGATCGGGGAGCGCGAAGCGGGGCATCAGGATCATCGTCGCGGCGGTCCGCACGGCGAGATTCATCACGCTCGTCATCGCGAATACGTGAAACAGCGGCAGCACGCCAAGCACGCGCTCCGCGCCCTCGCGCAGATCGCGCATGCCGGACACGACCTGCTCGCAATTGGCGACCAGGTTCGCGTGCGTGAGCTCGGCTGCTTTCGGGATTCCCGTGGTGCCGCCGGTATATTGCAGCACCGCGAGATCGCCGGGGGCGACCGGCGAAACGGCGACCGGCATGGGGCAGTCGCCACGCCGCATGAGGGCGGCGTAGGAGACGATGCGGTCGGAGGCGGGCGCGCGGGCCAGGTCGCGGCGGCGGAACAGCCGGAAAAGCAGGCTTTTGCCCGGCGGCAGCGCGCCGCAGATCGGGCAGACCACGAGGCGGAGATCGGTGTTCGCGGCGACCGCGAGCAGCTTGGGCAGCACGAGCGCGAGGTCGATCGTGACCATGATCTCGGTGCCGGAATCGGCGATCTGATGCGCTAGCTCGCGCTCGACATAAAGCGGGTTGAAATTCACCACGACGGCGCCGAGGCGGAGTGCGGCGAAAAAGAAGATGACGGCGTAAGGCGTGTTCGGGAGGCAGAGGCCGATGCGCGTGCCGCGGACGGCGCCGAGCGATTGCAGGCCGGCCGCGGCCTGGTCCACGAGCCGGTCGAGCGCGGCGTAGGTCCAGCCGCGGCCCGCGAAGCGGATGGCGTCGTGCCCCGGAAAGCGGGAGGCCGCCTCCCGGAGCATCGCGTCGAGCGGCCGGAGCGCGGACCCGGCCTCTGCCTGGTCCGGCATGGGGTCAGGCCCTGGGGGCGGCGGCGCCGGGCGGCGCGAGCAGGACGTGCACGTTCACCGTCGTGAAGCCGGGCTTGCCGCGTTCGATGAGACGCACGGTGAAATCGTCGGTGCCGGTCGCACCCGGATTCGATTCATATTCGATGCTGGTCTTGCCATTATACTTCACGACCCGCGCGTGCCCGAGCCGGGGCAGCACGGTCTCCAGAGGCGCGTCGTAGGGCTTGCCGTTGGCGGCGGTGAGGGTGGCCGCGCAATAGCCGCCGTCGTTGCTGACGGTCATCTGGACGGTGCCGGTGCCGCCCTCGCTGATCTGGTAAGGCGCCACCTTGCAGGTGGCCGCGGGGGGTGGCCCGAGATGTGCCGGGAGCGGCGGCGGCGGGGGCGCGGGCGGCGGGGTCTGGGCGCAGCCGGCGAGGAGAAGCGCGAGGGCACCGGGGATGGCGAGACGGGCGTGCAACGGGCAGTCTCCGGAGGGTGAGCTGGGGCCGGCGGCAGCCGGGAGGGGCCTCGCGCATAGCCGAGCGCGCGCGCTCAGGCAAACCGCGTCCCGCAGCTCACGGAAAACCTATTGCAGAGGTCACGTTTTCTCAGGTTACTGAGGGAAATTGCGCAACTTCCGCGAGGCCCGTCATGCGCCCCCTGCCCGCCCTGCTTGCCTTCAGCCTGATCGCCGGCCCGGCGATCGCTGCCCGCCATCACAGTGTTTCGCACAGCCATGCCGCTCCCGCCTGTCTCGAGCCGAGCGATCAGACCGCGTTCGAGGTGGAGGCGCTGAAGAGCGAGCTGATGGTGACCGCGCTTCAATGTCAGGCGCATGCGAAATACAACGCGTTCATGCGTGAATATAAGCCGGCCATCGCGCGCGAGGAGGCGGATTTGCGCGCCTTCTTCAAGCGCGTCTACGGGCGCAGCAGCCAGACGCAATATGACGAATATATCAGCAACCTTGCCAACGCCCAGGCCGAGGACGGGGTGAAGGCAGGCACCGCTTTCTGCGACAATCTGCCCAACATGTTCGACGAGGTGATGAGCCTTCAGAACGCATCGCAGCTCCCGCAATATGCGCAGAGCCAGCCGCTGGTGCAGCCGGCAAGCTATACGCCCTGCGGCAGCACGACGGCGGTCGAAACCGCGATGGCGCCCGCCTCGCATAAGAGCAGCAAGCGCCGTCATCACATCTAGCGCATTTTCCGGCCGGATGGATCGATCCGGCCGGGCGTGATGCGCCGCTTCCTGCCTCATGCTGCGGGTGCGAAGGTTGCACCCGCCACAATTCAGCCTTTATTCTGGACCTCCCGGCGCCGGGGCCGCTCCCCGCGCGCGCACGCGAGGTAGTCCCGAATGAGCAGCAACGCCCCCGCCACGGCAACCATCCGGATCGACGACACCGGGCGGGAATCGGCCGTGCCTTTGCTGCCGGGGACGATCGGGCCGGCGGTCGCGGATATCCGCAAGCTTTACGGCGAACTCGGGATCTTCACCTACGATCCGGGCTACGGCGGCACCGCCGCCTGCGAAAGCAAGATCACCTATATCGACGGCGACGCGGGCGTGCTGCTGCATCGCGGCTATCCGATCGAGCAGCTCGCCGAACATTCCACGTTTCTCGAAGTGGCCTACCTGCTTCTCAACGGCGAGTTGCCGAGCGCGGGACAGATGCAGGAATTCGATCGCGGCATCCGCCTGCACACGATGGTGCATGAGCAGCTCCGCCAATTCTACAACGGGTTCCGCCGCGACGCGCATCCGATGGCCGTGATCTGCGGCGTGGTCGGCGCGCTGTCGGCCTTCTATCATGACAGTCTGGACGTGAATAATCCGGAACACCGGCGGATCAGCGCGTTCCGGCTGATCGCCAAGCTGCCGACGATCGCGTCCTGGGCTTTCAAATATTCGCTCGGCCAGCCCTTCATGTATCCGCGCAACGACCTGAGCTACGCGGAAAATTTCCTCTACATGATGAACGCGGTGCCATCGGAGCCCTATCAGATCAATCCGGTGCTGGCGCGCGCGATGGATCGCATCCTGATCCTGCACGCCGATCACGAACAGAACGCGTCCACGAGCACGGTGCGGCTGGCGGGTTCGACCGGCGCCAATCCGTTCGCCTGCATCGCCGCGGGCATCGCGAGCCTGTGGGGGCCCGCGCATGGCGGCGCCAACGAAGCGGTGTTGAAGATGCTGGCGGAAATAGGCACGCCGGACGCAATTCCCGGCTTCATCGCGCGCGTGAAGGACAAGAACAGCAATGTGCGGCTGATGGGTTTCGGCCACCGGGTCTATAAGAACTACGACCCGCGCGCGAAGATCATGCAGCGCACCTGCCACGAGGTGCTGACCGAACTCGGCATCACCGGCGATCCGCTGCTCGATCTGGCGATGGAACTCGAGCGCATCGCGCTCCATGACGAATATTTCGTCGGCAAGAAGCTCTACCCGAACGTGGATTTCTATTCCGGTATCATTCTCAAAGCGATGGGCATTCCCACCAGCATGTTCACCGTGCTCTTCGCGGTGGCGCGCACGGTCGGCTGGGTGAGCCAGTGGAAGGAAATGATGGAGGATCCGAGCCAGCGCATCGGGCGGCCGCGGCAGCTTTATACCGGCCACGCGCGGCGCGATTACCCGATGCGCGCGGCGGCGGAGTAATCGCCCGGCTGCGATGCGGCGGGATCAGAGAGTTCGGCCGCAGGGGCCGAAACCCCTGCCCGGCCGAGGCCGGCGTCAGCAGTCGCAGCCCGGCGTCGGACCCGAACCCTGCCGCACCACATGGTGGTCGATCCACTCCGCCACGAGCCGCCGGGCCTCGCTGATCGAGGCCTCCGGATGGTGAATCCGGTAGAGCGTCGTGCAGCTCTGGAAGGCGGCGAGGTCGTCGGTGCCGGACCGGCGGAGTTCCCGGTAGGCCATGACGACCGCCCGCTCACATCGACGCGCGATCTCCACCACGGGGCCTCCAATTGAGAATCGTTCTCATCTGGCGAAAGTCTAACCATGATGTCGCGCTGCGGCAACCGCCGCCTTGCCGCGGCCAGGTCGTCGTAGGATGAAGGGGTGAGGACATCGGGGGGTTTCCGTGAACGGAACGAGCGAAAGGGACAGGGAGGCGGCGCTGACCACCGCGCGCATCCTGCTGGAGATCGGGGCGCTGAATTTCCGGCCCGAGGATCCGTTCACGCTGACGTCCGGCTGGAAGTCGCCGGTTTATATCGATTGCCGGAAGATCATTTTCTTCCCGCGCGCGCGGCGGAAGATTTGTGAGCTCGGCGTCGAGAAGATTTACCGGAACGTCGGATACGAGCAGATCGAGGCGGTGGCCGGCGGCGAGACCGCTGGCATCCCGTTCGCTGCCTGGATCGCCGACCTCACGGCGACGCCGATGGTGTATGTCCGCAAGCAGCCCAAGGGCTTCGGGCGCAATGCCCTGATCGAAGGCGACGTGCCGGCCGGCAGGCGCACCTTGCTGGTCGAGGATCTGACGACCGACGGACGATCGAAAATCCGTTTCGCGCAGGCATTGCGGGATGCCGGTGCCATCGTCGATCACGCCTTCGTGGTCTTCTATTACGGCGTCTTCCCCGGCAGCCTCGAGACGCTCGGGAACATGGGCATTTCGCTCCATCATCTCTGCACCTGGTGGGACGTGCTCGAGGCCGCGAAGGCATGGCCTGGATTTCCGCAGCATCACCTGGCGGAAGTGCGGAAATTCCTCGAAGACCCGGTGGCCTGGTCGGCGGCCAGAGGGGCCGTGGTCGAGCCGCCGGCGCCGCAGAGCGCGGGGTGAGCCCCCTGCCGGTGACCAGCACGGCCGCGGGCGTGCTCGGTCTGATCTATCTTGTCCTCGCGGCCCGCGTCGTGGCCAACCGTTTCAAAAGCGGGGCGAGCCTCGGCGACGGCGGCACGGGCACGGTGCCGGCCGGGCAGGAGCACACGGTGCCGCTTCTGGTCGCATGCCGGAGCCACGCGAACTTCGCTGAATATGTTCCGATCGCGCTCCTGTTGCTCGGGCTGAACGAGGTGCGCGGCGCGCCGCACTGGCTGATGCTCACCCTGGCGGCGGCGCTGGTGGCCGCGCGCGTACTGCACCCGATCGGCATGGGCCGCAAAGTACCCAATGCATTCCGCGGGGGCGGCACGATCCTGACCTTCACCGTGGTCGGTGTCGCCAGCCTGGCGCTCCTCGTGCGCTGAAGCGGGAGGCGTTTTCGTTTATGTGTGCCTCCGGCGACCCCGGCGCTTCGGAAAATCGCCTCAGCCAACACGGCTTCTTCGAATTCTCGGGGTCTGGGCCCTTGCGGCCCCAGTGGGGCGCAGGGGCAAAGCCCCTGCCCGCCGGAGCCACACGTCACCCCAAACGCGCACCGCGCTCGGACTCGCCACCAAACGCGCGATCGGACTCCGTCCCGCCGGCGCCGCGCACGATGCGGAGCACGGCGGGTCCATAGCGGGTCAATTTCGACCCGCCTACGCCCCTCACCTGTGAGAGTTCCGCGAGCGAATCGGGTTGGGCCGCGGCGATTTCGCGCAGAACCGAGTCGTGAAAGATCACGTAGGGCGGCACCGATTGCGCGCGGGCGGCCTCCGCGCGCCAGCGCCGCAGCGCTTCGAACCGCTCGGCCGTCGCCGCATCGACCTCCCGGGCGATCTCGCGCGCGGCCGGGCTGATGCGCGCTGCGCGAGGCTCGGCGGGTGCCGAGTCCTCGTGCAGCATCACCGACTCTTCGCCGCGCAGGATCGGCCGCGCGGCCTCGGGCACGAGTTCGAGACTGGCATATACCCCGTCCTTCACCCGCAACGCGCCGCGCGCCAGCAGCTGGCGGAGAACGCCGCGCCAGAAGCGCTCGTCGCGTTCCGCGCCGATGCCGAACAGCGGCAGCTTGTCGTGCCCCTTGTTTTCGACCGACTTGGTGCGTTCTCCCCTCAGAACATCGACGATGTGGCGGGTCCCGAAGACCTGACCGGTACGATAGATGGCGGAGAGCGCCTTGCGCGCGGCGTCGGTGCCGTCGAACAGCCGTGCCGGCGAGCGGCAGCGATCGCAATGGCCGCAATCGCCCTCCATGTCCTCGCCGAAACAGCGGAGCAGCGTGCGCGTGCGGCAGTCGGCCGCTTCGGCGAGGCCGATCATGGCCTCGAGCCGCTGGCGCATCACGGCTTTCTGCTGTTCGGGCGCGCCGGATTGCGAAAGCCAGTGGCGCGCGCGGGCGATATCCTCGCCGCCGAACAGCAGGAGCGCATGCGCCGGGTCGCCGTCGCGCCCGGCGCGGCCGATTTGCTGGTAGTAGGATTCAGGGCTGTCGGGCATGTCGAGATGCACGACGAAACGCACGTCCGGACGGTCGATCCCCATGCCGAAGGCGATGGTGGCGACCACCACCATGGGATCGCCGCTGCGGAAGCGGGCCAGCGCCGCGCGTTTCTCGATGGGAGCGAGGCCGGCATGAAAGGCCGCGGCCGGAATGTTCCGTTCGGCCAGGCGCGAGGCGACGCGCTCGGTCTTGGCGCGGCTGCCGCAATAGACGATGCCGGCTTCGCCCTCGCGCGATTTGAGAAAAGCGAGAAGCTGGCTGGTGTCGTCGGATTTCGGGCGTGCTTCGATGAAGAGATTCTCGCGGTGGAAACTCGCGGCAAAAATGCGCGCCTTCGGCAGATCGAGCGCGGCCACGATGTCCTCGCGCGTGCGCGGATCGGCCGTCGCCGTGAGCGCGATCCGCGGCACGCCGGGAAACAGCGAGGCGAGCCTGGCGAGGTCGCGATATTCGGGCCGGAATTCATGGCCCCAGGCGGAGACGCAATGCGCTTCGTCGATGGCGATGAGCGCGATGCGGCGGCGGCGCAGACGCTCGAGCGTGCCGGACATGAGCAGCCGCTCGGGGGAGACATAAAGCAGGTCGAGCTTGCCGGAATCGAGAAGGTTCTGGACGCGCAGCGATTCGCCGGCCTCGAGCTCGGAATGGAGCGCGCCGGCGGCGATGTCGAGCTGGCGCAGGGCGGCGACCTGGTCCTCCATGAGCGCGATGAGCGGCGAGACGACGAGCGCGGTGCCTTCACGGCAGAGCGCGGGGACCTGGTAGCAGAGGGATTTGCCGCCCCCCGTCGGCATCAGCACGAGCGCATCGCCGCCCGAAGTGACGTGGTGGACGATCTCGGATTGAAGGCCGCGAAAGGCGCGGTAGCCGAAGATCTGGGAGAGCGCGGTTTCCGGAGTCATGTCTGCCTCCGGCGGGCAGGGGCTCTGCCCCTGCACCCCGCTGGGGCCGAAAGGCCCCAGACCCCATCCGCACCAAGGTGACGGGGTTTGGGGCCTTCCGGCCCAAATGGGGGTGCAGGGGGCAAAGCCCCCTGCCCGCCGGAGGCACTCTTCACGGCCCGGAGACCGCGATCTCCACCCGCCGGCTCGCGATCGACTTATCCGGCTGCGACCCCCGCGCCACCAGCTTCAGTTGCGAGGGCGAAACGCCGTCCGCCACCAGCCCGTCGATCACCCGCTGCGCTCGCAACTCCGTCAGATAAATGTTGGCCTGCGAACTGCCGCGACTGTCCGCGTAGCCGGTGACCGTGGCGCTCGCGCCGCTTTGTTTCAGCTGGCTGGCGGCCTCCGCGATCACGGCGTTCGCCCCATTGTCGAGCGCGCCCGACCAAAGCGGGAAGAACACGATGAACAAAGGTCTCGGCGCCGGCTGGGCCATCGCAAGACCTGCCGTGGCGCTCAGCAGCAAGGCCAAACCGAAACGCTTCATGCGATCCCCTCCCCCCGTTGGGCCTCTCAGGCAGCCGCCGCAATCGCATGCCCGGAGGAGAGTCGCCAGATGCGGTCGAGCCGCTCGACGCCCAGGAGCCGGTGCGCGATCAAAATCACGGTGCGCCCGCCCGCTTCGGCGAACAAGGTGGTGAGGAAAGCGCGTTCGGTGTCGGCGTCGAGGCCCGCGCCGGGCTCGTCGAGGATGAGGATCGGCGCCTTGGAGAGCAGCGCGCGGGCGAGCGCGATGCGTCGCCCCTGCCCGCCCGAGACCTGCGCGCCGCCCTCGCCGAGCCAGGTGTCGAGCCCGTCCGGCAGGCTGCGCACCCAGGTGCCGATTGCGGCGCGGTCCAGCGCATCCCACAATTCCGGCTCGCGCGCGGCGGGCCGGCCGAGAAGGAGATTGCCGCGGATCGTGTCGTCGAACAGGTGCGTCGACTGGCTGAGCCAGGCGATGCGGTGACGCAGATCCGCCGCCGCCATATCGGCCAGATCGACGCCGCCCAGCGTGATGCGGCCGGCCTGGGGCGCAACGACCTTGAGGGTCAGCGCCGCCAGCGTGCTCTTGCCGCCGCCCGAGGGCCCCAGCAGCGCGACGCGGGCGCCTTCGGGGATTTCCAGCGAGAGGCCGGCGAAGACGGGCGGAGCGTCCGGAGTCCAGGCGAAATGCACGCCCTCGAAACGCAGCGCGCCGTGGGCGGGCGCGGGCACCGGGTGCGCCGGATCCGGAAGCGCTTCGGGCCCCTCGGCGGTTTCGAGCACACGCTGTGCCGCCGCGACCGCGGTCCCGGCCGTGAGCCCGGCGCGCGGCAGGAGCGCGATCGTCTCGAAACCAGCGATGACCAGGAAGATCGCCGCCACCTGCAGCGGGGCTGCGAGTCCGGAGACCAGCACCGCGAGCAGCGCCAACTGGGTGCAGAGAAGGCCGCCGGCCTGGGCCAGCGCGACGCGGCGCGCGACACCGTCCTGCACCTCCAGGAGGGTGGCCTCGTTCGCCGCGATGCGCGCCGCCATGCGGCGTTCGGCCCCGAAGGCGCGCACCTCGCGCAGTCCCGCGAACGTATCGAGCGCCGCGATACGCAAATCGGCCTGCGCCGCGGCGAGGCGCCGGCCGGCGCCGCTCGCCCCCAACGCCGCGAGCCAGGGCAGCAGGAACGCCGCCGCGAGCAGCAGCCCGCCCACGGCCGCGCCGAGCCAGGCGGAATGCGCGCCGGTCAGCAGCGAAGCGGCCGGCACGATCGCCAGCGCCGCCGCCGCCGGCAGCACGATCCGCAGATACAGCCCATCGAGCGCTTCGACGTCCGCGACGAGCCGGGAGAGCATGTCGCCGGCCTGGCGGAAGCCGAGCCCGCCGGCGGCGCGGCGGGCGAGGCCGCGGAAGAACCAGACCCGCAGATCGGCCAGCGCGCGGAATGTCGCGGCATGGCTGACGAGCCGCTCGAAATAGCGCAGCACCACGCGCGCCGGACCGGTCAGGCGCAGCAGCAGGGGAACGGCGAGGGCCGCTCCGGTGAGGGCGGCGGCGACGGCCGCGCCCGCGAACACCATCAGCGCGATGCCGGCCGCGACCGACGCGAGCGTCACCACGACGCCGAGAAGCAGCACGCCCGCGTGATTGCGCCAGAGCGCGGCGATCCGAAGCAGCGCGCTCATGCGACCGCAGCCCCTTTGGCCGGCACGGCCCGCCCCTCGCGAAGATCGAGCCGCCGCCCGCCGAAACTATGCGCGGCGGCGGAATGGCTCGCCATCACGACCGTGCGTCCGACGGCGAGCCGGCGGAGCGCGGCCAGCACGTCCTGTTCGGTGGCGGGATCGAGATGCGCGGTGGGCTCGTCGAGCAGCAGCAGCGGCGCGTTCTTCAGATAGGCGCGGGCGATCGCGACGCGCTGCGCCTGGCCGCCGGAAAGACCATAGCCCCCCTCCCCGACCGGCGTGTCGAGCCCGCGCGGCAGCGCGTCGGCGAACGCGGTGACCAGCGCCTGCGCGGCGGCGGCCTCGATTTCCGCATCGGTCGCCTCGGGCCGGGCGAAGCGGATGTTGTCGCGGATCGTCCCGGCGAAGAGCATCGGGCGCTGGCCGATCCAGGCGGTCAGCGCCGCGAGGGCGGCCGGGTTGATGTCGGCGATGTCGTGACCGTTGAAGCGGATATGGCCCGAATCGGGGCGCACGAAGCCGAGCAGGAGCGAGATGATGCTCGATTTGCCGGCGCCGGAGGGGCCGGCGAGCACGAGCGTTTCGCCGGCGCCGACGAAGAAGCTGAGCCCGGCGAGTGCGGGCGGGCGCGCCGGATCCCAGCGCAGCCAGACATCCTCGGCGGAAATCACCACGCCCCGGGCTTCGACGGTACGGATGGCGTCTTCCGGGACGGGCGGCGGCGGTTCGGGCAGTCCCATCAGCGCTTCGGCGGCGCCGGTCGCATGCGACTTGTCCTGGTAGGCCATCGCGAAGCCACGCAGCGGCGCGAAGAATTCGGGCACCAGCAGCAGCAGGAACAGCGCGGTCACGGTTTCCGGGCCGCCGGCGAGCAGGGCGTGACGGTAGCGCAGGGCCAGCAGGACGAGCGCGCCGGCGGTCGCGCAATCGAGCGCGGCCGAGGAGAGAAACACGACGCGCAGCACGCGCATGGTGCGGCGGCGCAACTCGTCGGCGGCCTGGGCGAGCGCCTCGGCTTCGGACTCGGTCTGGCCCGCGAGCACGATGGTGGCGATGCCGCGGACGCGGTCGAGGAAGCGGGCCTGCAGCCGTTCGAGGGCCAGGAACTGGCGGCGCGAGGCCGCCGCGGCGCCAATCCCGGCGACCGCCTGGCCGACCGGCACAAGCAGGCCGAACCCGGCCAGGATCGCGGCCGAAACCGGGTCGGCGATCGCGGCGGCGATCAGCACCAGGATCGGTCCGACCACGGCGAGGCTGACCGCCGGTACCCAGCGGCCGTACAGCCCGTCCATGGCCTCGACCTGGTCGACCGAGGCGGCGGCCAGCGCCGCGGAATGCCGCACGCGAAGGATCGCCGGCCCGCAGGCCAGAAGGCGGGAGACGATGTCCGCCCGCAGAAGCTGGCGGCCGGCCGCTCCGGCGCGAAAGGCCGCGCGCTCGGCCGCGAACTGGACGAGCGCCCGCACCAGCGCGAGCGCCGCGAAGCCGCCGAGCGCCGGCCAGAGCGTGGCGGTGCTGCCGCCAAGCCGGGCGCCGAGGGCCAGGGCCAGACAGGCTGCCTGCCCCGCGCCGCACGCGGTGCCGGCAAGCCCGAGAACGATGGCCGGCAAGGCCGCGCGTCGCCCGGCGCGGGCCTGCGCGCGTGTCCAGGCCCGGGCAGCTTTCTTCTGATCCTGCATGTCGGCTCGCATGTAGCGTCGTGCTCGCTCCCTGTCATTGGCGGCGCGTGTAAGCCTCGTCATGGTGCGAACGAATTCGGGAGGACGGGCGGAAAGAATGGCGGCGGCGCGGCGGATGCCGATACGGGATGTGCGCCCGTTCCTCGAGGCGCTGGCGCGGGAGCGGCCCAATCCCCGCACTGAACTTCATTTCCACGATCCGTTCACGCTGCTGATCGCCGTCGTGCTGTCGGCGCAAGCGACGGACGTTTCGGTCAATCGCGTGACGGCCACGCTGTTCCGGGAGGCGCCCGATCCGGCGGCGATGGTGCGGCTCGGCGTCGAGGGCGTCGGACGCCATATCCGCTCGATCGGATTGTGGCAGGCGAAGGCGAGGCATGTCGTGGCCCTCTCGGCGCAGCTGCTCGCCGAACATGACGGAACGGTGCCGCGCGACCGCGAGGCGCTGGAATCGCTGCCGGGGGTGGGACGGAAGACCGCCAATGTCGTGCTCAATGTCGCGTTCGGCGAAGCGACCATGGCGGTCGACACGCATATCTTCCGGCTGGGCAATCGAACCGGGCTGGCACCTGGCCGCACGCCGCGCGCGGTGGAGGATGCGCTGCTCGCGCGGGTGCCGGCGGATCTGCTGCGGGACACGCATCACTGGCTGATTTTGCACGGCCGCTACGTGTGCAAGGCCCGCAAGCCGGAATGCTGGCGCTGCGTGGCGGCCGCGTGGTGCCGGTTCCCCGACAAGACGCCGGCGCCGGCGGCGCCGCCGGCCGCTCAGCGCAGGGGCCGCCAGAAATCGGCGATATAGCCGGCGCGATCGACGGTGCGGATGCGCGTCGCGGCCGATGCGCGCGCGCCGCGGCACCCCCAGTCGTAGATCGTGGCGTGCCCAGTGACGAAGGCAGGAATGACGGCGCTGCCGGGATGCCGGGCGCACCAGGCATCGGCCCCCGGCAGGCGCGTTCGCGTGTCGGCGAGGCCGCAGGGGAGATTGGCGCCGACGTTGCACGCCAGCACTGTTCCTTCCTCGCAACGCACACGGCCGGCGCGCAGGGCGACGGCCGGTGGGAGGGCGAGCCCGAAAGTGCGATTGAAATCCGGCACCCAGGCGGCCGGGAGCGGTGCCGGCGCCGCGCCGATGCCGAGCGCGCTGCAGGACGGCGCCGCCGCTGCGGCGGCCGGCGCCGCGGCGAGCCATAGCAGGCCGACCAGCCGGAGTCCGGTCATGGCAAGCCCTGCCCGGCTTTCGTCCGGAGGCGATTTCATTGCGCTGTCGGCGTCCCGTGTCGTTTGCATCGCATTTTCATCGCTGAAGCCAGGAACAAACGATTCCGCTTGCGCCTCACGTTTTCGTGACACATGCTTTGGCGTGTTGGATGGGGGCGACATCGTGACGACCATCGCGTGGGACGGAAAAATCCTGGCCGGGGACCGGCGCATCAGCAGCGGCACCATCGTCTATACCAGCACGAAGATTCGCCGCACCAGCGACGGTCGGCTGATCGGCGCCACGGGCGATTACGGCGTCTGCATCGCCATGCTCGACTGGCTCGAGCAAGGGGGCAAGCGACCGGTCTGTCAGGATTCGGAGCGCTGGGTCTCGGCCCTCGAAATCATGCCCGACGGGGCCTGCTGGATGCATAATCGCGACACGCGCTGGCGCGTCGAGGACCCGTTCGTCGCGGTGGGATCGGGGCGCGATTACGCGATGGCGGTGATGGCGCTCGGGCATCCGTCGCGGGTGGCGGTCGAAATCGCCTCCCGGTTCGATCCCGGCACCGGCAACGGGGTGGACGAACTCCGTTTCGAGCCCGCTTCCGCCCTGGGTCACGACGCCGAGCCGGTGAAACTCGCGGCGGTCGCCTGAGGCACGGCGCGCGGCCTCAGCCTATTGCGCTGCGGCCGCTCTGCGCCACTCTTGCGGGCATGAGACCTCCGGCCTGGTTCTGCGTCGCCACCCTTGTCCTGTCCGTGGGCGCCGCGCGCGCGGCCGATCCGTCACAGCATGTCTATACCATCCCGCGTTTCGTCACCGAGTCGGGCACCGTGCTGCCCGATGCCCACATCGTTTACGGAACCTACGGCACGCTCGATGCCGCGCACGACAACGCCATTCTCCTGCCCTCGCACTACATGGCGGATCTGCATGGCTACGAATGGCTGATCGGCCCCGGCCACGCGCTCGACCCGTCGAAACTCTTCCTGATCACGACGGAGATGTTCGGCAACGGCCGGTCCTCCTCGCCGAGCAACACGCCCGAACCGTTCCATGGGCCACGTTTTCCGGCGATCACCATCCGCGACAATGTCAATGCGGTGCATCAGCTTCTGCTGGACCAGCTCCGGATTCATCATCTGCGCGCCGTGATCGGCTTCTCGATGGGCGCGCAGCAGGCGCTGCAATGGGCGGTCAGCTATCCGCATTTCATGGACCGGATCGTGGCCACGTCGGGCACGGCGAAAACCTACGGGCATGGCATCGTGCGGCTCGAGGGCCAGATCGCGGCGATCACCACCGACCCGGCATTCGAGAATGGCAACTACGCCGCCGAGCCGGTGGCGGGCATCCGTGCGACCTCCCTGGTCTGGCTGGGGTGGCTCTATTCGCAGGAATGGTGGCGGCGCGAGCTTTGGCGGACCGATCCCGACCTGCCGAAAGGCATCACCTTCCGCGCGGTGGTCGCACGCTACACGAAGGATTTCTTTGCCGGCGCGGACGCCAATGACCTGATCCTGCAAATGCGCGCCTGGGAGAGCAACGATGTCGGGGCGACGCCGGGCTTCCACGGCGACGTCGCCGCAGCGTTGCGCTCGATCGCGGTGCCGGTCCTCTACATGCCGTCGGCGACCGATCTCTATTTTCCGGTGGAGGATGCGCGCTTCGAAGCGAAGTTCATCGCGCGATGCACCTTCAAGCCGATCCCCTCGCTCTGGGGACATCCGGCGGGCGCTGGCGCGTCACCGGCGGATGAGCGGTTTTTGAACCAGACGATCGGGGCATTCCTGGCGCAACCTGCGCCCGACGGGAAACGGTCGGGCTGACCCGGCAGCGACACGGCTTCTGCGAAGTCCGAAGGTCCGGGGCCTTTCGGTCCCCGGGCCGAGCCCGCGCCGGTGGCGGGCCGTGCACCCGAATCGCGATATGTCCCGCACCTTGACCGGTACGAAGCCCGCCGGGCGTTCAGACGGGGCGAACGAGTGGGTGGCAGGCGGTGGTCGCCTGGGTTGGTGCGGCCGAGAAGACTCGAACTTCCACAGGGTTTCCCCCACAAGCACCTCAAGCTTGCGCGTCTACCATTCCGCCACGGCCGCGCGGAGACCGGGCCTATAGCCGATGGACTTTCCCGCTTCAACGCCACCCCTGCTCTGGCGCCACACGCCCGAGCCCGTCCCTTACGAGACGGCGCTGTCCCGCATGCAGGCGGACGTCGCCGATATCGGCCAAGGCGGACCGGAGCGCGTCTGGCTCCTCGAACATCCTCCGCTCTACACGGCCGGCAGTTCCGCGAAGGACGCCGATCTGCGCGACCCTGCGCGGCTGCCGATCTTCCGCACGGGGCGCGGCGGCCAATGGACCTATCACGGCCCCGGCCAGCGCATCGCCTATGTCATGCTGGACCTCAACCGGCGGCATGGGACGGTGCCGGCGCGGGACCTGCATGGCTATGTCGAGGGGCTCGAGCGATGGCTCATCGCCGTGCTCGCCGAGTTCGGGGTGCGGGGCGAACGGCGCCCTGGACGTGTGGGCGTCTGGGTGGTCGACCGCAGAACCGGCGCGGAGGCCAAGATCGCCGCGCTCGGGGTGCGCGTCTCGCGCTGGATCAGCTGGCACGGGATCGCGCTGAACGTATCGCCGAACCTCGAGGATTACGGCGGAATCGTTCCCTGCGGCATCCGCGCCTTCGGGGTCACCAGCCTTCGCGCGCAAGGCGTCGAGGCGACCCTCGAGGAGGTGGACCGGGTGTTGCGCGGCGGGTTTGCTCAGATCTTCGGGGTTTGAAGCGCCGTCTCGAGGCGCGCTTCCCCGGCGGTCCGGGTGCGCACCCGCATGGTCACCCACTCCTCCGCGCTGGTGGGATGAATGCCGATGGTCCGATCGAAATCCCGCTTGGTCGCGCCGGCATTCATGGCAACCCCGATCGCCTGCATCATCTCGGGCGCATCGTCGCCGATCATGTGCGCCCCGAGCACCCGCTCGGTCGACGAATCCACGACCAGTTTCATCATGCTGCGCCGGTGGCGGCCGGACAGCACGTGCCGCATCGGCGTGAACCGCGCGATATAGATATCGACGGGCCCATGCCGCGCCGCGTCTTCCTCGGTCCTGCCGCAAGTCCCGATCGGCGGCGTGGAGAAGACGGCGGTCGGGATGGGATCGAACGACCAGTCGCGCGGCTCGCGTCCGAACAGCCGCTCCGCCAGTCGATGCCCTTCCGCAATGGCGACCGGTGTCAGGTTGGTGCGGTTCGAGACGTCGCCGATCGCATAAATATGCGCCTGCGTCGTGACATGCTCGGCAGTGACGGCGATCCGGCCCGTCTCTGTGACGGCGACACCCGCCCGCTCGAGACCCAGCGCCTGCGTGTTCGGCACGCGACCGATCGCGAAAAACACCCGTTGGCTGTCGACATGACTTCCGTCGGACAGATGGAGCCGGCGCTCCGAATCCGGCAGTGCTTCCAGCCGATGCGGAAGAGCCCTCGGATGGAGCCGGATGCCTTCACTCGCAAGCGCATCCGCCAGGCACTCCCGTAAATCCTGGTCAAATCCGCGGAGCGGCAAAGCCTGGCGATAGAGCAGGTTCACCTCCGCACCGAGATTGCGGAAGATGCAGGCGAACTCGACACCGATATAGCCGCCGCCGACGATCGTCACGCGCCGCGGCGGTTCCTCGAGATGGAAGGCGTCGTCCGACACGATGCCGAGGCGCGCATTGTCGATCTCGGGCCAGGCCGGCGTGCCGCCGGTGGCGATGACGATGCGTTCCGCGGTGACGCGATTCTCGCCCACCTGCACCGTGTGCGGGTCGAGAAACCGCGCCCGCGCGAAAAAGGGCGCGACGCCGGCGCCTTCGAGCAAGGTGAGATAGAGGCGGTTGAGACGCCGGATCTCGGCGTCCTTGGCGGCCATGAAGGCGCCCCAATCGTGGGTGGGATGCGCCCCGTGCCAGCCGAAGCCGTGCGCATCCTCGGCATGGGCCGCATATTCGCCGGCCTGCACCATCAGCTTCTTCGGCACGCAGCCGACATTCACGCACGTGCCGCCCCAGTGGCGTTCCTCGGCGATGGCGACACGGGCGCCGAGCGTCGCGGCGATGCGGGCGCAACGGACGCCACCGCTGCCGCCGCCAATCACGAGAAGGTCGAAATCGTAGGTCATTGGCCTCCGGCGGGCAGAGACTTTGCCCTTCCGCCGTCCATGCTCGTAACCCAGCGTCGGCGATGGCAAGCCCCACGGGCCCGGCAGCTCCGCACCTGCCTCCGGAAGCAAGGCAGGCGGGAGGGTATGGCGAATCTTACCGACGCCGGTGGTGGGACCGCCGCTCGTGCGCGGGCTCTCGCGCTTCCGTCACCGCCTTGGTGCAGGCGTTGTTGTCTCCCACGCCGAACTGGATGGTGGGCAGCAGCGCCGCGATGGGGGTGAGCACGGCGCCGAGCACCGCGGCCGCGCCGGCCCGCGCCACCACTTCGGTGCCGGGGCGGATGTTGGGGCTGCCGAGCGGCCCGGTGATGTCGATCGGACCGGGTAACGAGCCGACCGAGAAATGGTTGGCGCGGGTGGTGAGCGAGTAGTTCAGGGTCTGATTGCGGAAATCCACGCTGCCCTTCCCGGTGAGGCGTGCCTCCTTGGTGTCGAGCAGAAGCACGTTGGTGTCGAGGATGCCGTCGCGCAGCGGCATGTCGGCCACGAAACACTGGATCTCGGTCTTCTGCGGCAGGCCGAGCGCCGACATCAGCGCGTTGCCGAATTCGAGTCCGGACAGATCGACGAGCAACGCGGAGAGATTGCCGCCGCCGAGCATCACGAGCTTTAGCTCGCCATTGCCATGGCCCATGAGGCTGGCCATGGAGGTGCCGGTCGCTGCGATGCGCGCCTCGCCACCGATGGTGCCCTGACCGGTAAAGGTGTGCGTCGCCTTCATGATGCGGCCGAGATCGAGCCGCTGGAAACGGAAATCGGCGCTGGCGCGCACCGAGCGATCGTTCTGCGGGGTGAGGTCGAGATGGCTTTGGATGGCGCCGGTGCCGACCGCGAAATCCGCCGGATGCACGGTGATGCGGCCGCCCACCTCATCCAGCACGACCCGGATCTTGTCGATGGGCACGAACTTGTTTTCGATGTGGTCGGCGACGTAACGCACATGAAGATCGGCGGAACGCAGCCGCGGGATGTCGATCGGCGTATCCGGCAGCAGCGTTTTCTTGTGCTCGGCCTGTTCCAGCGCAGCCTTCTGCTGCGCCGTCTGCCCGGGCGTGCTCAACTTGCCGGGCGGCGTGCCGACGAGGCCGCCGAGATCGGTGAGATCGACGCGGCTGGAGCGCAAATCCATGGTCACATCGGGCTTGCTCTCGAGCCCCGGCGCCTCGTCGATGTCGCCCTCGAGATCGGAGCTGCCGACGCGTCCGACGAAATCATGGAAGCGGAATTTCGGCGGTGCGTAATCCAAGGCGCCGCTGATGGTGAAAGGCGGCGTCGCGGGCAGCGGGATTCCGGAAAGCGCGTAGAGCTTCGCCATGCTGTCGCCCGACAGCCTGAGCTGCAGATCGGCGCCGGCGAAATGCAGCGGGTCGCGGACGGTACCCACGAGCTGTGCCTTGGTCGTGCCATTCTCGATGCGCAGGTCGATCGGGTAGGCCTCGTGTCTGTGGCGCAACGTCAGGAGAGCGCCGCCCACAAAGCTCGCCAGGATCGGCTGGCCGGCATAGCGCCCCCGTGCATCGACCAGCAATGAAGCGGGCTTACCGGCCCCCGCCTCGCGCGTCGCTATGCCGAGCCCGAAATCCGCTTTCAGTTTCGGATAGTAAACTTGGCCGGTCCCGTCCGTGATCCGCAGATCGCCGATCTGCGGCGGCTTGGCGCTGCTGTTCCCGCCTTTCGCCAGAGCGAGCGTGAAGTTGTTTTTCCCGTCCGGCAGGGCTCGCGCGTTCAGGGCAGGGTGATCGAGCGCGATGAGCGGCAGCACGATCCCCTTGCCGTCGATATAGTCGCGCACGTTGGCGACGACCGTGAGCGCCGCGATGCGGGCCAGCGGCGCCGTCGGCGGAAAGCCAGCCGGGTTCGCCACCACGACATCGTCGGCGGTGATCCGCGTGTTCCAGCCGAGCCGCACATGGAGATGGCGGATCGTCACTTGCCGGCCGATCGCGGCCGACGCCCGCGCATCGACGAAGGGAATGAACCAATCCCAGTTCCACAGCAGGATCAGCGCCAGGATGGCGAGCCCGATGACCGCGAGTACGATCGGCACGATCCGGACCCGCCGCCGGCGGCCCGGCTCCGCCCGGGGTTGCGACGCATCGCGCGGCGAGGCATCGGTGCGCGAGGGATCCCATCCGTCGGCCATGGCACGATGAAACGTGCCCAGGCCGGTCACGGTTGCGGCAACATGTCTCCGACAGGCGGCGTGTAGATGGCCGCGTTCCCGTCATGTTCGCGCACCTCGACCTGCTCGACCCGGACCCGTCCGCGGGTTTCCCCCGCCGCGAAAGCCTGCGCCCACACAAAGGCCTCGGAAGCGAAGGCCTCGCAACCGACCGCCGGCAGCGTCCTGAGCTGGACCAGACCCTGCGCGGCGAGCGCCCGGAAGGTGGGCAGTTCGGGATCGTCGGCGGCGGCCAGCAGCGTGTGGTCGAACATCGTGTGCAGCCAGGCACGCAGCGGCTTCAGACCGCCGAAATCGATGCACCAGCCGCGCGCATCGAGCGTGGCGGCGACGAAGGTGAAACGGAACGCCAGCGCATAGCCATGCAGAAAGCGACAATGAGAGGTCTCGGCCTGCCACTGTCGAAAGCAGCAGGAGAGGCCCTCGTCGTGGCCATAGGTTTTGACCACACGCCAGGCGGACAGATCATTCATCGGGAAGGCAGAACCGAACTCTCAAGGGCGCCGGCGAGACCAGCGAAGGCCTCGCCTTATTCAGGGCCTCTATTTGCTTCTTTTTGCGTGGAAAAAGAAGACCCTTTGCAAGGGCGATGAGCCGAGGCATTGCGTGACCCATGTCCCGCTTCCAAGGCACCGAGCGCTATATCGCGTCCCGCGAGCTCGAGATCGCGGTCAATGCCGCCGTCGCGCTCGAGCGGCCTCTGCTCATCAAGGGAGAACCCGGCACGGGCAAGACCGTGCTGGCTCAGGAAGTCGCCACCGCGCTTGGCCTGCCCTTGATCGAGTGGCACATCAAGAGCACCACCAAAGCGCAACAAGGACTCTACGAATATGATGCGGTGGCCCGCCTGCGCGACGGGCAACTCGGCGATCCGAGAGTGCATGAGATCGGCAACTACATACTGCGCGGCAAGCTATGGGACGCGTTCGAGTCCGCACAGCGCGCGGTTCTGCTGATCGACGAAATCGATAAGGCCGACATCGAATTTCCCAACGATCTGCTGCTCGAACTCGACCGCATGCGCTTCTTCGTCTACGAGACGCGCCAGACGATCGTGGCGCATCACCGTCCTGTGGTGATCATCACGTCGAACAATGAAAAAGAGCTGCCCGACGCTTTTCTGCGCCGCTGCTTCTTCCACTATATTCGCTTCCCGGATCGCGAGACGATGGAGCGCATCGTCGAGGCGCATTATCCTCATCTCAAGCGGGACCTCGCGCGCGAGGCGCTCACCGCCTTCTTCCGCATCCGCGACCTGCCCGGAATCAGGAAAAAGCCCGCGACGAGCGAACTCCTCGACTGGCTCAAATTGCTGATGATCGAGGACCTGCCGGCAGAGGCGCTACGCTCGACCGACCGGCATGTGGTGCTTCCGCCGCTGCACGGCGCGCTGCTCAAGAACGAGCAGGACGTGCATCTTTTCGAGCGGCTGGCATTTTTGGCGCGACGCGAAAGCTGAGAAGACCGTCGATCGCGGCCAGTTGCGTGTGATGCAGCAACAAGACTTCGTTGGTGGCGGCGAGTTCGATGGCGGATGCCGTATAGGCCTGGTTCGATACGACCGCAGCGAAACAGGCCCGTTCGTGAGCGCGGGCCGCCACCACCTCCTGAACCGCGCGATTGCCGATCTTTCGATTGTGGAGCTTGCACTGGAGCACGATTCGCTTGCCGTCCTTCTCCGCGATCACATCGGCCCCCTGATCGCGGCCGGGCGGCGTGACTCGTGCGTCCCATCCCGCACGGCGCAGTTCGGCCGCGCAGAAGGCTTCGTAATCGGCGGCAGCGCCCGGCTCGGAGAAAGCCATAGCACCTTCCGCCTCGGCGGCCGCCTCGACGACCTGCTCGACCTCGGTTTCCAGGCGCTCCAGACTTCCGCCAAGCCAGTTCCGTTGCCCCGCGCTGAGACCGGGCTCGACATGGGCGCCGACGAAATACCGTAATTCCTGCTTCCACCGGTCCAGGACGGGCTTTCCGTAGGCGTCCCTTTGCACCAGTTGCGCGCGCCGGCGGAGAAGAGCGGGCAGATGCTGCCGCGCGATCACCCGCGCGCGGCGCCTGGCGCCGGCGATGGCGAGCGCGAACCGGAGGCTGTGCCACGACCGCCACGCCAGAACCAGGGCCACGAGCCCGATGAGCGTTCGCGCGAGCCACAGCTCCGAAACGAGTGGCGCCGGGGGCCTCACTGAAGGAAAGGATTGCTCCGGCGCTCCTGACCGATCGTCGAACCAGGGCCATGGCCGCAGACGAAGGCCAGATCATCTCCAAGCGGCATCAGCT
The DNA here is from genome assembly GCA_027451405.1 of Acetobacteraceae bacterium. GTDB lineage: Bacteria > Pseudomonadota > Alphaproteobacteria > Acetobacterales > Acetobacteraceae > DAIDJM01. The sequence continues at coordinate 75,349 of DAIDJM010000035.1, read as the reverse complement.
TCGTTCGGATCGCGGCGATGAGCGCGGCGTGGTCTCCATAGGGAAAATCCGTTCGTCCCACCGAGCCACGGAACAGGACGTCGCCGACCTGCGCGAACCGCGCCGCTCGGTCGACGAAGACGACATGTCCAGGCGTATGGCCCGGGCAAACCAGCACGTCGAAGACATGCCGCCCGACCGAAACCTGCTCCCCTTCGGAAAGGAAGCGGGCCGGCGTCACGTTGCGGACGCCCCGGATTCCGAACATGGCTCCCTGCTGAACGATGTGGTCGAGCAGCATACGGTCGGGTTCCGCGGGCCCGACGATCGGCGGGTGGCCGGCCAGCGCTTCCTGCAGATCCATGGCACCGCCCGCATGATCGATGTGACCGTGCGTGAGCCAGATGGCGCCTACCTCGATGCCGAGACGGGCAATATCCGCCTGTATTTTTGCAACATCCCCGCCGGGATCGACGACCACCGCTTCCTTGGTGTCGGTGTCCCACAAGAGTGTGCAATTCTGGGCAAAAGGCGTAACCGGGACGATCTCGATACCAAGCCTGCTCATAGCACTCTCGCCGATGCCAGGCGCGGGCTGCCGCCCCCGCGCCCTGCAGATAGCGTCCTTTTGCCGCTTTTTATCCGGAAAAGTAAGACTTTCAGGGCCTGTCCTGCAGGCGGACGAATTTCAGGTTTTCTGGCCCCACATAGTTGGCCGACGGCCGGATGATCTTGTTGTCGATGCGCTGCTCGATGGCGTGCGCGGCCCAGCCGCTCGTCCGTGAAATGACGAAAAGGGGCGTGAACATCGCGGTGGGCACGCCCATCATGTGATAGCTCACCGCGCTGTACCAATCGAGGTTGGGGAACATCCGCTTGGCGTCCCACATGACGGCTTCAAGCCGGGCGGCGATGTCGAACATCTGCGTGGAGCCCGCCTGCTGCGAGAGTCGCTGCGCCACTTCCTTGATGATTTTGTTGCGTGGATCGCCGGTCGTGTAGACGGGATGGCCGAAGCCGATCACGACCTCGCGGTTGGCGACGCGTTTGCGAATGTCGGCTTCGGCCTCGTCGGGGTCGGCATAGCGCTGCTGAATTTCGAAAGCCGCCTCGTTCGCGCCGCCATGCTTTGGGCCGCGAAGCGCGCCTATGCCGGCCGTGATGGCGGAATACATGTCGGAACCGGTGCCGGCCACCACGCGTGCCGCGAAAGTCGAGGCATTGAACTCGTGCTCCGCGTAGAGGATGAGCGAGGTGTGCATGGCCCGCACCCAGCTCTCAGCGGGCGGATGTCCGTGCAGCAGATGCAGGAAATGCCCGCCGATGCTGTCATCGCCAGTCTCGACATGGATGCGCCTGCCGTTGACCGCGTAATGATACCAATACAGCAGCATCGAGCCTAGCGAAGCCATGAGCCGATCGGCGATCTCGCGCGCGCCGGCGATGTTGTGATCCTCCTTCTCGGGCAGCGCGCAGCCGAGCGCCGAGACGGCCGTACGCATCACGTCCATGGGATGCGTGGCAGCCGGGAGCGCCTCGAGCACTTCGCGGACCGCGGCTGGGATCCCGCGCATGGCGCGCAGCCTGGCCTTGTAGGCGCGCAACGTGGCCTCGTTCGGCAGCGTGCCATGCACCAGCAGGTAGGCGATTTCTTCGAACTCGGCGCCGTCCGCGAAATCGAGAATGTCATAGCCACGATAGTGCAGGTCATTGCCGGTGCGGCCGACCGTGCAGAGCGCGGTGTTGCCGGCGACCACGCCGGAGAGGGCCACCGATTTCTTTGGCTTCGGCATCGACGCGGCCGGACTGTCGTTCACGGAAACAGACTCCCTTCCATTCATTTTGTCCGCGGAGTGGTCGGCCTCCGCGGCTTCCCCAGATCCCCCCGTCAGGCCGACAGCAATCCCCGCGCGATGATGACCCGCATGATCTCGTTCGTGCCCTCCAGAATCTGATGCACGCGCAAATCCCGCACGATCTTCTCGACCCCATAATCGGCAAGATAGCCGTAGCCGCCGAACAGCTGCAGCGCATCGTTGGCCACCGCGAAGCCGGTGTCCGTGGTGAAACGTTTGGCCATGGCGCAAAGCTGCGTTGCGTTCGGGTCGCCGGCATCCAGCGCCGCCGCGGCGCGCCAGAGCAGGGTGCGCGCTGCCTCCAGCCCGGTCGCCATGTCCGCCAGCTTGAATTGCGTGGCTTGGAACGAATCGATGCGGGCGCCAAACGCACGGCGCTCTGCCGTGTAGGCCAGCGCCTTCTCCAGCGCCGCCTGCGCGCCACCCAACGAGCATGCGGCGATATTGAGCCGCCCGCCGTCGAGACCGGCCATGGCGATCCGGAACCCCTGCCCTTCCTCGCCAAGCCGGTTCTCCAAGGGCACGACGGCTTCCTCGAGAATGACTTGCCGCGTCGGCTGTGCGTTCCAGCCCATTTTCCGCTCGTTCGCGCCGAACGATAGTCCCGCGGTGCCGGCAGGAACCAGCAGGCAGGTGATGCCCCGCGGACCGTCCTCGCCGGTGCGCACCATCACGGCGTAGAGATCGGCCGATCCCGCTCCGGAAATAAACTGTTTTACTCCCGTTACAATGTAATGGTCTCCCTGCCGCCTGGCCCGGGAGCGGAGTGCGGCGGCATCCGAGCCGCTCGCCGGCTCGGTCAAGCAGTAGGCGCCCAACGTCGCCATCGAGCAGAGATCGGGAAGGAAACGCGCCCGCTGGGCTGGCGTCCCCCAACGATCGATCATGGCCGCCACCATGTTGTGGATCGAAATATAGGCGGAAACCGCCGGACACCCCGTCGCGAGCGCCTCGAAGATCAGCGCCGCTTCGAGCCGGCGCAGACCGGATCCGCCCACATCTTCCCGGATCGCGATGCCGCCCAATCCGAGCCCGGCCGCTTCACGGATTTCCTGCACGGGGAAGTGCTTCTTCGCGTCCCACTCCAGCGCGTACGGGGCCAACCTCTCGTCGGCGAAGCGGCGCGCCATGTCCCGGATCGCATGCTGGTCCGGCGTGAGGGAAAACAGAGACTGGGGGACCGCGGCATCCATCCTGTACCTCTGCAGAGCGTGACTGCGCCTACCTTGTTCGACACCCGGACTAGGCCCATCTCGAGGTCGGTGCCAAGGTTGGAGCCATCTCCGGCACCGGAACGCCGGGCAGCCATGTCGAAACGGCTGGTCCGCCCTGCGGTAAATTTCCCTTGAATGCGCGAAGGGCCTTGCCGGCGCGAGCGCCGGCTCCGTAGGAGTGCGCATGCTCTATCAATATTACGAATTGCACAGGGCCAGCCTCGCGCCGATGCGGCTGATGGCGAGCGGCGCGTTGTCGCTCCTCGATCTCCCCGGCAATCCGCTCCGGCAGACGCCCCTCGGCCACATCACGGCGGCCGCTCTCGATCATTTCGAAAACAACACACAATATTTCGGCAAGCCTGCGTTCGGACACGGGGCGACCGAGATCGATGGCCGCATGGTCGCGGTCAGCGAAGAAGTGGTGCAGCGCCGCACCTGGTGCGATCTGCTGCATTTCCGCCGGGAGGTGGAACGGCCCGGCGATCCGCGGCTGCTCATCGTCGCGCCCCTCTCGGGGCATTTCGCGACGCTGTTGCGGGGCACCGTCGAGGCTTTCCTCCCCGACCATGACGTCTACATCACGGATTGGGCGAATGCGCGCGATGTGCCGGTATTCGCGCCCGATTTCGATCTCGATGACTATATCGACCATGTCATCGACTTCATCGGACTTCTAGGCCCCCGGGTGCACGTGCTCGCGGTCTGCCAGCCCGCCGTGCCGGTTCTGGCGGCGACCGCCCTGATGAACGCTGCCAATGATCCTGACGCCCCCGCCTCCATCACGCTGATCGGCGGTCCGATCGATACGCGGGAAGCACCTACCGCGGTCAATCAGTTCGCCAAGCGCCGCAATCTCGACTGGTTCCGCAACAACGTGATCCATGCGGTGCCGTTCGGCCATGCCGGCTTCATGCGCCGCGTCTATCCGGGATTCCTGCAATTGGCCGGATTCATGGCGATGAATCTCGATCGCCACATGGAAGCCCACTGGCAGATGTTCCTGCACCTGGTGGACGGCGACGGCGAGTCACTGGCTTCGAAGCGCGCCTTCTACCAGGAATACAAATCCGTCATGGACATGTCGGCGAATTATTACCTGCAGACGATTTCAGCCGTGTTCCAGGACCATCTGCTGCCGCGCGGATTGATGATCTCCCGGGACCGGCCGGTCGATTGCGCGGCGATCACCCGGACCGCGCTGATGACGGTGGAGGGCGAGCGCGACGATATTTCAGGGATCGGGCAGACACGGGCCGCCCACCGGCTCTGCCGGCATCTTCCCGAGCGGATGAAAATGCATCACGAGCAGGAAGGGGTGGGCCATTACGGGCTGTTCAACGGCAGCCGTTTCCGGCGGGACGTGGCGCCGCGCATCAAGAGCTTCATTGCCGCGCAACGGTAGCGGCTTGCGGGCAGGAGCACGGGGGCTCCCGCCCGCTCTGCGTCAGACGGCTTTCTTGAGGTTCGGGCTGGCCTTGAAGCGAACGGTCTTGCCCGCCTTCACCTTGACCGGCTCGCCGGTCCGGGGGTTCATCGCCTTCCGCGCCTTGGTCTTCTTGACGGTGAAGGTACCGAAGGAAGGGAGCGTGAACCCGCCATCCTTCTTCAGCTGGGTCACGATCGCCTCGATCAGCGCGCCTGCGGCCTGATTGGCGGCGACGCCGGTGCAAGACGTGCTGTCCTGAATGACGCTTGCGATAAAGGCCTTGCTCATACTCTGTCCCTGTTCCTCTCGACTTCGGGGCAAACGGGTCCCCGCACCGCGATCGGCCCGGCCCTGCTTCGCCCGCTCCCCCCGGATGCCGCAATGGCAGCGGAGCCCGTGCGACTCTGAAAGACCCACCTTTCGCGCGTGGAATAGCGGGTTTCCCGGCAAGCGACAATGCAGGGCCGCTCCGGGAGTCAGTATATGGAGGCAGACGATTTGCAGAGTGTTGCGGAAAAACCGCCGTGACGCGGCACAAACGCCGGCATCCATTCGCGTCCGGGCTCCAGGGATGCCTGGGGATTGTAATACGGGTCCGCATCCAAAGCCGCCCCCCAGCGCTCGCGCAGCCGCCTGATTTCGATGGCTTCGAGCTTGGCGCGTTCGCCTCGGTAATGCCGGCCGAGCGACAGCGACTCGTAATGGGTGAGCAGGACCGACCCGCATTGCACGATCCGGCCGCCCGCGGCCCGCAGTTTCAGGCAGAGATCGACATCGTTCAGGGCGATCGCGAATCCCGGGTCGAAACCGCCGGCCGCGCGAAAGCCCTCGGCCCGTACGAGCAGGCATGCCGCCGTGGCGGCCGAGACCTCGCGATCGATACCGGCGAAGAAGCCGGTGCCGGCGTCGCTGCTGGCGCGTAACCGGCCGGCATGCTCCACGAGATTGGCCAGACCGAGCACCACGCCGTCATGCTGCACGAGGCCGTTGCCGTAGAGCAGCCGCGCGCCTGCAGCGATCACGTCGGGGTCGGCGAAATGCGCGGCCATGCGCCCGAGCCAGCCGGGGGTGATCGGCGCGACATCGTCGTTGAGGAAAAGCAACAGATCGCCCCGGGCCTCTGCCGCGGCCCGGTTGTTGACCTCGGAATAATTGAAATTCTCCAGATCCAACCTGAGGATTCGCGTGCGAGGCAGGGCGGCGAGGTGGGCCAGCATGCGCGCCTGGCGCCGGTCCGCCGGATCGGCCCGCGACACCGCCACCAGGATGTCCAGCGCAACCTCGCGGGTGCTGGCCTCGATGCGTCTGAGGCAAGACAGGACATGCGCCGCCCGGCAGGCGGAGGGCACGATGGCGGTGATGCGCACCCGGTCCGGAGCGCGTCTGATGACCCGGAGCGCGTCTCCGGCGGGCGCCACGCCGGCCGCGATCCGGTGCGAGGCCAGATCGTCGCCGACCACCGCAACGAGCGCGGCGGACCGTGTTGGCCCGGCCTCGGGCCGGCCGGAGACGATCGCGGCGACATGGGCCACCCGCGGCCAGGCCGCCAGCGCGAGCGCCAGCCGCGCCGCCTCGGCATCGCGCGGCGCCGCGGGGGCCACGTCCGGCCACCGCACAAGACAGGCGCCGCGGGCGAGCAGACCGGTCCGCAACAAAGCCGGTCCCGGATCGGGCGCGAAAAGAGCCGCGCGCGGCGCGCCATCCGCGCCGAGGGTCTCTGCGTCGCCATAGACGAGATCGGCGCCCGTCCCCGCCCCACGCGTGAGCGCGGCGATGGCCCAGGGCGTCAACCGCTCCCCCTCGCCGAGCAGGACCACCCATTGGCCGGCCGTCACCGGCCACGGCTCATCGGGTCGGACCTTTGAAAGGCGCGTTGATCCGTCATCAAGGACGCTACGCACCGAGTCGGCGGTCGCGGCGAGCTGCGCGTCGTGCGAACCCACGACCAGGACCGCGTCGGGCAGGAAAGGCGGCGTGCCGGCGCCGGGATCGGCGAACCATCGGCGCCATAGCGCGTAAGGCGGCGCTTCACCGCGCCGCGCGGGCGCCTGACCCAGAAGCGCGCGCAGGCGGCCGAGCCGTCCGCGACCATCGCCGCCGAGCGCGCCCGGCAGGAGGGCGATACCGCCGGCCAGCAGACGAAGCGTCGTGGCCGGGCGGCCGAGCACGGCGGCGCGCACGCGGATGCCTCCCTCGCTCCCCGCGAAAATCCGGACCTCGCAGGCGCCCGCTGCAGCGGGCACATGCAGGAGCGTGCGGCGCCACACCGCGCCGGACCATCGCGTGCGCGGACCGAGAAAAGCCTCGCGCACGATTTGCGCGCGCGTTTCATCCTCGAGCGTGATTTGCGCCCACCACGCGCCGGGTCCGGAAAAAGAAACCGCGAGCGCGATCCAGCGTCCGGCTGCGCCCGGCGGCAGCGCGACCTGGGCCCGCAGCATCGCGCCCTGCCGCGCGGGGGAGGCCACGACCAGCTCCGCCTCGGGAGCGGCGAGGGAGAAGCGGAGCGCGCGCACTATCCCCCCTTGATCGCGCCCGCCGTTGCCGCTGACAAGAGCGGGCGCAGGCCCATTTGAGGGCCGCCCTTGCTCTAGTGCCGGAGACCCATGCTCGCCTTTCCCCCCGCGCCATCCCCACCGCCCTCTCCGGAGCGCGGCGCGTGAGCCGCCATGTCGCCGTGATCGGCGCCGGGCCGGGAGGGCTCGCCGCTGCCATGCTGCTCGCCCGCGCCGGCGCCCAAGTGACGGTTTTCGAGCGTCACGCGCGGGTCGGTGGCCGCTCGGCCACGATCGAGGCGGACAGCCCGGCCGGCCGGTTCCGCTTCGACATGGGACCGACCTTCTTTCTCTATCCCCGTGTGCTCGCCGATATTTTCGAGGCCTGCGGCTTCGATCTCCACCGCGAGGTCGAGCTGATCCGGCTCGATCCTCAATACGAACTGATCTTCGCCGGCGGAGGCCGCCTGCGGGCCACGCCCGATCTCGCTCGGCTCCAGGAAGAAGTCGCCCGGATCGCGCCGCGCGACGCAGCCAACGTTCCCCGCTACATGGAGGAAAATCGCGCCAAGCTCGCCCTGTTCCGGCCGGTGCTGGAGATGCCATTCCACAGCCTGCGCGACTGGGTCAGACCCGCCATGCTGCGTGCGCTGCCGATGATGCGCCCGCACCGCAACGTCGACAGCGACCTCGCCACCTATTTCAGCGACGAACGGATCCGGCTCGCCTTCTCCTTCCAGAGCAAATATCTCGGCATGTCGCCGTTCCGCTGCCCGAGCCTCTTCACCATCCTTGCGTTCATGGAATATGAGTTCGGCGTCTATCATCCGCGTGGCGGTTGCGGTGCGGTGATGAGCGCGATGGAGCGCGCCGCGCGCGCCCTCGGCGTCGAGTTCCGGATGGGCGAACCCGTGCGCGAAATCGCCGTCGAGCGAGGCCGCGCCACCGGATTGCGCACCGACGCGGGCAGCGAACGCTTCGACTCGATCGTCGTGAATGCGGATTTCGCGCATGCCATGCGCACGCTCGTGCCGGATGCGCAGCGCCGGCGCTGGACCGACGCGCGGCTCGCCCGGAAAAAATTCTCCTGCTCGACCTTCATGCTGTATCTCGGCATCGAGGGGCGCTACGACGACGTGGCGCACCACACGATCCACCTCTCGGCCGATTATCGCCGCAACCTGGCCGAAATCGAAGCCGGGCTGCCGCCCTCCGATCCCTCCTTCTATGTGCAGAATGCCAGCGTGACGGACCCGACGCTGGCCCCGGCCGGCCATTCGACTCTCTACGTGCTGGTCCCGGTCGGAAACCGCGTGGGCGAAGGCACCGACTGGCCGGCCCTGGCTCCGGAATACCGGGCAAAAACCCTTCGCGCGCTGGAGCGCATCGGCATCACCGACCTGGAGCGCCGCATCCGCTTCGAGAAAGTTCTGACGCCCAAGGGATGGGAGGAGGATATGGCGATCCATCGCGGCGCCACCTTCAACCTTGCGCACTCCCTCGATCAGATGTTGAGCTTCAGGCCGCGCAACCGGTTCGAGGATGTGAGCGGCCTCTACCTGGTCGGCGGAGGCACGCACCCGGGCAGCGGCCTGCCGGTGATCTTCGAAAGCGCCCGCATCACGACACGGTTGTTGACCGAGGATCTCGGACTGTCATCCTCTTGCGACATCCCGCCCGTGACGGCGGCGCCGGACCCCCACCCCGCTCTGGCGGAGATCGTCTGATGAGTGTTTTGCCGATCGGCATCGTCGGTGGCGGACTGGGCGGACTCGCCGCCGCCTGCACCCTCGCCGCGCGCGGACACCGCGTCGTGTTGTTCGAGAAAAACGATTGGCTCGGCGGCAAGGCGGCGGTGTTCGAGGAAGGCGGTTTCCGTTTCGATATGGGTCCGACCATCCTCACCGTGCCGCGCGTGCTGCGCCGCATTTTCGAGGAGGCGGGCGTCAAGCTCGAGGACCGTCTCGATCTGCGTCGGCTCGACCCGCAATGGCGGTGCTTCTTCGACGACGGGCTCGTGCTCGATCTGCGCGAGAACGAGGCCGACATGGCAGCCGAGCTCGGCGCGAAGACTCCCGGCAACGCCCAGGGCTATGCCGACTTCCTCGCCATGTCCGGCAAACTGCACGAGGTCAGCGAAAAATTCTTTTTCTGGCGCTCGGTCGAGGATATCGGCGACACGCTCGACTGGCGCAAGAATCTCGATCTCGAGACGCTGCGCGACATTCTCGCCCTGCGCATGGGAACGACCGTCGCCGGGCAGATCCGCAAGCGCGTGCCCGACGCCCGCGTCGCGCAGATGCTCGATCACTTCGTGCAATATGTGGGCTCCTCGCCCTACGGTTCGCCGGCCGTGCTGTGCGGTATCGCGCACATGCAGACGAATGACGGGGTTTGGTACCCGATCGGCGGCACACGCGCTGTGCCCGTGGCGCTCGAGGCGCTCGCCCGCGAACTCGGCGTGGTGTTCCACACGGGAGTCGGCGTCACCCGTATCGTGACCGAAGGCGGCCGCGCCGCGGCGATCGAAACCGACGACGGCAGTCGGCACGCGGTGGCGGCCGTGGTCTCCAACATGGACAGCGTGCGCACCTATCGCGAGCTGGTCGGCGGCGATCCCGAAAAATCCTTCTCCCGGCGTTGGAAGCGCGAACCCGCCTGTTCGGGCGTGGTGCTCTATCTCGGTCTCGACCGCGCCTACGACCATCTCGCGCACCACGATTTCGTGTTTTCACGGGATCCGGAGGAGGAGTTCGACGCGATCTACCGTCGCGGCGAACCGGCGCCCGATCCCACCTGCTACATTGCCGCGCCCGCCCGCACGGAGCCGGACGTCGCGCCGCCGGGCGGCGAAGCGCTCTACATTCTCGTGCACACGCCCTATCTCCGGCCGCACCATGATTGGTCGGCGATGCTGCCCGCCTACCGGCGCACGATCTTCGACAAGCTGGCCCGCGCCGCTGGGATGAAGGATCTGGAATCCCGCATCCGCGTCGAGCGCGTGCTGACGCCGCAGGACATTCATGAGCGATACCGCGTGCTCGACGGCGCGATCTACGGGCTTGCCAGTCACGGCAGGCTGTTCGGCGCCTTCAAGCCGGGCAACCGCTCGCGTGACCTGCCGGGCCTCTATCTCGCCGGCGGCGCCGCGCATCCCGGCCCCGGCATGCCGATGGTTCTGATGTCGGGATGGATCGCCGGCGACTCGCTCGATGCCGATCTGCGCTCCAACAGCGGACGGCTTTCGGCATGAGCGCGGGCTGAGACCACGATGCTTCCGGCGCCCGATCCGGATCCGCGCGCACGACGCTCCCCGGTCCGCATCGCGCTGTTCCGCTTCTACCTTCATACGCTCCTCTGGCGCCGGTTTTCTTCGGTGCGCCTGTCGCGAACCGGCGTGCCGGCGCGGCACGAGGGCCGTCCGCTCGTGATCTTCACCAACCACCCGAGCTGGTGGGATCCGGCCATGATCGCGCTGGTCTCCCCAAAATTGTTCCCGGGTCGCATCGGCTTCGGGCCCATGGACAGCACCGAACTCGAGCGATACGGGCTGTTCCGGCGCATGGGCGTGTTCGGCGTCGAGCCGACGCCGCGTGGCGCCGGCGTCTTCCTGCGCACCTGCCGCTCGCTGCTCGCCGATCCGCGCACGATCCTCTGGGTCACCGCCGAAGGCCGCTTCACGGATCCGCGCCTGCGTCCGATCGCCATCCGTCCCGGGATCGCCCATCTGGCGCGGCGTCTGCCGGAGCCGGTGTTCCTGCCGGCCGCCCTCGAATATTCATTCTGGAACGAAAGCCACCCCGAGGCGCTCATTCGTTTCGGCACGCCGGTTTCCCTGCCGCCCGGCGCCACCATCGATGCCTGGAAGGCCGCCCTGGAATCGGCGCTTGAGCGGACCTGCGATGCGCTGGCCGCGGAATCCGCACAGCGGGACGCCGCACTCTTCACGCCTTTGCTGCGCGGGACCGCCGGCGTCGGCGGCGCCTATGATCTCTGGCGCCGGCTGCGCGCGGCAAGCGCCGGCCGCCGTTTCGAAGCGCGGCACGAACCGGGCAATATCTGATGCTGGCGGACATCGCCCTGGCGCTCGCGGCGCTGCCGCTGCTGCTCGCGGCCGACAATCTGCGCCGCTACCGCACGCCTGAGGCCGCGGCGGCACGCGCCACGGTGGCCGTTCTGATCCCGGCGCGGAACGAAGAGCGGAACATCGAAGAGGCGGTCGCCTGCGTGCTCGCCAATCGCGACGTCGATGTGACCCTGCACGTTCTCGACGATTCCTCGACCGACCGGACCCCGGAGATCCTGGCGGCGATCGCCGACCCGAGACTGCGCGTGGCGCAAGCCCCGCCGCTTCCGCCAGGCTGGTCGGGCAAGCAGCATGCCTGCGCCACGCTCGCGTCCCTCACGGACGCGGAACTGATGGTGTTCGTCGACGCCGATGTCAGACTCGCGCCCGATGCGCTCACGCGGATCGCCGGCTACATGGAGCGCCATCCGGAAATGGCGCTGGCCAGCGGCTTCCCGCGCCAGATCACCATCACCTGGTCCGAAAAGCTGCTTCTGCCTCTCATCCATTTCCTGCTGCTCGGCTACCTGCCGATGGCGCAAATGGAACGTAGCCCTTCTCCCGGGTTCGGCGCCGGCTGTGGCCAGCTCTTCGTCGCACGGCGCACGCCCTATCGGGCCGCCGGCGGACACGCGGCCATCCGCGCCTCCCTTCATGACGGCGTGACACTGCCACGCGCCTTCCGTCGTTCCGGTTTCCGAACCGGCCTGTTCGACGCGACAACGCTCGCTTCCTGTCGCATGTACGACAACAGTGCCTCGCTCTGGGAAGGGCTGACCAAGAACGCCACCGAGGGCATGGCGAAGCCGCTTGCCCTCCCAATCTGGTCGGCCCTGCTCGCCGGCGGCCATGTCCTGCCGTTCCTGCTCGCGCCGGCGGGCTCCATGGCGGCGATCGCCGCCTGCGCCTGCAGCCTCGGCCTGCGTTTCGCGCTCGCCGCGCGCTTCCGCCAATCCTGGCTGAGCGCGGCGCTGCATCCGATCGGCGTCCTCGCCCTGTTGATCGTGCAATGGGCGGCCCTGATCCGCGCCGCCCGCGGACGCCCCGCCACCTGGCGAGGCCGGGCCTATCCGGCACAGGGTTGATGCCGCGCCTGCGTCTCCGGCAGGCGGCCGCGCTCGCCTTTGCCGTTGCCTTTGCCTGGCACGCGCAGGCGGCAACGGTGACCATCGTCGTGCAGAACGTGCGCAGCGACCGCGGCCATGTGCTGGTCGCCATCTGCTCGCGCGCGGATTTCCTGCACCCGCATTGCGGCTGGAAGGGCAACGCACCGTCTCACATGGGCGAGACGATTGTGGTGGTCCGGGGCGTGCCTCCGGGCCTCTACGCGGCGCAGGCCTTTCAGGACGCGAACGACAATGGGCGGCTCGACCGCAATCTCCTGGGGCTTCCCGAGGAGGGCATGGGGTTTTCCAACGACGCCCGCATGTATTTCGGTCCGCCGCGCTTCGAGGCAGCGTCCTTCACCGTTCCTCCGCAAGGTGTGACGATCCGGTTCCGTTTGAAATATTACTGAACCGACAAGGAGTGGATCGTGGCGCGCCGCCGGCGGCCCGGCCTCTGGCTCGCCCCACCGGTGCTTGAACCGATGGCGCCCGCGATGGCGAGCCCGCTGGGGCCGAAAGGCCCCAGTGGGGGTGCAGGGGGCAAAGCCCCCTGCCCGCCGGAGGCCCGCTCTAGGCTCTTTGATTTGGCGAGCAACTGTATCACCCAGACCGATTCCGGTCTGGGTGATACTGCTCTAGCTGCTCGGCGCGGCTTCCCCTGGCCCCCGCCGGTAGCCGCGCGCTCGTCCGATCGCGAGCCAATGGTGATCGGCATCGGCATAATCGCCCTGCGAAATCTCGATCGCGGCGATCGGGTATTGCCGGCAATACCAGGCGCGATCGAGGGCGAAACCCTCCCTCCCCTCCTCGAAGCCGAAATGTTCATAGTGATGCCGCCCGTCCGGCAGGTCGCCCGCGGCGATCGCCAGGGCAATGTCGGGATGCACCGCACGGTAGAACGCCTCGTCGAACATTTCGAGATAGGCGGGTTTCGACCGTTCCGGCGCCGGTCGCGCGAACCAGGTGGCGATCGCCTCGGACGGCATGTAGCGCCAGAGGCCCCGCAGAGCCGCGTGCGCCTCCGGATAGAGCGCCACCGGAACCGCATAATGAATCGGAAAGAGGTAAAAACGGTAACGGGGATCGGAGACGGGGAGCAGGTTTGCCCCGCGCGCCTGGAACCGGTGGAACAATCCCACGACCGGCAGATGGATGGTTTCTGCCTCGGACAGCCAGGCCGCGAGCCACGCGAAGGTGCTGACCGAGGGCACGATATGGACGGAGCGCCGGATACGCTCGAAATCGCCGGCCGGCCCGCGGGTCGGCAGGAAGCGCGCGTCCGGGAAGCGGCGGCGCAGCTCCATCAGATAGGGACTGTCTTCGAGCTGTCCCATGAAGACGAGCCGCTTGCCGGTGAGCTCCGCGAGCTCCGCATAAAACTCCGCCGGCAGCAGCACATAGTCCGGATGCCTCGCATCCAGCACGTCGCCCTGGCGGATGCTGCAGAGGAGCTCGTCCGGCCCGGTTCCGGCATAGGCGGTGCCGTCATGCCGGAACAGCGCCCGGCAGGTATCCAGTTCCGGAAAATTTTCGATTTTTTGACCGTATGTCCGTATATCGACCCGGTCGAGCTGTCCCACCGTCAGCGCGCGTGCCAGGAGGTCGAGCGGCACCGTGTCACTGGTCACGATTTCCGTGCGCGGAAACTCCCCATGGATCCAAGGGTGATGAACTCCCCATATCGGCAGGTCCACGTTCGAGATGCGGGAAATGCCGGATCGCTCGGCGAGCGCGACCGCCACCATATACTGGATCATCTGGTTCGCGAGCGCACCCATCGTCGAAACATGAACGATCGGTGTCCCCGCTTGCCCGGTCGCCATCCCTGCGTCAGATTCGCCCGCCCTCATCTCATGGTCTCCGTCCCATGAAGTCCGCCGTCTGCCTGATCGTGAAGAACGAAGCCCGCGACATCGCGGAATGGATCGCCTACCACGCGATCGCCGGTTTCGACTCGCTCATCATCTTCGACAACCAATCCGACGACGGCACGGCCGGGGTTCTGCGCGAGGCGGCGCGTCATGTCGACGTCCGCTACCATCACTGGGAAAACATGTCGGCCCAGTCGCAGACCTTGGCCTACGAAGCGGCATGCGAAGCCTACAAGCTCGAGTTCGACTGGATCGCCTTCATCGATTCGGACGAGTTTTTCGTTACGGCCGATGACGAACCCGTCAACCGGTTTCTGGCGCGCTTCGAGGGCTGGAGCGCCATCGCCCTGAACTGGGCCGTCTACGGCGCGAACGGGCACGAGGATTTTCCGCGCAACCTGGTCATCGAGGCGTTCACGAGACGGGCCGAACCGGACTTCTTTCCGGCGCACCACGTCAAGTCGGTCATCCGCCCCCGGCTCGCCGTCTCTTGTCCCAACCCGCATTATTTCCACATGCGCGAGGATATCGACGGCCATTATTGCGACGCGCACGGACGCTACATGCTCTGGCACCGGGCCCCGGAATCTCCCGACGGCGTGCTTCGCGGCGTCAGCCGCGCCGCTCCCGATTATTCGGCCGCCCGGGTCAATCATTATTTCACCCGCTCGCGCGCTCACTGGCTCGCCAAGCTGAAGCGCGGCTACCCGAGCGATGTGGCGACGCGCAAGCTTTCCGAATTCGATGAATATGATCGCAACGACGCCGAAGACCCGATCGCGGTCCGCCGCGCACCGGCCGTCCGGCACGCGCTGCAAAACTGGGGCTTGCTCGAGCGGGTCTGACGATCATCCCTGGAGAAACTGCCGGACGACGGCGATCGTCGGCGCATCCATGATGGCGGGCGCGTGTCCCGCTCCCTCCACCTCATGCACCCGAGCCTTCACCGCCATCCGTGCCGCCGTTTCCGTCGTGAGGAGATCGCTCTCCACGCCGCGCAGCACGAGCATCGGACAGGTGATCCGGTCCCAGTAAGGCCACATATCGGTGTCCCGGATCGGCTGCGAGACCAGGGGTTCGATCAGTTTAGGATCGTAATGCAATGCCAGGCGCCCGTTCGGCATGGGCCGGACGCTGGTCTGCGCCATGTGCCGCCATTGCGCATCCGAGAGGCGCCCGAACGGCCCGTGCACACGGCGAACATAGGCCTCGGCTTCCTCGAGATCGCCGAAATCCGGCATCGCGCCCACATACGCCACAATCCGCTCGAACGCCGCCTTCGGGACATGCGGCCCGATATCGTTCAGCACCATGCGCCGGACCGGATTGCCGCCCGCAGCCGCCACCACCATCCCGCAAATGCCGCCCAGCGAGGTGCCGATCCAGCAAACCTCCCGATCCAGAAAGGCGAGCAGATGAGAGAGCGCCGCCACGTACACCATCGGCTGGTAGAGCGCGGCATCGGGCAGCCACGACGATGCGCCCCGCCCGGGCAAGTCCGGACAAATCACATAGAATTCGTCCGACAGCGCTTCCGCCAGCACATCGAAATCGTGGCCGTTGCGGGACAGCCCGTGCACGCAGAGCACCGGCGGCGCATGCGGATCGCCGAACGCCCTGAATGCCAGGCGCTGGAAGCTATTGGCGATGAAATAGGGAATTTCGCGATGGCGTGGCATGTGAATTCGCCGCTCCTGGCAGACCGTCGGCCTCGCGCCGGATAAAACCCCAGCCCGCGCGCGTCTCCCGGATCGCTTGGGCAAAGACGGGCATCGTCTCGTCCGGGGCATGCGAGCCAAGCTGCCGGCGCAGGCGCAACATCGGCTGCTCGACGGCATGATAGGACAGCATCGCCCCGCCCGCCGATCCTGCCAAGGCGACCGCGAGCCAGGCGAGCCCGCCGCCCGGCACCGCATAATCCGCGAGCATCAGCGCTCCCGCATGCCACAGATAGAGCGAGTAGCTGAGCCGCCCCACATACAGCGCGGCTGGAGCGCACAGCGCCCGTTTGACGACGCTCTCGCGCGACAACAGGGCCGGCATCAGCAGCCCGAGTGCGACACCCTGCACCGAGGGCCGCCAGGCGAAGCGGCCGGCGGCTCCCGGCAGCGCAAAGCTGGTCGCAAGCAGCAGAGCGCCGCCCGCCCAATGCCCCCGCGCAGCTCCCGACCGCGCTTCGGCCAGCGCCATCGCCGCGCCGTAGAGTATCGAATCGAACCGCGTGTCGGTCGCGAGATAGAGCCGGTTGTACCGCCAGAGCGGATTGGGATTGATCGGACCGCAAACCCAGCCCCCCGCGCCACCGAAACAATGGCCGAGCAGCCACAATCGCCACGCCAGCGCCGCCGCGCACAGGGCCCACACCGCGGTCACCGCCCACCGCCACCGGCCGATCAGCAGCAGCACGAGCGGCCAGATCGCATAGAAATGTTCTTCGATGGCCAGCGACCAGAGCACGTTGAACGGGTGCCGCACGCCGGTCAGCACCGAATGGTAGTGCTGGAGCAGATCGAAATAGTTGGCCCCGTAGAACAACGCCGCGATCCAGCCGGCGGGCGTGATCCGTCCCCCGATCGCGCAGAAAAGCCCGCCGGCGACCGCGACATAGACCATCGCCGCCGGCATCAGCCGGGCGGCACGCCGCGCATAGAACCGCCCGAAATCGATCGTGCCCCGGTCGCGCAGCGTCGCGAGCAGCTGCCGCGTGATCAGATAGCCACTGAGGAAGAAGAACAACGTGACACCGAATGCCCCCGGGATCACGCGCCCCAACCCCAGATGCGATCCGACGACCAGCAGGATCGAGACCGCCCGCACCCCGTCGAGCACCGGCAGATAGCCCGCCGCTCCGCCGCCGCCTGCCCTGCGCCCCGGTGACGCCATTGAGCGTTACCCCCGTCAGGTCCGATACTCGGCCTCGCGCAACGCCCCGGCAAGAAGCAATCTCAACCTGATGGCGAAATCCGCCCGCGATATTCCCGCAAGCCTCCAGCCGCGCAACGCGGACTGGCCCTTCGACCTCGACAACGCGCTGCATGCGATTGTCGCGATCCGCGCCGATGTCCCCGAGGACGCCTCCACCGCAGGCGCGCTCGGCACCGAGCGGAGCGGCAGCGCGGTCGCCATCCCGGGCGGCCTGGTCCTGACGATGGGCTATCTGATCCTCGAAGCGGAAAGCATCTGGCTGACCACGTCGGACGGCCGTGTCGTCCCGGGCCACGCGCTGGCGATCGATTTCGAAACCGGCTTCGGGCTGATCCAGCCCTTCACGTCCCTCAAAATCCCGGAACTTCCGCTCGGCGATCCGCAACCGCTCGCGGTGGGCGCGCCCCTGCTGCTCGCAGGCGCCGGCGGCCGGCAGCGCACGATCGAGACGCGTCTGGTCGGCCGGCAGGAATTCGCCGGCTACTGGGAATATCTGATCGAAGACGCGCTCTTTACGGCTCCCGCTCACCCTTTCTGGGGCGGCGCCGGCCTGATCGGCGAGGATGGCAAGCTCCTGGGCATCGCCTCGCTGATCCTGCAGCAGGGCGAGGAAGGCGGCCGCCGCACCGACATGAACATGGTCGTGCCGGTGTCACTGCTCACGCCGGTCCTCGACGAGCTTCGGCTGTTCGGACGCACGCGCCGGCCCGCCCGGCCCTGGCTGGGTCTCTTCGCCTTGGAGAGCGACGACACCGTCGTGATCGGCGGCGTCGCGGAGGACGGTCCCGCCGATCGGGCCGGCCTGCGCACCGGCGACCGCGTGCTGGCCGTCGATGGCGAGGAGGTCAACGACCTGGCCACGCTCTGGCGCCGGATATGGAGCGCCGGGACGGCCGGCGCGCGCGTGCGGCTCGCGATCGGCCGGGCGGAGCAGCGCCTGCAGGTGACGGTCCATTCGGTGGATCGCGTCAGCATGCTGCGCGCGCCGCGCATGCACTGAACGGGGGACGAGTCGGCCGTCAGGCCCCTGCTGCCACCGGCTCAGGCCGGCAAGCCCGCCGGGTCCAGCCGGTAGCCGCCACCCTCCGTCACCAGCAGCCGCGCATTCGCCGGATCGGGCTCGATCTTCTGCCGCAGCCGGTAGATATGCGTCTCGAGCGTGTGCGTGGTGACCGCGGCGTTGTAGCCCCAGACCTCGTTCAGCAGGATTTGCCGCGCGACCGGCTTGGTGCCTGCCCGATAGAGGAATTTCAGGATCGCCGCCTCCTTCTCCGTGAGGCGGATCCGCCGGTTGCGCGGCACTTCCTGCAGCAGCTTCGCCGACGGCCGGAACATATAGGGCCCGATGCTGAACACCGCGTCTTCCGAATTCTCGAAGATGCGCATCTGCGCCCGCAAGCGCGCAAGCAGCTCGCCCAGCCGGAAAGGCTTGGCCAGATAGTCGTTGGCGCCCGATTCGAGCCCCCGGACCACATCGGCTTCATCATCCGACCCGGTCAGCATCAGGATCGGCACCCGGACACCCTGCCGGCGCAGATCCGCGCAGAAATCCCGCCCGTCGCCGTCCGGCAGGGTCACGTCGAGAATGATCCCCTCGAACCGGACATCCTTATTGGCGAGCTGGGCTTCCGCCTCGGCCACCGACCCGGCCTGGGCCACGATGAACTCGCCATTGGCTTGGAATTGTGTCGCCAGCTCTTCCCGCAACGCATGATCGTCGTCGACGATCAGCACCATACGGCCACCCGCCATGTGAAAACCTCCCCTCCACACCCCCCTAAGGTGGTGCTCACGGACCGTGAGTGACACCCTAACCCGTAAATGAGTCGGACGTTGCACATAACGGCGTTATCTCAAAAAAAGATTCCCGTTTTGTCGAATGGAATCGCCCATCTGAATACGTTGGTAGGTGAGACGGTCGCGGCTCTTGTTTCCGCGCCGAGGGAGCCGACCTAAGCCGCATCGCTGAACGGAGTCCGCCGTCCTGCTTCCCCTCGAAGCCGCTCCGCCGCTCGCCACCGCCAGGCACGGCCGCGCCGTGAGGCGGGCAGCCCAGGATCTGCGCGCCGGCACGCCCGTCGTGCTGGAGGCCTCCCGACCGCAGATCCTGCTCGCGATCGAAACCGCCACCGAAGCCGCGCTCGCCGAATTCGCGGCGGGCAGCGCGGGCTTTCCGACCCTTCTGCTCTCCGGCGCCGCCGCCGACCCGATCGCGACGGCCGTCGCGCCCGCCGATCTGACCCCCGGACGACTGCGCGCTCTGGCCCATCCCGGCCGTATCCCGGCGCCGCAGGCGCGGCTTCCGGTGCCGCCCCACGCCCACGCCGCGCTGAAGCTAGCCCGCACCGCGCTCCTGCTGCCGGCCGTCCTCATGGCTCCGTTCGCCGACGATGGCGCCGATCTGCTTCGGGTCGCTCCGGCCAGCATCGCCGCCTTCCACCCTCAATCCCAGACGCTCGCCCGCGTCGTCGAAGCCGCCGTGCCGCTGGCCGAAGCGCAGGCTTGCCGCGTCGTCGCCTTTCGCCCCGACGACGGCGGCATCGAGCACCTCGCGGTCCTGATCGGCCATCCCGAGCAAACTCCCGCCCCCCTGGTCCGGCTCCATTCCGAGTGCTTCACCGGCGACCTGCTCGGCAGCCTCCGCTGCGACTGCGGGCCGCAACTCCACGGCGCGCTCCAGCGCATGGCGGCCGAGGGCGCCGGCGTGCTGCTCTATCTCGCGCAGGAAGGGCGGGGCATCGGCCTCGTGAACAAGCTCCGCGCCTATGCGCTGCAGGATTCCGGCCTGGATACGCTCGAGGCGAACCTGGCTCTCGGCTTCGCCGCCGACGAACGCAGTTTCGCGCCGGCGGCCGACATGCTCCGCGCGCTGGGCATCCCCCGCATCCGGCTCTTGACCAACAATCCGCAGAAACTCGCGGGCCTGGCCGCCTGCGGCATCGAAATCGCCGGACGCGTGCCGCTGCGGTTCGCGGCGAACGGCGTGAACGACGCCTATCTCGAAACCAAGGCTCGCCGGTTCGGGCATCTTTTGGATTAGAAAGAGTCGTTCTTTTTTTTGAAAAAAAAGAACCAAAAAAACTTTCCGCATTTGACCGGGGGTCCAACCGCCCCGTCCCTAGGGGATGAAGTCTTTTTGCTTCTTTTTCTTCAGAAAAAGAAGAATTCTTCCCTTCCGATGATCGCCACCCTCATCCCCGGCCCGGCCCTGACCTTCGGCCGCGACACATTCCGCTGCGCGATCGGCCGCAGCGGCGTCACGCAGGCGAAGCGCGAGGGCGACGGCGCCACGCCCGCGGGTTTGTTGCCCCTCCGCCGCGTTTTTTATCGCGCCGACCGGGTCGCCCGCCCCGCCGCGCCGGTGCCGGTGGAACCCTTGGCGCCGAGCGACGGCTGGTGCGACGATCCTCGCGACGCCGCCTACAACCGCTTCGTGACGCTGCCTTATGCGGGGCACCACGAAGAGCTTTGGCGCACCGACCACCTCTACGATATGATCGGCGTGCTGGGCTGGAACGACGCACCGCCCGAAGCCGACCGCGGTTCCGCGATTTTCCTGCACGTGGCCGCACCCGATTTCACGCCGACCGAAGGCTGCATCGCGCTCGAGCCGGCCGCGCTCAGGAGCGTGCTGGCGGCGGGCCTGACCGCGATCCGGGTGCCGCTTGGGGGCTAGAGCGGGTTCACTCTGACCGTGGTCAGAGTGAACCCGCTCTAGATTCTTTGATTTGGCGAGCAACGTTATCACCGAGACCGATTCCGGTCTGGGTGATGTAGCTCTAAAGCGGGCGCTTGAGCCGCGACGCGATCCGGCGCAGCGGCGCCGTGACGCGCCACGAGGTCGAGTTTTCGATCGCCGCCAACCGGGCGCGCAGGGCAGCCAGTTCCGGATCAGCGACCGGCCTCGCTTCCGCCGATCCGGGGAGCGGATCCCGCGCCGCCGCCGCGGCATCGCGCCAGCTCGCCACGGTGCGGGCCGCCTCCGCGCAGGGCTGGAGAAAGGCGTAGAACTCGAGCAGCGGCAGCGACGGATCGAGAAGCCGCGTGCAGGCCATCTGCACGAGATTTTCCTCCGCCAGCCGCGCCATCACGGTGGCAAAGGAGCGCGGCTGAAACACCCAGCAATGCACGTCGAAATACCGGTCGGGCATGTCGCGCGCCCAGCCGGCCGAATCGAGCGCAAGCTGAAAACTGTGACGCGCCTTGACCTCTCTCGGCGACAGGCGGCCCTCATAGCGGCCATGCCCGCTCATATCCGGCGCGTAATGAAGCCGGAAATCCAGCACGTTCGCAACCGTCGGCCGCCGCGCGCGCAGCACGTAATTGGTCAGCACATCGACCAGCCGCGTCTCGTCGCGCAGCACGTCGAACGAAAACCGGCAATCCGGCATCGCCAGCCGCAACTCGCCCTCCGGCTTGAGCACCGCCTGCACTTCCCGCAGCCAGGTGACGAGGTCCGGAACATGCTCGGCGACATGGCTCGCGATCACGTAATCGAACTTCCGGCCGCCCACGCACTCGGCAAGGCTCCGCTCGCCCCAGATCGCATCGATCTCGACGATCTTCGAGGTATCGACCTGGCCGTCATATTGCCGGCGCAGCGCCTCGGCATCGGCCACGTCGATATAGGTGATGTCGCCTTCGGACTTGCGGACGATCGGATTGTCGAGCGGACCGATCTCGAGGCCGGCAAGCCTGTCGAACGCCAGCCCGTCGCGCAGCGTCGTAAACCGGTTCGCGAAGAAATCGCCGCTCACGCGGCCATCTCCCGGTGATCCTTGACGTCGTGAAACGCGATCGCCGGATTCATCTCGCTGGCGCGCCGCATCATGAAAGCGGACGTCGCGAGGAACACCGGGTCGCCGTCCACATCCTCGGCGATCGCGCTGCGCTGCTCGGCGAGGAAGCGCGCCAGTGCCATTTTCTCGCCGCTGATCCAGCGCGCCTGGCTGAACGGCGTCGGATCGAGACCGATCGGCACACTATATTCCGCGGCCAGCCGCGCCACGAGCACGTCGAGCTGCAGCGTGCCCACCACGCCCACGATCGGCGGACTGCCATCGAGCGGGCGGAACAATTGCACGACCCCCTCTTCGGCGAGTTCCTGCAACGCCTGCCGCAGCTTCTTCGCCTTCATCGCATCGTCGAGCCGGATACGCCGGAGGATTTCCGGCGCGAAGGACGGGACGCCCAGAAAGCGAAGCTCCTCGCTCTCGGTCAGCGTGTCGCCGATCCTGAGCGTGCCGTGATTGGGAATCCCGACCACGTCGCCGGCATAGGCCGCCTCGGCGATCTGACGATCGCGCGCGAAGAAGAATTGCGGCGCGTTCAGCGGGATCTGCTTGCCCGTCCGCACCTGCTTCAGCTTCATGCCGCGCTCGAGCCGGCCCGAGCAGATGCGCGCGAACGCCATCCGGTCGCGATGGTTCGGATCCATGTTCGCCTGGATCTTGAAAACGAGCGCGGTGAGCTGCGGCTCATCGGCCGCCACCACCCGCGTATCGGCGGCCTGCGCCCGGGGCTTGGGCCCGAAGCTCGCCAGCGCATCGAGCAGATCGGTGACGCCGATTTCCTTGATCGCACTACCGAAATAAACAGGCGTCAGATGCCCCGCCATGAAACTTTCAGGATCGAAGGCCGGCAGCGCCGCCTGCACCAGCTCGAGCTCCTCGCCGAGCGCCTGCATGCGCGGATCGGATTGCGCCACCGGCTCGGCCACGCGCAATTCACGCCTGGCGATTCCATAAGTGCCGATGAAATCGGCGGCACGCCCCACCGGCCAGCTCGCCGGCGCCACATCGAGCGCCAGCGTGCTCGCCACCTCGTCGAGCAGCCCGAAAACATCCTGGCTCTCGCGGTCCATCTTATTGATGAAGGTGATGATCGGAATATCCCGCAGCCGGCAGATCTCGAACAGCTTGCGGGTGCGCGCCTCGATGCCCTTCGCCGCATCGATGACCATCACCGCGGAATCGACCGCGGTCAGCGTGCGATACGTGTCCTCCGAGAAATCCTCATGGCCCGGCGTGTCGAGCAGGTTGAAGACGCAGCCGCCATGCTCGAACGTCATCACCGACGTGACCACCGAAATGCCGCGCTCGCGCTCGATGCTCATCCAGTCCGACCGCGTGCGGCGGCGCTCGCCCTTGGCGCGCACATTGCCGGCGAGCTGAATGGCGCCGCCGGCGCGCAGCAGACGCTCGGTCAGCGTCGTTTTGCCGGCGTCGGGGTGGGAGATGATCGCGAAGGTGCGGCGGCGGGCGATCTCGGCGGTGAGCGGCGTCATGGTTTGCCTCCGGCGGGCAGAGGCTCCGCCTCTGCGCTCCGCTGGGGCCGGCGGCCCCAGACCCCTTTCCATTGGAGTTTTCCAGCGCGAAGGGAAAGGTGCGGGTTGAGATAGGGATCGGCGGCGAGTTGCGCACGCCATTGCCGGCGCATCCAGTCGCGGCCCCGGCGGCGCTCACGCGGTCCTTGCGCATAAGCGAAGCGGGCAACTGGGGTCCACACGGTTCGCCAGCCGGCCTCGGCGGCGCGCAGGCAAAGATCGACGGCGGCAAAATCGCCGGCCTCAGAGCGCCAGCCGCCGAGCGCGCGGAACCGATCGGCCCGGATCGCCAGGCAATCGCCCGACACGGCGGCCACGGTGCGCGCCAGCCGGAACCTGCCGCGGTAACCGGGATCTCCCACCGCGCCGCGTGCCGCGACCGCAACCCGCATGGGATCGACACTGTCGCCCCCATGCAGGATGCGCCCTCGCCCATCCTCGAGCCGCCCGCCGGCAACCCCCACGCCAGGCTGAAGCGCCTGGGCCGCCAGACGCTCGATGGCGTCGGTCGACATCGGCCGCAGCGTCGGCGAGAGAAACACCAGAACGCCGTCGTCATCCACGCCCGCGCTCGCGCCCGGCGGCAGAATCGCGATCTGCCCGACATTCCCCGGGAATGGGTAAGCAACGGCAAGCCAGCCCGGCAGATCCGGATCCGTCACGAATTGCGCGCCCTCGCCGGCATGCTCGCGGATCGTCCGGGCCGCCGACTCGCGGCAGCGCGCCGCCGAAGCGGCCGAGAACGAGCCGGGGTCCTGACGCCAGTGATAGAGCACGCCCGGCACATGGCGGACGCCGCCCGGGCCTAGATGCCGCGCCGCGCGCAACGCGAAATCATGATCCTGCGCGCCCTCGTAGCCTTCCCGCATCCCGCCGAGCGCCTCGAACAGGTCACGCCGGCAGACCGCCAGGTGACAGACCAGATTTTGTTGCAGAAGCAAATCCGGATTCCAGCCCGGCTTGACATACGGCGCCCGCCGCGCGCCGCCCACGAGCTGATCCTCGTCGGAAAAAAGCAGCCCCGCCTCCGGATGCGCCCGCGCCGCCCGCGCCATCACCGCGAGCGCTTCGGGTGCCAGAACATCGTCGTGATCGAGGAACGCGACATACCCGGCCGACGCCAGGCGCGCGGCCGCGTTCGTCGCCGCCGCGATCCCGCTCCTCGCCGCGAGACGCACCATCCGGATGCGCGGGTTGCTGCCGCATGCCTCCTCGAGGATCGCCGCCACGTGCGGCGCCGTCGAGACGTCGTCCGCAATGCACAATTCCCAATGCGGCCAGGATTGCGCACGGACAGAAGCGATCGCCTCGCGCAACCAACCCTCGCGCGTGTCGCACACCGGCATCAATACCGCGATGCGCGGTCCGCTTCCCTCGGCCGTCACCGTCAGCGCCGGATGCGGCGCGCGCGCATAGGCCCGGTCGATCCCGGGCTCTTCCCACCGGAGCCGGCTGAGCCGCTCGAGAAGGGTCAAGCCCGGGATCGCGCCGGCGTCAGCGCGAGTAGAACTCGACGACCAGGTTCGGCTCCATGGTCACCGGATACGGCACGTCGGTGAGCTTCGGCGAGCGCACGAAGCGGCCCTTCATCATGCGATGATCGACCTCGATATATTCGGGCACGTCGCGCTCGTTGCTCTGCGCCGCATCGAGCAGCACGACCATCTGCTTCGACTTTTCCTTGACCTCGATCACGTCCCCGTCGCGCACCAGGAAGCTCGGAATGTTCACCTTGCGGCCATTGACCGTGACATGCCCGTGGCTGACGAACTGCCGCGCGGCGAACGGCGTCACCGCAAACTTCATGCGGTAAACCACGGCATCGAGCCGGCGCTCGAGCAGCTCGATCAGGTTCTCCGACGTGTCGCCACGCCGGCGCACCGCCTCTTCGTAATATTTGCGGAACTGCTTCTCGCCGATATTGCCGTAATAGCCCTTGAGCTTCTGCTTGGCCTTGAGCTGAATATTGAAGTCGGACGGCTTGCCCTTGCGGCGCTGCCCGTGCTGGCCGGGACCGTAATCGCGCTTGGCGACGGGGCTTTTCGAGCGGCCCCAAAGATTGACGCCGAGCCGGCGGTTGATCTTATACTTGCTTTCGGTGCGCTTGGTCATGCGCAGCCACTCCTTGGTTCTGGCGCCGGACGGTGAGGCCTGGCTGTGTTGCACCGGTAGGCCGCACGCTCGCGCATGCGACGGGCACGGGTCCCGAAGACCCGGCCACGTTCCCGGCCGTAAGCGGCGGTAACTATACGAAGCCCCGACCTGACGCAACCGAGCCCTGGCCTGCGCCGGGCCCCTTCACGGGGACGGGTCTGGGGCCTTATGGCCACAGGGGGCAAGGGCGAAGCCTCTGCCTGCCGGAGGCAATCAATGATCCAACGCACCGACATCGTCTGGCTCGGCATCAGCGCCGCCGTCACCGGAAGCCTGGTCTCCGGCCTGATGCTCGGCATCGGCCTGGGCCTCGCGACCCGCGGCGTCTACGCGGGCTTCCTGCTGGTGATCCCGGCCGCGCCCGCCGCCGGGCTGATCGGCTGGCTCCTGTCCCGCCGGCTGGCGCGGCAGATCGGCTGAGCGCGCCCGACTTTCTCTTCCTGTGCGGCCGGCCGTTCCTGGCCGGGGCGCCGCCGGAAAACGCGTCGTTTGGCGGGACGGAGCAGGCGGTCCTCTCGCTGGCCGCCGCGCTGGCGGATGCCGGTGCCGCCGTGCGGATCGCCGGCGCGTCGCGGATTGCCGCGAGGATGGGTGCCGTCGAACTGGTGGCGGAGGCAGGGGGGACCGCCGGGGCGGCGGTCGCCGTGAACGATGCGCGGCTGTTGCCAAGCCGCGCGGGGCTTCCGGTGGTGTGGTTCCACAACGAGGTGACGCTGGCACGCGAGTGGCGCCGGGGGCGGTTGCCGGCGCTTCGGCGCCATCGCCCCGTGGCGGTTTTCGTGGGCCGGTCGCAGGCGGCTTCCGCGAGCCGGCTCCTGCCCTTTCGGGCGCGCGCGACGATCCCGCTCGGGCTTCGCGCCGACCTGGCCGGCGGGGTTTCACCGCCAAGCCCCCCTGCCCCACCATTGGCGCTTTTCACGAGCCAGGCCTATCGCGGGCTCGACGAGGTGCTCGGGCTCTGGACCCGTCACATCGCGCCCGTGCTGCCGGAGGCGCGGCTGGAGGCCCGCATCGCCGCCCAGGATGTCGCTGCTTACCCCCCGCCTGGATCCAACATCACGATCGGGTCACGCTTGCCGAACGCGGAGGTATCGGCCCTGCTTCGCCGCGCCCGGGTGTGGCTCGCGCCCGGCCATCGCTCCGAAACCTTCTGCCTTGCCGCCGCCGAAGCGATCGCCTGCGGCATACCGGTCGTGACCCGAGGCCGCGGCGCCCTGCGCGAGCGGGTGCGTCACGGCGCCACCGGGTTCCTGGCGCGCAGTGCGCGGGACATGGCCGCGCACACCATCGCACTCCTCTCTGACGATGCGCTTTGGGCCCGGATGCATGTGGCCTGCCTTGCCGAACCGCAGCCGGGCTGGCCCGAGATCGCCCGGCGCTGGCTGGCGCTCGCCGGGGGGCAAGTGGCCTAGCGGCAGGGCGCCTGCTATACCGCCCGCCCAACCCGCCGGCCGTGCCGTGCGCCCCAACCCGCCTCGAGGGACCTGAGACCCATGGCCCGCCGCCGCCAGCTCTATGAGGGCAAAGCCAAAATCCTGTTCGAGGGCCCCGAGCCCGGCACGCTCGTGCAATATTTCAAGGACGACGCGACCGCGGGTAACGGCACCAAGAAGGGCATCATCACCGGCAAGGGCGTGCTCAATAACCGCATCAGCGAATATCTGATGATGCGGCTCGCCGAGATCGGCATCCCAAACCATTTCATCCGTCGGCTCAACATGCGTGAGCAGTTGATCCGCGAAGTGGAGATCATTCCGCTCGAGATCGTGGTGCGGAACGTCGCTGCCGGGTCGCTTTGCACACGGCTCGGCATCCAGGAAGGCACGCGGCTGCCGCGCTCGATCATCGAATACTATTACAAGAACGATTCGCTCGGCGATCCCATGGTGGCCGAGGAGCACATCACCGCCTTCGGCTGGGCAAGCACCATGGATATTGACGACATCGTGGCGCTCACGCTCCGCATCAACGATTTCCTCACCGGCCTTTTTCTTGGCGTCGGTATCACGCTGGTCGATTTCAAGCTCGAGTTCGGCCGGCTCTGGGAAAACGACGAGATGCGCATCGTGCTCGCCGACGAAATCAGCCCGGATAATTGCCGGTTGTGGGACGTGCGCACGCACGAGAAGATGGACAAGGACCGGTTCCGCCGCGACCTCGGCCGCGTCGAGGAAGCCTATCAGGAAGTCGCCAAACGGCTCGGCATTCTGCCGGAGGCCGGCATGCGCGATCTCAAGGGGCCGGAGATGATGCAATGAAGGCCGCCGTCACGGTGCGGTTGAAGGAAGGCGTGCTCGATCCGCAGGGGCGCGCGATCGAACACGCGCTGCACACACTCGGTTTTGCGAACGTCGCCGACGTGCGTGCGGGCAAGATCATCGAATTCACGCTGCAGGAGACCGATCCCGAGGCGGCGCGGGCCGAGGCCGAGGCCATGGCCAAGCGGCTGCTCGCAAATACGGTGATCGAGCGCTACGAGGTGAGGATCGAGCCATGAGAGCCTGGGTTCTGTTGCTTCCGCTCGCCTTCGCGTTGCCGGCGCATGCGCAGCGTTTCTCGAAGGTGGACGGCAACCGTCTCCTGCAGATGTGTGAGACGCGGGCACCCGCGCCGCTGCGCCCCGGGCTCACCGCTCCGCCAGGCCGGCTCCAATGCGAAGCCTACATCTCCGGCATCGCCGACGCGATCGCCGCGGCCGGACCCGGCCGCGCTGCCGCCTGCATTCCGCTCGCCGTCACCACCCCGCAACTCGTGGCGGTGGTGCTGAAAGATCTGCGCGCGCGTCCCGAAGCCACCGAACGGCCCGCCGGCGCGCTCGCCACGGAGGCATTGGCGCGCGCCTTTCCCTGCGCCCACTAGTTCCGTGCGGGTTTCGATCTCGTCGGGCTCCCGCTTCGAGGCAGAGATCGGTTATGCGCGCGCCGTCTGCCTCAATGGCTGGATCTTCGTCAGCGGCTGCACCGGTTTCGATTACGCGACCATGTCGATCGCGAGCGACGTCGTCACGCAATGCGCGCAGACGCTGCGCAACATCGAGACAGCGCTCGCCGGCGCCGGCGCCGGGTTCGCCGACATCGTCCGCGTCCATTACCTCCTGCCCGATCCGGCGGATTTCGAACCCTGTTGGCCGCTCCTTCGGGAAGCCTTCGGCCGCCATCCGCCGGCCGCTACCATGATCAGCGCCGGCCTCGCCGATCCGCGCATGAAAATCGAGATCGAAGTCACCGCCTATCGCGCCGTCGAGGGATGACCGAACCCGATCCCGACCGGATCGCCCGGCGCACGCTGCGCCGGCATCGCACGATCGCGACGCTGCTCCTGATCCTCATGGCAGCCCTCACGATCGTCTCCTACTACCTCCCCCGGACCTATTGGACCGACCTGCTCCAGGCCGGCGCCAAGGCCGGATTCGTCGGCGGGGTCGCCGATTGGTTCGCGGTGACGGCGCTATTCCGCCGGCCGCTGGGTTTGCCGATCCCCCACACCGCCATCATCCCCCGCGAGAAGGCTCGCCTTGGCCTCGCGCTGGGCCGCTTTGTGTCGCGGCATGTGATCGCCGAGAAGGAAATCCATCGGATGCTCGCCCGGCTCGATGTGGGCGAGCTGCTTCAGGTGCTGCTGACCGATCCCGCCGTGGTGAAGCCGCTCTCCCAGGCGCTGGCGGGCTACGTGCCGCGCGTGCTTGCCACGGTCGAGGACGGTCGCGCCCGGCGTCTGATGGCGCGGCTGGTGCCTCGCCTGATCGGCGGCGCCGGCACGGGCCGTGTCGTGGCACGCGCGCTGCGCACCCTGGTCGAGGGCGGACGACACCAGGAGGTGCTCACCTTCACGCTCGAGAAACTGCGTCAGGCGATGCGCGCCAAAGAACTCGAGCTACGCGACATCATCGAAGCGCGTATTCGTGAGACCGGGGGCCGGCTGGTAGGCTGGGCGGTGGGCGCCACGATCGCGACG
Source organism: Acetobacteraceae bacterium (assembly GCA_027451405.1). GTDB lineage: Bacteria > Pseudomonadota > Alphaproteobacteria > Acetobacterales > Acetobacteraceae > DAIDJM01. Next base: position 45,975 of record DAIDJM010000035.1, on the reverse strand, counting down.
CGCATCCTGGCCTACGTCAACACGGAGTTCGAGCGGATCGGCGAAGACGATTCGGGCCTGCGCGATGCGTTCGACGAATGGGTCCGGCGCGAGATCGACCGCATCGAGCACGATCCCGAACGCGCCGCCGATATCGGCCGTGGGATGCGGCGGCTGCTGGCACACCCATCGGTGCAGGCCTGGGCCTGGGATGTCTGGGCGCGGCTGCGCCTGGCGCTGGAGACCGATGTGGGCCGGCCCGAGGGGCGCGTTGCCTCCGTGCTGGAAACCGCGCTGCGCAACCTGGGTGCGTTGATGGCAAGCGATCCGGATACGCGGGCCCGAGTCGAGCGAACGCTGGAGCGCTTCCTGCGCGGACTGTTGCCGGCTGCGCAGCCGCAGATCGCGTCCTTCATCGGCGACGTGGTGGCCTCCTGGGACACGGCGACCATCACCGACCGGCTGGAACTCCGGGTCGGCAAGGATCTGCAATATGTGCGCATGAACGGCACTCTGGTGGGTTTTCTGGTGGGCGCGCTCGCCTACGCCGCACTGCTCGCACTGTTCGGCCGGGTGGCTTTCTAGGGCAACGTCGTCCTGACCGGGAACGGTCGAACTGACAAAGTTGCTCGCTCAACAAGCAGCACGAGTGCATCTGCCTGACATCGTCAGGCGAACCCTGCCCCGGGGCCCGGATGGCGATGGAAAACCGGCCCGACGCCCAGTCTTGCTGATCACACTCACAATAACGCGATGAGGAAGATGCTGCGGCGCAATACAGATGACTCAAGAAAATCAGTGTTAACCGATGTAAAGTTTCTTAATGCTTGATGACAATAATGCAAACCTCTGGTAACAAGATGGCCCTGCGCACCGGCGGCACGCAGGGCCGAGTTTAGGGAGGAAACGCCAGTCACACGGCAGGAAGAGGCAATCGCCTCGTCCTGCCGGTGATGATTCGGCCGTTCCCTATCCTGCGTCCACCGAAATTCACTGTATTTTTCGTGCTTTCTTCCTGGGTTGGACAGGAAGTGCTGCGGGTTTGAGCAGCTTGCGCAGATTCCCGCCTACTCGTCGGGCAGACTTTGGGCGGCGCGTCGAAAGCTGATCCACCCGCTCTCGATCACGGCCACCGACCCAGCCCAGATCAGCGCCGTCAGCAGCGTGGTGACGAGCAGCTTGCGCCCGAGTCGCGGATGTTTCGGCGCTCCGCGCCAGCCTGTCGCTGGGTCGGGCCGCGCCTCGGGTTCGACCCAGAGCGGCAGCACCGCGAACAGCACGGTCCACCAGATCAGGACGAACAAGACGGATGCGGTAAACCATCCCATATCGCCATCTCCGAGGCATGGAGTACGGGGTCTCTCAACCCAAGCGGGTTCAGGGTAGCGATCTGGGCGCCGGAGGCGCGCGTCAAACCCTCAGCAAATGCACGTCCACCATCGGCCGTTTGCCCAGGCGCTTTCCCAGCGCTCGCCGCAACGCGGCCTTCGCGGCGTCCAGCAGCGCCGCGTCGTCCCTGCGCAGCGGCGCGGGCAATTCCGACACGGCAATACCGAAATCGCGGTTGAGCCGCTCGCTTTCCGGATCTTGCGGATCAAAGAGGCCGGGCGCGCTGACGCGGGGTTCCCCCATCAGTCGGCCGCCCGAATCGACGGCCAGGCTGCCGAGCACGATCCCGCTCTGAAGCATCCGCCGTCGAGCCGACATCACGCCCCCGGCGAGCGGCACGACACGATTGCCGTCGAGCGCCAATTTTCCCACGGGCGCCGAATCGACGATTTCCGGCCGGCCCGGCGCGAGCTGGAGGATGTCCCCATCCTCCATCATCAACGGCTCCGCCCCGAGCTCGCGGGCCAACGCCGCATGGGCCGCGAGGTGCCGCCACTCGCCGTGCACCGGCACGGCGTAACGCGGCCGCACCAGCCGATACAGCCGGCGCAACTCGTCGCGCGCCGGATGGCCGCTCACATGCACCATGTGATCGTCGTCGGTCATGACGCGGACGCCGCGGCGGACGAGGTTGTCCTGCACGGTCGCGATCGCGCGTTCGTTGCCCGGGATCTGGCGCGACGAGAAGATCACGGTATCCCCCTCGCCGAGCGACAGCGTCTGATGCGTGTCGGCCGCGACCCGTGAGAGCGCGCTCCGTGCCTCGCCCTGGCTGCCGGTGATCAGAATCAGCAGATTGTCATCCGGCACATCGGCCATCGAATCCTCGGTGAGGAACGGTGGCAGGGCCTTCAGATACCCGGTGTCGCGGGCGGCGGCTTCCAGGTTGCGCAGCGAACGGCCGATAAGCGCGACCGACCGTCCCGCCTCGCGTGCCGCGAGCGCCACGCTTTCGACGCGGGCGACGTTGCTGGCAAAGCACGTGACCACCACGCGTCCGCTGGGAATGGAGCGGATGAGGCTCGCAAGCGAGCGCCGTACCTCCCCCTCCGAGCCGGAATGGCCTTCGACCAGCGCATTCGTGCTGTCGCAGATGAGGGCGAGCACCCCCTCCTCGCCGAGCGCGGCGAACGCAGCCTCATCGGTGGGAGGGCCTACCAGCGGGTGCGGGTCGATCTTCCAGTCGCCGGTATGCACGATCAGGCCCGCGGGTGTGCGGATCGCGAGCGACTGGGCCTCGGGCGTGGAGTGCGCCACCGGAATGAACTGGAGCGCGAAGGGAGGCAGGTCGAGCCGGCCGCCGAGCGGCACGATATGGACCGGCACCTCCCCGGCCAGCCCGGCTTCCCCCAGCTTGCGCCGCAACACGGCCGCCGTGAAGGGCGAGGCATAGACGGGGCAGCGTAGCCGCGGCCAGAGATGCGCCACGGCGCCAACATGGTCCTCGTGGGCATGCGTGATCACGAGCCCGGCCAGTTGCTCCCGCCGCTCGGCGATGAAGACTGGGTCCGGCATGATCACCTCGGCTTCGGGCAGTTCGTTGCCGCCGAAGCCGATGCCGCAATCGATCGCGAGCCAGCGCCCGCCGGATCGATACAGATTCAGGTTCATGCCAATTTCGCCCGTCCCGCCCAGGGGCAGGAAGGCGAGTCCGCCGGGATCCGCCTCCATCAAAGACCTTCGATTGTTCTGGTTCTGTCGCGGGCTAATCTGGGTGCGGGGTTGCGTTCCGCCAACAGCCTCAACCCGTCAAGCGTGAGATCGGGGTCGATGCGGTCGAAAATATCCGTGCCCTCCGAAAAGAGCGGAGCCAAGCCGCCGGTCGCGATGACTTTGGGAACCGTCCCGTCGAGCTCGCGGCGGATGCGGGTCACGAGCCCCTCGATGAGCCCCACATAACCCCAATAGATCCCGGACTGCATCGCCGGCACGGTCGCCGTTCCGATCACCGCCTGCGGCCGGCCGATGCCGATCCGCGGCAAGCGCGCTGCCGCCTGGTGCAGGGCCTCGATGGAGAGATTGATGCCGGGCGCGATCACGCCGCCGAGATAGGCGCCATCCGCGCTCACCACATCGAATGTCGTCGCCGTTCCGAAATCGATGACGATTAGCGCCTGACGAAAATACCGGTAGGCGGCGAGCGCATTGAGCAACCGGTCGGCCCCGACCTCTTCGGGCTGCGCCACCCGGATCTCAAAGCCCCAATCCAGGGTCGAGCGCGCGATGAGAGGCTCGACCTCGAACCAGTCGCGGCAGAGCCGGCGCAAATGATAGAGGGCCGCCGGCACCACGGTGCCAATGACCGCCCGCTCGATGGAAGCAGGGGCGATCTGCCGGTGCTGCAGCAAGGCGAGCAGCCAGACCGCATATTCGTCGGACGTGCGCTGTGGCTCCGTCGCGATCCGCCAACTGCCAGCCCAGCCATGCCCATCATGGACGGCAAAGACGACATTCGTGTTGCCGGCGTCTATGACGAGCAGCATCAGGCGAGTCGCGCGTTATACGCGGCCCATACGGCGTCCCACCCGGCGGCGAGCCACGCGTCCAGCGCGGCGGCAAAAGCCAAGGCCAGCGGCCTCGCGCCGATCGCAGCACCGAGTGAGGCCGTCGGCCGGTCCGGCAGATCGGGTGCGGTGGCCAGATTCACGCCGGCGCCGATCACAACCCAGTCGAGGAAGCCGGCCGCCGCCATGGCGGTATCGACAAGAAGTCCAGCGAGCTTGCTGCCGTCGAGCAGCAAATCGTTCGGGGCTTTCAATACGAGCCGGCCGGTAGCGTGGGGTGCTACCGCATCGAACAGAGCGACCCCGGCCAGGGCCGACCAGCAGGCGCCGAGGGGGGCTTCGGGCATGGGGCGCAGCAGGAGCGAGGCATAGAGATTGCCGGCAGGAGAGCGCCAGAGGCGGCCGTCACGGCCGCGGCCGGCGCTCTGGCTTCCGGCGAGCACCAGCAAACGGCCGGGCGCACCGGCCATGGCTTCGGCAATCGCAATATCCTGGGTGGACGGAACCTCGTCGAAATATGTCACACGCCACGCGGCCTTCGGCGGCCGCGGGCTTTGCCTCTGGACCGGACCGGCGCCAAACGGCCCCGGGCCTCTTGGATGAGATGGCGCCGTGCGGCCTGTCACCCTAGCAGCACGCGCGCTGCCCGCGCAGCGGCACCGACGAACGGTGCGGGCATGGCGAAGAAGAACAGCGTGAAAGCGCCCGCTGCGAAGGCAACCGCGGAGACGCTCGCGGTCCGCCGGTCGAAGGCAGCCTCGGCGCCGTCAAAGAACATCACCTTGATAACACGAAGGTAATAGAAGCACCCGACGACGCTCGTCAGCACGCCAATGATCGCGAGCGTCCAGAAGCCTGCCTGCACGGCGGCCAGGAAAACATAGACCTTGCCGAAAAAGCCCGCCATCGGCGGCAAGCCCGCCATCGAGAACATGAAGATCGCCATCACGGCGGCGAGCGGCAGATCGTTGCGTGCCAGCCCGCCAAGATCGGCAATGCGATCGACCTGCTGACCCCGCCGCTGCATCGCGATGATGCAGGCGAACGTGCCGGCGGACATCACGATGTAAGTCAGCAGATAAATCAGAACACCGCGCACGCCAGCCTCGGTGCCGACCGCGAGCCCGATAAGCGCGTAGCCCATGTGGCCGATCGACGAATATGCCATCAGACGCTTGATGTTGCTCTGCGCGATCGCCGCGAGGCTGCCCAGGATCATCGAGGCAATGGAGACGATTTCGATGATCGGCTGCCATTGCGCCCCGACATGACCGAAACCCACCAGCATGACGCGAAGCAGGACAACAAAGGGGGCAACCTTTGGTGCCGTGCTCATGAAGGCCGTCACCGGGGTCGGCGCGCCCTGGTAAACATCGGGCGTCCACATATGGAACGGCACCGCCGAGAGCTTGAACGCCAGCCCAGCGATGACGAACGCAACCGCCACGGCGACGCCCGCCGGCAAATTGGCCGGATCGGTCATGGCCGTCGCGAGCTGACCGATCTGCATCGTGCCTGCGAAACCATAGGCCAGCGAGATGCCGTACAGCAGCAGCCCGGAAGCCAGCGCGCTCAAAACGAAATATTTCAGGCCCGCTTCGGAGGAACGGATGTCGTCCCGCGCGAACGCCGCCAGAACGTAAATCGCGAGCGATTGCAGTTCGAGCCCGATATAGAGCGTCATGAGATTGGCGGCAGAAGCCATGGTCATCATGCCGACCGTGCTGAACAGGACGAGCACCGGAAATTCGAAACGGGCAATGCGCTGCTGCGCGTTATAATCGAGCGCAAGGATCATCGAGAGAGCGCCGCCGGCGAGGATCAGCAGTTTCGCGAATCCCGCGAACCCGTCCGCAACATAGAGCCCTTCATAGGCGGTGGCAGGGGAAGTCCCGACAACGAGCCAGCCGGCCACGCCGAAGGCGCCGAGCGTAAGCCAGGTGCACAGTTTCGACCGGTCCTGCCTCAGCGACACGCCCAGGAGCAGAATGACAAGCCCACTGCAGGCAAGGAAGATTTCCGGCGCGGCTGCTTGCCAGTTCATGGCTGCATTCCCTGGGCAAGTTTCACGCTATGCTGGGCGAGCATTGCCTGCTGATGCTGCTGCACAAGCGCGCCCGTGCTTGCGTCGAATATGCGCATGAAACTGCTGGGGTAGATGCCGAGCCACAGGGTCAGAACAACGAGCGGAGCGAATACGGCGACCTCCCGAGGGGTCAGATCGAGAATGCTCCGCAGATCATCGCGCGTGATACGACCGAAAATCACGCGCTGGTAGAGATAAAGCATGTAAGCGGCGCCCAGCACCATCCCGAGGCTCCCGAGCAGCGCCAGCCACAAGCTGATCTGGAACGCCCCAACCAGGACCAGGAATTCGCCCACGAAGCCCGAGGTGCCCGGCAATCCGATCGAGGCCATGGTGAACAGCATAAAGATCAGGGCGTAGGCCGGCATGCGGTCGGCGAGCCCGCCATACCGGGAGATCTCGCGGGTATGGATCCGGTCATAGACGACGCCGACGCAAAGGAAGAGCGCGGCGGAAACGATGCCGTGAGAGAGCATCTGGACCAGCGCGCCATCGACGCCTTGCTGGTTGAAGGTGAAGATGCCGATCACCACGACGCCCATATGAGCGACCGAGGAATAGGCGATCAGCTTTTTCATGTCCTGCTGAGCGAGCGCCACGAGCGAGGTGTAGATCACCGCGACCACACCAAGCGCGAACATCAGCGGCGCGAAATGTGCCGACGCCAGCGGCAGCATCGGCACCGAGAACCGGATGAAGCCATAGGCGCCCATCTTCAGCAACACGCCTGCCAGGATCACGGATCCGGCGGTGGGCGCCTCGACATGCGCGTCTGGCAGCCAGGTATGAACCGGCCACATCGGCACCTTCACCGCGAAAGACGCGAGAAAAGCGAGGAAAAGCCAGACCTGCATCGCGTACGGGAACGGCGTGTGCAGCAGAACCTGGATATCCGTCGTGCCCGCGCGATGCCACATGGCAAGCAGCGCCAGCAACATCAGCACGGAACCGGCGAAGGTATAGAGGAAGAATTTGAGCGACGCGTACACCCGGCGCGGCCCGCCCCAGACACCGATGATCAAATACATCGGCAGCAGCACGCCCTCAAAGAATACATAAAAAAGCAGGAAGTCGAGCGCCGCGAACATGCCGACCATCATGGTCTCAAGCACCAGGAAGGCGATCATGTACTCGCGCACGCGCGAGCGGATCGCGTCCCAGCTTGCCAGCACGCAAACTGGCGTCAGTGCGGTCGAGAGCAGCACGAAGAGAACGGAGATGCCGTCCACGCCCATCCGGTAGCCGACGCCGAATTCAGGCAGCCAGGGTACATTTTCCCGGAACTGGAAACCTGAATTTGCCGGATCGAAATCGAACCAGAGCACGAGCGATACGGCGAATACGATAAGTGAAGTCCAGAGTGCGATCCAACGCGCATTCCGGGCAGTGGCCGCCTCGTCGCCGCGCAGAAACGCGATCGCGGCGGCTCCCAGCAACGGGAGGAACGTTACTAGGGAGAGCACCGGGAAACCGGCTTGGTTGAGGTCGGCCATGACAGCGGTCAGCGCAAGATGAGGAACACGCTGACCATGGCGACGAGCCCGATCAGCATCGTGAAAGCATAAACCGCGATCGAACCGGTCTGGATACGCACCACGGTGAGCGCGCCCCCTTCGGCGGCCGATGCGAGCCCATTCGGCACGCCGTCGATCAGCGTCGCATCGCCGACCTGCCAGAGTTCGCGTGCGAGCCACATCGCCGGCCGGACGAAAATCGCGTCATAGAGTTCGTCGAAATACCATTTGTTCAGCAGGAACAGATAGACTGGCCGAAACCGCGCCGCGAGCCAGGCGGGCACGCTGGGGGCCAGCAGATAGAACCAGGCGGATACCGCCAAGCCGGCAAGTCCGACCAAAATCGGCAGCTTGTCGATTAGAAGGGGCTGTTCCTCGAGATGGGCGAGAATATGGTTGGTCGGCGCATTGAACAGGGCGCCCTGCCAATAGGCTGTATGCCCATCGCCGATGAACAGGTTTTTCAGCAGAAAGCCTGCCGAAACCGCACCGATCGAGAGCAGCACGAGGGGGCCGAGCATCGAGGATGGGCTTTCATGGACGTGGTCGACCACATGCGGCTCGGCGCGGGGCTTGCCGTGGAAAGTCAGGAACAGTAACCGACCGGAATAGAAAGCCGTGAGTAACGCCGCAAGCGTGCCGCATACATAGCCGTAGGTGCCAAGCGGTGTCCCCGCCGCGTAGGCAGCTTCAAGGATCGCATCCTTCGACCAGTAACCGGCAAACGGCGGAATGCCAGCCAACGCCAGGCTGCCGAGCCACATCGTCACATACGTCACCGGAATGTGTCGCCAGAGCCCGCCCATCCGCCGCATATCCTGCTCGTCGGACATCGCATGGATCACGGAGCCGGCGCAGAGGAACAAGAGCGCCTTGAAGAAGGCATGGGTGATCAGGTGAAAGATCGACACTTGGTAGGCGCCAACGCCGGCGGCGAGGAACATATAGCCGAGCTGCGAGCAGGTCGAATAGGCGATCACACGCTTGATGTCGTTCTGCACGCAGCCGATCGTGGCGGCGAACAGGCAGGTGGTGGCGCCAATGAACGTGACAAACCCGAGTGCTGCGGGGGCGAATTCCAGCAATGGCGACATGCGGGCGATCAGAAACACGCCCGCCGTCACCATGGTCGCGGCATGGATCAGGGCCGAGACCGGGGTAGGTCCTTCCATTGCGTCGGGCAGCCAGGTGTGCAGGAAAATCTGCGCGGATTTGCCCATGGCGCCGATGAACAGCAGCACGCCCGCCACCTCATAGGCCCGCCAGCGCGTTCCGAAGAGATGGTAGGTATCGCTCATATGCTGCGGGACAGCAGCGAAAATCGTGGGAAAATCGACGGCGCCGAACAACAGGAAAACCAGGGCGATGCCGACGGCGAACGAAAGGTCGCCGACCCGGTTCACGATCATAGCCTTGACCGCAGCCCGGCACGCGCTCGGCCGGTCATACCAGTACCCGATCAGCAGATAGCTCGCGAGGCCCACCCCCTCCCAGCCGAAAAACAGCTGCACGAGGTTGTTCGCCGTCACCAACATGAGCATCGCGAAGGTGAAAAGCGACAGGTAACCAAAGAAGCGCGAGGTGGTGCTATGTTCATGCGCCATGTAGCCGACGCTGTAGACATGGATGAGCGTCGCAACCGTGGTGACCATCGCCACCATCGTAGTGGAAAGCGAATCGTATTGTAGGCTCCAGTCGAGCCGGAAGTTTCCCGCTGTGATCCAAGTCGTGATTGGAACAGTCCCGTTGCCGATCCCACCCCATATATGGCCGGTCCAGCTCACGATTCCGCAGATCGAGGCGAGCACCATAAAAGCGATGGCGATGAGTTGGGCCGCCCGGTCACCCATGACGCGACCAGGCAGACCCGCGATCAGTGCACCGATGAGCGGTGCGAATACGGCTATCGCGAACAACATCGTCAGCCCTTCATCATGGTCACGTCTTCGACCTCAATCGACCCGCGGTTGCGGAAATAGACTACGACAATCGCCAGCCCGATAGCGGCTTCTGCCGCGGCCACGGTGAGGACAAACATTGCCAACACCTGTCCGGCCAAATCGCCCAATGCGCCTGAAAACGCTACGAGGTTGATATTCACCGCGAGCAGAATGAGCTCAATCGACATCAGAATGACAATGATGTTCTTTCGGTTAAGAAATATACCGAAGACACCGAGCACGAGCAAGACTGCGGAAACGAAAAGGAACTTACCCAGTCCCACCGCGAGCACACCTGAGGTCATGGCTCAGGCCCTCTCGACTGGCTCACGGTCACGGACCGGAGACGGCAGGTGCTTCGGGCGGAACAGGCCGATCTGACCGGCGCCAGCTCGGCTCGGCACCTGCAGTATTTCCAGCGTCTCGTCCACCCTGCGCGCCTGCTGCCGCCCGATATCCTGCCGGAGCGCGCCGCGTCTCTCGCGGTGGGTCAGCACGATTGCGCCAATCATCGCGACCAGGAGTATCAAGCCGGACAACTGAAACAAGTAGACATAATGGGTATAGAGGACCTGCCCGAGGGCGACCGTGTTGCTGACCGATGAGGGCGTAGCTGATCCTCTCACGGCGAACGAGCCGCTCCAGGCTTCCCATCCAAACAGAACGGCCGCCAGTTCGCCAAACAAAACAAGGCCAACCGCGGCCCCGACGGGGGCATAGCGTTGGAATCCTTCGCGCAACTGTACGAAATCAACGTCGAGCATCATCACAACGAAAAGGAACAAGACCGCAACGGCACCGACATAGACGACGACAAGGGTGAGCGCCAGGAACTCGGCTCCGGCAATCAAAAACAAAGCGGCCGCGTTGAGGAACGCAAGTATAAGAAAAAGGACTGCGTGGACGGGATTCCGACTCGTGACCACCATGGCCGAGGCGCCGAGCAAAACGGCCGAGAAAAGATAGAAGAACAGGGTTATCATCGATACGGTGCGTCCATTTCGAGCCGCTTCGCGAGCTCCGCTTCCCAGCGGTCGCCGTTGGCAAGCAAGCGCGCCTTGTCGTACATCAACTCGTCCCGGGTCTCGGTCGAGAACTCGAAATTCGGCCCCTCGACGATCGCATCGACCGGACAGGCCTCTTCACACAGCCCGCAATAGATGCACTTCGTCATATCGATATCGTAGCGCGTCGTCCGGCGGGATCCGTCTTCGCGAGGCTCCGCCTCAATGGTGATGGCATAGGCTGGGCATATCGCCTCACAGAGCTTGCACGCGATGCATCGCTCCTCTCCGTTCGGGTAGCGCCGCAGCGCGTGCTCTCCACGGAAACGCGGACTGATGGGTCCCTTTTCATAGGGATAGTTGATCGTCACCTTCGGCTTGAAGAAATAGCGCAGCGTGATCCCGAGCCCAGCCAGCAGCTCGGGCAGGAGGAGGCGCCACGCGACAGAGGGGCGTTTGGCCATGCTCAGCTGCTCCGCGGCAGCATGTGGAAGAATTCAAGGAACCCGGCGGTCAGCACCAGCCACAACAACGATAGCGGAAGGAAAACTTTCCATCCGAGCCGCATCAGCTGGTCGTAGCGGTAGCGCGGGAACGTCGCGCGTACCCAGAAGAAGAAGAACATGATGAGGCTGATCTTGGCGAGGAGCCAAAAAACACCCGGGATGAAAGTCAGCCCGAACGGCGCCTGCCAACCGCCGAGAAAAAGAATGCTGGCAAACGCGGACATCATAATCATGTTCGTGTATTCGCCGAGATAAAACAGCGCGAAAGCCATGGCACTGTACTCGACAAAGAACCCAGCGACGATTTCGCTTTCGCCTTCCGGCAAGTCGAACGGCGCGCGATTGGTCTCCGCCAGCATCGAGATCAGGAAGACAATGAACATCGGAAAGAGGGGCGTGAAGGCAAACCAATGCCGGGACTGCGCCAAAACGATGTCATTCAGGTTAAGACTGCCCACGCAAAGCAAAACCGAGACCAGCACGAAACCGATTGACACTTCGTAGCTGACCATCTGCGCGGCCGACCGCATCGCGCCCAGAAACGCATATTTCGAATTACTAGCCCAACCCGCGATGATGATACCATAGACGCCCAAAGAGCTGATGGCGAACAGGTAGAGAATTCCAACATTGATGTTGGCAACGGCCCATCCGTTCTGCACAGGGATGACCGCCCAGGCCATACAGGCCAGGATGAACGTAATCGAGGGCGCGAGAAGAAAAAGAAACCGGTTCGCACCAGCAGGAATGATCGTCTCTTTGGTGAAAACCTTGACGGCGTCGGCAAAGGGCTGGGCCAGGCCGAACCAGCCCACCCGATTGGGCCCGAGCCGGAGCTGGAACGCGCCCAGAGCCTTCCGCTCGAAGTAGGTCGAGTAGGCCATCAGGATGAGCACCGGCACCAGGATGCCGAGCGTCTCGAAGAGCGTCAGGAGCCCGCTCCCCACTTCGGTGTGAAGGAAAAAGTCTCGCATGGCTATTCGGCGGCGGCTGGCATCGGTTGGGCGTAAATCCGCGAGCATTCGGCCATCGTAGCACTCGCGCGACTGATTGCGTCCGTACGGTAGTAATCATGAATAGCGGGCGTGAGAGCCGAATCGTGGATGGCGCGGCCATCACCCTCGGGGCCGCGCCGATCGGTTATCCCAAATCGGGAGAGCCCTTGTCTCGCAAACACCGGATTGACCTCAAAAAGGCGCCGGCGGAGAGAGTCGATATCGTCATAGGGCAAGCGCCTGCCGACGAATTCGCTGAACGCTCGCAAGATCCGCCAGTCCTCACGCGCCTCTCCTGGCGGGACCACGGCGCCGAAACCTTGTTGCACACGGCCTTCCGTGTTGACGTACGTCCCAGCCTTTTCGGTGTAGGCTGCTCCCGGTAAGATGACATCGCCGCGCGCAGCACCGCGGTCGCCATGATGTCCCTGGTAAACGACGAACGTGCGCCGCCCGATGCCGGCGAAATCGAGTTCATCGGCGCCAAGAAGCCACAGAAAGTCGACCCCGTCGTCGAGCATGCTGTGAATGCCACCCGAGCTGACGAAACCAAGGTCGAGGGCGCCCACGCGTGAGGCTGCCGTGTGCAGAACATTGAACCCGTTCCAGTCGGGCTTCAGTGCGCCGACCTTATCGGCCAGCGCCCAGGCCGAAGCAAGAATAGCGGCTCCATCGTCGCGCAGCAGCGCACCCTGCCCCACTACAATCATGGGTCGTTGCGCGGCGCGCAAAACCTGGCCAAACACCGATCCCGACCCATGCAATCCGAGCAGCGCGGCGGCGCTTTGCCCCAGTTCCGTCGCCGGATAGGTCAAGTCGCTCGGGACAACCCCGATAGTGCCCACGGGCAAGCCCGACTCTACCCACCGCCGTCGGATCCGCGCATTCAACACGGGCGCTTCGTGCCGTGGATGGCAGCCGATCAAAAGCAATGCGTCCGCTTCGTCGATACCCGCTACGCCACTGTTGAAAAGATAAAACTCTCGACGCGACAGATCGAGCGATTCGCCTTTTTGACGACATTCCACACGGTCTGAGTCAAGGTTACCAAGTAGATCCTTCAGCGCCAAAATACTTTCGGCATCACAGAGATCACCTGCCACAGCCCCGATCCGCGCTCCCGGCACCCGCTGCGCAATCGCCGAGAATGCTTCTGACCAACTGGCAGGCTCCAATTTGCCGTTGCGACGCACCCACGGCCGATCCAGCCTCCGCCGCTTCAACCCGTCGATCGCGAAGCGCGACTTATCGGACAGCCACTCCTCATTCAACGTGTCGTCGGATCGCGGCAGAACACGAAGCACATCCGAGCCCCGGGCATCTATCCGAATGGGAGTACCGAGGGCATCCAGAACGTCGACGCTGTCGATCTTCGACAACTCCCAAGGACGAGAGACAAATGCATACGGCTTGCTCGTGAGGGCGCCGACCGGACAGATGTCGATCAAGTTACCTGATAATTCGGATGTAAGTGCTTTCTCAACATACGTGGTGATTTCGAGATTTTCGCCACGCGCCGTGGCGCCCAGCTCCGGAACTCCCGCTATCTCCGTCGCAAAACGAACGCAACGCGTGCATTGAATGCACCTGGTCATGACGGTTTTGACGAGCGGACCAAGATACTTGTCTTTGACGGCGCGCTTTTCTTCCGCGTAGCGCGAATGGTCCATGCCGTAGGCAAAGGACTGATCCTGCAGATCGCATTCGCCGCCCTGGTCGCAGATCGGACAGTCAAGCGGGTGATTGATCAGCAGGAATTCCATGACCCCGCGCCGCGCCTGCCGGACCATTTCGCTGTCGGTACGCACGACCATTCCATCCGCCACCGGATAAGCGCAGCTGGCAATGGGTTTCGGAGCACGCTCGAGTTCGACCAGGCACATGCGGCAATTGCCGGCAATGGATAACCGCTCATGGTAGCAGAAGCGCGGAATTTCACGGCCAACCTGCTCGCACGCCTGAAGCACCGTGCTCCCGGCAGCCACCTCAACCTCTTCGCCGTCGATGGTGAGTTTCACCATGGCCATCCCGCCCCTGCCTGCTGCACGTCGGCTACTCCGCCGCCGCCGGGAGTGCTTCAGGCGTCGCCGCAAGCGGCTTTGGCACACGGCGGGCATTGTAAGCCTCGATCCGCGCCTCCATGACCGGCCGGAAATGACGGATCAACCCCTGTATAGGCCAGGCTGCCGCATCACCCAGGGCACAAATCGTGTGGCCCTCGATCTGACGGGTAACCTGATCGAGCAGGTTGATTTCGGCAATGTCAGCGCGCCCCTCTACCATGCGATCCATCATGCGCTTCATCCAGCCGGTACCCTCCCGGCATGGCGTGCACTGACCGCAACTTTCATGCTTATAAAACTGCGCCAGCCGGGCGATCGCGCGAACGATGTCGGTTGAGCGATCCATCACGATCACAGCCGCCGTGCCCAGACCGGATTTGACATCTCGCAAGCTATCAAAATCCATCAAAACGTTGTCGCAAATATCTTTCGGGATCAACGGGACAGACGACCCACCCGGTATGACCGCCAACAAATTCTCCCATCCGCCGCGCACGCCGCCCGCGTAGCGATCAATGAGCTCTCGTAACGGAATTCCGAGCTCCTCTTCGACGTTACAAGGCTTGTTCACGTGCCCAGAGATACAGAACAATTTCGTCCCGGTGTTTTTTGGCCGGCCAAGCGCAGAAAACCAGGAAGCGCCGCGTCGCATGATGGCCGGAACCACCGCAATGCTTTCAACGTTGTTGACCGTAGTCGGGCATCCATAGAGGCCAACCGCTGCCGGAAAAGGCGGCTTCAGCCGGGGCATCCCCTTTTTGCCTTCCAAACTCTCGAGCAACGCCGTTTCTTCGCCGCAGATATACGCCCCGGCACCACGATGCACGTAAAGGTCGAAATCCCAGCCGCTGCCACAGGCGTTTCCGCCGATCAGGCCAGCTTCATAAGCCTCGTCGATCGCCTGCTGGAGTTGTCGCGCCTCATTAAAAAACTCGCCGCGGATATAAACGTAGCAGGCGTGCGCGCCCATCGCGAAACTAGCGATCAGGCAGCCTTCGATCAGTTTGTGCGGATCGTGGCGAAGAATATCACGATCCTTGCACGTTCCGGGCTCACTCTCATCCGCATTCACGACCAAATAGGCGGGCCGGCCATCCGACACCTTGGGCATGAAGGACCATTTCATGCCGGTCGGGAAACCAGCCCCACCGCGCCCTCGCAAACCGGACGCCTTGACTTCCTCGATGATGGACTCACGGCCTCTCGCGAGGATCGCAGCGGTTCCGTCCCAATCGCCGCGGCGCCGCGCGCCAGGAAGTCGCCAATCGTGCTGGCCGTAAAGGTTCGTGAATATCCGATCCGAATCGCTCAGCATCGCATCAGCCCGTCACATCGAGCAGCGTGGTCATTCCCCCTTCGGGCGCCGAATTCAGTCGCTCCACCGTTGTACCGGCCGGCGGCAACGTCCCCCCGCTTTGCAAGTCGCGAAGCAACGCTTCGGTCCGTGCTCCATCAAGGTCTTCATAGTAATTGTCATTGATCTGCAGAACAGGAGCATTGACGCAAGCACCAAGGCACTCGACCTCGGTCATCGTAAAAAGACCGTCGGGGCTCGTTTCATGCCATCCCTCGATACCCGTCACGCGACGACAGGCGGCAACAACGGCATCCGACCCGCGGAGCCAGCAAGGCGTCGTTGTGCAGATCTGCAGATGATATTTCCCAACCGGCTCTGTGTTGAACATCGAGTAAAAGGTAGCGACCTCGTAGACGCGGATCGGCGCGACGCCGAGACGCCCAGCGATCGCATCCAAGGCGACACGGGGAAGCCAACCGCTGCCGGTCTGCCGGCGCATCTGCGTCTGCGCGATGTAGAGCAGCGGCAAAACGCCACTTGCCTGGCGCCCCTCCGGATAGCACGCGAGGACGCGGACTATCTCGGCCTCGCTCTCCAGATCGAAGGCAAACGCGGAAGGCACCTCTTCAGGCTGCTTCACCGTGCCACGGCTCATATTGTCGCTCTCAGAAGCCCCGCTCACGGCGTCAACGGTCCACTTCACCGAACACAAGATCGATCGAACCGATGACCGCTACGGCATCCGCAAGCATGTGCCCGCGCGTCATGACTTCAATCGCCTGCAAATGAGAGAAGCCGGTTGGGCGTATCTTGCAGCGATAAGGGCGATTGGTCCCGTCCGCGACTAGATACACACCAAGCTCCCCTTTGGGGCTTTCAACCGCAGTGTAGGTCGCACCGGCCGGAACGTGGAACCCCTCCGTGAACAGTTTGAAATGATGGATCAGCGCCTCCATCGATCGCTTCATTTCTTCACGCTTTGGAGGCGTGAATTTCCGGTCTTCCACTTTCACCGGACCCGGCTTCATACGTTCCAAACACTGCCGAATGATTTTGACGCTCTCCCGCATCTCAATCATTCTGACCAGATAACGGTCATAGCAATCGCCGTTACGGGTAACCGGGATGTCAAATGCCACATGCTCATACATGGCATAGGGCTGGGACTTACGGAGATCCCAAGGCACGCCGCTCGCGCGCAGGTTGGGGCCGGAGAACCCCCAGGCCAGTGCCTGCTCGGCATCCATCACCCCGATATCGACCGTCCGCTGCTTCCAGATCCGGTTCTCGGTCAGTAGATTCCACAAATCATCAATGAAGCGGGGAAAGCGCTCCGACCACTCCCAAATCTGCTCGGGCAATCCGGCAGGCAGGTCGCGGCTCACGCCGCCATGCCGGTAATAGTTCGCATGCAGCCGCGCACCGGAAGCCGCTTCGTAAAACTCCATAAGCTTCTCACGCTCCTCATACCCCCACAAAGGAGGTGTCAGAGCGCCGACATCCATAGCGAAGCTGGTGATGTTGAGCAGATGATTGAGGATCCGCGTAATCTCGTCAAACATCGTGCGAATCCACAGGGCCCGCTCGGGCGGCGCGATGCCGAGCAGCTTCTCCGTTGCGAGCACGAATACATGTTCGTTCGACATCGGCGAAACGTAATCGAGCCGGTCGAAATACGGAGTATTTTGCGTGTAAGTGCGATACTCCATCAATTTTTCCGTGCCGCGATGGAGCAGCCCGACGTGCGGGTCGGCACGCTCGACGACTTCACCATCCATCTCGAGCACTAGCCTCAGGACGCCATGAGCCGCAGGATGCTGCGGACCGAAATTAATGGCGTGGCTGTCAATCACGACCTGACGGCGGCGCGCAACATCCGCCTCCGATTGCGGCAGATCGATGGGCTCGACAACGCTCACGACGGGGACCGCTCTTGCAAGCCGATCCGGGCGAGGTGCGCTTTCTCGTCGCCTGGCAAGCTCGTCATGCCCTCCCAAGGCGAAAGGAATTGGAAGTTACGGAAGTCCTGGGTGAGCCGGACGGGCTCGTAAATTACCTGCTTCCTTTCTTCGTCGAACCGGACTTCGACGAGGCCGGTCATCGGGAAATCTTTCCGCAACGGATGCCCCTCGAAGCCGTAATCCGTAAGAATCCGCCTATGGTCGGCCAATCCTTCGAATGAGACTCCGAACAGGTCCCAACATTCGCGCTCCCACCACGTAGCGCAAGGCCAGACGCCGGAGACGCTCGGAACCGGCGTCTGGCCATCGCTCTGTACAATCACACGCACCCGGTGGTTCAGGGAGACGCTTAAAAGATTGTAAACGACTTCGAAGCGTTCGGCGCGGTCCGGCCAATCGACGCCGCAGAGATCCATCATCTGCTCGCACGCGAAATGTGGGTCATCCCGCAATAGGCGCATCGCTTCTGGGACGGCATCCCGCTCGATACGTACCACCAGTTCGCCCTGCTCCAGGCCAGCGCACCGCACACCCGGAATGATTTGGACGACTGTCTCGGCGAGCAAACTGAGCCGATCATCAGCCACGTAAAATGCTCCCGGTCCGGTGAATCTTCTTCTGGAGCTGCATGATCCCATAGACGAGCGCCTCAGCCGTTGGCGGGCAGCCGGGTACGTAAACGTCGACCGGAACGATCCGGTCGCAGCCGCGGACGACCGAGTAGGAGTAATGATAATAGCCACCCCCGTTGGCGCAGCTTCCCATGCTGATGACCCAACGAGGCTCCGGCATCTGATCGTATACTCGCCGCAACGCCGGGGCCATTTTGTTGGTCAATGTGCCGGCGACGATCATGACGTCGCTCTGCCTTGGCGAAGCGCGCGGAAAAATCCCGAACCGATCAAGATCGTATCGCGGCATGTAAGCGTGGATCATCTCGACCGCACAGCAGGCGAGCCCAAATGTCATCGGCCAGAGACTGCCGGTGCGCCCCCAATTGACGAGACGATCGATATTGGCAACGACGAACCCGCGCTCCGTGATCTCACCGGTGATGCTCCGCACCACCGCATCCTGCTCGACACCCGGTGACAGGCTTTCGCGATTCCAGGCGATCTGGCTCGATCCGTCCGCCGCCATGTCTATTCCCACTCCAGTGCGCCGCGGCGCCACTCATAGATGAACCCGACCGTGAGAACGCCCAGAAAGCCCATCATGCTGAAGAAGCCGAACAGCCCGATGCGGGAGAGACTCACCGCCCACGGGAAAAGGAACGCAACTTCGAGGTCGAAGATGATGAACAAAATCGCGACAAGGTAGAACCGCACATCGAAACGCCGACGAGCGTCGTCGAACGGTTCGAAGCCACATTCGTAAGCCGACAATTTCTCCGGATACGGGCGCTGCCGCGCTGCCAGAAGCGAACCCCCGACCATAAGAAGGGCAATCGCCGCGGCGACGGCGAGAAACACAAGCACCGGAAAATAGGCCGACAAAACAGGCTGCATCGGACTCCCAGCACATCCACGACAACGACGCCGCAGCTCCAAAACACTGCAGGAAGGACGTTCCCGCTCGCGAAAATGCCGAGCCGGAACGCACACTGCCGTGAGGGCCGTGGCGCGAGTGACGGGGCTCGAACCCGCGACCTCCGGCGTGACAGGCCGGCGCTCTAACCAACTGAGCTACACCCGCAATCCTCGCAGGGCGGCGCTGGGTCTAGGGCTCGTCTCACCGCCGGTCAAGCGGTCAACCGTCCATCCCGCGCGCCCGTCGCTGCACACGACTGAGGCTGGTGGGCGGTGACGGATTCGAACCGCCGACCCTCTCGGTGTAAACGAGACGCTCTACCGCTGAGCCAACCGCCCGCAGACGCAATCAGTCGGCCGTGCCAGCCACCTCGGTGCCATCAAGAGCCGATTTGAGCTGTTTGCCCGGACGGAAGCGCACTGTCCGGCTGGCCGGAATGTCGATTTCCGCCCCGGTTCGCGGATCGCGCCCCTTGCCTGCCTTGCGCTCCCGCACCACGAACACACCAAAGCCGGTCAAGCGGATTTCGTAGCCTCCCTGCAGCGCGTCCTCGAGTGCCTTGAACACGGCGTCGACACTGGCCGTCACCTTCGCGCGCGGCTGACCGGTCTTCTCTGCTACCGAGGTGACGAGGTCCTTGCGGTTGAAGAGCTTTTCGGTGCTCGGCGTCTCGGACATGACTGATCCTGCTTTCCTGTTGGCGACGCGACCCCGGAACACCTCACTGGGGCCGGCCCGCAGCTTGGTCCTGCCGGCGGCCGGACACTAGGGTCCGGCCGGGCGCGCCGTCAAAGGAAAAAGCCCGGAAAACCGCCATTTTTGAGCGGTCCGGGCTTCTTTCCGGTTCTCTGGCGAACCGCTTAGTGCGGCAGCGACGCAGCTTGAGGGTCGCTCGCCGGCTGCGAGATCGCCTCCGGAGGCTCCTCCCATTCAATCGGCTCAGGCCTGCGGATGAGCGCCTGCCCGATCACCTCATCCACATGACTGACCGGGATAAGCGTGAGTTCACGCTTCACATTGTCCGGTATCTCGGCCAGGTCCTTTTCGTTCTCTTTCGGAAAGAACACCGTCTTGATGCCGGCGCGAAGCGCTGCCAGCAGCTTCTCCTTCAGGCCGCCGATCGGCAGCACACGCCCGCGCAACGTGATTTCTCCGGTCATCGCGACATCGCGCCGAATCGGGATCCCGGTCAGCACGCTCACGATGCTGGTCGCCATGGCGATGCCCGCCGAGGGCCCGTCCTTCGGGGTTGCCCCCTCCGGCACATGGACGTGGATGTCACGTTTCTCGAATACGGTCGGCTTGATGCCGAATTGCACCGACCGGCTACGCACATACGAGAGTGCCGCGGAGACACTCTCCTGCATCACGTCGCCGAGCTTGCCGGTGTGCTTCACCTGGCCCTTGCCTGGCACGATGACGCTTTCGATCGAAAGGATCTCGCCGCCGACCTCCGTCCAAGCGAGACCCGTCACCACGCCCACCATGTCCTCGCTCTCCGCCTCGCCGTAGCGGAAGCGGCGGACACCGGCGAATTTCTCGAGATTCTTCCTGGTGATCGCAAGCTTCTTGACTTTGTTGGTCACGATCTCCTTGACCGCCTTGCGGGCGAGATTGGCAATCTCGCGCTCGAGATTTCGCACGCCCGCCTCGCGCGTGTAGGTGCGGATCAGATCGCGCAACGCATCGTCGCTGATC
The DNA here is from genome assembly GCA_027451405.1 of Acetobacteraceae bacterium. Classification (GTDB taxonomy): domain Bacteria; phylum Pseudomonadota; class Alphaproteobacteria; order Acetobacterales; family Acetobacteraceae; genus DAIDJM01. The sequence goes on along the minus strand of DAIDJM010000035.1, from coordinate 25,509 downwards.
GACCACTCCTCCGGCTTCAGCGCATGCGCTTCACCTTGCTTGGCGATCAGGTGCCGCTTCGCAATCTCCACCTTCTCGTCCTCGGTGTAGCCCGGGATGCGGATGATCTCCATCCGATCGAGCAGCGGCTGCGGCATGCGAAGGCTGTTCGCCGTCGTCACGAACATGACATCAGACAAATCGTAGTCGATTTCGAGGTAATGATCGGCGAACGTGGCGTTCTGTTCCGGATCAAGAACTTCGAGGAGCGCCGACGTTGGATCGCCACGCCAATCGTTGCCGAGCTTGTCGATCTCATCCAGCAGGAAGAGCGGATTGCTGGTCTTGGCCTTCTTCATGCCCTGAATCACTTTGCCGGGCATTGAACCGATATAGGTCCGGCGATGACCGCGAATCTCGGCCTCGTCGCGTACCCCGCCGAGCGACATACGTACGAAGCTTCGCCCAGTGGCCTTCGCGATCGATTTGCCGAGCGACGTCTTGCCCACGCCAGGCGGACCGACCAGACACAGGATCGGGCCGCGCACCTTCGAACTCCGCGACTGAACCGCGAGATATTCGAGGATGCGCTCCTTTACCTTCTCGAGACCGTAATGGTCAGCGTCGAGCACCTTGCCGGCGGCAACGACATCGTTGCGCACCTTGCTGCGCTTTTTCCAGGGGATCGAAAGCATCCAATCCAAATAGTTGCGCACCACCGTCGCTTCGGCGCTCATCGGGCTCATCGTGCGCAGCTTGCGAAGTTCCGCCATCGCCTTTTCGCGCGCCTCGGCGGAAAGTCGCGTCTTCTTGATCTTCTCCTCGAGCTCGGCGGTCTCGTCGCGGCCGTCCTCGCCCTCGCCGAGTTCCTTCTGGATCGCCTTGAGCTGCTCGTTCAGGTAGTATTCGCGCTGCGTCTTCTCCATCTGCCGCTTCACGCGGCTGCGGATCCGCTTCTCGACTTGCAGCACGCCAATTTCGGACTCCATGTGGCCGAACACGCGCTCCAGCCGCTCGCCGACGCGCGCGGTCTCCAGCAGCTCTTGTTTTTCGCTGATCTTGAGATTGAGGTGGCTCGCGATCGTGTCGGCGAGCTTCGAGGGTTCCTCGATCTGGTTGAGGCTGACCAGCACCTCGGGCGCGATCTTCTTGTTGAGCTTGATATATTGCTCGAACTGCCCGACCACGGTGCGGCCGAGCGCCTCGAGCTCGCGCTTTTCGGTCTCGGGCTCCCCCATCTCCTCGACGAACGCCTCAAAATAGGCGTCCGTCTCCTTGAAGCTCGTGACACGCGCGCGGCGCCCGCCCTCCACGAGAACCTTCACCGTACCGTCAGGCAGCTTCAGGAGCTGGAGGATCGTGCTGATCGTGCCGACACGGTAGATGTCCTCGGCCGTCGGATCATCCTGCGCGGCGTTCTTCTGAGCGACGAGGAGGATCTGCTTGTCGTCCTTCATCACGGCTTCGAGCGCGCGCACGGATTTCTCGCGCCCCACGAACAGCGGCACGATCATGTGCGGAAATACCACGATGTCGCGCAGCGGCAGAACGGCGAGCGTTTCGCCGGCACGGCCGGCCTTGGCTTCGGCCATCAGAGACCTCCTCTCGGGACAGTCAGAGAAGGCTCCGCCCAAAGACGGCACGGAACCTCTCGAAGGGTTTGGGATATCGGCGGCCAGAAGTCAGGAACAAGCCGGACCCGCCGCGAAAAGCGGAAAAACGCGGCAAGACCGGTTTCGGACGGGCGCATGCCCGCGATCACGCGCCGCCTTCGGCGCGTTCCTTCGACCGTTCCTTGCTGTAGGTGAAAAGCGGGTTGGCGCGGCCCTCGGCGACCTCGCGATTGATGACCACCTCATCAACATCGTCGAGACCCGGAAGGTCGAACATCGTCGAGAGCAGGATGTTCTCCATAATCGAGCGCAGGCCCCGGGCCCCGGTGCGCCGCGCGATCGCCCGAGTCGCCACCGATTTCAGCGCGTCGTCGGTGAAGGTCAGCTTGACCCCTTCCATCTCGAACAGTCGCGAATACTGCTTGACCAGCGCGTTCTTCGGTTTGGTCAGAATTTCAATCAGCGCCTGCTCATCGAGGTCCTCGAGCGTCGCCACGACCGGCAAGCGGCCGATGAACTCGGGAATCAGACCAAATTTCAGCAGGTCCTCGGGCTCCACATCACGGAGCACCGCGCCGGTCCGCCGCTCGTCGGGGTCGCGCACATCAGCGCCAAAGCCCACACCCGAGCCCTTGCCGCGGGCACCGATGATTTTCTCGAGCCCGGCGAAAGCACCACCGCAGATGAACAGGATGTTCGTGGTGTCGACCTGGAGGAACTCCTGCTGGGGATGCTTGCGCCCGCCCTGCGGCGGCACCGAAGCCACGGTACCTTCCATGATTTTCAGCAGGGCCTGCTGAACGCCTTCGCCACTCACATCCCGCGTGATGCTCGGATTGTCCGATTTGCGGCTGATTTTGTCGACCTCGTCGATATAGACGATGCCGCGCTGCGCCCGCTCGACATTGTAGTCGGCCGATTGCAGCAGCTTGAGAATGATGTTCTCTACATCCTCGCCGACATAGCCGGCCTCGGTCAGCGTCGTCGCGTCTGCCATCGTGAAAGGGACATCGAGAATACGGGCGAGCGTCTGCGCGAGGAGGGTCTTGCCCGATCCGGTCGGCCCGACCAGCAGGATATTAGACTTGGCGATTTCGATGTCGTTGTTCTTCTGCGCGTGCGCGAGGCGCTTGTAGTGGTTATGCACCGCGACCGAGAGCACTTTTTTGGCATGCCCCTGTCCGATCACGTAATCGTCGAGCACCCGGCAGATTTCCTTCGGCGTCGGCACACCGTCGCGCGCCTTCACCAGATGCGTCTTGTGCTCCTCGCGGATGATATCCATGCAGAGTTCGACGCATTCGTCGCAGATGAATACGGTCGGGCCCGCGATCAGCTTGCGGACCTCATGCTGCGACTTGCCGCAGAACGAGCAATAGAGAGTGTTCTTCTGATCGCCGGACTTGCTCAATGCCGTCTCCCGCCCCGGGGGGCCGCCCCGGAGGCCTTAACGCGGAATACTACGCCCGCGCTTTCCCAAACCACAAGGACGCGAGCGCCTCGCACGCGGCTGTCCTCGCCGGCCCCTCCGGGCACCGGCCAGAACCCCGCCTTCGTCGTTCCGGAGGACCCGTGCCGGACCGGCCGGGGCCAACCGCTCAGCCCTTCGCCGCTTCCTCGGCCACGGCCGGCCGGTTCTCGACCACCGCGTCGACGATGCCGAAGGCCTGCGCCTCCTCGGCTGACATATAGGTATCTCGCTCCAGCTTTGCCTCGATCGATTCGAGGCTCTGCCCGGTATGGCGCCGGTAGATCTCGTTGAGCTGATGCCGCAGCGTCAGGATCTCGCGCGCCTGAATCTCGATATCGGCCGCCTGCCCCTGCGCCCCACCGCTCGGCTGATGGACCATGACCCGGCTGTTCGGCAGCGCGTAGCGCTTACCGGGGGCCCCAGCCGCGAGCAGCAGCGAACCCATCGAAGCTGCCTGGCCGATGCAGACCGTGCTCACCGGGCAGCGCACATATTGCATCGTGTCGTAGATCGCGAGCCCGGCAGAAACCACGCCGCCCGGGCTGTTGATGTAGAAGGAGATATCCTTCGAGGGATTCTCGCTCTCGAGAAACAGCAGCTGGGCGCAGATCAGCGCGCTGATCTGGTCGAAAACCGGCCCAGTCAGGAAAATGATTCGCTCCTTGAGCAACCGCGAGTAGATGTCGAACGCCCGCTCGCCGCGCGCGGTCTGCTCGACCACCATCGGCACGAGAGCTTGGCTGTACCATTCAGCGGGATGACGATCCCTCATACGCGCTCCATAGGCGGCCCGGGTCGGGCTGAACCGGTTACGATCGGGGGGATGCGGCCGGAAATCGCCGCGCCTGTCAAATAGGCGCGGGCGCGGCGAGTTGAAGACGGGCCCTACCCCGCCGCTTCGGCAGGTTCAGCGGTCAACTCCGACGGACTCTCGGAAGAAGCGGCGCTCGGCAACTCCGAGGCTCCCGCCTCGGCCGCAGCTTCCGCCAAGGCTTCGGGCGTCACCTCGCGGACCGTCACCTGCGCTGCCCCGAGAATGAAATCGACCACCTTGTCCTCGAATATCGGCCCGCGCAGCTGCTCGAAGGCCCCCGGATTCTTCCGGAAGAACTCAACCACCTGCATCTCCTGCCCAGGATAGCGTGACGCCTCCTGACGGAGCGCGGCCTGCAATTCGCCCTGCTGGACCTGGATGCTGTTCCGGCGCCCGATCTCCGAGAGCAGCAGTCCGAGGCGCACCCGCCGGTCGGCGATCGCGCGATACTCGGCCTTGAGGGTGGCTTCGTCCTTGCCGCGATCCTCCTCGTCCTCGCGCCCCTGCGCGCGGTCGGCCTCCACGCGCTGCCAGATCGCCGCGAACTCGGCCTCCACCAGATTCTGCGGCGCCGGGAAATCCGCCCGCTCGGCCAGCGCATCGAGCAGCTGGCGCTTGATGCGAAGCCGCCCGAGCTGATCGAGCTCGCGTTGCATTTGCCCCTGCACCGCCTCGCGCAGCTCCGCCAGATTGCCGAACCCGAGCCTCTCCCCGAGCGCGTCCTCGACCGCCGCCGGCACGAGCCGCTTCAAGGCCTTCGCCTCGATCGCGAATTCGGCCGGCTTTCCCGCCAGCTCCGCCACCCCGTAACCTTCCGGGAACGTCACCTGGATGGTGCGGCTCTCGCCGGGCCGCAGCCCTTCGAGCTGCTCGGTGAAACCGGGAATGAAACCCGGCCCGTTCACCTCGATGGTGACATCCTTCGCCGAGCCACCTTCGAACTCGATCCCGTCGACACGGCCGACGAAATCCACGACCAGCCGGTCGCCGGCGTCGGCACCGCGATCCGCGATGTCCTCGAGCGAGCCCTGTTGCGCCGCGATCCGCGCCAGCGCCTCGTCGATCCGGCCCGGGTCGGGCGCGGCGCTCAGCCGCTCGAGCGCGAGCGCGGCCAGATCGGGAACGGTAATCTCGGGCAACAGATCGAGATCGAGGCTGAAGGAGAGATCGCTTGCTTCGCCAGTCTCCAGCTTCGGCGCCTCGCCGGTCAGCGCAATGCGGGGCTGGCCGGCGGGCCGCAGCCCGCGCTCCTGGATCACCTGGTCCGACGCCCGGTCGAGCTCGCTTTGCAGAACCTCGGCCAGCACCGATCCGCCATAGCGCTTGCGGACCAGATTGAGCGGCACCTTGCCCGGGCGGAAGCCCGGCAGGCGCAGCGTCTTGGAGAGGTCCGCCAGTTTCTTCTGGGCCTGCCGCTCAATGTCGGCGGCCGGCACAGTGACCGCGAAGCTGCGGCGAAGCCCTTCGGAAAGCGTCTCGGTAACCTGCATGCCTCGCATCCTGAACCTGGTGCGGGCGGAGGGACTTGAACCCCCATGGCTTGCGCCACCAGAACCTAAATCTGGCGTGTCTGCCAGTTCCACCACGCCCGCTGCGTCTGGAAAGAGCGGGGGAGTTACCCTCGAACCCCCCGGACGTCCAGCGCTCAAACCGAGGGTTGGCGCTGGAACCCGTCGGTCTCGGGCGGCTCGGCCAGCGTCTCCTCGATAGCGGCCACGTGCGCTCCCCGCGGCCCGCGCCGGCAGGCCCGCACCATCTCCTCGACCGCGTCGATCTCGCCATAGATCAGCGCCTCGACCGCGCCACCCGCATTGCGGACCCAGCCAGACACGCCCAGCCGAGCCGCCTCGCCGCACATCCAATCCCGGTAGCCCACCCCCTGCACCCGCCCGCTGATCCGGAGACGCTTGGCTTTCACAGCCGGGCCAAGGCCAGGAACCGCGCAGCGGCGGCGACATCGTCCCGAATCGCCCGGCGCCGGGCTATGGCCTCACGATCCTCACCCCAGACCGATTCCTGAAAGCGCTCGTCCAGGGTCGAGAGATCGTAGGCGGCCCCCGCCTCGATGGCGCCCTCGGCCACGGCCAGACCGAGCACGAGGCTGCCATAAGCCGGGACCAGCACGCCCAGCGCCGCGAGGGTGACGGCGTCGAGCGCCGCCAGCTCAGACCGAAACGACTCTAGCGCGGCCCCAGGTTGGGAAACGGGCATCAGGCCGCGCTGCACGACGAGCCGCGCAGCGAACCGTTCGGCCGCCCAGTCGAGCCAGGACTGCCAGGCGCCATCCTGCGCGGCCACGAGGGCGGGAGGCGCCTCCGCGCGATAGCAGAGCAGGTCGTTCGCGGCGTAGGCGGCGAGCGCGGCCACCGTCCGCCCCGGTTCCGGCGCGATACGCTGCGCCGCCGTGGTGGCGAGTTGGGTGAGGAGAAGCCGCTCCCGGACGATCTCGCCCTCGACCGCATCCCATTCAGCGGCCACCGCCTCGGCCAAGGCCGTGGTCGGCAGCGTCAAGACGCCGCTCTCCGGGATCCGCAGGGGCTTGCCATCGAGCAGCACCTGCGTGCCGCTCGCTTCCGCCTGCTTCCAGAAGCGTTTCATCCGGTCGGCGCTTGTCTCGCCAGGCCGTCGAACAGATCGAGCATCCGGTCGCGCCAATCACCCACGATGTCGCCCTCTTCCAGAATATCGCGATCGCTCACGCAGCGCGCCCATTGAAACGCGCCGAAGACTGCGTAATCCGCATAGCTCGGCTCGTCGCCACCTAGATACGGAGCGGCGTCGAGCGCGCGCCGCATCGGCGCGAGTGCCGCCCGGACCCCCGGCAACTTGGCCTCGCGCTGAGCTCGGGCGGCCTCCAGGGTCATGCCGAGCCGGGCTTCACGGGTACGCCGCCACGCATCCAGCGCCTCGGGACGCACGAACCGTGCGATATCGGGAGCAAGGATCGGAAAAAGCTGCGGCTGGAGCACCGTATCGGCCCAGCCGATCACGAAACGCGCATGCGCCTCTCCCACCGGCCCACCGAACAGGCTCGGGCGATTTTCATAGGCCGTTTCCAGATAGACGGCGATTTCGCTGGAATCGGCGACGATCTGGCCATCATCCACCAGCACCGGCACGGTTGCGACGCGCGGCGCGCCGGGCAGCAGGGCGGCTTCGCCGAAGTGCCACGGCACCGTGACCGGCTCGAGGCCCTTGTGCGCCAGCGCCATGCGGATCCGCCAGCAATAGGGGCTGAACCGGTGATCCGGATGAATGCCCGCCAGCTCGTACAGCTCCAGCATCGCCACCTTCCCTGCCTGAACCGCGTCTGCACCTGTCTCTGCCGCCGCGCCGGCGCTATGGTGCAGTGGTGAACGTTCTGGCACCTGCTCCGGCACGGCTCAGCATCGAGGTGGTTCACGACCTCGTGTGCCCCTGGTGCTATCTCGGGATTCGACGTCTGTTCCGATCGCTGACCCGGCGCCCCGATTTGCGCGTCGATCTCACCTGGCGCCCTTTCTTGCTCAATCCCGACATGCCGCGCGCCGGCATGCCGCGAGCCGACTACGTGGTGCGCAAGTTCGGCGGGGAAGAGCGCGCGCGCAGGCTCTATGGTTCCATCGCCGAAATCGGCCGTTCCGAGGGGCTGATGTTCCGCTTCGACCGGATCCGCCGCACCCCCTGCAGCCTGGACGCGCACCGCGCCGTCCGCTGGGCGGCGCGGTTCGGTCGGGCCCCGGAGATGGTAGAGGCGATCTTTGCCGCGCATTTCAGCGACGGGCGCGATATCGGCGATGCTTCGGTGCTGGCCGCGATCGCTCAGAGCTGCGGGCTGCGCAGCGCCGCGCTCCGCGCATTCCTGACCGGAGACGACGAAATCGACGCCGTCCACGCCGACAATCTTCGCGCGCACCGGCTCGGCATCAATGGCGTGCCTTGCTTCGTGGTAGCCGGGACCCATGCCATCGCCGGGGCGCAGGAGCCGGAGGTGATCGAGCGCCTGCTCGACGTCGCCGCTGTCGAAGCCGCCGCCGGCCCCTGATCGCACCTATCCGTCCGCGACGATGCGGGCCCGCATCACCGCCAAGGACAGCCAACGCGAATCGGTGCCTCCAAACGCGCTCGGCGGCCGCGCATCGGGGTGAAACAGGCGCAGCCGATCGCACCCGTTGCGCCGCAGGGCGGCCCGGGGGATGCGAAAAGCGAGCTGGGCGGGCTGCGCCACCTCGTATTCACCCGCTTTATGATCGTTCACGAAAGCGATCAGACGCTGTCGCGGGAGCCGCTCCGGCTGGACGTGGGGCGCCACAGTCAGAATCAACGTGAAGTCGCGGCCATCCGGCAGATTGGGGAGCAGCATGCCGCTTTCGAGCCCCATCATCCAGCGCATCCGCGGTTCCGGGTTGCTCCAGCCATCCCAGAGCGGCGCAGCAAGATCGCCATCGGAGCCGAAGCGCCAGTCGATCAGCGGCTCCGGACGGTCGGAAGCCGTTCCATTCAGCCACCAATAATAGGCCGGCTCGCGGAACGGCTGGACCTGGGTGCAATAATCGGCGTAGGCTGGCACCTCGTCGAGATTCTCGCCGTATCGGTCGCCCGTCAAGCCCCGTTCGACATGGGTGAAAGGCAGGGCCGTCTCATGCACCCGGTGCCGGATCTCGTCATAAGGCTGCCGGGCGAAGGCGGCGAGGCGGGCGATGCCGCTGCCAGCGGCGACCTGGATCGCCATCTCCGGGAATTGATAGCGCGGCGACCACAGCGCAGCCCAGCCATCCTGGAACGCACGGCACCAGGCATGCGCGCGCTCGGACAGCAGATGCGCATCCGACTCGAGGTGGATGATCCGATCGAAGCCATGGGCCTCGCCGTAAAGAGCGGCAAAAGCAAAGCTGCGGTGCCAGCCCGGGAAATCATAGAGATCGGCGCGACCCAGCCGGTTCCGGAAATGAAACAGCAGCAGGTGCGGACGCGGCGTGCCGGACACCTCTTCGAGGCCATTCCCGGATCGGATGACGAGGGAGGGCCAGCCCGGCAAAGAATCCGACCCGTCATCGACGATCAGAATTGTGGTGGCCCCAAGGGCCGGCCGCTGTGCCGCGCGCAGCCAGAGGCGATAGCGCGTCCCCCAGTCGCCCGCGCTCCGCGCATACGCCGTGCAGAAAACCAGCGTCTTCAAATTCGTCGCCTCACGCTTGCGGGCGAGAACAAGCGCGTACGGGCCGCGGGTCAAGCGGGCCCTCAGATTGACGCATGCGGCACCCTGACCTAGATCAGCGGTGCAGCGCACAATGCGGCCGCGCCGGAGTGTTCCCCGATGTCAGACGCCGACGACGCGGTTTTCCTTGGGAAAGCCAGTGACGGGCGCCTGATCCGGCGCCCCCTCTCTCCGCATATCGGGATCTATCACTGGCCCCTCAGCATGGTCGGATCGATCCTCAACCGAGCGACCGGCATCGCCATCTCGATCGGCACGCTCCTGCTGGTCTGGTGGCTGGTGGCGGCAGCCGCGGGCCCCGTCGCCTTCGCAGGCGTACAGGCATTCATCGCATCGCCGATCGGGCTCTTGCTTCTGCTCGGCTGGACACTCTCCCTGTTCTTCCATCTCTTCAGCGGCATTCGGCATCTCGGCTGGGACATCGGCATCGGCACCGCCAAACGCTCGCTCAATCCTGGCGCCCTGGCGATTTTCGCGCTCACGCTCGGCGCGACAGCAGCCGTCTGGATCGCGGGCTACGCGGTTTTCGGTGGCTGACATGGCTCCCATGCCCCGGCACCGCCCGGTGATGCGCAGCGCGCTCGGCCGCGTCCGCGGCCTCGGCCCGGCCCGTGCCGGCGCGCACCATTGGCAGGCCGAGCGCATCTCGGCGCTGGCGCTCGTCCCGCTCACCCTTTGGTTCGTGGGTTCCGTCCTTGCCCGACTGGGTGCGGATCAGCCAGCCGTCGCGGGCTGGATCGCGCGACCCTGGAATGCGGCGCTGCTGCTGGCCTTGATTGCGCTCACGTTCCAGCATGCCGTGCTGGGTTTGCAGGTGGTCTACGAGGACTACATCCATCGCAAGGCCGTGCTGGCCACGGCCATCCTGCTCACTCGGTTTCTGGCGTTGCTGCTGGGCCTCGCGGCCGCCGTCGCCGTGCTCAAACTGGCGGTCACCGCTCCGCATTGACGAACGCTTCCCGGCCCGACTCCGGGACGTCTCGGTTAGGTTCTCGAATGAACGCAATCAGCAAGCCCTCGAACGGCGCCTACGAGATCATCGACCATAGCTACGACGTGATCGTCGTCGGCGCCGGCGGCTCGGGGCTTCGCGCGACACTCGGGACGAGTGCCGCCGGCCTGAGCACGGCCTGCATCACGAAGGTATTCCCGACCCGCAGCCACACGGTCGCGGCCCAGGGCGGCATTGGTGCCGCCCTCGGGAACATGGGCGAGGATGATTGGCGCTGGCACATGTACGACACCGTCAAAGGGTCGGACTGGCTCGGCGACCAGGACGCCATCGAATATATGTGCCGCGAGGCGATCCCAGCCGTTTACGAGCTGGAACATTTCGGCATGCCCTTCAGCCGCACCGAGGACGGCCGCATCTATCAGCGCCCGTTCGGCGGCCACATGAAGGATTTCGGCCGCGAACCCGCGCTGCGCGCCTGCGCTGCCGCCGACCGCACCGGGCACGCGATGCTGCACACGCTCTATCAGCAATGCCTCAAGCACGAGGTGCAATTCTTCATAGAATATTTCGCGCTCGATCTGCTCATCGACGACGAGGGTGTCTGCCGCGGCGTCACCGCCTGGTCGCTCGCCGACGGCACACTGCATCGTTTCCGCGCCCAGCTCACGATCCTCGCGACCGGCGGCTACGGCCGCGCCTTCCAATCCTGCACGAGCGCGCACACCTGCACCGGCGATGGTGGCGGCATGGCGATGCGCGCGGGCCTGCCCGCGCAAGACATGGAATTCGTGCAATTCCACCCGACCGGCATTTTCCCGGCGGGCTGCCTCATCACCGAAGGCGCGCGCGGCGAAGGCGGCTATCTCACGAACGGCGAGGGCGAGCGCTTCATGGAACGCTACGCGCCGAATGCCCGCGACCTGGCCTCCCGCGACGTGGTCAGCCGCTCGATGACCATCGAGATCAACGAAGGCCGTGGCGTCGGCCCCGATCGCGACCATATCCACCTGCATCTGGAACATCTCGGCGCTGATCTGCTGCACAAGCGGCTGCCCGGCATCTCCGAGACCGCGCGCATCTTCGCTGGCGTCGATGTGACGAAGCAGCCGATCCCGGTGCTGCCGACCGTGCATTACAACATGGGCGGTATTCCCACGAATTATCATGGCGAGGTGCTGAACCCGACTGCGCGGGACCCGGACGCGGTCGTGCCCGGCCTGATGGCGGTCGGCGAAGCGGCCTGCGTTTCGGTCCATGGCGCCAACCGTCTCGGCACCAATTCGCTGCTCGACCTCGTGGTGTTCGGCCGAGCCGCTGCCCGCCGTGCCGCCCAGCTGGTGCAGCCCGGCGCGACCCAGGCGCCGCTGCCGCCGCGCGCGGGCGAAGCCAGCTTCGACCGTTTCGACTGGACGCGCCATGCCAGCGGCGAGACGAGCGTTGCCACCTTGCGCGACCATATGCAGCGCACGATGCAGCAGCATGCCGCGGTCTTTCGCAACAGCCGGTCGCTCGCCGAGGGTGTCGCGAAAATGTCCGACATCTGGTCGGCGCTGCCGGACATGCGTGTGAGCGACCGCAGCCTGATCTGGAATACCGACCTCGTCGAAGCGCTCGAATTGCAAAATTTGATGCGCAACGCCATGGCGACCATGGTCAGCGCCGAAGCGCGTCACGAAAGCCGCGGCGCACAGGCGCATGACGATTATCCCGAACGCGACGACGAGAACTGGATGAAACACACGCTCGCCTGGGTCGGCGACGATGGGGGCGTGCATCTCGGCTACCGCCCGGTGCGCATGCAGACGCTGACCAACGAGGTGAGTGTGATCCCGCCCAAACAGCGCGTCTACTGAAAGCCGCCGATCGATGGTCGAACTTGCTCTGCCCAAGAACAGCCGCGTGGTCCCCGGCCGCACCTACAAGGTGGCCGACGGTGCCGTGCGCAAGAAAACCCTGCGCGTCTATCGCTGGTCTCCCGATGACGAGGCCAACCCGCGGCTCGACAGTTACGAAGTCGATCTAGACCGTTTCGGCCCCATGGTGCTGGATGCGCTGATTTATATCAAAAACGAAATCGACCCCACGCTCGCCTTCCGCCGCTCCTGCCGCGAAGGCATCTGCGGCAGCTGCGCCATGAATATCGATGGCGGCAACACGCTCGCCTGCCTCAAGCCGATCGCTGAGACGTCCGGCCGCATCACCATCTATCCGCTGCCGCACATGCCGGTGATCCGCGACCTCGTGCCCGACCTCACGAATGCCTATGCGCAACTGCAAAGCGTCGAACCCTGGCTGCAGGCCGACAGCCCGGCGCCGCCGGACGCCGAGCGCCCGCAATCGCCCGAGGAACGCCAGAAGCTCGACGGGCTCTGGGAGTGCATTCTCTGCTATTGCTGCACCACCAGTTGCCCGAGCTATTGGTGGAACGGCGACCGCTATCTCGGCCCTGCCACGCTGCTCGCCGCCTACCGCTTCATCGCCGACAGCCGCGACGAACGCACCGGCGACCGTCTCGATGCGCTAGAAGACCCGTTCAAGCTTTATCGTTGCCACACGATCATGAACTGCACGCAGTCCTGTCCGAAAGGGCTCAATCCGGCGCAGGCGATCGGCGAGATCAAGCAGTTGATTTCGGAGCGGAAGGGGTAGAATGGACTCCGGCGGGCAAGGGGCTCTGCCCCTTGCATCCAAGCTGGAGCCGGAAGGCCCCAGACCTCATGACTTGAGATGCGTGCTGTGAACCGCGCGGCCCTCTGGACGGATAGTTTGTTTGTCGACCATGCGATTTTTCGCACGGTCTGGACGAATTTTGCCGAAGTGATTCCGGGGCGGCTCTATCGCTCGAACCATCCAACGCCCGGACGGCTTGCGGCCTTCGCCAAGCAATACCGCCTGAAGACACTCATCAATCTGCGCGGCCAGCGCCGCTGTGGCAGCGACGCCCTCTCGCGCGAAGCCGCCGCCCGGCTCGGCCTCACCCATATCGACATGGCCTTCGAAAGCCGCGGCGCCCCGCACCGCGACCGCATCCTCCGCTTCGCCGATATCTACCGCACGCTGCAAACACCGGCGCTCATGCACTGCAAATCGGGTGCCGACCGCGCCGGCCTCGCCGCCGGCCTCGCCATCCTTCTTGAAGGCGGAACAAGCGCCCAAGCCCTGCGCCAGCTCTCCTGGCGCTACGGCCATTTCAACCGCTCCCGCACCGGAATTCTGGACGCGTTCTTCCTGCTCTACGCGCATGAAGCCGAGGGCCGCACACCCTTTCTGGACTGGGTCGAGCGCGACTACGACGAAGAAGGCCTGCGCCGGGATTTCCGCTCAAGCGGCTTCGCCAACTTCGTGAACGACATACTCCTCCGCAGAGAATAGGGGTCTGGGGCCTTACGGCCCCAGTGGGGGTGCAGGGGGCAAAGCCCCCTGCCCGCAGGAGGCATGCCGGGCCTCGATCCGATCCCAGATCAACCCCGCCAGATTGGCGCCCTCAAACCGCGCAATCTCCTGCAACCCGGTCGGCGACGTCACATTGATTTCGGTCAGGTAATCCCCGATCACATCGATGCCGACGAACAGCAGCCCCTGCTCCCGCAACAACGGCCCGATCCGCGCGCAAATTTCGCGGTCCCGCGCCGAGAGTGCGGCTGGCTCGGCCCGCCCTCCCACATGCATATTCGAGCGCGCTTCGCCTTCCGCCGGCACGCGGTTCAGCGCGCCGGCCGGCTCGCCATCAATCAAGATGATCCGCTTGTCGCCCTGCCGCACGGCAGGCTCGTAGCGCTGGATCATCAGCGGCTCTCGCGAGCGCGCAAAATGCATCTCGAGCAAAGCGCCGAGATTTTCGTCATCCTCGCGAATACGAAATACGCCGGCGCCGCCATTGCCGAACAATGGCTTCACCACGATGTCGCGAAACTCGCGCCGGAAGGCGCGAATCGCTTCCAGATCCCAGCTGATCAATGTGGGCGGCATCAGCTCCGGAAACCGCGTCACCAGGATTTTCTCGGGCGCATTCCGGACACTCCCCGGATCGTTCACGACGAGCGTTGCCGGCTGGATCATCTCCAGCATGTGCGTGGCGGTAATGTAAGCCATGTCGAAGGGCGGATCCTGCCGCATCAGCACGACGTCCATGCGCGCAAGATCGAGCGTTTCCATTTCCCCGAACAGGAAATGCGCGCCAGCCAGCCGTTCGACGCGCACCGGGTGCGCGATTGCCCGCAACCGCCCCGCACCGTCGGCACCTTCGCGCAGCGACAAATGCCGCACCTCATAATGCCAGAGCGCGTGACCGCGCGCTTGCGCCTCGAGCATCAGCGCGAAGGTGCTGTCCCCCTCGATGTTGATGGACGCCATCGGGTCCATCTGCACAGCCACCCGCAATCTCTCAGCCATGAGCGGCGCAACTCTTCGGTATCCGCCGGTCGGCCAGACCCTGCAGGACCGGCATGGCGCAGGTCCCGCCGGCGCAACTTGATGATGTCACCGGCGAAATCCCGGGACCCTGGCCATTCGTCAGCGGCAGGAGATCGCGCAATTGTTGCGCGGTCTGATAGACGAACGCGATACGCACCTGAGGTTCGCCCCCGCCATCCCGCCAGCGCTCGAACACCAGCATCCCATCCGGCGGCGTCGCATCCGGCTGACCCGGATGCGCCCAATCGAGCCCGAAGATTCCTGCCATATTGTCGAGATTGGTGTCGTGACCGACGAAAATCGCAATCGTCGGACCCTGTTCCGCGCCCAGCGCCGCCAGCACGCGCCGGGCAAGCACAGCCCCGTTATGCCCCGCGACCACCGGGTTGCGCCGCACCATCGCCGAATAGAGGTTGTGGATCGCCATCACGCGATCCAGGGTCGTCTCGCTCAGGCGGCCCCAGCCCAGCGCATCTCCCTGCATGCCCTGCTGGTACTCGAGAGACAGGGATTCCGCGAGCGTGGCACCCGTGGCAAGCGGACCCGTGATCTTCGCCCCCTTGGCGGACAGATGGATCGTATTGATGCCGTCGAGCCAGCACGCGGTCTTTGCTGCCGCGCCGGAACAGCCTGGCGGACGCAGGACATCGCGCAGAGTCTCCAGACCTTGCGCATAGGCCGGCGACAAGCCCGACATCGACATTTGTATCGCTTTCAGGATTGGCTTGGCTTCCTCCTGGGCGACGGGACAGACGCCACTCCCGAGGGCGGAGAAAACCGGATCGGTTGCGCCCACTTTTCCATGTGCGACCGCGGCAGCGCAACCCGGGCCGAACCCGGTCATCAGTGCACGCCCGGTGTCGATGGTCCGCTCATCCTTACCATCGGCCCAGACGGATACCGTGCCCTTGCATTCCGCTCCCGTCATCAAACCGGAGAAATGCGATCGAAGCCAGACACCGAGAAGCTGCGCCCCATCAGCGCCGTGCGGCGTCAATTCACCGGGCCCGACCGGCCAGTCGGGCCAAGGTGCGGACGCGAATTTCGCCAACTCCGCCGGCGTCGCAGTAGGCGCACGGACACCGTGCCGCATTACGATCACGACCCTTTCGAGAACCGGGGCCGCGATCGCCCAGCCGGGCATCAACGCAATTGCCAATATCACGCAAAGGCGGCCTATCTGCAGCATTTGCCCTCCCTGCCGCGCCCAACCGCGTGCCCAAGCCCCACGCAGTAGACGCGGAGCCACCCGCCCGCGCAACTCAACCCGGGGACGGCGCGAATACGAGCAGCTTCAGGGTTCCCGGCTTGAACAAAAATTTCGGCGCACCCCCCCGGCCGCCGGGCCGCTTCCCGGCAACTTCTGCGGTCACCAGGTAAAGCCGGCCGCTCGCCGGATCGACGGTCATCGTCCGCGCGCCGGGCGCTGTGGGCATCTCGGCAAGCTTGGCGAGCTTTCCCTTCGTCTCCTGGAATACCGAAACCGTGCCCTCCCCGTTGGAACTGAAGACACGCTTTGAGCCGGGATCGAAAACCGCCTCATCGGTGCCACGCCCGATCGGCAGCATTTGCCGGACCGCGCCCGAATTGCCGTCCACGACCAGGAGCACGGCGTTGCGGCAGGAAACAAAAGCCAGTTCGCTGTCGGGATCGACCGCCAGCCCGTGCGGCGATTCGCAGTCCGCCAGCTTCCATCGTGCCACCACCTCGCCCTTGTCGAGGCGCACCATTTCCCCGGTGCTTGCGATATTGATGAATAGTCGACCCTTCCCGTCCGCTGCCGCGGATTCCGGCGATCCGCCGAGCGGCACGGTCGCCACCCGCTTGCCGCTCGACCCGTCGAGCAGCGTTGCTGTACCGGGGTCGCCATTCATCACGGCGACAGTCCCGCTCAGCGGCTCGTAAGCCACCGCATCGGCGTCCTGCCCCGCCGGAACCGTCTTGAGCGGCGCCAGGCTCTTGCCGTCGAAGATCGTAACCGTTCCGGTCTCGCCGCTATCGGCGAAGATCGTGCCGTTTGCCACCGCCACTTGTCCGTGCGCGCCCTGGAGCGGCGCAAGGTGTCCCACGATTGTGCCGTTGGCCGCATCGAGAAGGGTCGTACGGTCGCCCTGCGCCAGCATAACCCGTTTATTGCTCGCATCGAAGCTGAGATAATCCCACCTGTCGGGAGAACCGAGCTTCACGCTCTCCACCAGGTGATAAGGGGCTGGCGTCGCCGTCGCGGCGAGACATGCCGGCGCCAACGTCAATGCCAGCCCGATCGTCGCGCGTAACAAATTGGTCATCTCACTTTCCTACTCGGCCGGATAGAACGGCGCCGCCGCAGTTTGTCGAAAGTGACCCGAAAACACACAAATCCAAACGCAAATTTTTTTGCCGTATCACCGATTGCGGGTGGCGGGACTCACCACACTCAGCCGTCCGCCAAGTCCGAGCGGTCGCCCAGGCACCCGAGTGCGTGGAGATTGGGGCCCAGGCCCGGCCCCGACATGGGCGCACAAGGATTCGAACCTTGGACCCGCTGATTAAGAGTCAGCTGCTCTACCAACTGAGCTATGCGCCCGCCGTCGCGGAAGCGGCCCTATACCAAGCCGCTTCCACCTTTGCCAACCCGCCCCCGCTCAGAGATGCGGCGCCAGCGTGATCACGGCCCCGGCGCTGCTCTCCGTCAGCACGAACGGATCGGCCTGCCCCCAGCTCCCGGTCAGATGCAGCCGGTCCACCACCGTGCCCCCCTCGCTGAGCGTCAGCACGTCGTGGGCCGCATTCCAGCTGAGCGCATCGACGCCAGGCATCACCAGGCTGTCGCCCGCGGCGAACCCCGTCAGCGTGGCACCGCTCGAAATCCCGTGCGCCAGGTCAAGCGCCGCATTCGAACCCGCGAACGCGATCTGCACGCTGCCGAGCTTCTCCCCGGTCAGCGCGACCGTGCTGCCGGCCTCGATTTTGATCTCCCCCGATCCGGCCACGTTCGCCGCGATCGACAAAGTGCCGCCTTGGGCATCGATCAGCCCGCCCGCATCCACCGTGACGACCGGTGCCACGAGCGCCCCATGGCCCGAAAGCGTGGCGCCCGCGAACACATCGATCCCGGCGCCCGAGCTGCCCGCCTCGGCGGTTCCGTTCGCCAGCACGAGCGCGCTGCCCGAACCGATCGCGATTTTCGCCTGCCCCTCCAGCAAGCCGCCACCGCTCACCGAAAGCGTGCCCGGGCCATGATTTTCGGGCCCGACCAAGACCCGTTGCGCGGTCACGTGACCGCCGATCAGCGACATCGACCCGCTGGAACCGGCCCCGTGCGCGACCATCAGAGCGGCGCCTACGCTGATGCTGCCACCCGTGACGGTAAAGCTGCCTTTCCCGAAGCCGCCCACCACCAGATTCTGCTGCACGGTGAGACTGCCGCCTACCATGGTGGCCGTGCCCGACGCGACCGCTGTATTGCCCAGCTTGAAGGTCCCGGCGACGTCGACGGTGGCATCATTCAGGTGGAGCGTGCCCACCCCCTCATTGCCCGTCACGAAGCCGCCCGCGACATGCACAGACGAACCCGGCGCAAACGTGGCCACCGCGTTGTCGCAAACCATCAGGCTGGTGCAGGGGGCCGTCGACAATGTCGTAATGGCGCCGTCGAACGTCACCTGCTCCTGCCCGAGCAGCATCAGACGGCCGGTCGTGAAAGCGCCTGTTTCCAGCGCGCTCGTGGACACGATGGCGGTGTCGCTGGCCCCAGGCGCCTGGCCGCCCCAGTTCGCCGGGTCGTTCCAGTTGCCAACCGTGCCGCTGCCCGTGAAATGCTTTACCGACGTGGTCATTGCCGCACCCTTTTGCGTTTTCGACGAGGCGCAACATCGCGGCACGCGCTTGCGATCGCGTTAACGCAAGTCCCGAAAAATGACGCACCCTGACCTCGTGCGAGACCCGTCTCGCCAGCCGCGCTGACCCGCCGCACACTCGGCCCATGCGGACCTATCCGATCTTTCTCGACCTGCGGGGACGGCGCGTGTTCCTGCTCGGCAGCGGCGAGGCGGCAGAGCGCCGTGCCGCCACGCTCGCCGATTGCGGCGCCGTCCTGGAGCAACATGACCATTTCGATGCACGGCTTTTGCCAGGCTGCGCGCTTGCGATTGGCACCGGCGCGCCGGAAGCCGAGCTGCAAGCCCTCTTTACCGAGGCCACCCGGCTGGGCATCCCGGTCAACGTCATCGATCGGCCGGATCTCAGCGCGTATTTCACCCCTTCCATCCTGGACCGCGATCCGCTGACGATCGCGGTTTCGACCGCGGGCACAGCGCCAGTGCTCGCCCGGCTTCTCCGCCAACGGCTCGAGGCGCTGATCGCGCCGGGTTGGGGCCGGCTCGCATCCATCGCCGAAAGGCTCCAAGGCGAGGCGCGCCGGCGATTTCCCGATCCTGCGCTCCGCCGTCGCGTGCTGGAACGCGCCTTCACGGGCCCCGCTGCCGAGCTCGCGCTCGCCGGCCAGAACGAGGCTGCCGAACGGACCTTCGCTGCGGCGCTCGACGAGAGCCCCAGCCAACAGGGCATCGTTCACCTCGTCGGCGCCGGTCCGGGCGCCGCCGACCTCACCACTCTCCGCGCGCTCCGCCTGCTCGGCGAAGCCGACGTGATCGTGCATGACCGGCTCGGCACCGAGGCCGTACTCGAGCTCGCGCGCCGGGACGCGATCCGAATCGATGTGGGCAAGAGCCAAGGCGACCACACCCTGCCCCAGCGCGAGATCAACGCGCTGCTGATCCGGCTCGCGCGCGAGGGCAAGCGCGTGGTGCGGCTCAAGGGCGGCGACCCGTTCGTGTTCGGCCGCGGCGGCGAAGAAGTGGCGGCGCTCGATGCCGCGGGGATACCCTGCACCGTCACACCCGGCGTCACCGCCGCCCTGGCCTGCGCCGCCTCGGCCCGGATCCCGCTCACCCACCGGGATGCCGCCCACAGCGTGGTATTCGTCACAGCCCATCGGCGCCGTGCCGATCTCGGCATCGATCTCGGCCTGCTCCGGCCCGGCGTCACCTTGGCCATCTACATGGGCCTGGCAACCCTGCCCCGTCTCTGCGCCGAGCTCGAGGCCGCAGGACTGCCGAGCGACCTGCCTGCCGTCATGATCGAAAGCGGCGGCACCGACCAGGCCCGCACCTCCCGGGGTCCGCTCTGCGCTCTGGCGGCGAGCGCGGCGGGCTGGACCCAGGGTGGCCCTGTGCTGATCCTTCTCGGCGGCACCGCTTCCCTACCGGTCGCACCCGAGTGTGACACGGGCCAGGGTTGATCCCAGCCCAACTCTTAGGCACGCTGCCGCGCCGGAACGAACCAAGCCTGCCCGCCGCCGTTGGTGCTTCGTCCCGAATCGTGGCTATCGTCTCATTCTCAGAGAGGGAGCGCCTGCGCCCATGCTCGAATCCCGAGTCATCGAAGTGAACGGCATTTTTGTCGGTACGGCCGTCGCCTCTCGCGAGTGCGGCGGCTGGCGCTTCGTGGCGGCGGACTCGCGGGCTATGGCATTGGACGGGAGCGTGAGCCCGACCTTCGACGAAGCGCGGCGGCTCGCGCGTCAGGCCTATCTCGGGGTCCGCCCGTCCGCCGAACGTCAGCCCGTCGCCGCCGAAACCTGAGCCGCGAAGCGCCGCTGCCGGCGGCGCATGAAACGCCAGGAAAGCCCGGTCACGAGACGTGACAGCCGGCCCCGCGGGGGCAGCCCGATCGCCTTCAGGATCATGCCGATCCCGCGCTCGAGATGGTGGTATCGGTAAGCGCCCATCGCCCGCGCCATGTAGCCCGCGATACAGCGATCATGCGCGTATTCCGCGCCTTCGGGCTCGTTGCCGCAATGGAAAGCGTAGGCCAGTTCGTCGTCCTCGCTCTCGCCGACCCGCCCCAGCGCGATGCGCAACCGTCGCCAGAGCCCGATTTTCTCGCGACGCAAATAACGCCGCATATGGTCGTAGAAAAGCTTGAAATGCCGGAACTCGTCGGCCGCGATCTGCTTGCAGATCTGCTTGAGCACCGGCTCGTCCGTCGCGTCCGCCAGGGCCGAATAATAGCTTGAGGTGCCGGACTCGACGATGCAGCGGGCAATCAACTCGCCGGTGCGCGAGCCCCGCAACGACTCCTCGCGGCCGAGCAGCGGCAGCTGGTAACCGGCTTTGTAGCGCGTGAACGCGGCCTCGAAATCCCATGTCGGATCGGCGAGCATGGCCCAGCGCCCCAGCGCGTCACCATGCTGCACCTCCTCGACCGCCCAGTGATCTGCCGCGGCCACGAAAGCGGGATCGTCGCGGAACACGCGGCCGAGATACGTGCCGTAATCGGTCCCGTTGCGCTCCACCATGGCCGCCGCCTTGACGATGGCGACGAGCGAAGGGTCAAGGCGTGACCGGTCGAACCGGTCCCAGGCAATGTCGTCCAGACGCCAGTGCTTCATGCGCGGCGTTCTACCCGATTCTGTCCCGTGTTGCGGCGCATCACGCCCTATTCAGCGTGTTGCAATGCCAGCCAAAGCCGTGCCTGAAAAGCACGGAGAGGCAGACCGTTGCAAGTAAGCCACAGTGAGCCTCCATAGGACGGGAAACTCAGCCACGCCACGGGGGCATGGGGTCGACTCCAGCTCGGGGGTCGCAGCCCGCGCAGGCAGGCGCAACGCCCCTGCCCCACCAAAAGTGCCTATCCGGCGAGCCTCACCTCTTCGCGGGCGCTCAGCAACCGGTCCAGCGCCGCATCCCGCACGGCGATGTCCTGCTTGTCCGCGTTTTCCCAGCCCTTCTCGGCGTCGTCGAGCCGCGCCCGGGCTGCATCCCGCGACAGTTCCGCCACCGGAACCGCCTGGTCCGCCAGCACCGTGCACCGGTCTCCGGTGATTTCCGCGAAACCGCCGGCGACGAAGAACTGATCGCCGGCTTTGCCGCCGTCATACACGGTGATCACGCCGCCGCGCAGCAACACGATCATCGGGGCATGGTTTTCCTGCGCCGCGAGGTCGCCCTCGGCGGACGGCACCACGACCATGTCAACCTCGCGCGAGAGCAGGAGCTTTGCGGGGCTGACGATCTCGAGCGTGACCGGCATCTTGTGGCTCAGGCCGACTGCTTGAGCATTTTCTCGCCCTTCTCGCGCGCCTGCTCGATGGTGCCGACCATCAGGAAGGCGGCTTCCGGCAGATCGTCGTGCTTGCCTTCAACGATCTCCTTGAAGCTGCGAACCGTGTCCGCGATCGGCACGAACACGCCGGGCGTGCCGGTGAAGACTTCGGCGACGTGGAAAGGCTGGCTCATGAAGCGCTCGATCTTGCGGGCGCGCGCCACGATCAGCTTGTCCTCTTCCGAGAGCTCATCCATGCCGAGAATGGCGATGATGTCCTGCAGGCTCTTGTAGGTCTGCAGGATGCGCTGCACGTCGCGCGCCACCTGGTAATGCTCTTCGCCGACCACGCGCGGGTCGAGCGAGCGCGAGGTGGAGTCGAGCGGATCGACCGCCGGGTAGATGCCTTTTTCCGAGATCGCGCGGTTCAGCACCGTGGTCGCGTCGAGGTGGGCGAAGGAGGTTGCCGGCGCCGGGTCGGTCAGGTCGTCGGCCGGCACGTAGATCGCCTGCACCGAGGTGATCGAGCCCTTCTTGGTGGAGGTGATGCGCTCCTGCAGCGCGCCCATGTCGGTGGCCAGCGTCGGCTGATAGCCCACCGCCGAGGGGATGCGCCCGAGCAGCGCCGAGACCTCGGCGCCCGCCTGGGTGAAGCGGAAGATGTTGTCGATGAAGAACAGCACGTCCTGGCCTTCCTCGTCGCGGAAATACTCGGCGACCGAGAGGCCGGAGAGGGCGACGCGCGCACGCGCGCCCGGTGGCTCGTTCATCTGGCCATAGACCAGCGCCACCTTGGAGCCCTCCGTGGAGCCGTTGTCACCGAGCTTGATGACGCCGGCATCGATCATCTCGTGGTAGAGGTCGTTGCCCTCACGGGTGCGCTCGCCGACGCCGGCGAACACCGACACGCCGCCATGGCCCTTGGCGATGTTGTTGATCAGCTCCTGGATGAGCACGGTCTTGCCGACGCCGGCGCCTCCGAACAGGCCGATCTTGCCGCCCTTCACGTAGGGGGCGAGCAGATCCACCACCTTGATGCCGGTGACCAGGATCTCGGCCGAGGTCGACTGTTCCTCGAACGAGGGGGCGGCGCGATGGATCGGATACGTCTTGGTGTTGCCCACCGGGCCACGCTCGTCGATCGGCTCGCCGATCACGTTGAGGATGCGCCCGAGTGTCTTGGGGCCCACCGGCACCGAGATTGGGGCGCCGGTGTCCACCACTTCCTGCCCGCGCACCAGTCCGTCGGTGCTGTCCATGGCGATGCAGCGCACTGTCTTCTCGCCCAGCTCCTGGGCGACTTCCAGCACCAGGTTGTGATTGCCCAG
The DNA here is from genome assembly GCA_027451405.1 of Acetobacteraceae bacterium. Lineage (GTDB taxonomy): Bacteria > Pseudomonadota > Alphaproteobacteria > Acetobacterales > Acetobacteraceae > DAIDJM01. The sequence continues at coordinate 2,653 of DAIDJM010000035.1, read as the reverse complement.
CTTGGTCGTCAGCGCGTTCTGCATGAACGGCAGCGTGCCGTCGAACTGCACGTCCACCACCGCGCCCAGGACCTGCGATACGCGGCCCACGTTATTGCTCGCCATGAATCTTCTCCTTCTGTGCGCCCGATCCCCGTGCGCACGTTTCTACCGCGCGTTCTGTCGTCAGAGCGCCTCGGCGCCCGAAATGATCTCGATGAGTTCCCTGGTGATGTTCGCCTGCCGTGCCCGGTTGTAGTTCAGGGTGAGGCGCTTGATCATGTCCCCGGCGTTGCGCGTCGCGTTGTCCATCGCGGTCATGCGGGCGCCGTTCTCGCCGGCGGCGCTCTCGAGCAGGGCGCGGTAGACCTGCACCGCGAGATTCTGCGGCAGCAGCTTCGCCAGAACCTCTTCCTCATTCGGCTCGACCTCGACATAGCCGCCGGCGGCCACCGACGCGGTCTCGGGCACCGGAGCCGGCACCAGCCGCGTTTCCGTCGGGATCTGCGAGAGCACGGAGTGGAAGCGGTTGTAGACGACGGTGACGACATCGACTTCGCCCGCCTCGACCATCGCCGCGATGCGCTGCGCGATCGCCTCGGCGTCCGCGTAGCCGATGCTCTTTCGACCGGCGAAGCTGACATCCTCGCCGATGCGGCTGGCGAGTTCGCGCCGCAGATAGTCACGACCCTTGCGCCCGATCGGCATGATCCGCACCGTCTTGCCCTCGGCCTCGAGGCGGCGGGCGATGTTACGGGTCAGGCGGCCGATATTGGTGTTGAACGCGCCGGCGAGGCCACGATCGGCGGTGACCGGCAGCAGCAGATGGATCTGGTCCCGCCCGGTGCCCACCAGCAGCTTCGGCGCCGACGACCCGGTGACCGAGGTCGCGAGCGTGCCGAGCATCCGCTCCATGCGTTCCGCGTAGGGGCGTGCCGCCTCGGCCTGCAACTGCGCGCGGCGCAGTTTCGAGGCGGCGACCATTTTCATCGCAGAGGTGATCTTCTGCGTCGATTTGACGCTGTTGATCCGCAACCGCAGGGATTTCAGGCTCGGCATCAGGCGGTCCTCAGGTTAGGGGCGCCTCACGTGAAGCTCTTCACGAACTCGTCGAGGAAGGCGACGAGTTTCTTCTCGGTATCCGGCTTGATCTCGCGGTCGCGCCGGATCGCCTCCAGGATGCCGGGCTCGCGCACATGGATCTGGCCGATGAGCTGGCTCTCGAACGCGCCGATGCGGTCCACCGCGATGGAGTCGAGATAGCCCCGGGTGCCGGCGAAGATCGCCACCACCTGCTCGGCGACCGGCACCGGCTTGAACTGTGGCTGCTTCAGCAGCTCCGTCAGCCGCACGCCGCGGGCGAGCAGCTTCTGGGTTGCCTGATCGAGGTCGGAGGCGAACTGCGCGAAGGCCGCCATCTCGCGGTACTGCGCGAGCTCGAGCTTGATGCGCCCGGCGACCTGCTTCATCGCCTTGATCTGCGCCGATGAGCCGACGCGCGAGACCGAGAGGCCGACATTCACCGCCGGGCGAATGCCTTTGAAGAACAGCTCGGTCTCGAGGAAGATCTGGCCGTCGGTGATGGAGATGACGTTGGTCGGAATATAGGCCGAGACATCGCCCGCCTGGGTCTCGATCACCGGCAGCGCGGTGAGGCTGCCAGCGCCCATGGCATCCGACATCTTCGCCGCGCGCTCGAGCAGGCGCGAGTGCAGATAGAACACGTCGCCGGGATACGCCTCGCGTCCCGGCGGACGGCGGAGCAGCAGCGACATCTGGCGATAGGCGACGGCCTGCTTTGAGAGATCGTCGTAGAAGATGACGGCGTGCATGCCGTTGTCGCGGAAATACTCGCCCATCGTGCAGCCCGTGTAGGGTGCGAGGAACTGCATCGGCGCGGGGTCCGAGGCGGTGGCGGCGACGACGATGGAATAGTCCATCGCGCCGTTCTCCTCGAGCGTGCGCACGAGCTGGGCGACGGTGGAGCGCTTCTGCCCGATCGCGACATAGATGCAGTAGAGCTTGGCGCTCTCGTCATCGGCGTGGTTGGCGGATTTCTGGTTGATGATCGTGTCGAGGATCACCGCGGTCTTGCCGGTCTGGCGGTCGCCGATGATCAGCTCGCGCTGGCCGCGGCCGATCAGGATCAGCGCGTCGATCGCCTTGATGCCGGTCTGCACCGGCTCGTGCACCGACTTGCGCGGAATGATGCCGGGCGCCTTGACCTCGACGAGCTGGCGCTCGCCCTCGATCGGGCCCTTGCCGTCGATCGGGTTGCCGAGGCCATCGACCACGCGCCCGAGCAGGCCCTTGCCGACGGGAACGTCGACGATGCGCCGGGTGCGCGAGACCGTGTCGCCCTCGCGGATGCCGCGGTCGTCGCCGAAGATGACGACGCCGACATTGTCGCTCTCGAGATTCAGCGCCATGCCGGTCAGGCCGGCGCCGGGGAACTCGACCAACTCACCCGCCATCACGTTCTGCAGCCCGAACACGCGGGCAATGCCGTCACCGACGGAAAGTACCTGACCGGTCTCGGCGACATTGGCCTCGGTGTCGAACGACGCGATCTGCTTCTTGAGGATGTCGGAGATTTCGGCGGGGCGGATCTCCATATCAGGCGGCTCCCTTCATGGCGTATTGCAGGCGCTGCAGACGCGAGCGCAGCGATGTG
>DAIDJM010000034.1 GCA_027451405.1 Acetobacteraceae bacterium | reverse complement strand
TGATCCACCGGCAGCGGATCGGGCGGGATGCGGATGGCCTTCTGCTGCGGCTGCGGCTTGTCGAGGCAGCGCGGGCACACCAGGAAGCCAGTCGGCCGAACGTCGGTGCCCATGTACTGCCGGTCGGCGCGCAGATCGACCCGGTTCCACTGCGAATAGCAGAAGTCGCAGATCGCGAAGGCCGAAGGATGCCGCTTGTTCGTCCGAGCGTGGCCGTCCGTTCCCCACACCATCGGCGATCACCGGAAGTACGGAGCGAGATCGGCTTGCAGGATGAGCGGCGCCATCTCCTGATCGTCCAGCGCCGCCGTCTGCCAGGCTTCCTCGGCGTCGCCCTTGAGCGCCTCCAGCCGCATCAGCGCCGCCTGCTCGGTCATGCGCCGCTGCGCCACGAGGTCGGGCCAGAACTTCGCAAAGCACCGAGCCGCCACCTTGCCGCACAGCGCATCGAGAAAGCGCGCCGGCACCTGCGGCGTCTGGCCGTTGATCGGCAGCGAGTCCTGGATGCGGATGAGCGCGTCGTACGTGATGGTGTTCGGCGCGCCGGTTGCGTCCGGCTGCCAGATTGTCAGCACCGGCGGCTCAAGACGCTGGAACCAGTACACCGTGGGCTGGCCCGGCTGAAGCTTGTTCGGGTAGGCCGCGTAATCCTCGCGCCCGATCGGCAGCATGATGCGGTCGATGGTGAGCGCGGGGTTCGCCGGCGGCGATGCCTGATACGGCTGGTTGTAGCGCACGTTCAGGATTTGCAGCAGGTTCGCCGGCAGCGTGTAGGCCGCCACGCCGACCTGCGCGGGAGGCGTCCCGGTAGGGGCCGCGAGGTCGATCACCACCCCTTCCTGAACCGCCCAGAGGTTCACCCCGCGCGTGCCCCAGACCTGCAACTCCAGGTTCATGGAGCGCATGCCCTCGGCCGCGTAGTAGCGGGTGATTTCAGTCGGCTTGATCGCGCAGCGGCTCAGTGCCTCGATGAGCACGTCGGAGTTGCTGAGCCCCCAATTCCATGTACCGCTTGAGGTCACAGCCTCCCCTCATTTCAGGAAATCTGGATACCGGGGAACTTCGCGTGAACGCGGCGCCGCACGGTCGCTTTTTCCTCGGCCGTGCCGTGCTGGGACACGCGCGCGAGGGCATTCCGCGCGTGGCTCTCATCCTCGATCGGATAGCTGCCGGCCCCTTTGCCGTGGGGGCCGGCGCCTTTGCCGGGGAGCGCGAAGTCGGCTCGCGGAAGGCGGTTGCGCTCGCCAGTCGTGAGCCGCCCTCCGCCGCTTCGGTCCTCGTGGTCCTTCTTGCCCATGCCGACGCCGCCGCCGCGCGCCCGCTTCTTGTGGCCGTCGTGATGCGCCCGGCCGCCATGCTTGCGCTCCATGGGGCCGCCCTTGCCGTGTTCGTCCACCGGCATGATCTTCGGCGCCGGGAACGGCGGCTCGGCGCCCCCCGCGCCGCTCAACGGATCGGCCGGCGTCATCCGGCCGCCCCGCTTGCGCTCGTGCTCCTTGCCGTGGTGCTCGCCGTGGTGGCGCCCGGCGCGCCCCAGGTTCGCCTTCGGCTTGGAGCCGTGAACCTTGCCGCCGCGCTTGCGATGGCCGAGTTCTTTCTCTTCCGCCTCTTCGATCTTCTCTTCGCCGGGAACCCCGCCGCCGCGCTTGCGCTCGTGGCGATGCGCGCCGCCGGACTTGAGCATGTGCTGATGCGCATGGCCTCCGCGACGGCGAGCCGCCATTTCCTCTGCGTGGCCGTGCGGATCGCCGCGATGTGCCTTCATGGCAAGCAGCCCTCTGCTAGTTGGTGATGCCCGCCTGGATGGCCTGGAACGTCACCGTGCCGGTGCCGCTGAAGACCGTCAGGCGGGAGGCGAAAACGACCGACGGAACCCCGTTCGGCCCAGGCAGCGACGTTTGCGTGTTCGCGGAAACCGCGTTGATTACGGGATCGGCCCACGCCAGCGGCGGACTGTTCGCGTTCGGCTGCGGCGCGCCCGGATAGGCCGCGTTCGGATCGTCGTACGTGTGCTCGACCGTAGCCGTCGCGGTCCCGGACACTTCGCACCCCATACCCACCTGAAGCGGCGCGATCTCGTGCGACCAGCCGAACCAGGGCGACGAAGCCACCGCCCCGGTGCCGGCCGTCACCGTCGAGGCGGTCGCCCCGCTTGCGGCAATCCGCGTCACCGTCAGGAAGTCGTTCACGCTGTAGCCGACGCCCCGGCTCGTCGCCGCGCCGTTCGCGCCCTGCATCACCTCGGAGATCGAAGTGCCGTAGCGGTCCGTTCCATAGACGGTGAAGGTGATGCCCGCATCGTTGCCGGCGCTGGTGATGTACACCCGGCGCGGCGGCGAGAGCGTGGCCACGCCACCTGAGACGAGCGCGCCATTCAGCGTCAGATTACCGGCTCCGGCGAGGCTCTGGGACAGCGCAATGCCATTGCCGGCTCCTGCCGGCACCTGGACCTGCGACCAGACGGGATTACCCACCGTCGCCCTCGGACGGCGCGTCGGGCGCCGGGCTGGAAGCGGGAGGCTCCGCGGGAGCCGCCGCGCCGGCAGTCTCGGGGACCGGGGACGGGGGTGCCGGGTCCGCCGAAGGTTCTGCCGGCGCGGCATCGGCGGCGGCAACGGCGTCCGCGCCGATCAGGTGCCTGAAAGCCGCTTCGATGGCGCGCTCGATGTCCTCGAAGGATGCGACATCGTGCCGCACGCGGACCGCGATCGCGGCGCGCACGCGCTCCATGCCTGCCTGGATGAAAGCCGCCTTGTCCTGCATGTCCACCGGCGTCTCCATCAGAATTGCGCCACGCCGTAGAGGTATTGCGGCTGGAAGGGCGAGCCGCTCGTGAGGCCCTGGAAGCCGGCCATCTGCGACAGCAGCAGGCGATTGCCGCTGCGGGCCAGCGACGACACGGTGCCGTTGGAGCTCGTCGAGCCGATGCCGGTACCGCCGCCCTGCGCGCTGGCCTGGATCGTGCCGCGCACGTCGCCCGTGGTCGCGGTGGCCGGGTTCGTGCCGTCCGGCGCCGTCCAGCCGGTGCTGGAGGTCATCGCGGCGGCGGCCCAGCAAACGCTGGTGTCCTCCCAGAAGTTGGCGCGGAGCGCGAAGCCGAATACGTCGCCGGTGCCGACCGAGTACTGATGCGCCTCGGTGAAATTCGGCGTGGCGCTGAGGACGCCCTTGAACGCCTTCTTCCCGAACGTGGTCACGCCGGCTGCCGGCGCCGCGATCGTCTCCGTCATCGGCTGCCAGTACACATCCCAGCCCTTAATGGTGATGCCGGCCGCATTGCCGGCCGCGCTGGTGCCTCCGGTGACGCTGAGATTGCGCGCCAGCGCCTGCTGCGGATCGAGGAAGGCGCCGATGCCAGCCGCGCGGAACGGCACATGCGCGGTCGGGGCGAGGACCGGAAACCCCTCGCGCGGCATCCAACGGTTGCCGACGCCGACCGGCACGGCGGTCACGCTGGTCACGCACGCATCGTTGGTGGTGATCGAGGTCGCGCTGACTTGCGACGTGACCCAGGTCAGCAGCGGCGCGCCGCCCGCGCCGGCCCCGGCGATGACAATCGGCGTGTTGACCGGGAATTGCTGGCTGTTCGCCACCGTCCAGGTCGCCGAGGCGGCTGTGCCGGTCACGAAGGCAAAGCCGAAGTCGAGCACCAGCGGCGCGGTGATGACCGCGTTGCCCTGCCACGCGCCCTGCGTCGCGGCGGTGGGCACAATCGGGATGTTCACCCCGACCGCGATGCTGTTGGTGCTGACCAGCGTCATCGCGGTGCCGGAGGTCACGTTCGCCAGCGCCGCGACCGTCGCCGTCCCGAAAGCGGCCGGGATGACGTTCGCGCTCTGCACGCGCGGCTGCGCCAGCACCATCGGCACGACGCCGGTGTGGCCCGACGACTGATCCTTCTGGAACAGCACGCGCAGATCGGGGATGCCGAAGCCCTGATACAGGACCGCCGGCCCCGCATCGAGGTTGAGATCGGCCACGGGGCCGCCCAGCGAAGCCTGGAGGTAATCCAGCAGCCCCCAGGAAACGACAGGCCCGGAAAACGCGGTCATCATGGCTGGCGAGGTCTCCCGCTAGAGGTTCAAGCCTTCGCCGATCACGAGGACGGATACACGCCGTAGGCGCAGGTCCAGCGGTCGAACCCGAAATAGTACCGCTGATAGCCGCTCACGAGCAGGTTCTGCGTCGCCTTGTCCACCCACACGTTGATCTCGAACGGAATGCGTTCGAGCATGATGAGGCCGCCCTGATTGCTCTGGACGAACCACGCGAACGGGTTGGTGAGGTAGTCGAGGACCGCGTAGCCTTCGGAGAGGTCGTTGTTCTCCTTAGTGACTGCCACGTCGTTGTCCGCCGTGCCGGGCCGGAACTGCCCCACGGTCAAGCGCCGCGCGGTATGGCGAAGCTGCGTTGGCACGATGAGCTTCTTGCCCTGCGCCAGGATGAGCACCCCGGCCAGATCGCGGAACTGGCGCACGCCGTTTTCGGCGGCCAGCAGCGACGACTCATTGAGGCCGATCGGCGTGCCGGGCGTGTTCGGGATCGTGTAGCCGTCCACCGGATGCGCGGTCGAAAACAGCGCCACGCCATCGCCGCCCTGCGCGGCATTGTACACGTTGCCGTAGTTGAACACGTCGGCGGCGACCGTGTCCTCCATCGCGAGGAACGCCTTCGCCAGCCCGAGATTGGCCGGGTTGAATTCCCGCTTATAGAGGTTGTCGTCCATCGCCTCGCGCGTGAACCCGTACATCAGGCCGTAGGCCGTGTGGATGTGCTGGTACGCGTAGTACTGCCGGCTTTGGTTGTCGGTGTTCGGCGCCTGCCCGGGGTTCTTGACGCCCGGCAGCCCGAGGTAGCGCATGGTCGGCGTGTATTCGGCCTGCAGCTCCGAGCTGCGCTTGGCGAACACGTTCGGCCATTGGCGCGCCTGGGTAGGATACAGCCCGACGATTTCGCGAGCGCCCGGCTTGAGCAGAAGCGGGATTGCACTGGATGCAACGGCCATTGGTGCGCCCCCTCAGATGCCGGTTGTGTTGCGGTATTCGGTCGTGTTCAAGGCGACCTCGATGAGGCCGTACGTGCCCTGAAGCGACGATTTGATGGTCGGATCGGCGCCCCCGTAGGAGAGCGTGCCGGGGCCGACGATGCGCAGCGGCAGCGCCGTGGTGCCGATGTTGGCGTAGTCGAGCGCTGCGATGCTCGCGCCGAACGTGTTCGGGCTGCCGTTGTTCACGATGTCGGCGTTCTGGCCGCGTGCCGCCTCGGTGTAGGGACCGCCGTTGCTCTGGATCAGGAACGTCTGGTTCGGATCGTCGATCACCTGCGCGATGATGTCGTCCGAGGGGCTTTCCGTCCCCGCATACCAGTTTTTGTTCACGACCTGCTGAAGCACGGTGTCGTAGTAGGGCAGCAGCCCGACCAGAACGCCGAGGATGTGCGAGCCGCCGTTGGCGTAGGGGCCGATGTAGCCCTGGTTCGTGCTGGTCAGGGTGATGACCGCATCGCCGAAGCCGATGGCGGAGGCGTAGCCCTTCTTGATCCGGTAGTAATTGCCTTGGAAATTCTCCGCCGAACCGATGAGATTGCGGTTCTGGCGCAGCCCGAAGGGCGCTGCTGTGGCCACGGTTGGATAACCCCTTGCGAGAGGCCATCCGACAGCGCTGCGTGCGCGCGGCGTGGCTGGTGACGGCGCCCCGGCGCGGGGCCATATCCGCCATTAGGCTCGTTTTTCTCCCCGCGCAAGAAATATTGCGCGGCAGCCCGGGGCCGGAATATCCGGCCCGGCCCCGCTCGCCTCAGAATTTCCCGCGCCCGGCGCGGATTTGCGCGGCAATCTCCGCCCGCTCGGCCGGCGAAACGTCGTCCGCCGAAACCCGCAGGCCATCCCGGAAAACGTCCTGGCTCGCACGATTTGCCCGCGCCGACTCGCGCGCGGCAGATGCCTCAGCCTCCAGGTCGGCCACGTTGCGGTTCGGGGCGCCGGGCCGCACGAACGTTTCATCGGCCGTCTGCATCGTCTGCGCGTGCGGCGCGCGCGGGTCTTCCACCCGAGCTTGCTGCAACCTTCCCTCGCTCTGGTTGCGCGCCCGCGCCACATCCTCGGCCCGGCTTTCGCGGTCCAGATATTCCGGCCGCATGTAGAGCCGCTGGCCGCCAAACTCGATGTTGGTGCCCTGGTAGCCGGCGTGAGGATACCCCGGCATGTGCGAGGCCGGCACGGGCTCCCAGCCGCCCTCGTCCACCATCATCTGCATGGTTGCCTCAACCGGCTCGTTCACCACCGAAAAGGGGAAAAAAGAGTACGCCCAGCCGGGCCGCTTGAGGCGATCGGGCACGTCGAACGCCGAATAGACCGCCCCGATCCGGCTGCGCCGCGTGCGCCGGGGTTCCTCCGCCGCCTCGGTGCCGCGCAGCGCGCGCGGATCGGCTGTCTCCGTCTCATCCTGCCGCATCGGTGTCCTCGCCATTTGCTTTACCCCAATCCAAGATCGGACGCGACTTCGCGCACGTACGCATCCACGTTTTGCCCCTGGGCGCGCGCGAAGGAGCGGATTTCCTCCACCGACGAACCGAGCCGCCGGGCCACCGCCTCGATGCTCGGGGCCGGCTTGCGGCCGCCGCCCCCCATTCCGCGCGACGGGCTGGGCGCCATCGAAGCCGCCGAAGGCTGCCGCGCGCGCGGCGCTGCCGGCGCCTGCTCGCGCTGCTGCGGCGCGGGGTCCGCGTCGCCATGCTCGTAGGAGCGCAGCTGCTGGAAGCGGTCGTAGGCCCGGCTCGCCGCCTCGTAGAAGGCTTCGCTCCGGAAGGAGATGCCGCGTTGCATCGCGCGCTGCGCCGCCGTCCGCACATAGATTTCGCAATCGGCATCCTGCTCGAACTCGGGATGCTCCGCGATCCAGCGCCGGTCCGCGTCCGTCCATTGCTCGGGCGCCTGCTGCTGCGGCTCCGGCTGCCGTTCCTGCCGCGCGGGCTGGCGCTGCGCCTGTGCCTGCTGCTCGCGCTCCCACTCGTCCCATGCCTGCTTGTCGCGCTCCAGCAGCCGCTTGTTTGCCCGCGCGTCGGCAAGCTCGTCGTTTGCGGCGTCCTCCCCATCGATGTCGCCTGCCTCGCGCGCCGCCCGATAGCGCTGCCGGGCCGCCGCAATGCGCCGGTCCTCGGCCGCGAGCGTGGCCTCAAGCGCCAGTTTCTGCGCCGAAACGCTGGCCGAGCGCGCATCCGCCTGCCCGCGCTCCAGTTCCTCCACGCGCCGCTGCGCTTCGAGCCGCTCGCGCTGCAAGTCGGCAATCTGCCGCTCCTGGTCGCGCGCCCGGTCCGTGATGCGCCGAACCGCAAGCTCCGGGTCTTCCCCGCGCGCCGGCGCCCCGGTCTCGGCTGTCCCCGCGCCGGCATCCTCATCCGCCACATCGGGATTGCTCGCCACGGTCGGGCGGCTTCGGCGCGTGCGCGTCGGCGGCGCGTCTTCCTCGACAGCCTCATTGCGGACCGTCACGCCCACGTACTGCTCGGTATCGTCCAGTGGATCGGCCATAGGTTTTCCTTCCTGCTTTGCCGGGGCGCTCAGACGAGGCAGCCGGGGTGCGGGATCGGCCCCATGATGTCGTCAGCCTGGAAAATGCGGCAGGGCCAGCCGCGTCCTTCCACCCGGTCGCTTTTCTCGCCGCCGAAGTCGAGCGAGATTTCCACGCCGTCGCGCGCCATCGCGAAGAACCACGAGCCGATCTCCGGCTGGCGCCCCCCCCAGCGCGGCAGCAGCTTTTCCGGGAACGCCTCCGGGCCGTGCGTCAGCAGCATGAACGCCTTGCCTTCCAGCCGGTGGCTGAGGTGCGTGCTCATGCCCTGCGCGCCATGCGTCGCCCGCGACATCGAATGATCCGGCAGCAGCAGGCCGCCCCGCGTGACGGTCGGGGGATGGTAGATCGCCCCCACCACCCACTGCCCGAAGGGATGCCAGCCGTTCATCGGCCCGATCGCGCGCCAGATTTCGTCCGCCGCGTTCTCGTCGCCCTGCGCCATCCGGTGCAATTGCGTCACGCTAACCGCCATTGTCATCGCCGAGTTCCCCCATCAGTTGATCCACGATCGCCCGCACATCCGCGAGCGTCCGATGCTCCGCCGCTGCGGCGAGATAGTCGCCGTGCGTCTCGCAGCTTCCGGCCAGCAGCCGGGCCGCCACGTCCTGCGCCCGCCGGTCGAGATACTGCCGCAGCGGCGCGGCCAGCCCCGAGGCATACATCAGCGCTTGCGCTTCACGCCGCCGCCGCGCTTGGCGCCCATCGCGCCCGGCGGAGGCATCGGGCCCGCGCCGGCGCCCGGCCCAGCAGGCGGCGCCATCGGCGGACGCGGCGGCGGCGCTGCCGGACGACCCATCGGAGCCGCCCCCGCGCCGCGCTGCGCCATCGCCGCCCCGGCCCGAAGCCCCTGCTGGCGCCCCACATTCAGGCCCTGCTGCGCGGCAGCCGCCGCATTTCCGCCTCCGCCGCCCGGCGTGGCCACGATGACGTTGACGTGCGTCGGGGCCTTCCCTCGGCCTTTGCCGTGCGCCGGGCCGCCGCGCGCCAGCTTCGTCTCCGGCTCGCCCTTGTGCAGGTGCCGCTCGTGCTTGTGCACGGCCGCCGCCGTCTCGCGCCGGTCCTGCTTTTCGTCCTCGGCCTTCGAGATGCCGCCGCCGGACGCATACCCCGACCTGCGCAGCGCCTTCTCGCCCGAATCATCCTCGCGAAGCAGCCGATCGTATTCCCGATCCGATCCCATTTTCATTCCCGCTTGAGATCAGGGCGCGCCCTCGGGAGCGCTCCCCTCCGGTCCGGGCGGAACGGCCGCCCCCGCCGCAGGCGCGAGCCAATCGGCCGCCTGCTTCCGCGCATCGTGTGCCATCTGCGTGTGGTGCTGGTGCAGATCGGACGCCACGCTGGCGCCGTGCTGATACGCCTGCGCCACCATCCGCTCGCGCTCCGTCTCCTGCTCGACCATCGCGACCCGCTCGCGGCTCTCCCGCTCGGCCTGATCGTTGGCGAGCTCGGCCTGGGTCCGCTGCGTGTCCTGCTGCGCCTTCGCCGCCTCGGTCGCGGCCTTCCGCTCGTCGCTGAGTTGATCCGCCTGCGCCTTGATGCCGGCGGCCACGATCTTCGGATCGGGCGGGGGCGGAGGGCCCGGCTGCGGCGGCGGCGCCCATATCTCCGGCCCGGTGCTGAGGCCCAGCGTCCGCCGCGCTTCCTCGTGGATTTCCTTGAGGTTGTAGAGCATCGGCATCCCGGTCGGCGGCGACGCCATCTGGATCGACGCCATTGCCTGCATCATCCGGTGGATGCGGCTCGGCACGTTCGGGTCCGATGACGGCACAAGCTCCAAATCGGCCAGTTCCTCCGCGACTTCCCAGCGGCGCGCCGGCTTCTTGGCGAATTTCCACAACGCGGACGGGTCTTCCTCGAACAACTCCTTGAG
>DAIDJM010000033.1 GCA_027451405.1 Acetobacteraceae bacterium | reverse complement strand
GGAGCGGCCGCGCCCGGCCGAACCCAACCGGCCGGCGCCCCGCCCGGAGATCCGGCCGGCACCGGCTCCGCGTCCGGAGCCCGCGCCGCGTCCGCAGCCGCGGCCGGCACCACGCCCGGAACCGCGGCCCGCACCGCGTCCGGAACCTCGGCCTGCGCCGCGTCCCGAACCCCGGCCCGCACCGCGTCCCGAGCCCCGGCCGGCCCCGCGCCCGGAACCGCGGCCGGCGCCGCATCCTGCGCCGCCGCCGCCCAACGATAAAAAGCCTCACCGCTGAGGCGCGCCTCCGGTGGCCCGGGCTCTCTGCCCGGGCCGCGCTGGCGGCCGGAGGACATTTTCAGCCACGATCCTCCAGCTGATCGGCGATCGGCGCATGGTTGAGCAACGCGGCCAGCGCCGTTCCGCCGAACGTGTTCCCGATCAGCGTCGGCAACAAAAACCGGGTCAGATAATCCGTCACGGTCGCGTGGCCCGCGAACACGCCGTAGGCGGAATCGACCGACCCCGCGATCACATGCGGGAATTGACACATCGCCACCACGTAGGTGAGCAGGATGATGATGAACGGCCGCGCCGAGCCCGACGGCGGCAGCAGCCACACCATCAGCCCGATCAGCCACCCCGCCGCCGCCGCGCGCGCCACGCAGATCCAGAAAGGATGCGACAGCATCGAGGCCGATAGCGCCGCCATGCTCGCCTGCGCCGCCGGATCGAACACGCCCGGCCGCGAGGCGATCGCGGCGATGACGAGCGTGCCGATCAGATTGCCGACCAGCACGATGCTCCATACCCGCACCGTGCTGCGCAGCGATGCGAAATCGCGCCTCGTCAGCGTCGGGATCAGCGCCGTCAGCGTCGTTTCGGTGAAAAGCTGTTGTCTTCCGAGAACGACGATCAGGAAGCCGAGACAATAGCCGAAACTCGCGATCAGACGGCGCCAGGACGTGTCGGGCATGCCCGCCTGCAGATAGGCCTGGGCGATCAGCGAGAAGCCCATCGAGAGACCGGCCGCGAGCGAGGACAGCGCCAGGCCCGAGAAGCGGCGCTCGAGCTCGTGCTCGCCCTGGCCGCGGACGATTTCGTGGATGACGAGCGGGCTCGGCGGCGTGCGCTCGGCGGCCTGCCGCTTTTCGTGCTCGTCGAGATGCGGGGATTGGAGGGTTTCGCTCACCGGGGGCCTCGAAGGTGTTGCCTCCGGCGGGCAGCGGCTTCGCCCCTGCACGCCGAAGGCACGCCGACGCACCCCCGCCCTCAGAGTTCCCGCAGAGTCAGCGGGCGGCCATCATGCAGCCGGAACGGCCGCTCAGCACGCAATCCTGGAGCGCGGCCTCGGCCCGCAGCCGGTGCACGAGATAGAGGCCGGCGACGATCAGACAGAGCGTGGCCGCGAGCGCGGCCAGACTGTTGGTCCGGCGCTCGGCGGCTTGCCGCGGGTCCTCGCTCGGGCGGCGCATGGTGGGATGAGCGTGGCGTCGCGCGGCCTCGCTTGCAAGCGGCGTCAGGCGGGGGCCAGGGCGCCGCGCGAGACGCGCCAGAAGGTCGCGGCGCCGCGGAGTGCGGCGAACGGTTCGGGGTCGGTGCCGGTGAGCAGCGCCTGGGCGGAGAGGGCGGCGAGGGCGGCGAAGAGCGCGGCGCGGCGCGGCTCGTCGAGATGCACGAGCGGCTCGTCGAGCAGCAGGCAGGGGGGCGCGCCGCGGGCGGCTTCGATCAGGGCCGCATGCGCCAGCACGACCCCGAGCAGCATGGCCTTGCGCTGCCCGGTGCTGGCGCGCGCCGCGCTCTCGCCGGTCTCGGCCGACAGCAGGGCCATATCGGCACGGTGAGCGCCATGCCCCGTGCTCCGGGCGGCGGTGTCGCGCGCGCGGGACGTGGCCAGCGCCTCCCGCACGCTGGTCTCGACCGCGAGCGCCGGGGCCGCGCCGAGCCGGTCGGCGATCGGGTCGGCGAGGGCGAGGCGCACGCGGGGGAAGCCGCTCTCGGGGAGCGTGGCGGCGTTGAGGGACGCCACGAAATCGCGGCGGGCGGCGGCGAGGGCGACCGCGTGGCGGGCGATCGCGGCCTCGAGGCCGGCGAGCCAGGCGGGCTCGGCGCGGCCTTGCGCGAGCAGGCGGTTGCGGCTGGCGACGGCGGTGTCGTGGGCGGCGGCCTCCCTTGCATGGCCCGGATGCAGCGCCCAGACCAGCCGGTCGAGGAAGCGGCGGCGGCCCGACGCGCCCTCCTCGAACAGCAAGTCCATCTGCGGCGTGATCCAGACGCAGGCGAAGCGGCTGGCGATCTCGGCGGCGCTGCGGGGCGTGGCGCCGTCGAGCCGGTATTCGCGGCGCGCGCCGGGAGAGGCAGCCGCGACGCCGGTGCCGAGATCGAACGGGCCGTGGGCGTCCTCAAAGCGGCCGGCGACGGCCCAGCCGCCCTGGCCCCCCTCGCGCGCCAGTTCGGCCAGGCGCGCGCCACGCAGGCCGCGGCCCGGGGCGAGCAGGCTGACCGCCTCGAGCAGATTCGTCTTGCCCGACCCGTTGGGGCCGTTCAGCACCGCGAGGCGCGCCCCGGGCTCGAATGTGAGCGCCGGGTAGGTGCGGAAATCGGTAAGCTTGAGGCGCAGCAGGCGGGCCATGGGCGGGCGTTGCTTGCCCGCGAAACGTCGCGGGCGGCAAGCGAGCCGGCGGGTCGCGCCCGCTCTGGCGGCGGCCCCCGGGGGATTCAATCCCTGCGGCCGAAAAGCCACCGCCACGCAGGGCTGCAACACTCGGCAACACCGCGATCATTGACCCGGTGGAGGGGGGTAATCATACAGAGCGCCAGGACAGCGCTGGGATGCCTCCTCTGGACATGCATGGCCTAGGGGCGCCGGAACGAGTGGCGCCGGGACTGGAGGCGCCAGGAGTGGGGTCGCCGGGACTGGGGGCGCCAGGACTGGGGGCGCCCGAACAATCGGCCACTGGGACGCCCGCAGACGCCGCGCTCGCCGCCGGCCGCGCCGTGCTCGAGGCCGAGCGCGCCGGGCTCGAGGCCCTCGAACACGCGCTCGACGGAGCCTTCGCCAGCGCCGTTTCGGTGCTGGAGACCGTATCGGGCCGGGTGGTGGTCAGCGGCATGGGCAAGTCGGGCCATGTCGCGCGCAAGATCGCGGCCACGTTCGCCTCGACCGGCACGCCGTCGATCTTTGTGCATCCGGCGGAGGCCAGTCACGGCGATCTCGGCATGATCGTGCCGGGCGACGCCGTGCTGGCGCTGTCGAACTCGGGCGAGACGCCGGAGCTCGCCGACCTGATCGCCCATGCGCGCCGGTTCGGCATCCCGCTGATCGCGATCACCGGCCGCGCCGCGTCGGCGCTCGCCGCGGAGGCCACGATCGTCCTGCTGCTGCCGCCGGCAGCGGAGGCCTGCCCGATGGGGCTGGCGCCCACCACCAGCACGACCATGCAGCTGGCGCTGGGCGATGCGCTCGCGGTGGCGCTGCTCGAGCGGCGCGGTTTCTCGCCGGCGGATTTCGCGGCCTTTCACCCGGGCGGGCGGCTCGGCGCCCGGCTGCGCCATGTGCGCGAGCTGATGCATGGCGGCGAGGCCTTGCCGCTCGCGCCGCCCTCGCTGCCGATGGAACAGGCGCTCCTGATCATGACCGGCAAAGGTTTCGGCTGCCTGGGCGTGGTCGAGCATGGAAGGCTGGCCGGCATCGTCACCGACGGCGACCTGCGGCGGGCGATGGGGCCGGACCTGCTCGCGCGCACCGCGGGCGATGTGATGAACCCGCGACCGCTGACTGTCGGGCCCGACCTTCTGGCGGCGGAGGCGCTCCGGCTGATGAACGAACGGGCGCGGCCGATCACGACGCTGTTCGTGACGGACACGGCAGGGGCGCCGATCGGCATCCTGCACCTGCACGATCTGCTGCGCGGGGGGGTGGCATGAGCGGCGCCCGCCTCGATCTCGCCGAGCCGCTGGCGCTCCCCGGCGTCGGGATGGCGCCGCGCGTCGCGCGGCGGCTCGCGCGGCGCGGGCGGCTCGTGCGCATCGCCAAATATGCGCTCCCGGTGATGGCGCTTGCCCTGCTCTCGACCATCGCGCTCTGGCCCGAACTGTCGCGCACCATCGCCAACGGCCGGGTCACCTGGCACCGGCTCACGATGGTGGATGCGTCGAGCGGGCAGATGGTGAGCCCGCGCTATCGCGGCGTGGATGGGCGCAACCAGCCCTACATGGTCTCCGCCGCCACGGCGGATCAGGCCGGGCCGGATCGCGTGAACCTGGTGCGGCCGCGCGGCGACGTGACGCTCTCGAGCGGCGTGTGGATGCAGGTGCAGAGCCGCGCCGGCGTGTTCCAGCAGCACGAGAACCAGCTCGATCTGTCGGGGAACGTGACGCTCTACCGCCAGGACGGCACCACCCTGAACGCGGCGACCGCGACGATCGATCTCCGCCAGGGGGCGGCGACCAGCGACAGCCCGACCCATGCGGAGGGGACGTTCGGCACGCTCGACGCCCAGGGTTTCACGCTGGTGGACAAGGGTGGCGTCGTGCAGTTCCACGGCCCCGCGAAACTCGTGCTGAAAAGCACCAAGTAGCGGCCCATCATGCGATCCGCGCCGATGCTGTGCCGGGCTGGCCTGTGCGCAGGCGCTCTTCTCTGGGCCGCGGGCGCCGCCCGGGCGCAGGGCATCGATCTGTCGCACGGCGGACCCGTGACGGTGACCGCGGCGGGGGGCATCGACTGGGATCAGGCGGCGCAGACCGTGACAGCCCATGAGGATGCCCGCGCGGTGCGAGGCGGCGTGACGGTCACGGCGGACCGGCTGATCGCGCATTACCGCAAGAAGAAGGCGGCCCCGGGGACGCCGGCGAAGGCGGAACCGGCGGCGGCGACGAACGCGCCGCCGGACGAGACGAGCGGCAACGAGATCTACCGGCTCGAGGCGGTGGACCATGTCCATATCTTCACCGCGACCGACCAGGCCTGGGGCGATCACGCGATCTACGACATGGACCAGGCGGTGCTGGTGCTGACCGGCAAGCATCTCGAGCTGACGACGCCGTCCGACGTGATGACCGCGCGCGATGCGATGGAATACTGGTCGGCGCGGCACATGGCGGTCGGGCGGGGCGATGCGACCGTGACGAGCAACGACGGGCGGCGCATCACCGCGGACACGCTCGTGGGCTACACGGAAGACACGCAGAAGGGTGCGCCGGAAGCGGCCGCGCCGAAGCCCGAAGCGAAGCCCGCCAATGCCGATCCGTTGCTGGCGAGCGGCAAGCTCAAGCGGGTCGATGCGTTCGGGCATGTGCGAATCCGCACCGCGACCGAAATCATCACCGGCGATAAGGGCGTGTACATCCCGGATACCGGTCTCGCGCGCATCGTCGGACACGTTCACATCACGCGCGGCGAAAATCAGTTGAACGGCGCGGCGGCGATCGTGAACATGAAAACCGGGATCGCCACCCTGACACAGGCGCCCGGCAAGCGTGTGCAGGGCCTCGTGGTGCCGAACGAACCGCAGCCGAATGCGCCGGCAGCGGGACAAGAATCGAAAAAGCCCGAGGAAAAACCATGACCGAGCGGCTTCGCCCCGAGACCCTGCGCGTCGTGGAAGGCAGCGCCGGACTGGTCGCGACCGGGGTCGGCAAGACCTACAAGAAGCGTCCCGTGGTGCGGAACGTCTCGGTGCAGCTGCGGCGCGGCGAGGCGGTCGGTCTGCTCGGACCGAACGGGGCCGGCAAGACCACGACCTTCTACATGATCGTCGGCCTGGTGCGCCCGGATACGGGCAACATTTTCCTCGACGGCGCCGACATCACGATGCAGCCGATGTATCGCCGGGCGCGAATGGGCATCGGTTATCTGCCGCAGGAAGCCAGCGTGTTCCGCGGTCTGAATGTCGAGCAGAACATCATGGCGGCGCTCGAAGTGGTGGAGCGCGACGCGGAAGCCCGCGAGCAGAGTTGCGACGCGCTGCTGGCGGAATTCGGCATCTCGCATCTGCGCCGGACGCCGGCGCTGGCCCTCTCCGGCGGCGAGCGGCGGCGCGTCGAGATCGCGCGCGCGCTGGCGACGCGGCCGAGCTATATCCTGCTCGACGAGCCGCTGGCCGGCATCGATCCGATCGCGGTCGGCGAAATCCGCGATCTCGTCTCGCATCTGAAGCATCGCGGGATCGGCGTGCTGATCACCGACCACAATGTCCGCGAGACGCTCGAGATCATCGACCGGGCCTACATCATGCACGACGGGCAAGTGCTGATGGAGGGCGCGCCAAGCGAGGTGGTGGCGCATGCCGACGTGCGCCGGGTCTATCTGGGCGAGCGGTTTTCGCTCTGAGGCCGGAAGGGCGGCGCGCCTTCCGCGCCGGTGTGGCTCGGGAAATGCCCGGGCACGTTGAACAGCCGTAAAATCCCTTTTATTTGCTCCGGACCCTGGCCTGCCGCACGCAGACCGGATCGTGCCATTATCGAAGAGCCCCGGCCCTGACCGCGACCTTATCCCCGTTCTGGCGTAGGACCACGGACCGGCTTCGCTTCGAAGCGCGCTCGATCGCCCATGTGGCGCTGTCGCCGGAGGCTGGATGGCTTCCCAAATTGCCGCTGGCGCTCGGGCTTTTCTATCTGGTCGGGCCGATCGACCTGATACCGCGGCGCCTGCATTGGTACGGGTTCCTGGACGAGCTTTTCTTCCTGCTCTTCGGCCTGTTCGTCGCGCGCGTGCTCACGCCGGAAATACCGGGGCCGGGTCTGGCGCCGATCAGCCTCGTGCGGCGGGTTCAATTCCGGCTACGCATCCTTCAGGCCGATCTCGGCAATTTCTACCTGCTGCAGCACCGGCGCGAAAGCGGCTTTGTGATCACGGCGAAGAATTCCGGTTCGCACTGGCTGAAATGCATGCTCAACCATGCCTTTTCCGCCGAGTTCGGGGTGCCGCCGCCGCGCTTCGTGACCGGCCCCAGCGCCGATTACCTCGTGGGCCGCGGCGGCATGAAGCGGCCCTTTCCCGATCTGCCGCACATCGCGACGTCGCACACCATCCCGTCGGTGTTTTTTGCCTGGCGACATGCCTTCCGCATCGTGCCGCCGCGCCCCGTCGTCGTGATGGTGCGCGACATCGAAAGCGCGATCTGTTCGAATTTCCTGAAATGGCACTGGCGATATGGAGGAACCCTTGCCGACTATGTGCGGGGCGATCCGACCGGCCGTCGCCATGTCGCGGATGCTTGGTGGTATATCCATTTCTTCAATCGCTGGGGCGATGTCGCGCGCGCGCACCCGAGGCGCGTGCTGGTGGTGCGTTACGAGGCGCTCGTCGCCGAGCCCGCGCGCTGGCTGATGGCGGTCGCGGCCCATCTCGGGATCCCGCTCGGCGCCGAGGCGCTCGAGGCGGGGCTGGCATTCGTCGATCGCGAGAAGATGCGCGCCAGCCAGGATCGCGAGCATGGCGAGGTGGTGATTCCGGAAGCCGAGCGGCGGGCTTCGGTTCACCTCAGCCGCGAGGACCGCGCCGTGCTCCATGCCATGCTGAAGAGCCTGCTGCGGCATGATTTCGGCTATGGCTATGGCGGCGGGCGCGACGCCTCGTAATCGCGGAACCAGGCCGCGAAACGCGGTATGCCGATATCGAGAGGGGTGACCGGGGCGAAACCGCTGATCGCGCCGATCGCGCTCACATCCGCCCAGGTTTCCTCGACATCGGCCGCCGGCCGGTCGCGCGGCTCGCGGAGCGCTGCCCTCCCGAGGCTTTGTTCCAGCAAGGAGATGAGCCGGTTCACGCTCTCGCTCCGGTGGTTGCCGATATTGAGCAGCCGCGGATTGGCGGCGGAATCGGGCGGATGGTCGAGCGCGCCGAGCACGCCGGCGACGATGTCGTCGATATAGGTGAAATCGCGCTTGAGCCGGCCGCCGTCATAGACCGGGATCGGCTCGCCCCGCAGGATGGCGCGCGCGAACGCGAAATAGGCCATGTCGGGCCGGCCCCAGGGTCCGTACACGGTGAAGAAGCGTAAGCCCGTCTGCGGTATGCCGTAGAGATGCGCGTAAGCGTGGGAAATCAGCTCGGCGGAACGTTTCGTGGCGGCATAGATCGAGGAGGGCTGGTCGACACGGTCGGTTTCGCGGAACGGAAGGCTGCGGTTGAGCCCGTAAACCGAGGACGAGCTTGCATAGGCGAAGTGCCGCAGACGAGGCAGGAGCCGGCAGAACTCGAGCATCACGGTCTGCCCCATCACGTTCGAGGTGACGTAGGCATAGGGATCGACGAGCGAATGCCGCACGCCGGCCTGCGCGGCGAGATGCAGAACTTCCGTGATTTCCGGGGCAGCGAGGCCGAATATCGCCTCGCGGTCGGCGACATCGGCGCGCACGAAGCGGAACCGCGGATGCGACAGCTTTGCGAGCCGCGCCTCTTTGAGAGCGATTTCGTAATAATCGTCGACGCGATCGACACCGATCACGGTCTCGCCGCGGGCCAGCAGCGCCGCGGCGGCGTGATAGCCGATGAAGCCGGCGCAACCGGTGACGAGAACCGCCATTCAGCCGGCTGTCCAGCCGCCATCGATGGAGAGCGCGGCGCCGGTGATGGTCGCTGCCGCCTCGGAACAGAGAAAGACCGCCATCGCGCCGATCTGTTCGGGGCGGGTGAATTGCAGCATCGGCTGCTTTTCCGCGAGCAGCGCGCGCTCGGCATCCCCGGCCGCGCGTCCTTCGCGGGCGGCCCGTTCGGCGATCTGCCTTTCCACCAGCGGCGTCAGCACCCAGCCCGGGCAGATCGCGTTGCAGGTCACGCCGCTGTTGGCGAGTTCGATCGCGGCCACTTTCGTCAGCCCGACCAATCCATGTTTGGCGGCGACATAGGCCGCTTTCTGCGCGCTCGCGACCAGACCGTGCGCCGAGGCGATGTTGATGATGCGGCCCCAACCCGCCTCCCGCAGGCGCGGGGTCGCCGCCTGCATGGCGTGGAATGCCGCCGACAGGTTGATGGCCAGCACACGATCCCATTGTTCGCGGGGAAATTCGCCGATCGGCGCGGTGAATTGAATGCCGGCGTTGTTCACCAGGATATCGACGCCGCCGAGGCTGCGCCCGGCTTGCTCGACCATCTCGGCGATCTCGTCGGCACGGGTCATGTCGGCGGCGCTGTAAGCGATCGTGCCGCCGAACGACGCGAGTTCGGTGCGCAGCCGCTCGATCTCGTCCGCCTCTCCGAAGCCGTTGAGCATCACGGAGGCGCCCTCGGCGGCGAGCGCCTGCGCGATGCCCCGGCCTATTCCGCTTGTGGAACCGGTGACGATCGCGCGCTTGCCGTGCAGGCCCATGCGAAGGCTATGCGCCGGTTCAGCTCGGCCCGCCAGGGGCCGGCGCCGTGGGCAGGCGATCGTGGGTGTTGAGCCAGATGCCGTGCGGCGAGCGTCCGACCGGAATGCGCTCGATCGCGCCCGTCGCGGGATCGATCACGGCGACGGAGGAGGCGAAGCGCAGGGCGGCCCAGATTTTCCCGTCAGGGGCGAAATCGAGATCGTCGGGCCCGCCCGGTACGCGCAAGGTGCGCAACACGCGCAGGCTGGCGGCGTCGAGCACCGAAATCGTGCCCGCCACCCGGTTGGTGGCGTAGATCAGCCTGCCGTCATGAGTGACGAACATCGTGTGCGCGCCACGCCCCGTTTCGATCGTGCGCACCACGCGCCCGCTCGCCGGATCGACCACGGCGATGTGCGATTCGCCCATGATGCCGACGAGAATTTCACCGTTGTGCCAAAGCACGCCCGCCGGCGTACGCCCCACGCGGGTGTCCCACAGCACCGCGCCGGTCGCGGTGTCGATCGCGATCAGGCGGTTCGTGCCCTGCAGGCTCACGAACACGCGCCGGCTGTCGGGGGAATAATTGATGTGGCTGGGCATGCTGCGCGCGGGCACGCGATGCAGCAGCCGGAAAGTCGCGCCATCATAGATGTCGATCTGGTTGCGCGCGAGGCCCGCGACGGTCAGGTAGCGTCCGTCGGGGCTGAAGACGAGCTGATACGGGTCGCTCACCACGATCTGACGCTGCACCGCGCCGGTGTGCGGATCGAGGAAGAAGAGCGCGTTGCCGGTGGTGTCGCCGATCAGCAAATACCGATGATCGGGGGTCAATGCCATATGGTGCGGCTCGCGCAGCAGCGGCACGCGGCGTAGTTCTTTATGCGAATCGACATCGATCAGGCTGATCGAGGCGTCGTTGGAATTGATGACGAAGGCGAGGCCGTGGGCCAGAGCCGGTGAGGTCAGGAGAAGGAGGAGGGCCAGCCAGCGGAGCATGCGGAGTCCGACGAAAGGAATGTTCTTTTTTTGAAAAAAAAGAACCCAAAGAACTTTGCCTCGGAGGGCACCGGGGTGGTGCAACCGCGGAGCCCCGAAAGAGAAGGTCTTTGTGCTTCTTTTTCTTCAGAAAAAGAAGACTCCTCCTTTACGCCGCCACGCTCAAGGGCCGCATGCCGCTCTCGATCGGCAGCAGGTTCGTCAGGAACCGCTCCGCGCAGGCCCGCCAGGAAAAGCTCTCCGCGAAGCGCCGGCAGGCCTCGCGATCGCCGTGCGCGAGCGCCGCGAGGGCGGCGCGCCGGAGGTCCGTATCGATCGCGCCGACGCCAGGGCCGCCGGCGCAGAGCACGTCCTTGGGACCGGTGGCCGGGAAGGCGGCGACCGGAGTGCCGCAGGCGAGGCTCTCGAGCATCACGAGGCCGAACGTGTCGGTGAGCGAGGGAAAGACCATGACATCGGCGCTCGCATAGGCGCGGGAGAGGGCCTCGCCGTGCCGGGCGCCCATGAAGTGGACGCCGGGATGGTCGCGCCTGAGGGAGGCGAGCAGCGGGCCGTCCCCCACCACCACTTTCGCGCCGGGAAGATCGAGCCGGAGGAAAGCCTCGATGTTCTTCTCGACCGCGACCCGCCCGACATAGAGGAAGACCGGCCGGGGCAGATGGGCCCATTCCGAGCCAGGCTCCGGGCGGAATTGCGCGAGATCGACACCGCGCGACCAGGGCCGCAGATTGCGGAAGCCGCGCGCGGCGAGTTCCTCGCGCAGGCTTTCGGTGGCCACCATCACGCCACCGCCCGCATTGTGGAAGCGTCGCAGCCACGCATAGGAAAGCCGGGTCGGCAGCCGCGTGCGCGCGCGCAGATATTCGGGGAAGCGCGTGTGGAAAGCGGTCGTGAAGGTCCAGCCGCGGGCGCGCGCGAAGCGTCGCGCGGCGATCCCGAGCGGGCCTTCGGTCGCGATATGCAGCGCGTCGGGGCGGAAGGTTTCGATGAGATGCCCGAGCCGACGGCGCGGCAGCACCGAGAGCCGGATGTCGGGGTAGGTCGGGCAGGGCAGCGTGCGGAACCGGTCGGGTCCGATCACCTCGGAGATGACGCCCAGCGCGTGCAGCTCGCGCACGAGGGTCGCGAGCGTGCGCACCACCCCGTTCACCTGCGGGCGCCAGGCATCGGAGACGATCAGCACGCGCGCGGGGGCCGGCACCGGCCCGGGGGCCAATCCTTCAGGCAGGTTGCGCCACCGTCACGCGCCGCGGCTCGAAGAAGGAGAGGCGATTGAGCGCAGCCCAGTCGATCAGTTCCATGCGGCCGTCATGGTGCTCGACGAGCGCCGTGCAGCTCTCCACCCAGTCGCCGCAATTCAGATATTGCACGCCGTCCACCTGGCGCATCTCGGCGTGATGGATATGGCCGCAGACGACGCCGTCGAACTGGCGGCGCTTGGCCTCGCCGGCGAGCGCGCTCTCGAAACGGTCGATCGCTTTGACGGCTTCCTTGACCCGGCGCTTCGCCCACTGGCTGAGCGACCAGTAGGGGTAGCCAAGGCGGCGCCGCACCGCATTGAACCAGCGGTTGACGTTCAGCGCGGCGTTGTAGGCCCAGTCGCCCAGGAAGGCGAGAAACTTGGCGTAGCGGACGACGCTGTCGAACTGATCGCCATGGATCACGAGCAGCCGCTTGCCGTCGGCGGTGAAATGCTCGGCCTGGTCGGCCATGCGCACGCCGCCGATCTCGAGTTTGAGCGGCAGCCAGGCCCGAAACAGCTCGTCATGGTTGCCGGGGATGTAGAGCACCGAGGCGCCCTGGCGCGCATGGCGGAGGATGAGCTTCACGACCTCGTCGTGCATCTCGTCCCAGTACCAGGATTTGCGCAGGCGCCAGCCATCGACGATGTCGCCCACGAGGTAGAGGTTCTCGCAGCCGAACGATCCGAGGAAGTGCGCCAGGAAGTCGCAGCGGGCGCCGCGGGTCCCGAGATGCGTGTCCGAAATGAAAACCGAGCGGTAGCTCGCTTTGTGGGTAGGCGTGATCGCGTTCATCGGTTCGGCCGCCCCGCTGCGACGATGCAGGCAGCTCGAGGCCGCCACGCCCGGAGCCAATACGAAATAGACCGCGCCGCGTCAGTGAACTTTGCGTGACGCAACGGAATACTAGCCATTAATGCCATTATCACACGCTTGACGCTGAACTGCAACCGAATCGCCATGGTTTCGGAGGATAAAGCGGGTTCGCCGTCAAACAGGGTCGGGCCCGCCGTGCTGGTGATCCATAACCCCGTCGCCGGCCCGCGCCGGGCGGCTCTGCTCTGGCGGGTGGTCGATACGCTCTCGGACGCGGGCGAACGCGTGCGCGTGGTGCAAACCGAGCATGCCGGCCACGCCAGAGCGCTCGCGCGCGCCGCCGCCCGGCCCGGCGAGCTCATCGTCGCCGCCGGCGGCGACGGCACCATCGCCGAGGTCGCCGCCGGCATCGCCGGCACCGGCGCCCTGCTGGGCATCGTCCCGCTCGGCACCGCCAACGTGCTCGCCCGCGAGCTCCGGCTGCCGTTCCGGCCCCGCGCCATCGCCGCGACCCTCGCCTTCCGCCGCACGCGGCGACTCTGGCCCGGCCTTGCGACGAGCGCCGCCGGCGACCGGCTGTTCGTCCAGATGATCGGGGTCGGTCTCGACGCCGCGGTGGTCCACCAGGTGCCCGGGCCACTGAAGCGCCGCCTCGGCCCGGGCGCCTACGTGGCCCAGACGCTCCGCGAAATGATCCGCTACCCCTACCGCCCGATCCGGGTCGCGCTCGATGGCCGGATCGCGGAGGCCGGCAGCGTCGTCGTGAGCAAAGGCCGGCTCTATGCCGGTCCTTACCGGCTGGCGCCGAACGCACGGCCGGGGGAACCCGGTTTCACGGTCGCCCTGTTCGGCGGCTGCGGCCCCGGCGCCGCCCTTATGTATGGCGGCGCGCTGGTGCTTAATCTGTTGCCGGAAGCGCCGGGCATGCGGCTCGTGCGGGCAAGCCAGGTGGAAATCCTGAGCGAATCGCCCGCGCAGGCGGATGGCGATGCGGCGGGAAACGCCCCGTTGCTGGTGCGCGACGCGGCGGCGCCGATCGAGGTGGTGGGGTAAGGCTTTCGCGGCGGTCGGGGAGGCTTCGCCCCGGCACCCCAATGGGGCCGAAAGGCCCCGAACCCCGGGCGTTCGGGGCGGAGAGGGCGGATCCTTGCGCGCCGGAGGCCAAACGCATGTCCCTCGCCACCCTGCCCACGCTGCTCCTCATCCCCCCGCTCAACTGCCTCACCATCGCCGCCGCCGGCGCCGCGCTGCGCCGCCCCGCGATCCTCTGGACCGGGCTCGCCGGCCTCGCCGTTTTCGGCATGCCCATCGTCTCCGGCGCGCTGCTCGCGGCGCTGCGCGTCGACCCGCCCCCGGGCCCTGCGCCCCAGGCGATCGTCGTGCTGAGCGGCGACGAGCAGCCCATCGTCGAGAACGGCCGGCGCACCTATGAAATCGGCCCGGCCACGCTCGAGCGCGAGGCCGTCGCGGCCAGGCTCGCGCGCCGCACCGGTCTGCCGCTGCTTGTCAGCGGCGGCCGGGTCCATCCCCACACGCCTTCGCTCGCCGACCAGATGGACGAGAGCTTCGCGCGCGATTTCGGGCTCACCGTGCGCTGGCGCGAAACCCGCAGTCTCGACACGTGGCAGAACGCGGTCGACAGCGCCGCCATCCTGCACGGCGCCGGTATCCATGCGATTTACCTGGTCACGCATGGCTGGCACATGCGGCGATCGCTGATCGCCTTCCGGCATGCCGGTCTCGCCGTGACCGCGGTGCCGGCCGCCGATCCCGCTTGGCCGCCGCTCTACGCCGCCGCCTTCGTGCCGAGCCTGCGCGGATGGGTCGAAAGCGAAACGGCCATGCATGAATGGATCGGCTGCCTCATCTACCGGATTCGCGCGGCGCTGACCTGAAATCCGGCAACTGCTCGGCCGTGCCTACGTTCAGCCCTTGCGCGTGGGGGTTGCATGGATCCCGAGATCGTCCTGCCGCTGCATGAAGAGCAGGTCACGGTCGAACGCCGCCGCGTGGGCGGCGATATCCTCCGTGTCGAGACCATCACCGGCGTGCGGGAGGAGCGCGTCGAGGCCGCACTGGCGCGGGAGCAAATCGAAATCGAGCGTGTTCCGGTCGGCATCTTTGTCGACTCCGCTCCGCCGGTTCGGGAAGAGGGCGAGATCACGATCATCCCCGTGGTGGAGGAAGTTCTGGTCGTGGAGCGGCGTCTGCGGCTCCGCGAGGAGGTGCGTCTGCGGCGCGTGCGGACCACCTCACAACATATCGAGACCCTGCAACTTCGTGAGCAGCGAGCGGTAATTTCGCGCATCACGCGAGACGCGGAAGCAAGGAGAGGCAAGATGGAGGAACAGACGATCGTTGCGATGTTCGACTCGAAGGACCAGGCCGCTGCGGCGGTGCTCGACCTGCGCGAGTCGAATGTTCCGGCATCCGCGATCTCGCAGCATTCAGCGGAGAGCCGTTCCCACGAGACGGCGCCAAAAAAGGAAGGTTTCTGGACCTCCATTTTCGGCGGCGAGAGCGAGAGCGATGCCGAGACCTATGAACAGGGTCTGCAACGCGGCTCGCATGTGGTGAGCGTGCGCGTGCCCGAAGATCATGCGGAGGCGGTTGCCGCCATTCTCGAGCGGCACCATCCGGTGGACGTCGACGAACGCGCGCAGACCTACGGCGTCGGCGCCGCCACGCCGCGCGCCACCGAAATGAGAACCGGCACCGATCGCGCGGCGAGCGGATCGGCCGCGGTTGCGGCCGAGATGGCCGGCGAACGGCGCGCCGCCGGCACGCCGCCGCGCCGCACGGCGGGTACTGATACCGCGCGCGCCGGCGCCGCCACCGAAGAAGAGCGCCTGCCGCTCGGCGAGGAACAGATCTCGGTCGGCAAGCGCGTGGTCAATCGCGGCACCACGCGGATTCGTCGTTATGTCATCGAAACTCCGGTGGAGGAGCAGGTGGCACTGCGCAGCGAGCGCGTCTCGGTCGAGCGCCGTCCGGTCTCCACCGAGCAGCGTGAAGTCACGCCGGAATTCGCCGACCGCACCATCGAAGTAACGGAATCCGAGGAGGAGGCGGTGGTCGGCAAGACGGCGCGGGTTCGCGAGGAGGTCGTGGTCACGCGCGGCACCAGCGAGCGCGTCGAGACGGTGCGCGACACGGTGCGGCGCGAAGAGGTGGAAATCACCAAGGACGGCGAGACCGAACGCGGCCGTGGCACCACCACCCCGAAGCGATGAACCGGTCGCCATGAGCGAAGCGCAAATCGAGGCTCATTTCGACTCGCTGGGAGAAGCGGACCGTGCCGTGCGGCATCTGCGCGGCTCGGGCGTCGCGGCGGAGCGCATCGAGCGTTACGCCGCCGGCAGCGACCGCCGCAGCATGCCGGAATCGCACCATCGTCCCCGGCGGCAAAAATGGCTGCGTGGACGGTCTGAACCGCTGGCCGAGGCAGAGGATCGCGATCTTCCGCCCGGCACCCACGCGATCCGGATCCAGATCCCGGAAGATCATGCCGACGCGGTCAGCTACATCTTCCGGCGTCTCTCACCCCGGCGCCTGCACGAGCATGTCGAGCATCTGCGCCCGCCGACGCGGCGCGAGGCGGTTCCGGAAGGCAGCCGCACCGCGGAGCACGAGGTCATTTCTCTGCGAACGGGTTGACCGTCCCGCGCCCCTGCAGCCGGATCGGCGTGCCGGCGAGCCCGAAAGTCTCGCGTAGGCCACGGACCAGGTAGCGTGTGAAGGACGCCGGCATCTGTTCCGCGCGCGTGCCGAACACCACGAAGGTGGGCGGCCGCGCCTTGGCCTGGGTGATGTAGCGCAGTTTGAGCCGCCGTCCCTCGATCAGCGGCGGCGGATGCCGCTCGAGCGCCGCCTCGAACCAGCGATTCAGTTCGCCGGTCGGCACCCGCATGTTCCAGGTCGCATAGGCCGCCCGCACCGCCGGCAGGAGCCGCGCGGTGCCGGCGCCGGTCAGCGCGGACAGCGGCACGACCGCGATCCCTTCGAGCTGGGCGAGCGAACTTTCGAGCCGCTCGGCCAGCGCCCGGCGCGCCGCCTCGCGATCCGCGACCGCATCCCATTTGTTGGCGACCAGTACCAGGGCGCGTCCCTCGCGCTCGATCAGCCGGCCGATCTGCAAATCCTGCTCGTGCAGACCCTCGGTCGCGTCGACCACCAGCGCCACCACTTCGGCCATGCGCAAGGCCGCGAGGGTCGATTGCACCGAGAGCTTCTCGAGCGGCGCCTCGATCCGGGCGCGCCGCCGCAAGCCGGCCGTGTCGACGAGCTCGACGGCGCCGTTCTCGTCCTGCAACAGAACCGCGACCGCGTCGCGCGTGAGGCCCGGCTCCGGCCCGGTGATCATGCGTTCCTCGCCGACGAGCCGGTTCAGCAGGGTCGATTTTCCCGCGTTCGGCCGGCCCACGATCGCGAGCTTGAGCGGCCGGTCGGATGCCTCCTCCGCCGCCGCCTCTGCCTCCGCCTGCGGCAACCGGTCGGCGATTTCGCTCATGAGGTCGGCGATGCCCTCGCCATGCTCGGCCGAAACCGCCAAAGGCTCGCCTAAGCCCAGCGACCAGGCCTCCATCGCCGCCGCCCCGCCGCTCCGGCCCTCGGCCTTGTTCGCCACCAGCAACACCGGCCTGTTCTGACGCCGCAACCATGCCGCGAAATGCTCGTCGGCCGGCACGATCCCGGCCCGCGCATCGACCACGAACACCACGAGATCGGCTTGCGCGACCGCGGCTTCGGACGAGGCCCGCATGCGCCCGAACAGCGAATCGGGATCGCTTTCCTCGAGCCCCGCCGTGTCGATGAGCCGCACGAGCCGCCCGCGCAACATCGCCTCCGCCTGCTGCCGGTCGCGCGTCACGCCCGGAATGTCGGACACGATCGCGCGCCTTCCGCCGGCGAGCCGGTTGAAGAGCGTGCTTTTGCCGACATTGGGCCGGCCGGCGATGACAACGGTGAGCATGTTTGTTCTTTTTTTGAAAAAAAAGAACCAAAAAAACTTTCGCGACGTATCCGTGCGGTGTCGAAGCCCACACTTATACGGATAAAGTCTTTTTGCTTCTTTTTCTTCAGAAAAAGAAGGATCTAGCTATACGCAGTTAGCTTCCCGTCATCGGTCAACAGCAGCATCTTTCCCTGTGCCGCGGTCGGCGCGATCGTGGCGTGGTGATC
The DNA here is from genome assembly GCA_027451405.1 of Acetobacteraceae bacterium. Taxonomy (GTDB): domain Bacteria; phylum Pseudomonadota; class Alphaproteobacteria; order Acetobacterales; family Acetobacteraceae; genus DAIDJM01. The sequence goes on along the minus strand of DAIDJM010000033.1, from coordinate 121,567 downwards.
CAGTTCCTGGTTCGCAACCGCCGCGCCGTTGGTCGGATCGAGCACCACCATGCGCGCATTGGTCGACACCAGGATCAGCTTGCCGCCGATCAGCGAGGGGCCCGCCCAGCTGATCAGCCCTTTGGTGCGCTTCGGATTGGTGAAGCGCGGCAGATCGGCCACCCAATGCACCGTGCCGTCATCCTTGCTGATGGCGGCCACTTTCTGGTCCGTGTTCACAATGAAAAGCGTGCCGCCCGCGAGCCAGGGCGTGTAGGCGCCGGCGATGTCGCGGCTCCAGACGCGGCGGCCCGAACGCAGGTCGAGCGCCGCCATGAGGCCGCCGAGCCCGATCGCATAGACGATGCCCTGATCGATCACCGCGGCGCCGCGCACGGTGGAGAATTCGGTAAGCGCCGCCGTGCCTTTGAGCGCGCCGAGATTGTCGCTCCAGGCGAGCAGGCCGGTATCGGCGCGAACCGCGGCGAGATCGCCGGATTCGAACCCGGTGACGACCAGCCCTTCGGAGACCGCCGGCGCCGATTGGGTGAGCATGCCGGTGTCGGCCGGATTGCCCTGATAGGTCCAGAGCGAGCGGCCGGTATCGGCCGCGTAGGCGCGCAATTGTTCGTTTATGTTGACGACATAGACCGCGCCGTCGACGATGGTGGGCGCGCTGCGCGCCGGAGCGCCGAGATCGACGCGCCAGCCGATCGCGCCGCTCGCGGCGTCCATCGACAGCAGTTCGCCGCGTCCCGTGGCGGCGTAGAGCCGGCCGCCGGCGATGCCGATGCCGCCGCCCAGATTGCTGCTGCGGTTCTTCTTTGGCTTGGTCGAGGTGCGCCACAGACGGGCGCCGCTGTCGAGCGCGAAGGCGGCGACTTCGCCGTTGGTGTCCATCGTATAGACTTGGCCGCCGGCGACCAGCGGCTGGGCGGTGAGGCGGCGGCGATACGACCCGCCCTGGCCGATGCCGACGCGCCAGCCGCGGGTGAGGCCGCCCGCGACATTGCCCGGATTGTGCACCGGGTTGAGCGCGAACTGCAGCCAGTCGGGGTTCACGACCACCGGCGGCAGTTCCACGTCCGAAATGGCATCGACCTGCAGGCCACGCGAGGGCGGCAGCACCGGCTCGCGGTTGCCCGGGATCGGCGGCTCGGCATTGTCGCCGCCGATCCAGTTGAAGAGGCCGCAGCCGCCGAGCGCGGCCGGCAGCGCGAGCGCGAGGCTCGCGCGCCGCGTCAGTTTCGGAAGCTCGCTCATCCTTTGTGCCCGGACCCCTCGTCGCCGAGTGCCAGGAGCGCATCGGCCGCCATCTCGCGCATGTTCTGCGAGGCCAGCGGATCGGCCGACAGCGCCTTCAGGATCGCGCGGGCATCTTCCTGTTTGCCGAGCCGGATATCGAGCATGGCCATGGTCTGCTCGGCCATCGGCCGCCAGCGGGAACCACCCGAGGCGATCGGCAGAATCTCCGCCTTGAGAGAGGCCGGATCGGCGCTGTCGAGCTGGTGCTGCGCCCGGGCGAGGGTCGCGAAATCCCGCAGCAAGGAGGGTGCGGAGGCGTCGGCCGAGACCGCCTGCCAGTCGGCGACCGCCTTCGCGGTCTCGCCGCGCTGCCACTCGAGCGCCGCGAGTTGCAGCCTGGCCAGCACGCGATAGCCCGGAGGCCCGCTCGCGGCGATGGCCGCGAATTCGGCGTCGGCCTCCTTGGGCGGCAGTTGCCCCAGCGCGCGGGGCGCTGCCAGCTTCTGGGCCGCGAGGAAGCGCGAGGCGGCCGCCTCGGCCGCCGCGTTCTGCTGCTCGCGCCACCAGACATAGCCGGCCGTGCCGGCCAGGATCAGCACCAGCGCCGCGGCTCCGGCCCAGCCGTAGCGCCGGAAGGCGGCCTGCGCCCGTTCGGCGCGCAGGTCTTCGTTCACCTCGTCGAAAATGTCGGGCAAGCGTCGGGGTCCGGTTCGCGTTCGGGGGCGGCGTGAGCGGCGGACCATAGCGGCGGCGGGCGGCGGGGAAAACCCTCCGTTCACCCGCGCCCGCTAGCCTGCGCGTGATGCGACCCTTCTGGTTCCTCGCTTTGCTCCCGGTTGCCGCCTGTCATCCGGCGGCAACCCCCGTGGTGGCCGTCGCCGCGGCCGAGGCCGCCTCGGTCGCGACCTTCCACCGCGACGGTTTCGACCTGCTCTATTCGGTCGTGAGCGGCCGCAACTGCTCGATCGTCCGCCTCGATCAGGGCAAGAGCTACTGCAAGCCGGTCGAGCCGCCTCCGGCGCCGCCGCGCTTCTGCACGCGCACGCTCGGGCAGGCCGAATGTTTCGCCGACCCGGCAGCACTGCCGGACCATCCGAGCCCGCTCGCCGACGGACCCGCGACCCTGACCCCGGCGCAGGAGCGCAACCGCACCGCATCCTGGCCATAGACCGCGGCGCCCGGGCGGGTCACACTCCCGCCCCGCACCATGACTCTCCGCCTCGGCATCGATCTCGGCGGCACCAAGATCGAAATCATCGCGCTCGCCGACGACAACCGCGCCCTGCTTCGCCGCCGTGTCGCCAATCCACGCAGCTATGAGGGCGCGATCCGCACCGTCGCCGAGCTCGTCGCCGGCGCGGAGAGCGCGCTTGGGGCGCGCGGCACGGTCGGCATCGGCATCCCCGGCGCCATCAGCCCGGCCACCGGCCGCATCCGCAATGCCAATTCGCTCTGGATGAACGGGAAACCCTTCGACACCGATCTCGCCCTGGCGCTGGACCGGCCCGTTCGCGTCGAGAACGACGCCAATTGCTTCGCTCTCTCGGAAGCCAGCGACGGCGCCGCGGCCGGCTGCCGGTCGGTGTTCGGCGTCATCCTCGGCACCGGCTGCGGCGGCGGGCTCGTGGTGGACGGTCGGGTGTTGCCGGGCCTGCACCGGATCGCCGGGGAGTGGGGCCATACCCCCCTGCCCTGGCCGCGGGCCCAGGACCTGCCTTATCCGCGCTGTTTCTGCGGGCTCGAAGGCTGCCTCGAACGCTATATCGCCGGGCCTTCGCTCGCCGCGGATTGCGACGGTCCGGGCGCGTGCGACGCGTCGGACCTGGAAAGCCGGGCCGGTTCGGGCGATGTGAGGGCCCAGGGCGCGATCGAACGCCATGCCGACCGGGTGGCGCGCGGCCTTGCCGTGATCGCCAACATCCTGGACCCGGACGCGATCGTCGTGGGCGGAGGGTTGTCGAACATGCGGCACGTCTATGAGCGGGTGCCGGTGCTGATGCGGCGCTATGTGCTGGCCGACGAGGTGCGCACACCCGTGCTGCGCGCGGAACATGGCGACAGTTCGGGGGTACGCGGCGCGGCGTGGCTCTGGGACAAGGCTTGCGCCGTCCAGCCCTGACGCGATCATGCTCACCCTCACGAACCTGACGCTCAGGGTGGCGGGGCGCACGCTGCTCGATCAGGCGTCGCTCACGCTCGAGCCGGGCCGCCGGGTGGGCCTGGTCGGGCGCAACGGCACCGGGAAATCGACGCTGCTGCGGGCGATCACGGGCGAGATCGCGCCGGACGGCGGCGATATCCGGCTGGCCCGGGGCGTGCGGCTGGCGACGGTTTCCCAGCAGGCGCCGCAGGGCAGCGCCAGCCTGCTCGAGATCGTGCTGCGGGCCGATACGGAGCGTCTGGCGCTGCTTGCCGAAGCCGAGCATGCCTCAGCCGCGCGTCTCGCGGAGATCCATGAAAGATTGCGCGCGATCGGCGCCGATGCGGCCCCTGCCCGGGCTGCGGCCATTCTCGCAGGTCTGGGGTTTTCGGCCGAGCAGCAGGCGCGGCCGGTCGATTCGTTTTCGGGGGGCTGGCGCATGCGCGTCGCCCTGGCGGCGGCTCTGTTCGCCAACCCCGACCTGCTGCTGCTCGACGAGCCGACCAACCATCTCGATCTCGAGGCCACCCTCTGGCTGGAAAGCTGGATCGCGCGTTTTCCCGGCGCCTGCCTGATCGTCTCGCACGATCGCGGCCTGCTCGACCGCGCGGTCGAGGCGATCGTGCATCTCGACCGTCAGAAACTCTCCCTCACCCCCGGAGGATACAGCGAATTCGTGCGTATCCGCACCGAACAGGCCTTGCAGCAATCGCGCGCCGCCGAACGGATCGCCGCACGGCGCGCGCATATGCAGGCGTTCGTCGACCGGTTTCGCGCCAAGGCGACCAAGGCGCGGCAGGCGCAGGCCCGGCTCAAGGCGCTCGCGAAACTTCCCGTGATCGAAACCGTTATGGAAGCGGCACCGGCGCGGTTCGACTTCCCGGCGCCGCCGGCGCTCGCCCCTCCGATCCTCGGGCTCGACCGCGTCGCCGCCGGCTATGACGGACGGGAGGTGCTGCGCCAGGTGTCGCTGTCGGTGGATGCGGACGACCGGATCGCGCTGCTCGGCGCCAACGGCAACGGCAAATCGACGTTCGCGAAACTGCTGGCCGGACGGCTCGCGCCCATGGCCGGCGAGCTTCGCCGCGCGCGGGGCCTGCGCGTCGGATATTTCGCGCAGCATCAGGAGACCGAGCTCGATGCCGGCGGCAGCCCCGTCGCGCACATGGAACGCGTCTGGCCGCGCGGGACGGAGACGCAATGGCGGGCGCAGCTCGCGCGGTTCGGGCTCGATGCCGACCGCGCCGATACGCCCTCCGGCGCGCTGTCGGGCGGCGAGCGCGCGCGCCTGTTGCTGGCCCTGGCCACGCGGGACGCACCGCATCTGCTGATCCTCGACGAGCCGACCAATCATCTCGACATGGACGCGCGCGACGCGCTGGTGCGCGCGCTCGCGGATTTTTCCGGCTCGGTGCTGCTGATCACGCACGATCCCGATCTCATCTCGCTGGTGGCCGACCGGCTCTGGCTCGTGGCGGACGGCAGCGTGCGCCCGTTCGACGGCGATCTCGACGATTATCGCATGCTGCTCGCCGAGCGCGCGCGCCCGGTCAAAGCGGAAGGGCCGAAGAAGCGCGACGATCGCCGCGAACGCGCCGAAGCGCGCGAGCGGCTGGCGCCGCTCCGCCGACAGGCGCGCGATGCCGAGGCGGCGATCGCGAAGCTGGTCGCCGAGCGCCGGGCGCTGGAGGCGAAACTGGCCGATCCGGATTTCTACGCGAAGGACCGCGGCGCCGAAGTGACCGCGGCGCAGACGCGGCTGGCCTCGATCGCCCTCGAACAGGAGACGCTCGAGGCAACCTGGCTGGAAGCGGAGGCTGCGCTCGAGGCGGCGCAATGAGGCGAGGTCTTTGCAGGCTTGTTCTTTTTTTGAAAAAAAAGAACCAAAAAAACTTTTTCGCATGGGGGCGGTGCCGGTTTCGGCGTCCGCCTGATCCGAAGACCGGCTTTTTTGTTCCGAAATTCATGTGGAGCGCCCCGCTGCTCCTGGCCTTTGCCGGGTGCATCGCGTCGGAGCCGCCGGGCGTGGATTTTTCCGCGCTCACCCGCGCGGCCCTTGCCGACCCGGCGCGCAACATCCAGCTCATGCAAGAGGCCGGTGAAAAGCTGTCCGACCTGCCCTACGTGCCGGGCAATCGCGTGCAGCTGCTGATCAACGGGCCGGCGAGTTTCGCGGCCCTCGCGAGCGCGATCCGCAGCGCGCGCCACCGGATCGACATGGAGAGTTACGAATACGATGCGGTGGCCGGCGCGCAATTCTCGGCGCTCCTGATCGCGGCGCATGCGCGCGGCGTGGAAGTGAACCTGATCCATGACGGCTGGGGCGCGCTGGAAAGTCCCGGCTCGGTTTTCGATACGCTGCGCCGCGGCGGCGTGCGCGTCGTCACGTTTCACCCGTTGCTGACCGACCCGCTGCAGATCAACCAGCGCGACCATCGCAAGCTGCTGGTGGCCGACGGCCGGATCGCGATCACCGGCGGCGTGAACATCACCAAAGTCTATGAAAATCCGCTGCGTCCGCGCACCGCCCCGGTGGACGACCAGGCCTGGCGCGACACCGATGTGCGCATCGAAGGTCCGGTTGCCGTGCAGTTCGAGCGGTTTTTCGTCGCCACCTGGCGGAGCCAGGGCGGCCCGCGGATCGCCGATCCGCCGGCCGCGGCGGCGCCGGACGGACCCACGACCGTGCAGGCGATCGACGGCACGCCAGGCCGCGACGAGCCGCTGATCTACCGCTCGCTGCTCGCATCCATGGCGCTCGCGCTGCGCAGCATCCATCTGACCACCGGCTTTTTCGTTCCGACACCAGATCTGATGCGCGGACTCGAACTCGCGGCCCGGCGCGGCGTGGATGTGGAGCTCGTGCTGCCCGGCAAAAGCGACAGCGAAACCGCGGTTGCCGGGGGACGCGCGAGCTACGGGCCGCTGCTCGAGGCGGGCGTGCGCATCTTCGAGCGGCAATTCCGCATCCTGCATGCCAAGACCGCCGTGATTGACGGCGCGTGGTCGGCCGTGGGGTCGTCGAATCTCGACTGGCGGAGCGCGATCTGGAACAACGAGGTCGATGCGGTGATCCTGGGGCCGGAATTCGGCGCGCAGATGGAGGCCGCCTTTCAGCGCGACCGGGCGGCCAGCCGGGAAGTGACGCTCGCGCAATGGCGCCATCGCGGGCTGCTCGAGCGCCTCGACGAGTGGAAGGCGGCGTTGCTGCGGGTGTTGTTGTAGTTTCCTGGCGGCACTCAGGCTTTCGGGAACGGCAGGCTCGCATTCATGGTCGTGGCCGCGATCGCCGCCTGCCCGGCGGCGACGCTCACCTGAGACAGCCCGCGCACCACGTCGCCCGCGGCAAACAGCCCGGGCACCCGGGTCCGCTGATGGGAATCGACGATCAGCGCGCCGTCGCGATCGGCCTCCGCGCCGAGATCGACCGCCAGGGCCGAGCGCAATCGTGTTCCGAGCGCGGAATAGATGACGTCGAACTCGTGAATCTCGCCGCCATGCATGTGCCAGGCCTTGATCGCGTCGTCGCTCCGGGTGAGCCGCTCCACGCGGCGCTCGACGATCGCCACCCCGGCCGCCTCGAGGGCCTGCCGTTCCTGCGGGCTGATGTCCATGTCGCGGCCGAGCGTGAGCACGGTCAGAAGCGGCGTATAGGCCCGCAGGAGCAGGGCTTCGCGAATCCGGCATTTGCCGTAGGCGATGAGGGCCACGCGCTTGCCGGCGGCTTCATAGGCGTCGCAAATCGGGCAATAGCGGACCAGGCCCCGCTGCACGGCGTCGCGGATGCCGGGCAGTTCCGGCTCCACATCCAATCCGCCGGTGGCCAGCAATACGCGGCGGGCCTGAACGCTGCGATCGGCGAGCCGGGCCGCGAACCCGTCTTCGTGCCGCTCGAGCGCCAGGATCTCGCCCGGCTCGATTCGCGCGCCGTATTGGGTCGCCTGGACGCGCAGCCGGTCGAGCAGGGCGTTCCCGCCGATCCCCTGGGCATAGCCGATGATGTTGTGGGAGACCGGAATCCAGGCCGCGCGGGGCGCGCCGCTATCGATCACGAGGCAGGCGCGGCGGAACCGGCCCAGATAGATGGCGGCGGTCAAGCCGGCGGGTCCGGCGCCGACGACGAGGCACTCGACCTGCTCCATTCCGGGTTCCGCCATGGCCCGACGGAACGCCGGTGCACGGGGACGGGTTGCCGCGCGGGTTCGGCCGGTTTCCCCCCGGCCGGATTTTGCCTCATCCTCGCGGCCGATGCGCCGCCCTCTGACCCTCCTGCTCGCCCTCTCGGCGGCGATCCTGCTGCTCTGGTGGCTCCCGAACCGGGCCGTGGACCCGGAGCCAGGCGTGCATGTGCGAAAATTCAATTCGCTCTCCTACGCGTCCTACCGCGACGGCGACTCGCCTTTCGACGAGACATTCGCGACCGAGGCCGAAGTCGATCAGGATTTCGCGCTGCTTGCCCCCATCACCCGGGCGGTGCGGACCTATTCCGCGCTCGAGGGCACGTTCGATACGGCCGCGATCGCGCGGAAGCACGGGCTGAAACTGTGGCAGGGGATCTGGCTCGGCAGCGATCCTGTCCAAAACGATGCCGAAATCGCGCGCGGGATCGCGCTCGCCCGCCGCTACCCCGATACGATCGAACGCGTCGTGGTCGGCAACGAGGTGCTGCTGCGGCGCGACCTCCCGGTGGCCGCGCTGATCGCCGATATCGACCGCGTGCGGCGCGCGGTGAAGCAGCCGGTCGCCTATGCCGACGTCTGGGAGTTCTGGAAACAGTTCCCCCAGGTGGCGTCCCATGTCGACGTGGTTCTCGTCCATCTGCTGCCCTATTGGGAGGATGTGCCGACCGGCATCGACCGCGCGGTCGCCCATGTCGATGACGTCTACCGCCAGATGCGCGCCCTGTTTCCCGGCAAGGTCGTCGCCATCGGCGAAACCGGCTGGCCGAGCCGCGGCCGGCCGCGGCGCGATGCGGTGCCGGGCCGGGTGAACGAGGCGCATTTCCTGCGCCAGTTCATCGCGCTGAGCCAGGCCGAACATTTCGACTATAATTTCATCGAGGCTTTCGATCAGCGCTGGAAATATGCAAGCGAAGGTATCGTCGGCGCGAACTGGGGCGTGATGCATGCCGACCGCACGCCGAAAATTCCGCTCGCCGGACCGCTGCGCGAGGATCCGCTCTGGGCCTGGCATGCGCTGGTCTCGATCGGCGCCGGGCTCGCTTTGTCGGGTCTCGGACTGGTCACGGCGCGCGGGCGGGGCGATGCGCGCGCCATCTGCGCGGCCGGGATGGGCCTCGGTGCGGGGCTCGGCTACGCGGCGGCGGGCTCGCTCGCCACGCTGTACGACGTTCATCTCGAGATTGCCTGCGCGGTCAATCTGCCGGCGCAACTTCTGCTGGCGGTGCTCGCGATGCTGCGGCTCGCCGGCGCGGTTCCGCCCGCGCCGCCGCGCGGCGCGGCCGAGGCCACGCAATCCGTGCGGACGCTGCTGCGCCGTTTCGCGCTGCCGCCGCGCGCCGTCTGGTTCGAGGACCTGCAGATCGTTTTCGCCTGGACCGCGATGGTGATGCAGCTTCTGCTCGTGTTCGATCCCCGCTACCGCGAATTCCCGCTCGGCACCTTCGCGGTGCCGCTGCTCGTGGCGGCGATCGAGACGGCGGGCGGCGGGACGCGGCGGGCGATCGGCCGGCTCGATGTGGCGCTCGTGGTGACGCTCGCCGGCGGCGCGATCGCGAGCGCGATCCAGGAGGGCCCGCTCAACGGCGCGTCGCTCACCTGGAATGCCTGCGCCTTGGGGCTGGCGCTCTATCACGCGGGCTGGCGGCTCGCGCCGCGGCGGGTCAGCGTTTTTCGAACGTTGCCCCAATGATCAGCTGCACCGCGTCGGACACGGCGGGGACGAGATTGCCCACACCCCAGTCGCTGCGCCGCAAGGTGCCGGCGAGCTGAAATCCGACCTGGTATTTGCCGCTGAACGGGCTCAGCAGGGTGCCGTTATAGGTGCCGCGGAGCGTGAGCGGGTGGGTCTCGCCGTGCAGCGTCAGCAGCCCTTCGATCGTCGCGGTGTTGGCGCCGGTGCGGATCACGCGGGTCGAGCGGAACTCCATTTCCGGATAGCGCGCGGCGTTCAGCCAGTCGGCGCCCTTGAGTTTGGCATCGAGCGCGGTGCTTGTCGTGCGCAGCGTGGCGATCTCGGTCTTGACGTCCACCTGGGATTTCGTGGGGTCGGATTTGTCGAGATAGAGCGTGCCGCTGCTGTCGGGAAAAACGCCGTAATAGTCGGTGAGACCGAGATGCACGACGCTGAACAACACCTGCGTGTGCGATGGTTCGACCACGTAATTGCCCGGGATCGTCGCCTGGGGACGCGCGTCGGGGGGCGTGTAGGCGGCGCGGAGCAGGAGGCCGCAGCCGCCGAGGATGAGAGGGACGGCGAGGACGACAAGTTTCATCGGAACTCCGCGGCGGCGATCCACTCCGCGGCGTGCGGAGCCGGCGAAGCCTGCCCCGGCGCGCCGGAATTTTGAAGCGGGCGGGCAATCCCCTTGGTTCAGGGCATCGCGAGCAGCGCCTGAACCGCAGCCTGCAGCGATGGCGCCACCACGTCCGGTTTGCGCATGAAACCGGGATAGGGCCCTTGGACACTGACATAGGCACCACGCAGGCCCGCGGCGATCGCGCCGTTGATGTCCCAGGCATGGATCGCGACCAGCGCCACGCGATCGGGCGCGGCGCCCGCCTGCTGCGCGGCATGGCGATAAATCTCGCGGCGCGGCTTGTAGACCCCGATATCCTCGACCGAGAGCACCGGATCGAGCAGGCCCCCGAGGCCCTCCTGCGCGAGCAATTTCCGCGTGAAATCGGCGGCACCATTGGTCAGCGCCATGCCCCGCACGCCGGCTTCGCGCAGCATCGCGAACGCATCGAGCGCATCGTCGCGGGGCGGTAGTTCCGCCATACGATCGAGCACGGATGCGCGTGAAGCGGCCTCGGCCTCGAGGCCCCGCGCGCGCAGGATGAAATCGAGCGCATCCTCGAGCAGGGTGCGGAACGGCACGAAATCGCCTGTGGCGGCCAGCGCAAAGGCGGTGCGTTGCGCGGTAGCGTAGAGCAGGCTGGTGGCGCCCTCGGGGAGCCCGAGCGCGCGCAGCCCGCGCTCCAGCGGATCGAGCCGGAACACCGTTCCCAGCATATCGAACGCGACGGCTTCAGGGCGCATCCATGCCTCCTCTCCATGCGGTCGCGGGGTTTTCAACGGCGTGCGGGCGCACGCCCGGGGCTCGGCCCCGTTGGCCTTCTGCCGGCATCACCGGGGGAGCGATCATGCCCGAACTCCGTCATCGCACCGTGGCCATCACCGGCGCTTCCAGCGGCATCGGCATGGCGGCCGCGCTCGCCTTCGCCCGCGAGGGTGCCAACGTGGCGCTGATCGCGCGAGACAAATCTGCGCTCGCAGCCGTGGCCGAGCGCTGCCGGCGCCGCGGCGTGCGCGCGATCGCGATCGCGGCCGACGTCGCCGATGCGCGCGCCATGGCGGACGCCGCGCGCCAGGCCGCGCGCATCACCGGCCAGCTCGATGTCTGGATCAACAATGCCGGCGTCGGCGCCATCGGCGATTTTGTGCAAACGCCGCCCAAGGCACATGCCCGCACTATCGAAACAAACCTGATCGGCGCGATGAACGGCGCGCACGCGGCGCTACCCTATTTCCGCAAGCAGCGCGGCGGCGGCGTGCTGATCAACACCAATTCTTTCGGCGGCTGGGTGCCGGCGCCGTTCGCGGCCGCCTACAGCGCCAGCAAATTCGGGCTGCGCGGATTTTCCGAGGCGCTGCGCGCGGAGCTCGGCGACCAGCCGCGCATCCATATCTGCGACGTGTTCCCGAGCTTCATCGACACGCCGGGCATCCAGCACGGCGCCAATGAGACGGGACGGCGGCTGAAACCGGCGCCGCCGGCGATCGGTCCCGACAGGGTCGCGTCCGTCATGGTCTCGCTGGCACGCGCGCCGCGGGATGCGGTGGCGGTCGGCGCGGTCGCGCATGTGGCGCCGATCGGTTACGCGCTGATGCCGGGGGTCGCGCGCTGGGCGATGCGGCGCTTCCTGCAAACCTATCTCCGGCGGGCGAGGCGGACGCGCCGGCATAGCGGCGGGCTGTTCCGGCCCGCCGGTCCCCGCGCCGTCACGAGGGGCGGCGGCCGGCCGGAGAGACCCGAGCCGGGATGGACGGCCGGCGGCGCGCTCGCCGCCGCCGCGGCAGGGTTGGCCGGCATCGCGCTCGCGCGCCTTGCGTCAGGACGGGACTCCGGATGATCTCGACCCGTGTTCACGGCGCGATCGATTGGGGAGTCAGCGCGCTCTTCGGGGCTCTGGCTGCCGCCGGGCCGCTCGACGGGGCGACCCGCGAAGTGCTCGGGGCTGCGGGCTTGTACCATGGCAGCTACGCCGCGCTCACGGATTACGAGGCCGGCATGGCCCCGCTGCTGTCGATGCGCCAGCACCTGGTGCTCGACGCCATGGGGGCGCTCGGACTCTGCGGGGCGGCGCTCGCGCTGCGGCGCGCGGCGCCCCGCGAGCGGGCTTTGTTGCTGGCGGCGGGGATCGCCGAGTTGGCGATCGTATCCCTCAGCGACCGGCAGCCGCACACCGGACCGGGCCAGGGTCCGGGACCGCTCGGCCGCACCCTGATCGGGCCCATGGAGGAATTGCGCGCCGGCTACCCGCCCTACGACACGGTCAAGGAACTGGCCGATGGGGTCTGGATCGTGGACGCCGAGCCGCTGCGGAAAGCGATCGTCCCGCTGCCCTTGCGCATGACCATACTCCGGCTCCCGAACGGCGAGCTGCTGGTGGTTTCGCCGACGCTGCACAGCGCGGCCTTGCAGCAAGAGATCGAGCGGCTCGGCCACATCCGCGCGCTTGTCGCGCCCTCTTTCGCGCACTGGATGTTCGTGAAGGATTGGCAGCGCGCGTGCCCGGGAACCGAGACGCTCGGGGCCCCGGCGCTCGCACGGCGCCGCGCGGTGCGGCGAAGCGGGCTTAGATTCGATGGCGGGTTGAATTCACCGCCGGAAAGCTGGCGGGGCGCTATCGAAACGGTGCGCATTCCGGGCGCGTTCGGCTTCGAGGAATATGCGCTGTTGCATCATCCTTCGCGCACGCTGGTGCTCACGGACCTCATCACCAACATCGAAGTGGAAAAATTGCCGCCGCCGTTGGGCCCTCTCCTGCGCGGGCTCGGCATGGCGGCGCCGGATGGGCGGGCACCCGCCTATGTGCGGGCGATCGTGAGCGCGAAGCGGGGCGAAGCCCGTCGCGCGGCCGAACGGCTCGTCGCGTTCGCGCCGGAACGCGTCATTTTCGCGCACGGGTGGTGGTTCGATCGGGACGCCACGGCGAAGCTGCGGCTTTCGTTACGGTGGCTTGGAGTCTGAGGCGCCTGTTGCCTCCGGCGGCCCGGGCTATTCTGAAGTAACGGGGTCTGGGGCCTTTCGGCCCCAGCGGAGTGCAGAGGCGGAGCCTCTGCCCGCCGGAGGCGACCGTTTTCAAGGCCGGAATGACAGCATCCGGACGCGCGCCTGAGCGGCTTCGAATTCTATTTCCGTCAGGGATCCCGGCGGGATTTCGAGCCGGTCGTAGAAATCGAGCGGGCTGCCCAGGATGTGGAGCACGATCGCGCGGATGATGTCGGCGTGGGTGACGATCGCGACCGAGGGGGCCAGCGCGGCGGCGCGCCACAGGCCGCGGATGCTGCGGAGCTGCGCTTCCAGCATCGTCTCGCCCCCCGGCACGCGGGCGAGGCCGCGGTTCCGGTTCCAGGTCTCCCAGGCGGGATCGCCGGACAGCGAGGCGAAGCTGCGGCTGGACCATTCGCCGAAATCGATTTCGCTGAAATCGGGTGCCTCGATCACTGGCAAGCCGGCATGGCGGGCCAGGATTTCCGCGGTCTCGCGCGCCCGCCGCACGGGGCTCGAGAGGACGGCACCGAGGGCTGCGGCAGCGAGCCACGCTCCCGCGCGCCCGGCCTCGTGCCGCCCCGCCTCGTCGAGCGGGTGATCCGCGCGGCCGCCGAGCGCCTTGCCGAGCAACCCGTAACTACCGTGACGAACCAGCCAGAGAGAGGCCATCGGATCTACCGTTCGCGCATCGCCGTGTTACCATCCGAAACGCTGGCGCAGTGCGATGGAAACACCGCTGCGCCACCTACGGCGCTGACCGAGGTTTCTCTAAGGAGAGAAAGGATGAGGTTGTTGAAGCGTCTGGCGCTCGGCGGCCTGTTGGCGGCTTCGGTGGCGGTCCCCTTGCTGACGCCGACTCCCGCCGAGGCCTGGTGGCGCGGCGGCTGGGGTTGGCACGCGGGCTGGGGCTGGGGCTGGCATCCCGGTTACGCCTGGCGTCCGGGCTGGGGCTGGCGCGGCGGCGTCGTGGTCGGCGTGCCGCCGGTGGTGGTGGCGCCCGCGGCCCCTTACTACGCGCCGCCCCCCTATCGCTGGATTCCGGGCCACCGTGCCTGGAATGGCCGCTGGATCCCGCCGCACTGGGGGTATTACTGAACCGCTAGAGACGGATCGCCCCCCGGCCGGACAGGTCGCTCAGCATCTCCCAGACATCGCTGGCGATCACCTCGGCCGGGGCGGCATATTGCGCGGCCAGCGCCTCGACGATCGCACCTACGCTGCGCTGGCCGTCGACGAGCCGCAGGACCGCGACGGCATGCTCGTCCGGCAGGAAAAGCCGCTCGGGCCCGAGCACGACCCAGGCGTCACGCACGGCGTCATGGCGGAATTTCATGCCCGTCGCGAGCCGGGGCACGGTATCGGGATCGTAACTCATCGGCGGACTCGGGTCCGGCACGTTCGCGCACCGGGGAGGCGCGGCGGGGTCACTCCGCCGCCACGCGCCGCGCCAATTCGCTGTGTTTCCGGTATTCCTCCTGCCAGGCCGTGGGCCCGTTCGACGGGCTCACCTGCACCGCGGTCACCTTGTATTCGGGGCAGTTCGTCGCCCAGTCGGAATATTCGGTGGTGACCACATTGGCCTGGGTCAGCGGGTGATGGAATGTCGTGTAGACGACGCCCGGCGCGACCCGGTCGGTGATGCGGCAACGCAGCGTCGTCTCCCCCGACCGGCTGGCGAGCTTCACCCAGTCATGGTCGCGGATGCCACGCTGTTCGGCGTCGTGCGGATGCATCTCGAGCACGTCCTCGGCGTGCCAGACCTGGTTCTCGGTGCGCCGGGTCTGCGCGCCGACATTGTATTGGCTGAGAATGCGCCCGGTGGTGAGGAGCAGGGGGAAGCGTGGCCCGGTGCGTTCCTCAGTCGGAATGTATTCGGTGACCATGAAGCGGCCGCGGCCGCGCACGAACCGGTCGATATGCATGACCGGCGTGCCCTCCGGCGCGTCCTCGTTGCACGGCCATTGCACCGAGCCGAGTTCGTCGAGCTTGGCGTAGGACACGCCGGCGAAGGTGGGCGTCAGCGCGGCGATCTCGTCCATGATCTCGGACGGGTGGGTGTAATGGCCGATATCGACACCGATCGCGCGCGCGATCTCGAGCGTGACTTCCCAATCGGCGAGACCGGGCATGGGCGGCATGACGCGGCGCACGCGGTTGATGCGCCGTTCGGCGTTCGTGAAGGTGCCGTCCTTTTCGAGGAAGGTGGTGCCCGGCAGGAAGACGTGCGCGTAGTTCGCGGTTTCGTTCAGGAAAATGTCCTGGACGATGACGCATTCCATGGCTTCGAGGCCGGCGATGACATGGCGCGTATCGGGGTCGGACTGGGCGATGTCCTCGCCCTGGACGTAGAGCAGCTTAAAGCTGCCTTCCACTGCGGCATCGAGCATGTTGTTGATGCGCAATCCGGGCTCGGGGTCGATCGCGACCCCCCAATGCTGCTCGAAGAGCCTGCGGACCCCGGGCTCGGAGACGTGGCGGTAGCCGGACAGCTCGTGGGGGAAGCTGCCCATGTCGCAGCTGCCCTGGACGTTGTTCTGGCCACGTAGCGGATTTACGCCGACGCCGGGTCGGCCAATATTGCCGGTCGCCATCGCGAGGTTAGCGATCGCCATGACGGCGGTGGTGCCCTGGCTGTGCTCGGTCACACCGAGGCCGTAATAGATCGCGGCGTTGCCGCCCGTGGCGTAGAGGCGCGCGGCCTCGCGGATCAGGCCGGCTGGCACCCCACAGATCTTCTCGACGGCTTCGGGGCTGTTCTGCGGCTCGAGGACGAACGACGCCCAGGCATGGAAATCCTCTGCCTCGCAGCGTTCGCGGACGAAATCCTGATCGATCAGATTTTCGGCCACGATCACGTGCGCGAGCGCGGTCAGCACGGCCACGTTCGTGCCGGGTTTCAGCGGCAGATGCATCGCCGCCTCGATGTGCGGCGAGCGCACGAGATCGATGCGGCGCGGATCGATCACGATCAGCTTCGCACCGGCCCGCAGCCGCCGCTTCATCCGCGAGGCGAAGACCGGATGCGCATCGGTCGGATTCGCGCCCACCAGCACGACGACGTCGGTCTGTTCGATGCTGTCGAAATCCTGGGTGCCCGCCGAGGTGCCGTATGTGTTCGCCAGACCGAAACCGGTCGGCGAATGACACACCCGCGCGCAGGTATCGACATTGTTGTTGCCAAACCCGGCGCGCACGAGCTTCTGCACCAGATAGGCTTCCTCGTTCGTGCAGCGCGACGAGGCGATGCCGCCGGTCGCGCCCCGGCCGTGGGCCGCGACGATGCGCTTATAGTCGCTTGCGATCCGGGCGAAGGCTTCTTTCCATGTCGTCTCACGCCACGGATCGCTGGTCCGATCGCGCACCATCGGCCTGGTCATGCGTTCGCGATGGGTGGCGTACCCCCACGCGAAGCGGCCTTTCACGCAGCTATGGCCGCGATTGGCGCGGCCGTCCTTGTAGGGGACCATGCGCACGAGTTCGGCGCCGCGCATCTCCGCGCGGAACTGGCAGCCGACGCCGCAATAGGCGCAGGTCGTGACGATCGCATGTTCCGGCTGGCCGATCTCGGCCACGCGCTTTTCCATCAGCGTCGCGGTCGGGCAGGCCTGCACGCAGGCGCCGCAGGAGACGCATTCACTGGAGAGGAAATCCGGCGTGCCGGTGACGATACGGCTTTCGAAGCCGCGCCCATCAACGGTGAGCGCGAAAGTACCCTGGACCTCCTCGCAGGCGCGCACGCAGCGCGAGCAAACGATGCATTTCGACGGATCGTAATCGAAATAGGGATTGGAGAGATCCTTGGCATCGGCGAGATGGTTGGCGCCGGTGTAGCCGTAGCGCACGTCACGCAGGCCCACTTCGCCGGCCGCGTCCTGCAGCTCGCAATTGCCGTTCGCGCTGCAGGTCAGGCAGTCGAGCGGATGGTCGGAAATGTAGAGCTCCATCACGCCGCGGCGCAGCCGGCGCAGACGCTCGCTGCTCGTCGTCACCACCATGCCCGGCGCCACCGGCGTGGTGCAGGAGGCAGGCGTCCCGGCGCGGCCTTCGATCTCCACGAGACAGAGCCGGCAGGAGCCGAACGCGTCAAGCATGTCCGACGCGCAGAGCCGGGGGATTTTCGTGCCGATCTCGGCCGCGGCGCGCATCACGCTGGTGCCTTCGGGCACCGTGACGGTGAAGCCGTCGATGGTGAGCGTGACGGGCTTTTCGCCGCGTCCCGGCCTGGTGCCGTAATCGGCTTGTTGCTCGAGAGACATGTTCAGATTCCTTCTTTTTCTGAAGAAAAAGAAGCAAAAAGACTTTGCTTGTATGAGACGGGGCGGTTGAGCCACCTCGTCACACGCGAGAAAGTTTTTTGGTTCTTTTTTTCAAAAAAGAACATCTTGCCTACGCTGCCTCACGCCTGACGCCGGGCGTGAAGTCCTCCGGAAAATACCGCAACGCGCTCAGCACCGGATATGGCGTAAATCCGCCGAGCGCGCACAGCGACCCGAATTTCATGGTCTCGCAGAGATCTTCGAGCAGCTGTTTCTGTCCTGGAACGCCGGCCACCATGCGGTCGATCACCTCGACGCCGCGCGTCGAGCCGAGCCGGCAGGGGGTGCATTTGCCGCAGGATTCGATCGCGCAGAAAGCCATCGCGAAGCGCGCCATTTTCGCCATGTCGACCGTGTCGTCGAACACGACGATGCCGCCATGACCGATGAGCCCGTCGCGGGCGGCAAAGGATTCGTAGTCGAACGGCGTGTCGAACAGGGCGGGCGGGAAATAGGCGCCGAGCGGACCGCCGACCTGCACCGCGCGAACCGGGCGGCCGCTCGCGGTGCCGCCGCCGATCTCGTGGACGAGTTCGCCGAGCGTGATGCCGAACGGCACTTCGAAGAGCCCGCCATGCTGAATGTTGCCGGCGAGCTGGACCGGCATGGTGCCGCGGGATTTGCCAAAACCGTGGGCGGCGTAGGCGGCGCCACCCGCCGCGAGAATGTCGGGAATGGCGGCCAGCGTCAGCACGTTGTTCACGACGGTCGGCATGCCGAACAGGCCCTCGATCGCGGGCAGCGGCGGCTTGGCGCGCACCTGGCCGCGCTTGCCTTCGAGACTGTCGAGCAGCGAGGTTTCCTCGCCGCAGACATAGGCGCCCGCACCGACCCGCACTTCCATGTCGAACGCATGGGCGCTGCCGAGGATCGCGCGACCGAGCATGCCTTCGCGGCGGGCCACGCGGATGGCGTCGGACAATATCTCGATCGCGCCAGGATATTCGGAGCGGAGATAGACGTAGCCCTGGGTGGCGCCGACCGCGATTCCGGCGATCGCCATGCCCTCGATGAGCAGGAAGGGATCGCCTTCCATCACCATGCGATCGGCAAAGGTGCCGCTGTCGCCCTCGTCGGCGTTGCAGACGATGTATTTCCTCGGGGCCTGCGCGCCGGCGACGGTCCGCCATTTGATCCCGGTTGGGAAACCGGCGCCGCCGCGGCCGCGCAGACCCGATGCCGCCACCTCGGCGAGCACGGTCTCGGCGCCCATCCCGATCGCGCGGCGCAGCCCGGCGAGACCGCTATGCGCGCGATAATCGTCGAGCGACAGCGGATCGGTGAGGCCGCATCGCTGGAATGTGATCCGCGTCTGGCGGGCCAGGAACGGGTGCGCCTCGGGCCGGCCGATCCGGCGCTCGTGGGCGCCGCCGCGCAACAGGCCGGCCGCGAGCAAGCCGGGCAGATCGGCAGCCTGGACCGGGCCGTAACCGATACGGCCCTCCGGGGTCTCGACTTCGAGCAGCGGCTCGAGCCACGCCATCCCGCGCGATCCGGTGCGCACCAGCGGCACGTCGGGGCAGGCGCGGGCGATGGCGCCGGCGAGCTCGTCCGCGCCGACCGCGACCGCGAGCGCATCGCGCGGCAGAAAAAGCCGGGTCATGAGCGCGCTTCCGTCAGCGCCGCGAGGCGGGCGCGGTCGAGCCGGGCCACCGGACGATCATTGACCATGCCGCAGGGGGCGGCGGCGCAGAGGCCGAGGCAATAGACCGGCTCGAGCGTGATCGCGCCGTCCGGGGTGGTTTCGCCCCAGCCGACGCCGAGCGCCGCCTGCGCTTCCGCGGCGAGAGCCTCGCCGCCACGGCTCTGACAGGCCTCGGCGCGGCAGAGTTTGAGAACCGTGCGGCCGGGCGGGGTGTCACGGAAATCGTGGTAGAAGGAGATCAATCCCCGGATCTCGGCGCGGGAGCGGTTGAGCGTCTCGGCCAGCACCGGCACGGCGGCCTCGGGGACGCAGCGGAATTCCGCCTGCACGGCGTGCAGCATCGGCATCGCGGGTCCTTCGAGGACCGTGAGCGGTTCGATGATGTCGCGCACGCGCGCGGCGATTTCCGGCTCGGACATACCAGTTCCCATATGGGTGGGTTTTACCGGATGTGGGGGGAGCGCGGCCAGGGCGACAAGGGGGAACTGTCCGCCGGCGACTTGAGTCCCGGCGCCCGAGCGGCGCATATTTGCGCCACATAAGAACCACGCGGGAGAAAATTGCCATGAGGCCTGTGGGATGGATTTTGCTGGGCGCCGCCCCGTTCCTGGCCGCCGCGATCGCCGATCCGGGGCTCGAGCAGGCGCTGCATGCACCGACGCGAAGCCCGGCGAACATGGCGCGCGACGCGGTCCGCCATCCCGCGCAGGAACTCGCGTTTTTCGGGCTGCGGCCGGACGCGACCGTGGTCGAGATCTGGCCGGGCGGCGGTTACTGGACCGAGATACTTGCGCCCTACCTGTTCGGACGCGGCACTTATTATGCGGCCGTTCCGGAAAAGACGTTCGACAATCCGAAATCGGCCTACCGCCAGAAGCTCGAATCCAATCCCGGCTTCTATCGCAAGGTCAAGCTCACCGTGCTCGATGACGGGAAATATGACATCGCCCCGGCCGGCAGCGCCGATTTCGTTCTGACGTTCCGCAACCTGCATAATTGGATGGAAGGCGGCAACGCCGACCAGGTGCTGGCGGCCTTCTACCGCGCGCTCAAGCCGGGCGGCGTGCTGGGCATGGAGGACCATCGGGGCGATCCGAACAAGCCGCAGGATCCGAAGGCGGAATCGGGCTATGTGCGGCAGGACGTGGCGATCGCGATGGCCAAGAAGGCGGGCTTCGTCTTCGACGGCGCATCCGAGATCGACGCCAATCCCCGGGACACCAAGGATTACAAGGAAGGCGTGTGGACGCTGCCGCCGACTTTCGCGCTCGGCGCCAAGGATCACGCCAAATATGCGGCGATCGGGGAAGCCGACAATTTCGTGCTGAAATTCCACAAGCCGAAATAGGCGCCCCGGTCACCGCACGATCCGCAAACGCGGCGGCGATGTCTGGCGGGCGGCGTGGACGCAGTTCCGCCCTGCCCGTTTGGCCTCATAGAGGCTGATATCGGCGCTCGCCACGAACAGGCCCGGATCCAACGATCTGCCGGACTCGAGCGTGGCGATCCCGATGCTCGCGGTGACGGGAACCGCGCCATCTTCCCCGGCGTCCGTGAGCCGGGCGATCGCCTCCCGCAGAGCCTCTGCCGTCCGCTGCGCGCTCGCGGCGTCGGTGCCCGGGAGGAGCAGCGCAAACTCCTCGCCGCCGTAGCGCGAGGCCAGTTCGGTGCCGCGCCGGCTTGCGCGGCGCAGCACCTCGGCGACCCGGCACAGACAGGCATCGCCCGCGTTGTGGCCGAGCGTGTCATTGAGTTTCTTGAAATGGTCGAGATCGAGCAGGAGCAGGCTGAGCGGCCCTTCGCCGGCACCCGCCGAGGCCAGTTCCCGCGCGAGCGCCGTATCGAAGCTGCGGCGGTTGGCAAGCCCGGTCAGCGGATCGACCGACGCTTCCACCCGGAGCGTCTTGGCCAGTTCGGCCAGGTCGCGCACCGCTTTGCGCCGCGCGGCCGCGACCCCGGCGGTCCAGTGGGAAATCAGAACATTGGCGAGCAGGAAGAATTGCAGCATGTAAAGCCGCTCCTCCGGGCTCAGCGCGGCGTTCAGGTGGAACTGGCCCCGCCCCATTTCGGTGGCGACGAGCGCGATCACCCCCACCACCGGCACGAGGATGGTGGTGGCTGCGTAGCCGAGTTCGGCCGCGGCGAGGCCCATGGTGGGGGGAACCAGGAACAGGAGCGGGTATCGGGTCTGCCAGAAGCAGAGCATGGCCAGACCGATCGGCGCGGCGAACAGCAGCGCCGTCTTGGCCGGCGGCGCGGCGGTGAAGGCGCGCCATAGGCGCCGGCGCCCGATCTTCAGCACCAGCGGGGTGACCAGAGCGACCCCGAGCGCGTCGGCGATCAGCCAGGTCAAGCCGTTCTGGCCGATCGCCTGGCCGCGCAACGCATAGAGCCCGGCGGAGGCGATCGCAGCGGCGAGCAAGGGCGAAAGCCCGACGGCGATCAGCAGGAAGCGCAGAAATGGACCGCGCCGGTGCAGTTCGAGCGCCCCCGGTCTGGCCAGGCCGAGCGCGGAGACGAGGACTTCCAGCCCGTTGCAGACGCTGAGCAGAAGCCCGACCGCGAGCCCATCACCATGGATCAGGTTTGCGGCCAGATTGCCCACGAGGCCGGCGCCGAGCAGGCCGGGCCAGCGCCGCTTCGGCCGGGGGAGCACGATGCCGAGCCAAAGACCGTTGCCGAGCCAGATGGCGGCGATCCGGTGCGCGTGCGCGGTGAGGGCGATCGCTGCCCAGGCGGCGCCCCCCACCGAAAGGGCAACCAGACAAAGTCCGAGCCGGCGTCTCCAAGGCGGAGATTGGGGCTGCAAAGGCCTATCCTCACGATCTTCGGGTCCTGGCCCAGACCGCGCTGTTCGCAGGCTCGCAGGCACCGGAGACGGCTCGGTATGCCATACCGGAGCGGAAGTTTAAAAGCTAATTTAAGATTGCCCCGCCCGCGCCCGAAACGGGAGACGCCTCACACGTCCAGATTGGCCACTTTCAGAGCGTTGCTGACGATGAAGTCGCGCCGCGGTTCGACGACATCGCCCATCAGCGTCGAGAAGACCTGGGCGGCGTCCTCGAGATCGCCCACGCGGACCTGCAACAATGTCCGCGCTGCCGGGTCGAGCGTGGTTTTCCAGAGCTGATCGGCGTTCATTTCACCGAGCCCCTTGAAGCGCTGGATCGTGAGGCCCCGGCGTCCATGCTGCAGGATGCGCTCGAAGGCGGAGGCCGGCCCGGCCACCATTGCCTCGTGCTGCGCATCGAAGCGCAGCGTGGCGGGGCCGGTGAAGCGCCCGGCCAGCGCTTCCGCGCGGTCCGCGAGCCAGCGCGCCTCGGCGCTGCGCAGGAAGGCAGGATCGAGATGATAGCGTTCCGTCACCGAGCGGACCGTGCGGGCGAGATCGACCCCGTCGGCCGCCGCCGCCACCTTCCAGCCGCGCTCGTTCGGCAGCGCGACGGCGTCGAGACGCGCCACCAGATCCTGGGCATGGGATTGCGCGCGCTCGACATCCGGGGTCAGCACGCCGGCGATCGCCGCCTGCTCCAGTAACGCCAGCGGAATGTTTCCGGCGGCCAGCCGCCGCAACTGCGCGTGCGCCTCGCGCAGGAAGACCGCCTCCTCGGCCAATTCCGGTCCGGCGAGCACCGCACCGTCCGGATAGGCGAGGGAGGCGCTGGCCAGCGCCTTCTCGACGAGGAAATCGTCGAGCGCGCGATCGTCCTTCAGATAGCGGTCATCGTTGCCGCGTTTGGCGCGATAGAGCGGCGGCTGGGCGATGAAGAGATGGCCGCGCTCGATCAGCTGCGGCATTTGCCGGAAGAAGAAAGTCAGCAACAGCGTGCGGATATGGCTGCCATCCACGTCGGCGTCCGTCATGATGACGATGCGGTGGTAGCGCAGTTTGCTGATGTCGAACCCGCCCTGATCGGGCTCGGCGCGCCCGATGCCGGTGCCGAGTGCCGTGATCAGCGTGCCGATTTCGGCGGAGCTCAGCATCCGGTCGAAGCGCGCGCGCTCGACATTCAGGATCTTGCCCTTGAGCGGCAGGATCGCCTGGCTGCGCCGATCGCGCCCGCCTTTCGCGGAGCCGCCGGCGCTGTCGCCCTCGACGATGAAGATCTCGGATTTCGCCGGATCGCGTTCCTGACAATCGGCGAGCTTGCCGGGGAGGGTCGAGACGTCGAGCACGCCCTTGCGGCGCGTCAGTTCGCGCGCCTTGCGGGCTGCTTCGCGGGCGGCCGCCGCATCCATGACTTTCTGGATGATGCCGCGGGCTTCCTTCGGGTGGGTCTCAAACCAGTGCCCGATGGCATCGGCGGCGGCCGCCTGCACCACCGGCTGGACTTCGCTGGAAACCAGCTTGTCCTTGGTCTGGCTGGAGAATTTCGGATCGGGGACCTTGACCGAGAGCACGGCCGTCATGCCCTCGCGCATATCCTCGCCGACCAGCGAGAGCCCTTCCTTCTTGCCCATCCCTTCCGCGTATTTCGACACCACGCGGGTGAGCGCCTGGCGGAAGCCCGCGAGATGCGTGCCGCCGTCGCGCTGATGGATGTTGTTGGTGAAGCACAACATCGTCTCATGGAAACTGTCGTTCCAGGAGAGCGCGAACTCGACACGGATGCCGCTGGCCGCATCGTCGGACGCGACCGCGATGCAGGGCGCGAAGACCGGCGTCTTGGCCCGGTCGAGATAATCGACGAAGGCGGCGAGCCCGCCCTCGTAGCACATCGCAACCTCCTGCGAGGGCGCATGGCGCTCGTCACGCAGCACGATGCTGAGGCCGGAATTGAGGAATGCCAGCTCGCGAAGCCGCCGCTCAAGGATCGCGAAATCATACTCGGTCTTCGTGAAGGTCGCCGGGCTCGGCTTGAACGTCACTTCCGTGCCCTGGGTCCGGCTCGCCGGGCCCACCACCGCGAGCGGCGCCTCGGCCTCGCCGCTGCGGAAGCGAATGAAATGCTCCGAGCCGCCGCGCCAGATGCGCACCTCCATCCATTCCGATAGCGCATTGACCACCGCGGCACCGACGCCATGCAGCCCGCCCGAGACCTTGTAGGAGTTCTGGTTGAACTTGCCGCCCGCATGGAGCCGCGTCAGCACCACTTCGGCCGCGGAAATCCCTTCCTCGGGATGCAAGTCGGTGGGTATCCCGCGCCCGTCGTCGCGCACCGTGACGGAGCCGTCGCCGTTCAGGACCAGTTCGACATGCTTCGCGTATCCGGCCTGCGCCTCATCGACCGCGTTGTCGATGATCTCGAACGCCATGTGATGCAGGCCCGAACCATCGTCGGTGTCGCCGATATACATGCCCGGGCGCTTGCGGACGGCATCGAGGCCGCGCAGCACCGAGATCGAGGCCGCATCGTACTCTGCCCCCGACGGCTCGGAATCGGGCACAGAGGCGGCGGTGTCGGACATGCCGGTCAGGGTCTCCTGGGCGTTTTCGGGGTAGTCGGAATATAGGGATTTCGGCGCCGTTTCGCAAAAGCGGATCGGGGCCGGCCTCAAGGGTCGAGAAAACCCCCAAGAGCGGCGAGAAAGCCCGCCGGATCCTCGGCATGCAGCCAATGGCCGGCGCCCGGCACGGTCGCGAAGCGGGCGTTGGGGAAAAGACGGCGTATGTGCGGCTCGTGCGAGGGGAGCAGATAGGCCGAGCGGCCACCGCGCACGAAGAGCGCCGGGCCCGCATAGCGGTGGGCGTCGAGCGCATCGGGCCAGCCTTCGATGGCGCTCATGGCGGCGCCGATCTCGCCGAGCCCGAGACGCCAGTGCGGCACCGGGCGAAGTTCGAGATTCTGCAGCAAGAAAGCACGAAGTTCGGCATCGTGGAGCGCGGCGGCGAGCGCGGCATCGGCCGCCGCGCGGGTCAGGCCGGGATGGAGTTCCAAGCTGCGCAGCGCCGCGACGATGGCCGCGTTGCCGTGCGCATAGGCGGCCGGGGCGATATCGGCGACCGCCAGCCGGCTGACCTGCGCGGGGTGCAGCAACGAAGCCGCCATGGCGGCCTTGCCGCCCATCGAATGGCCGAGCAGCGCGGCGGGCAGGGCGCCGAGCGCGTCCAGCGTTTCGATCACATCCCCGGCGAGGGTCGCGTACTCCATGCCGGGCGCGGGCGGGTTCGCACCGTGGTTGCGCAGATCGAGCGCGATCACGCGCCAGCGCGGAGCGGCCGCCCGCGCGACGAGCCCGAGATTTCGTCCGCGCCCGAAAAGTCCGTGCAGCAGCGCGAGCGGTGGCCCGGCCCCGGTCACCTCGGCATGCAGGATCATGCGACGGCGAGAACGATCTTGCCGATATGGTTGCCCGCCTCGAGATGGCGGTGCGCGGCCGCGGCCTCGGCCAGCGGATAGACGCTTTCGATCACCGGCGCGCATCGCCCGGCACCGAGCAGCGGCCAGACGCGCGATTCCAGCTCGTGCGCGATCGCGGCCTTCTCCGCCCGGGTGCGCGGCCGCATCGTGCTACCCGTGATGGTAAGGCGCCGCTGCATCACCGGCAGGATGTCGAATTCCGGATCCCGGGTGCCGCCTTGCACCGCGATCACCACCAGCCGCCCGTCGCGCGCGAGCACGGCGACATTACGTGATAGATACGAACCGGCCACCATGTCCAGCACGACATCGACGCCACGCTGATCGGTGAGGCGTTTCGTCTCGGCCACGAAATCCTGTGTCTTGTAGTCGATCGCCGCATCGGCGCCGAGCTCGAGGCAGGCGGCGCATTTGGCGGCCGAACCGGCGGTCGCGATCGCCCGGGCGCCGAACGCGGACGCGAGCATGATGGCCGTGGTGCCGATGCCGCTCGCACCGCCATGGATCAGGACGGTTTCGCCGGCCGCGAGCCTTCCATGCCCGAACAGATTGGCCCAGACCGTGAAATGGGTTTCCGGCAGGGCGGCGGCGCGGATCGCGTCGAAACCGCCCGGCCAGGGCAGGCATTGCCCCTCGGGGGCGACGCAGAGTTCGGCATAGCCGCCGCCATTGACCAGCGCGCAGACCCGGTCGCCGCGCCGCCAGCGCGCGACGCCAGGGCCGACCGACGCGACCTCGCCGGCGACCTCGAGCCCGAGCAGCGGGCTCGCGCCGGGCGGCGGCGGATAGAGACCTTTTCGCTGGAGCAGGTCGGGGCGATTGATGCCGGCCGCCTGGACGCGGATCAGGATTTCCCCTTCGCCCGGCGTGGGATCGGGCGTTTCGGCGAGACGGAGATTTTCAGGACCGCCAGGGGCCTCGAACTGAACCGCGCGCATCGGCTGGTCATAGCCGAAGCGCTGCCTCGGCGTGCAGGGGGCTGGGCCAGGCGCCCCCGGACCCGCCGCTCGGGCCGGAAGGTCCCAGCGGGCGCAGAGCAGCGCCCTGCCCGCGGGAGGCAACATGCAACGGCTCCGGCGGAGGATCCCGCGGCACCGGAATGCCCTCCGGCGGCTCCTCCACCGGCACAGGCGCGTCCGGGTCCGGCTCGTCCGGCCGGGGCGGCACGGGCGGCGGCGCATCCGACATGTTCGCGTCAACGCTCTGTGCCACACACAGTTCAGCCATCGGCACCCTTGCCGATGCGGCGCCAAAACCGTCTATGAGGATCGATGCCGCCGTCCTCGTCCACCTCGGCAGCCTTGCCGCGCCGGCGGGCGCTCTCCGCGCGGGGGATTGTCCGCACCGTCGAACACGCGCCGCAGACGCTGCGCGCGCTGGTGCGCGCCGACGAGCTCTGGCTCACCATCCTCGCGGGCTTCATCGGCGTGATGGCGGGCCTGCTCGTGGTGGGGATGAACGAGAGCTGCCAGATCGCGCACGAATGGCTCTACGGGCTCGATCCCGGGCAGCGCCTCTCCGAACAGCACCAGATCGCGCGCTGGGGCGCGGCGATCCCCGCCATGGGCGGGGTGTGCATGGGCGTGCTCGGCCTCCTCATCGCCCGCTACTCGACCCGCCGGACGGTCGACCCGATCGAAGCGAACGCGCTCTACGGCGGCAAGATGTCGCTGCGCGACAGCATCCTGGTTGTGATCCAGACCATGGTCTCGAACGGGTTCGGCGCCTCGGTCGGCCTCGAGGCGGGCTACACCCAGATCGGCTCGGCGATCGGCTCCCGGCTCGGCCGCGCCTTCCGGGTCCGCCGCGCCGATCTGCGCCTGCTGGTCGGATGCGGCGCCGCGGGCGCCATCGCCGCCGCCTTCAATGCGCCGCTGACAGGCGCCTTCTACGCCTACGAGCTGGTCATCGGCACCTACACGCTCGCGACCCTGGCGCCGGTCGTCGCCTCCGCCATCGCCGCGGTCTCGATCCAGCGCTTCCTGCTCGGCGACGAGCCGGGCTTCGTCCTCGCCTTGCCCGGCGGCGTCGAGACGGCGGCGTTCCTGCCGATCATCGCGCTCGGCGTGCTTTGCGCGCTGTTCGGCATCCTCATCATGCGCGGCGTCACCACGACGGAAGCGATTTTCCGCAAAAGCCTGGTGCCGACCTGGGCGCGGCCGGCGATCGGCGGACTGGCGGTGGGCGGGCTCGCGCTGCTGACGCCGGCGGTGCTCTCCTCGGGCCACGGCGCGCTGCGCAGCGCGCTCGATGCCAGTTACCCGCTGCGGCAGCTCGGGATGATGCTCGGGCTGAAGGCCGCGGCCTCGGCCATTTCGATCGGCTCGGGCTTCCGCGGCGGCCTCTTCTTCGCCTCGCTGCTGATGGGCGCGCTGCTCGGCAAGCTGTTCGCCGCTCTGCTGCTGATGATCTCGCCGATGCCCATGCTGCCCGACATGGCCTATGGGCTGGTCGGCATGAGCGGCATGGCGGTGGCGATCGTCGGCGGCCCGCTCACCATGGCGTTCCTCTCGCTCGAGAGCACCGGCAGCCTGCCGCTGACGGTCGCCGTGCTGGCCGCCGCCGTCGTGTCCTCGATCACCGTGCGGCGCACCTTCGGCTACTCGTTCGCGACCTGGCGCTTCCATCTGCGCGGCGAATCGATCCGCAGCGCGGTCGATATCGGCTGGGTCCGCAACCTCACGGTCGGCCGCATGATGCGGCGCGACATCCGCACCGTGCGCGCGGACTCGCCGCTGGCGCAATTCCTGCGCGACTACCCGCTCGGCTCGGCCAACCGGGTGATCGCGGTCGACGAGCGCGACCAGTATGCCGGGCTGGTCTGGGTGTCGGACGCGCATGCCGCGGCGGAGACCGCGACGCGCGTCTCGGAGGTGCTGCACCACGAACATGCGGTGCTGGTGCCGCAAATGACCGTGAAGGAAGCGGTCGCGATGTTCGAGCGGGCGGAGGCGGACGCGCTCGCCGTGGTGGACGGCAACGACACGATGCGCGTGCTCGGGCTGCTGACCGAGCAGCACGCGCTCCGGCGCTACGCCGAGGAGCTCGACACCCGGCGGCGCGACCTGAGCGGGGAATAGAGCACGCAAACCGTGAGTTGCGCGCGCCCGGCATGCGGGCGCAGAGTATCGAGTCCCTCGGGTCCGTCACGGCCCCAGTGGCCGGCGCGCCCGCAAAACGCGAGGAGCGCCCGCCCATGACCGTCGCCGCCATCCTCCACAGCAAAGGAAATCGCGTCGAGACCATCGGTCCCGACGCGACATTGCCCGAGATCGTCGATGCGCTCGACCGCCACCGGATCGGAGCGCTGGTCGTGCGCGACGCGCAGTCGCCGCTGCTCGGGATCGTCAGCGAGCGCGACGTGGTCCGCGCGCTCGCCCGCCACGGGGCGGCGGCGCTGACGCAGACAGCCGCGGCGATCATGACGAGCGTGCTGCACACGGTGAGCCTCGCCACCACGAGCGAGGCGGTGATGGCCCGCATGACCGAGAGCCGCATACGCCATCTGCCGGTGATGGAGCATGGCGAACTGATCGGGCTGATCAGCATCGGCGATGTCGTCAAGGCACGCCTGGCCCAGCAGGACACGGAAATGGCGAGTCTCAGGGCCTACGTCGCCGGCAGCTGAAAAACCGGCGCCGCGTTGCCGAACCCGGTCCGCCGTGATCAGAATGATCCGGACAGGAGAGACACGCGCCATGGATCTGCCCTCGCTGCCGCGCCATCTGCCTCGCAAGCCGGGCTGGATCGCCGATTTCCAGGCCTTCATCATGCGGGGCAACGTCGTCGATCTCGCGGTCGGCATCATCATCGGCGCCGCCTTCACGAGCATCGTGCAAAGCCTGGTCCGCGACGTCTTCAACCCGGTGATCGGACTCCTGACCGGCGGCGTCGATTTCTCGCAGCGCTTCCTCACCATCCGCGGCCCGAGCGAGCCGACCCTGGAAGCCGCGCGCAAGGCAGGGGCGGTCACCGTGAATTACGGGCTGTTCGTCAATGCGGTGATTCAGTTCCTCATCGTCGCCTTCGTGGTTTTCTGGGTCGTGCGGGTGCTGCAGCGTTTCATGCGCAAGCAGGAGGAAGCACCGGCCGGGCCCACGCCCACCGAGGCATTGCTCACGGAAATTCGCGATCTCTTGGCGAAAGAGCGTGTGAGCTAAGAAGGATTCTTCTTTTTCTGAAGAAAAAGAAGCAAAAAGACTTTTTCCATATATGAAACGGACTTCGCAAGGTCTCGTCGAATGCGAGAAAGTTTTTTGGTTCTTTTTTTCAAAAAAGAACACTTCCTTGCGCGTCGCAACAAGCACAGGGTTGTCGCGTTCCTCCGAAACCACAAGGAGGAAAACCATGAAATTCGCCATCGCCACGCTCTGCGCGCTCGGCCTCGCCGCCGCCCCCGCGCTCGCGCAGCCCAACCCGCCGTCCAGCGACCACGTGCAGACCAAAGAGCCGGGCCCGGCCGCCGGCAACACCTCGGGCCCGGCCGCCGGTCAGCCGGCCACCATGAACATGGGCAATGGCGGCGGCGCGCCGGTCACCGGCTCGCCGCACCAGAAGGACGTGTTGCGCGACAAGGGCAATCCGGAAGGCAAGCCTGGCAGCAACGGCAACGCCGAGAACGGTACCGGCAACGCCAACGGCGACAACGCGAGCAACAGCAACAGCTACAGCGGCAATCCGCACCGCTGATGCCTAGCCCGCGCGACATCGATCCCAGCGACGCGGTGCCTCCGGGCGTCGCGCCAGCCGTGCCTCCGCCGCCCAAGCCCGAGGACGAGGCGGTGCGCCGGAAACTCGAGGAGCTGCGCCCGCGTCCGGAACCGGGGAACCGGCCCGACACGCCTTGACGGAAGGCGGCCGCCCCGCCGGGGACGAAATCGACGGCGGGGCGGCCGCCGTGGCGCTGTCCTGCCTGCTCGCGCTCTCGGCGGGCAGCACCGACGCGATGGCCTACCTGCGGCACCATGTGTTCGCCGCCAACATGACCGGCACGACGGTCCTGCTCGGACTGGCCGCGATGCATGCGGCGCTCCGGCCGGTTCTGCCCGGATTAGCGGCGATCGGCGGGTTCCTGGCCGGGGTGGTGGGAAGCCGCTGGCTGCATCGCGCGGCCGGGCCCGCGCCGGGACTGCTCCTCGCCTGCTTCCTGGTGACGGCCGGCGGCCTGGTCGCGCCGGAACTCGCCTCGATCGCGCTGCTCGCCGCCGGCATGGGGGCACAAAACGCCGCGGTGACGAACTTCGCGGGCATCCGGCTCAACACCGCCTTCATCACCGGCGACCTGGTGAAATTCGGCCAGGCATTGGCCGGCGAAAGTTCAGCCGCGGTGATCGTGGTGCCGTTGCTGCTGGCCTACACGGGAGGGGCGGCGCTCGGCGCGGTGGCGCGGCGGCATATCGCGTTCCCCTGGGCGATTCCGGCCGGCTTGCTTGCGTTGGCCGCGATCCTCGCCTGGGCGGTGGCGCGCCGCGCTCAGTCGCGGCGCTTGCGGAACGCGTCGAGACTGACGACCTGAGGCGCCGCCCCCTCGGCCGCCGGCGGCGGCAGCGCCGCGGGCGGCGGCTCGGGGATCTCGGCCTCGAAGGTGAGGCCGAACTGCACGTGACGGTCATGGAACATCGTCACCGCGCCGATCGGCACCAGGAGATCGGCCGGGACGCCGCCGAACGAGAGGCGTACGGAGAACGTGGAGGCGGCCTCGTCCACCTTGAGGCCGCTGAACTGGTGCTGCAGCACGATAGTGATTTCGCGGGGATATTTCTCGCGCAGCCGGGCGGGAATCGAGACGCCCGGATGGTCGGTCCTGAACGTGATGTAGAAATGATGATCGCCAGGAAGGCCGTTCTCGGCGACGTGCGCCAGGGCGCGCAGCACGACGTGCCGCAGCGCCTCCTGGGTCCAGCGATCGTAGGGCAGCAGACTGTCGGGTATGGCCGCGCCGGAATTCTTGCCGTCGTCGTCTTCCATCCTGCAATCCCGTGAGAACTCGGCTCCCGGGCGAACCTTTGCGCCCGGAATCGCGGCCTGACAACCGCCGCGCGTGGATCTGTGAGTGGGGGGCATTCTGTTGCCCGGGTGCCCCCCGTCCCGCGCGTGTCACTGCTTACGCAGCGATCGCGAGCGCCTCGAAGTTATCGTTGGCACTTGTGTTTTGACCCGATGACGGCGGTATCATGCCGGGCAAAAGGCAGGTCTTTACTGCGCGTGTCGAGCCTGTGTCGCCCCCCTATGGTGGAGGCGCCGGGCACTGCCCCCGGGTCCACAACGCTTATTCCACGTACCGTTTATCGCCATAGCCGGCCGAAGCAGGCCCCACAGATATAGGCCAGACTCGGGGCCGGTGCTAGGGGCGTGATCGATGCCCCTCACGCCAGCGCAAATCGCCGAGATCGAGGCCCAGCGGGAAGCCCGGTCCGAGACCCGCCGGCCTACCGTCCCGGCCCTCGAAGCCCTGCTGTTCCAGGCGATCCCTTGCCTCGATCACGGGTTCCTGCGGGTCGTCGATTATATGGGCGATGACGGGGCGATCGTGCAGGCGGCCCGCGTCAGCTACGGACGCGGCACCCGTCGCGTCTCCGAGGATGCCGGGCTGATCCGCTACCTGATGCGGCACCGGCACAGCACGCCGTTCGAGATGTGCGAGATCAAGTTCCACGTCAAACTGCCGATCTTCGTGGCCCGGCAATGGATTCGCCATCGCATGGCGAACGTGAACGAATATTCCGCGCGCTATTCGGTGCTCGACCGCGAGTTCTACATCCCGGCGCCGGAACACCTCGCCGCGCAATCGGCCAGCAACCGCCAGGGCCGGGGCGCGACGCTCGCCGGCGAGGAAGCGGCCGACGTGCTCGCGATCCTCAAGCAGGATGCCGGGCGCTGCCACGATGATTACGAAATCCTGCTGAACGAAGGGCCGGACGGCGCCCGGCGCGATCCGGCCCGCGAGGGGCTCGCGCGCGAGCTCGCGCGCATCAACCTGACGCTCAATACCTACACGCAATGGTATTGGAAAACGGACCTGCACAATCTCCTGCATTTCTGCGCGCTCCGTGCCGATCCGCACGCGCAATACGAAATCCGCGTCTATGCCGAGGAAATCCTCAAAATCGTCGGCGCCTGGGTGCCGGCGGCGCATGGGGCTTTCGAGGAATATCGCCTGGGCGCATTCACCTTTTCGAAGACGATGCTCGAACTATTGCGCCGGCGGCTGCGGGGCGAGACCGTCGAACAGGCGGAAAGCGGCCTGTCGAAACGGGAGTGGGCGGAGTTCGAGGCGGCGCTGGGGGCTTTTTAAAGCGAGGCGCGTCTCCATTGAGGCGTGCCTCCGGCGGCCTGGGCTCTGCCCGGACCCGCTAGGCCGAAAGGCCCCAGTTTGGGTGCAGGGGGCAAAGCCCCCTGCCGCTAAGCCGCGTCGGGCTCGTGCCGCGCGATATCCTCCACCACCGAGTGGAGCAGCGTCACCTGATCCTGAATCTTGCAAATCTGCTTCGCGATCGCGTCGCGCGAGGGCTTGGCCGGCGCATGCGGATGCCGCAGCGCCGCGAGTTCGTCGCACATCGCCATCAGGTGCCGGCTGATGTCGCGCGCGGTCTGGCACAGCGTGTCCACGCTCGCATGCTCGGTCGTACTCATCCTTGCCTCCCTTCTTCGACCACCACCACCGAGAGCTGATGCCCGATGGGCCCCGGCTGGCATTTGGTGCGTCGCCGGTGACTGAAGAAACGCGCCTCGTCGGCGAATGTATCATGGCCGAGCACCGTCGCGCGCACGCCGCAGGCCGCCAGCCGCGCGGCGACGTAACCGGCCAGATCGAACTGCCAGCGATCCGGTGGCGCTCCGGGCGCAAAGAAGCGCTCCGCGTCCGCCAGCGTCGGCAGCACGGCATCGCGCAGCTCCGGTCCCACCTCGTAACTGCTTTGCCCGATGCAGGGGCCGACCGACGCCGCGATCCGCGCGGCCCGGGCGCCGCGCCGCTCCATCGCTGCCAGCGCGGCCTCGAGCACGCCGGCGACCGCCCCGCGCCAGCCCGCATGCACCGCGCCGGCAACGCCCGCGACCGGATCGCGCAGCAGAACGGGCGCACAATCCGCGGTGACCACGCCCAGCGCGAGGCCCGGCCGGTCAGAGACGATCGCGTCCGCCGCCGGTCCCTGTCCCTCCTCCCACGGCGCCTCGGGCTCCGCGACCGCGATCCCATGCACCTGCGTGACGCCGAGCAGGTTTGCCCGGGGCACGCCCAGCGCGGAGGCCACCAGCGCGCGGTTCTGCCTCACGCGGGCGGGATCGTCCGCGCTCGAAAGGCTCGCATTGAGACTGGCATACGGGCCGGTCGAAACCCCGCCGCGGCGGGTGAAAAAGCCGTGCCGGCCAGGAAAGGCGGGATCGGTGAGGAATTCGGCGTTCATGGCTCGAACCCTGGCGGTATCGCGGCGCCCGGCGCTGCGACCGCGACCGCCTTGAACAGCGCGCCCATGCGGGCGGGGTTCGCGAGCCGGTCCGCGGCCGCGCGCAAATCCGCGGCGCGGGTGGGATTGGCCCGCGCGAGCGCCTCGCTTCGCGCATGAAGCCCGAGCCGCGCCAGGAATTCACCCTGGGGAACCGGGCCGAAGCCGATGGCCCCCGCCGCCCGCGCCGCTTCGAGCAGCGCTGCGAAATCGACATGGGACGTCAGGTCCGCGTCGCCCGGCGCGGCGAGCGGGTCGGCGGGCCGGCCGTTCCGCAGCGCCTGCAGCGTATCGCCGGCGCCGCCGGCCGCGCCGTAATCGAGGATGAGGGCCACGCCCCCTTCCCGGCGAAGCCGGGCCGCGAGGGACGCGGTCCAGGCGAGCGCCGCCTCGCCATGTTCCAGAATGGTGCCTTCGGGGGCGGGGCCGAACGGGGTGGAAGCGGGTTGCTCGAGGAAGGCGCCCGCTTCCACGAACCGTTCGGCCCAGAAACCGTCGCGGCGGACGAATTGCCGGATCGGCAGGGCGTCGAGGAATTCGTTGGCGAGAAGGATCGTGGGACCAGGCGGGAGGTCCCCGAGCTCGCGGCAGAAAGCGAGCCCGGGCACCAGGGAAGCCTGCGCCGCGCGCAGCCGTTCGGAACGCTCGATCGCATGCGGCCGCAGCGCGGCGGCGAATTCGGGGAGGCGCGCGGCGACCCGGAGCGCGTCGCGCATCAGCGTGCCGCGCCCGGGACCGGCCTCGACCAGCAGAACCGGATCGGGCCGCCCCATCTGCGTCCAGACCACCGCGGCCCAGCCGCCGAGCAACTCGCCGAACACCTGGCTGATCTCGGGCGCGGTCGTGAAGTCGCGATAGGGATCGCGGCCAGCGTAATAGGCCGCGTTGGCCCGCGCGATGAACCGGTCGAGCCGCTCGGGCATTCTCACCCGGCCGCGGGCCGCGCCGCCGCGCCGCGGCTCGCATAGGCCATCAGGGCGAGGCCCGCGATCACCATCGGCACCGACAGCAACTGGCCCATCGTCGCCCCCGCCCAGAGGAACCCGAGAAACGCGTCGGGCTCGCGGAAAAACTCGCCGATGCTGCGCGCGATTCCGTAGCCGGTCAGGAACAGTCCGGTCAGAAAACCGAAGCGCTCGCGATTGCGCGCGCTGCGGCCGGCCATCCACATGACCAGGAACAGCACGACCCCTTCGAGCATGGCCTCGTAAAGCTGGCTCGGATGCCGGGGGATGGTGCCGAAATCCGGCGCGCGGGGGAACGTCATGGCCCAGGGCAGGCTCGCCGGCGCCGGCCGGCCCCAGAGCTCGCCATTGATGAAATTCGCGCAGCGGCCGAGGCCGAGACCGATCGGGGTGACGATGGCGATGCGGTCGGCGAAGCCGAGCAGCGGAATCTTGTTACGACGACAGAACAGGATGATCGCGATCGTGACCCCGAGCATCCCGCCATGGAAACTCATGCCGCCGTTCCACACCTGCAGCATGGCGAGCGGATGCGAGAAATAGAGGCTGGGCTGGTAGAACAGGATGTAGCCGAGCCGGCCGCCGAGCACCACGCCGAGCGTCGCCCAGGTGAGGAAATCGTCCACTTGCAGCGCGGTGGCGACCGCGGGCGGGCGCCTCACCAGGCGGCGCACGAGCTGCCAGCCGATCACCAGACCAACGATGTAGGCCAGCGCGTACCAGCGGATCGAGAACGGCCCGAGCCGCACCAGAACCGGATCGAAATTGGGGAACGGGATCACGGAGATCATCGGTAAGGATCCGGCTGCCGCAGGTAGTTGCGCACGTAATCGGTCACGCCGTCCTCGAGCCCGACGAACGGGGCAGCGTACCCGGCTGCCCTCAGCCGGTCCATGCGGGCTTCGGTGAAAGATTGGTATTGCGGGCGCAAGGCCGGCGGCATGTCCACGAATTCGACCGCTTCGGGCGCATCGCAGGCGCGGCAGACCGCGTGCGCCATATCGAGATAGGTCCGCGCCTGGCCGGTGCCGACATTGAACAGCCCGTCGACGTCCGGCCGGTCGAGCAGCCAGAGCATTACCGCCACGGCATCGTCGACATGCACGAAATCGCGCTTCTGCTCGCCGTCCCCGAGCCCCTCGACGCTCGAACGGTAGAGGCGCGGGCGGCCATCCGCCGCGATCGCGTCGTGCATCACTTTCACGACCGAAATCATGGCGCCCTTGTGATACTCGTTGGGGCCATAGACGTTGAAGAATTTCAGCCCGGCCCATTGCGGCGGGCGCGGCGCGCCGCGCCGCAGGAGCGCCATCACCTGCTGGTCGAAGACGTGCTTCGACCAGCCATAGAGATTGAGCGGCCGGAGGTTGGGCAGGTTGGCGGGATCGTCGTCGAAGCCGGCGCTGCCGTCGCCGTAGGTCGCGCCCGAACTCGCATAGACGAAACGGACCCGGCGCGCCGCGCACCATTCCCAGAGCCGCAGGCTCAGCTCGACATTGGTGCGCCAGACCTCGTCCGCATCGGTCGCCGTGGTGAGGCTGACCGCGCCGAGATGAAACACCATCTCCACGGGCGGATGGCCCAGCAGCCAGTCCTCGAGCGCGTCGGGCGAGACGATTCGCGCCGGCGGGTGGCGGGCCAGGTTGCGCCACTTGCTCTGGGTACCGAGCCGGTCGGCGATCACGGTTTCGTGGCCCCGTCTCGCGAGCGCCGCCTGCAGATTGGAGCCGATGAATCCGGCCCCGCCGGTGATCAGGATCATGGCGGCGGGTTATACGCAGCCTCAGGCGGGCGGCCAGGGGCCGCTTCCCCGAAGCCAGACCAGGAGATGCATATGAGCGACCGGCCCAAATTCTTCGAAGACCTCGCAGGCGTGGCGGGCGGTGCGATCTCCGCGCTCTCCGGGCTGCGGGAGGAGCTCGAGTCCGGCATGCGGGCCCGGGTGGACGAGACGATTCGCAAGCTCGAACTCGTGCGGCGGGAGGAGCTGGAGGCGGTCACTGAACTCGCGGCGAATGCGCGCGCGGGACAGGAGGCGGCCGAAGCGCGGATCGCGGCACTCGAGGCGCGGATCGCGGCGCTCGAAGGGAGAAAATAGGCTTCCGGCGGCCAGGGAGGGTCTGCCTCCCTGGACCCTCCGCTGCGGGCGAAAGGCCCCAGACCCCGAATCCTACGAAACTGTCGGTTACGAGTCGGGAAGCTTCCTGAAACAGGCGCGCGAGGGCGGCGTTCGAGCGGAAACCCCATCCCACGGGAGACAGCCGAATGAACGTCAGACCTACGCTGATCGCCGCCGCGCTCGCGCTCTACGGCGGCAGCGCCCTGGCGGCGAGCCAAGGCAGCTGCCAGCTCAGCCGCGCCGACCAGAATTTCCTGCAAAAGGACGCGCAAGGCTCGCTCTACGAGCAGGATATTTCCCAGCTCGCCAGCGAGCGCGCCACGAACCCGCAGATCCAGCAATACGCGAACATGGTCACGCAGGATCACGCGCAATATCAGGCTGCCCTGGACAACCTGGCCCAGAATTGCGGCGTGGCGCTGCCCGCGTCGCCCGATGCGGCGCAGCAATCCCGGCTCAGCCATCTTCGGTCGCTCAAGGGCGCGTCCTTCGATGGCGCCTATGTCCAGGATGCGAAATCGATCAACGCCGAGGATATCGAGCAGGCGCAGAACGAGGAAAACCGGACGCAGAGCGATCAGGTGAAGAACCTCATCAATCAGTTCCGCCCGGTGGACCAGAAACACGAGCAGCAGGCCAACAACCTGCCGGGTTCGACCAACGGCTGAGGCCCGCGCGCGGACCCGCTCCGGGTCCGCGCCGCCGATGGAGCGCATGTCATGATTCGCCCCCTATCGCTCGCGGCCGCCGCCCTGCTCGCCACATCCCCGGCGGTGCTGGCGCGGGGCCGCATCCACCATCATCGGACGCGGCACGTCGCCATCGCCGAGCCCGCGCCTGCGCGCCCGGTCGCGCCGCCGGCCGCAGCCCCGGCGCCGGTTTCGCCGCCGCTGGTGCCGGCCACCATCGCGCAGGTTGCGCCCAAGCCCGCCCCCAAGCCGGTGCCCGCGCCCAATCCGCAGGCGGAAACCGACCGGACGTTCCTCACTCAGGAAATCGCGCGGGCGAACTTCGCCCGCGATCTCGCCGAACTCGCCAGCGCCAGGGCCGAAAACGGACAGTTGCGCGCGCACGCGCAGGCGACACTCGAGGAACGCCGATCCTATGACGACGCGCTGGCGCGATTCGCGGAGAGCGACGGCATCAAGCCCTCCTCGCTCCCCGATCCGTCGCGCCAGCAGCAGATCGCGCGCCTGCAATCCATCCGCGGCCACCTGTTCGACGCGGCCTATATCGAGGCCGTCCGTCGGATCAATGGCGAAATGTTGAGGGCGGAACAGACGGAAATGGTGAGTTCCGCGAATTCAGGGCTGACCCAGCTACTGCGGCAGGCCCTGCCCACGCAGCAGCGCCTGGCGATGCGCTCGGCCGATCTGAGCCTTTACGGCCAGGTGAGCGGAAGGAACGGGTGAGGGCGGCGCCTCGGCCGTTTGGACCGAGGCGTGCCTCCGGCGGCCCGGGCTGAGCCCGCACCGCCGGAGGTCAGGCGACCTTCACGACCGACGCCTGGAAGATCTGTTCGATGTCCTGCGCCAGCGCGGCATTGAACTCATCGTCGCTCATCCCGTGGCGCAGATTTTCGACCAGCGCGCGCGAGAAGCTGGCGACCATGCCATGATTTTCCGCAAGCAGGCGGCAGGCCTCGTCGCGGGAATAGCCGCCCGACAGCGCCACCACGCGCTGCACCTTCGGGTGCCGGGTGAGCGGCAGGAAAAGATCGGTCTCGGTCGGGATCGTGAGTTTCAGCATGACCTGCTGACCCGCCGGGAGCGCCTCGAGCTGGCGCTTGATTTCCTCGAGCAGGATGGTTTCCGCCTCCCGCTTGGTCTGACTGCCGATCGACACCTCGGGCTCGACGATCGGCATCAGCCCGTGAGCGATCACGATCTTGGCGACTTCGAATTGCTGCTGCACGAGCCCGGCGATGCCGCCCGGATCGGCGTGGTCGATCACGGAGCGCATCTTGGTGCCGTAGACGCCGAGTTTGGCGGCACGCGCGAGCAATGTTTCGAGGCCCGGCATCGGCTTGAGCCGGCGCACGCCGTTTTGTTCCGGCTCCAGCCCTTTGTCGATTTTCACGAACGGCACCACACCCCGCCGTTCCCAGAGGAAGGTGGGGACCGGCACGTCGCCCACGCTGCCGTCCATGGTGCCTTCGAACAGGATGGCGCCCAGGATGCGCGCCCCGGTGAAGGCGGGCGAGGTCATGATCCGGACACGCATCTCGTGCATCATCCGGAACATCTCGGCCTCGCCGTGATAGGCGGTCTCGGGAATACCGTAGAGCTTCAGGGCGCCGGGGGTGGAGCCGCCGCTCTGATCGAGCGCGGCGATGAACCCGTCCTTGGAGGCCATTTGCGCGGCCATGCTGGCGGTCCGCGCCACCGCGGTCTGATCGATCGTCATGCCACCCTCGTCTGCCCGGAAGATGGGGGGTACGCCTAGACCGTGTGGCGCCGTGGCTCAAGCCAAGAAACGGCAAAGCCCACCGGCGGCTCGCGGGCGGATCAGGCGCCCAGTTCCCGTCCCATCGCCAGGAACTTCTCCCGCCGCTGCGCCCGCAAGGCCTCCGGCTCCAGGCCGACGAGCGGCTCCAGCATCGCCGCGATTTGCGCGCCCACCGCCGCCACGGTCTCGGCCGGCGCCCGATGGGCCCCGCCCAGCGGCTCGGCCACCACCGCGTCCACCAGCGACAGGCCCTTCAGATCCGCCGCCGTCAGCTTCATCGCCTCCGCCGCGGCGGGCGCCTGCACGGCGTCCCGCCACAGGATGCTGGCGCAGCCTTCGGGGGAGATCACCGAATAGACCGCATGCTCGAGCATCAGGACGCGGTTGGCCGCGGCGAGCGCGATCGCGCCGCCCGAGCCGCCCTCGCCGATGATGGTGGCGATGACCGGCACCGGCGCCTCGAGACAGGCCTCGATCGAGCGCGCGATCGCCTCGGCCTGACCCCGCGCCTCCGCATCGATCCCCGGAAACGCGCCCGAGGTGTCGACGAAGGTCAGGATCGGCAGCTTGAAACGGCCGGCGAGCTCCATGAGCCGGCGCGCCTTGCGGTAGCCTTCCGGCTTCGCGCTGCCGAAATTATGTTTTACTCGCGTATCCGTGTCGGACCCTTTCTCGGTCCCGATCACCATCACGGGCCGGCCCTCGAACCGGCCGAGTCCGCCCACCATGGCGCCGTCATCGGCGAAGGCGCGGTCGCCATCGAGCGGCGTGTAGTCGGCGATGAGCTGACCGATATAATCGAGAGCCTTCGGCCGGTCGGGATGCCGCGCCACCTGGGTCTTCTGCCAGGGCGTCAGTTTCGCGTAGGTGGTGCGGAGCTGGCGGTCGGCCTTCTCGGTGAGGCGCGAAACCTCCTCCTCGATATTCATGCCGTCCGGCGCCGACATGCGCCGCAGCTCGTCGATCTTTTCCTCGAGCTCGGCGACCGGTTTCTCGAAATCGAGGAAGTGCCGCATGTCGGATGGATTATCGGATCTCATGCTCACCGGCCCGCTTGGCCAACGGATGGTGCCGTTCGACGAGCGCGCGCAGCCGCTCCGGCTGCACATGCGTATAGATTTCGGTGGTGGCGATATCGGCGTGACCGAGCAGGAGTTGCAGGGTCCGCAGATCGGCGCCGCGCGCCAGCATGTGCGTCGCGAAGGCATGCCGCAGCACGTGCGGCGAGACGCGCTCGGGATCGAGGTTCGCGGCGACCGCTGCCTGACGCAAGATGCGGTCGAAGCCCTGGCGGGTGAGCGGACGCGCCGGGTTGCGCCCCGGGAAGAGGAAGACGCTGGCCGGCGAGGCCGCGATCAGGGCGGAGGCGGCCTCGCGGGCCGCTTCCGATAGCGGCACCAGCCGCT
Organism: Acetobacteraceae bacterium; assembly: GCA_027451405.1. Taxonomy (GTDB): domain Bacteria; phylum Pseudomonadota; class Alphaproteobacteria; order Acetobacterales; family Acetobacteraceae; genus DAIDJM01. The sequence goes on along the minus strand of DAIDJM010000033.1, from coordinate 81,098 downwards.
CCCGGCCGCCTTTGCCCCGGATCAACACGAGACCGGCGGCCCCGAGGCTGGTGCGCCGCAACCCGAGCAGCTCCGAGATCCGCAGTCCCGACGCATAGAGCAACTCGAGCGCGGCGACGGCCTCGAGCGCGACCCGGCCGGGCAGGCATCGCGCGCCCTCGAGGAGGGCCGCGACTTCCGTCTCGGTCAGGAATTTCGGCAAAGGCTTTGGCTGCCGGGGCGCGTCGATGAGGCAAGTCGGATCGTCCGCGCGCGTGCCCTGGCGCAGCAGGAACCGGTAGAATTGCCGCAGGCAGGAGAGGCGTCGCGCCGCGGTCCGGGCCGAAAGCCCGGCCGCCGCCACCGATTGGAAATAGGCCTGCAGCGTCGCCGCGGTGGCGACCTCGAGCGTCTCGCCCCGCGCGCGCGCGAAGCCGGCGAAATCCGCCAGGTCCCGGCCGTAGGCGAGCCAGGTGTTGCGCGCCGCTCCGCGCTCCGCCGCCAGCATCTCGAGGAAAGCCTCGACATGGAGCAAGCCGCGCGCGCCGGGGCCGGCGGCGGTCAAGGATTCCCGAACCGGTCATTGGGCACGACATGTTCGACCGGGGCCCGGTGCACCTTGGGCGGGAACGCCCCCAGCACGAGCGCGCCGGCCAGCAGCAGGCCGATGAACAGCAGGACGGCAATGACAAGGATACGGCTCATCGTGGGCGCTGGGTCTCCCGTGGTATGGCGGCGGGCGCCGGAGCCCGCGCGCTCCCCCACGGCGCTTCTCGCCGCGCCGCGGTTGCTCTAGCCTTCACGTTCATGACACGCAACACCGCGCCGCAGGCCATCGAACGGCCCGCGGCAGCCGTGACGCTCGGCGGCCGCAGCCTGGTGCTGGTCGGGCTGATGGGCGCCGGCAAAACCTCGATCGGCCGTCGGCTGGCGCTTCGCCTGGGCTTGCCCTTCCGCGACGCCGACCACGAGATCGAGCAGGCGGCGGGCTGTTCCATCAGCGATTTTTTCGCCGCCCATGGCGAGGCCGAGTTCCGCGAAGGCGAGCGGCGCGTGATCCGGCGCCTGCTGGCCGGCCCTCCCTGCGTGCTGGCCACGGGCGGCGGCGCCTTCATGGACCCGGCCACCCGTGCCGCGATCCGCGATGGGGGCGTCAGCGTCTGGCTCCGCTGCCGTCTGGCGACACTGGTCCGCCGCACCGCGCACCGCAGCCATCGCCCGCTGCTGCGCCAGGGTGACCCGGAGACCATCCTGGCCCGCCTCATGGAAGAGCGGCATCCGGTCTATGCCGAGGCCGACCTGACGGTCGATTGCGGCGACGACAGTCCCGAGATCACCACCGCGCGGGTACTGGAGGCGCTGGCCGGGCATCGCTCCCCGATGCGGGTGCCGGTCTCGCTGGCGGGCTCCCCCTATGAGGTGGTGATCGGCGAGCATTTGCTGGCACGCGCCGGCGCCCATCTGGCGCCGATCCTCCCTCAGAAGCAGGCGGTCGTGCTGACCGACGAGACGGTCGCCCGGCTGCACTGGCCGGCGCTTGCGGCCTCGCTGGCCGAATGCCGCATCGAGGCGCGGCCGATCGTGGTCGCCCCGGGCGAGGCCAGCAAGTCGCTCGCCGTCTATGGCCAGGTCGCCGAGGCGATGCTGGCGTTCGGAATCGAGCGGCGCACGGCGGTCATCGCGCTCGGTGGGGGCGTGGTCGGAGATCTGGCCGGGTTCGCCGCGGCCACCGTGCTGCGCGGGCTGCCTTTCGTGCAAATCCCGACGACCCTGCTCGCCCAGGTCGATAGCAGCGTGGGCGGCAAGACCGGCATCAATACCGCCGCGGGCAAGAACCTGCTCGGCGCCTTCCACCAGCCCCGCTTGGTGCTGGCCGACACCGGAACGCTCGCCACCCTGCCCGCGCGCGAACTCCGCGCCGGCTACGCCGAGATCGTCAAAGCCGGCCTGATCGGCGATGCCGGCCTGTTCGCCTGGTGCGAGACGAACGGCGCGGCGCTGCTCGCCGGCGACGCGGCCGTGCAGGCCGAGGCGGTCGCCAGCGCCTGCGCCTTCAAGGCGCGCGTGGTCGAGGCCGACGAGCGCGAGGAAGCCGCGCGCGACGGAAGAGCGCTGCTCAATCTCGGCCATACCTTCGCGCACGCGCTCGAGGCGGAGTTCGGGTTCGATGGCTCGCTGCTGCATGGCGAGGCGGTGGGGCTGGGCCTCGTGCTCGCCTTCCGGCTCTCGGCGCGTCTCGGACACTGCTCGTCCGCGGACGCGGCGCGGGTGCAGGCGCACATCGAAGCGGCCGGCCTGCCGCCGACGATCGCATCGCTGGGCCGCCATCTCGGGGCCGCGTCCCTGCTCGCGCATATGCAGCACGACAAAAAAATGCGCGACGGCAAGCTCGCCTTCGTCCTCGCGCGCAGAATTGGCGATGCCTTCACGTCGCGTGAGGTCGATGAGGGCGCGGTCTGGGAGACGTTGCGGGAAAGTGGCGCAGCGGGCTGAGTTGGCCCGCCGGCAGTGCCTCCGGCGGCCCGGCTCTGCGCGGGACAAGCTGGGGCACTGGCGGCCGCAGCGGCTAGCGGGACGACGCGCCAACGGTCCGATCTGCGGACGCAAGGGGGGCGGAGCTTGCGCCCGCAGAGGGCAGAGGCGGCGCTCGGGCTGTTTGATCTAATTCAATGCCGGTCGGCGTGAGGGGCGCTTTTCTCCGGGCAGGTTCGCCGGAGGATGACGCGCCATGGAGCCGATCACCCGCGCCTACGACACAGTCGAGCAGGCCGAGACCGCCATCGCCGACCACGAGATGAACTTGGTCCCGACCGTGCCGGGTCCGCTTCGCATAACCTGCACCAGCGCGACCTGCGGCGCCGTCAGGGCGGCCGCCCTGCTTTTCGAGCAGCCGATTTCGATGCGCCTCAGGCCGGCCGCCGATCGTTTTTGCCTCGCCTTCTCGCTGGCGGCCAACGGCGCTCCGCTCGTCGATGGCCGGCGGATCGGGCCGCGCCATGTCCTGTTCTACGGTCCCGGGGCCCCGGTTTTCGTCCGTCCGTCACCGGGCACCCTCTGGAGCATTGTTTCCCTGCCGCGCGACTGCGCTCCCCCCGCGCTCCTCGATGCGAGAGCGGCAACCAAGGAGCCCGGATGGATCGCGGATGGCCAGCCGTCGCAGGAAGCGCTCGACCGGCTGTCGCGATGCGTCGAGACATTGCTGTTCGGTGCGCGAGCCTCGCACGGGCCTGCGCTCGAAACGGAACTGGCGAGCGCCGCGGAAGCCTGCGCCCGGGATGCCGTGCTCGCGATGCCCGACGGTGCCTGGCGCCGGTTGCGCATCACGCTCGACCGTTTCGCGCAATTGCTGCAAATCCCCGGCGACGAGCGGCTGACGGCGCAGGTGATCTGCACCAAGACCGGCGTGGCCCCGCGCACGTTGCGTCACTATTGCGAGGAGGCGCTCGGAATGGGCCCGGTCCGGTTCGTGCGCCGTCACAGATTACGGCTTGCGCGACAGGCGCTGCTGGCGGGCTCCTCGACCGTGACCGATGTCGCGCTCGCGAACGGCTTCAACGAATTCGGCCGTTTTTCGCGTGAATATGCCAGGCTGTTCGGGGAGCTGCCGTCGGGCACTTTGCGCCGCCGCACGCGCGGCCATGCGCGCATCGAGGGCGTGCCCCTCGCACCGCCGAATCTTGGCGAGCGGCGAAGCGGCGCGGCTATTTCAGCGTAAGGACCATGGCGTCGCCGCCGAGGCTGAGGATAAGCCCGGTGCGCTTGGCCTTCATATGCAGGATCACGCCGTTGTCGTTCTGCAGCCACAAATCGCCCCGGCTGAACTGGCCGACAGCGAAACCATAACGGGCTTGGGCGTAATTGCCGGGGAAATAGCCGATCGACGGCAGATTGTAGACTTCTCCCTGGGCGTCGATCGTGGAGGCGCCGATGCCGCCCACGCCAAGCCCGCCCACGGTGAAGGGATAGCTCGCACCGCGATAGAACAAAGTACCCGATCCGGCCTGTCCGCTGCCGATATACGCGACCTGCGCCGAATGGATTTCGATGGTGCCGTCCGGTGTTTTCCCGGCGACCGCGTTGGGCCCCACCCCAGCCGAATTGCAGCCGGCGAGCGTGAGCGCGGCAGCGAAGGCGATGCCGTATTGCGCTCTGATCCTGTGCGCCGATCCCGCTCGTACCGCAGTGCCGCGCGTTTCCGCCGGCCTCGTGTCTGTTGCGCTCATTGCCTGGATTTCCGCGCGATGGATCGTGGGCTTTCGCGTACAATTGCGCGCGTTGCCGGGCTATGCGGTTTAGGCAAAGCCTGGCGATATAGTTCGTCTCAGCAATATTGAGCGTTACGAGTCCCGCGATAACGATCGAGCGCCGGATCGGGGAGCGGCCTGTGCTGATCACGCCGGCCGGAAACCGCGCGTGGTTGCGGCTAGCCGAAGGCGGCCGGAGGTTGCCGGAAGCGGCGCCTGGTGCCGGCGGTCAGAATCGAACTGACGACCTACTGATTACGAATCAGTTGCTCTACCCCTGAGCTACGCCGGCCTGGGCGGGGTGCGCTATAGCCCAGCGGGCTGGGCTTTCGCAACGCGTCTCCAGCGGGCGGGGATGCCGGGTCCTTGGCCCTATCCCAAGGTCTCAGGATCAGGGGCCGGGCGTTGCCAGCGGCGACCAGGGGCTATCGCCCCTTGGCCAGAGGCGGCAGCCGCTCAGGCCACCGCGGCCGCTTCTGCGTCGCCGCCCACCAGCGCCGGTTTCCGGATCGCCGAGATCAGGGCGCGCACCTCGGCGCGCGCCGCGATATGGCTCATGCCGATCTGGATCGCGAGCCCGGCTTCCCGCACATCCATCAGCGTCAACCCCTGGAGATAGAGCTCGCGGAAAATCACCCGCTCGCCGAACCCTTTGACGGTGCGGAACCCGATCCGCTTCGCCAACGTCTCCAGCGTCGCGCCGACATCGCGCTTGTTGCGCATCTCGGTCGAACCCATCCGGTTGCGCATCACGATCCAGTCGATACGGCCCCGGTCCGACGCAAAACGGCGCTTGCGGGCCTCCCACACCATTTCGCTGTAGATGCTCGGGTTGATGACGGAATGATCCTCCGGATCGACTCTGGCCAGCATGGCGAAATCGACGAAACTGTCGTTGATCGGAGTGATCAGCGTATCCGCCTGTGCATGCCCGAGACGCGAGAGATGCGTGTCCGCGCCCGGACAATCGATCACGATGATGTCGCAGGCGGCATGCAGATCGCCGAGCGCCGCGCCGAGCCGCATGGCCTCGTCGGCTTCCGCCTCCGACCGGCTGTCGCGTTCGCTCCGGTGCACGGCCCGCGCCATCGGCAAGGGCAGCGAAACACCATGGCGATCCGCAAACGCCGCGCGCGAGGCGAGATAACCGGAAAGCGTCCCCTGCCGCGCATCGAGATCGATCGCGCCGACGCGATAACCGTCGCGCATCAAGCCCACGATCAGATGCATGGCGGTGGTCGACTTGCCCGATCCGCCTTTCTCGTTGCCCAGCACGATCACATGGGCCCGCCGTTCGACGCCGACACTGCTCATCCGATGGTCCTCCCGCGACGGGCGTTCGACTATGCCCATCGCTCCGAGTCCAGCCAATGCCGCGTGGCCCCCGGTTTGCGGATCGCCCGGACTGTGATGCTATGCCGCCGCATGCACGTTCCGGCGCATATCTTCCCCAACGAGCGCGAGTGCCAGGATTGCGGTCTGTTCCAGAGCTTGCCGCCCCTCGGCCCGGGTGACGCCGCGCATTGCGTGCGCTGCGACGCGACGCTGCGCCGCGGCCGGCGCGACTGCGAGGGGGAAATCCTCGCCTGCCTGTTTGCGGCCTTGCTGCTTTTCGTGGTCGCGCTGAATGTGCCGCTGCTGCATGTCGATGCGGTCGGCCGCATCACCCAGGCCGGTCTCTTCACCGGCCCGGTGCTGCTCGACGATCGCGGCATGTGGGAAATCAGCCTCGTCGTGCTGATCACGCTCGTCGCCATGCCCGGCACGCACATCGCGCTGTTGCTCTACGTGTTGCTCGGCCTGCGGATGCCGCATCCGCCCCCGCTCATGCCGCGGGCGTTCGGCATCATCGAACGCATCCGGCCCTGGTCGATGATCGAGGTGTTCCTGATCGGCCTGCTGGTCGCCTACACACGGCTCAAGGTGATCGCCACCGTCGATGTCGAAGCCGGCGTCTGGGCGCTCGCCGCGATGATGGTGTGCCTGATCGCCGCCGACGCGCGGCTCGATGCCGAGACCATCTGGGAGCGGCTCGAGGAACGCGGCCTGATCCATATCCGCGAGCCACCCGGCACGCATCGCCCGATCGGTTGCGACACCTGCCGGCTCGTGCTGTCGGCGCCCTCCGGCTGGCCGTGCCCGCGCTGTGGCTTCCGTCTGCGCCATCGCAGGCGGCAGAGTCTGATCCGCTGCTGGGCTTTGCTGGTGGCCGCGATCATCCTCTATGTGCCGGCCAACCTCTATCCGATCATCACGGTGATCCGCTTCGGCCGAGGCGAGCCGAGCACCATTCTGAACGGCGTGATCGAGCTCGTGCAGGTCGACATGGTCCCGCTGGCGATTCTGGTTTTCCTCGCCAGCATCACCGTGCCGCTGCTCAAGCTCGTCGGTCTCACCCTCATGCTGGTCTCGACCCATGAGCGGTCCGCGCGCGGCCTCCTGTTCCGCACCCAGCTCTATCGCCTGATCGAGGGCGTCGGACGCTGGTCGATGATCGACGTCTTCATGCTGACGACTCTGGTGGCGCTCGTGCATATGGGCTTCATCGCGACGGTGCTGCCCGGCCCCGGCGCGATCGCCTTCGCCGCTGTCGTGATCCTCACCATGTTCGCCACCCGCGCCTTCGACCCTCGCCTCATGTGGGACGCCGCCGACCCGCATCCCGCGCCGGCCGACCTGCCGCAGCCACTGCCCGCCGCGTGAACCCGCCGCCCGACCATCCCTCGGCGTCGGTCCGCCGGCGCCGGCGCGTGCCGCTGATCTGGCTCATTCCGATCACCGCGGCCGCGATCGGGCTCTATCTCGCGATCAAGACGCTTGCCGATCAGGGCCCGCTGATCACCATCACCTTCAACACGGCGAACGGCATCACCGCCGGCCAGACCGAGGTGAAGCACAAAGCCGTCTCGCTCGGCACGGTCGAGAGCGTGCGCCTCTCGCCGGATCTCAAGCAGGTGGTCGTGAAAGTGCGGATGAAGCGCGAGGGCGATCAGCTGCTGACCACGCACGCGCATTTCTGGGTCGTGCGCCCGCGGCTCACGCCGGGCAACATCTCGGGCCTCGAAACATTGGTGTCCGGCGGTTACATCGAAGTCGATCCCGGCGACCCCGGCGGCGAGCCCGCGGATCATTTCACCGGCCTCGAGGAACCCCCCGCCGTGCGCTCCGACGAGCCGGGCCGCAGCTACGTGCTGAAGGCCAGCCGCCTCGGATCGCTCGCCTCCGGAGCTCCCGTCTTCTACCGCGACGTCGCGGTGGGCGAGGTGCTCGGCTACGATCTGGGCGACGGGCTCGGTCCGGTCACGATCAACGTCTTCGTGCGCTCGCCCTACGACAAGTTCGTGCGTCCGGCCTCGCATTTCTGGAACGCCTCGGGCATCTCGGTGGGATGGGGACCGCAGGGAATCCGCGTCGAAATTGAATCTTTCAAGGCCCTGCTATCGGGCGGCGTCGCCTTCGACACGCCGCGCGTCATGGCCGCGGAGCCGCCGAGCCCGACCGGCGCGACGTTCCGGCTGTTTAACAGCAAGGAAGAGGCGGACTCGGCCGGCTTCACCCAAAATATCCCGTTCGTGACCTATTTCCGCAGTTCGGTCGCGGGGCTCACTCGGGGCTCGCCGGTCGAAGTATTCGGCATCCAGATCGGCACGGTCACCGACGTACACTTGCTGCTCGAGAGCGGGGGCCGGAACATGCAGGCGCGCGTCGCCTTCGATCTGCAGCCGGAGCGCGTCTTCACCGAGCAGGAGCTGGCCCAGCAGAAAAGCCCGGAGGTCATCACCCGCACGCTGGTCGGTGACGGCATGCGCGCGGTGATCGAGTCCACGAGCCTCATCACCGGTCAGAAGGCGATCGCGCTCGAATACGTGCCGGGCGCGCCGCCGGCCACGGTCGGGCGCGAGGGCGACGCGCTCGTCTTGCCGAGCCAGCCTGGGGGGCTCGACAACATCACCAACGCGGTCTCCTCGATCGCCAACAAGCTCAATGCGATCCCGATCGAGTCCATCGGCCGCAGCCTCGACGATACGCTGCGCGCGGTCGACCGCGCGACGGCCGGTCCCGATCTGCGCGAAGCCGTGCACAATCTGTCGGGCGTGATGGCCGACCTGCGCGGCCTGGTCCGGAAAACCGATCAGGGTCTGACGCCGGTGCTGCAGAAACTGCCGCAAATGTCGCGCGACCTGCAAATGGCGGTGGCCCGGTTGAGCAATGCGCTCGGCCAGGATGGTTACGGCGGCAATTCCGACTTCCAGCGCGGGGTCTCCCGGCTTCTCAACCAGCTCGAGGACGCCGCCCGCAGCATTCGCATGCTGGCCGATTTCCTCGATCGCCACCCCGAAGCCCTGTTGCGCGGCCGAACGGCCGAGGTTACCGGACCCTGATCATGCGCCGTGCGCTCATCCCGCTGCTCGCCGGCGTCATGCTGGCGGGCTGCAGCTCGCCCGAGCCGCGTTTCTACGCGCTCGCGCCGGTCCCGGGAGCGGCGGCGCCCGCCCGCTTCCACGACATCGAAATCCGTCGCCCCGGCCTTGCCGGCTATCTCGACCGCTCCGATGTCGTGCTGCGCTTCTCCGGCTATCAGCTCGGCACCGACAGCCAGGTGCGCTGGGCCTCGCCTCTGGGCGAAATGATCGGCCGGATCCTTGCGCAAAATCTCGCGCAGCGGCTTCCGGGGGCCGCGGTCTATACCGACGAGGGCGCGATTTCGGCCGACCCCGATGCGCGCGTGGAGGTCGATATCCGGCGGTTCGACCCCGATGCTTCGGGGAACGTGGTGCTCGACGCCGCCTACGCCATCGAACGCGGCAGCAGCCACCGGCCGCTATCCACGCAGACCGTGCGGATCACCGAGCAACCTTCTGGCGCGGGTGCGGCGCAGCAGGCGGCCGCCATGAGCCGGCTTCTCGGCACGTTGGCCGACGACATCGCCGTGGATTTGCGGCGCGCCTCCGGCCCCGGTGGACCCGGCCTCGAGACCTCCGCGCCCTGACGCCACGTCCCGCGTCTCAGGGCGCGGTGAATGTGAAGCTCTGGGCTCCCGGCGACAGTTCGCTTAAGGAACTGTTCGGCACGGCCTGTCCGTCGATCGTCGCGCCATTCACATACAAATTGCGATCGAGGTAGCTCTGTCCGCCATACGCGTCGTTGAGGAATTTCACGCTCACCGTGTGGGTCCCGGAGCTCCAGTTTCCGTTGAAGACGAAGCTCTGCTGTAGCCCCTGACCTTTGGGCGCGATGCAGGTGAAGGTTCCGCCCTGCCTGACACCGTCCACGGAGACCGTGAATTTTGCGTCGCCTACGTAATAATCTTCGCTCACCAGCAAGGTCAGGGTCTGCGGACCGGTGCCGGTCGTGACCACCGGCATGACGGGCGGCGAATAGCTCGGCGTCGTGTCGATACCGTCCGGCGAGGAGATCGGCTGCTGCGCGACGCCGGGGACGCTGCTGTCCTTCGAGAAGGCCCGGATGTAATCGATCCGGTAATGCACCGGCATTTCCGAGGGCGAGGCCGGGCCCGGCCAGCTGCCGCTGCCGCCGATCGCGAGATTGGCCAGCAGATACATGCTGACGTTCGCCATGTCGGGTGGCGTCGACTCTTCCGAGATGGCCACGCCATCGAAATAGAACGTGGTGGTCTGATCGTTCCATTCCACGCCGTAACGGTGAAATTTGCCGCCATACAGCGGGACCGGCGCGTTGACGAAGCCGCCCCCGCCGCCGCTCGAACCCGTGGAATGCACGAAATACTGTTTGTTGCCGCCCAGGTTGGGATCCTCGAGGATGTCGATTTCCGGGTAATCCTGACCGTTCGTCGGCAGCATCCAGAACGCCGGCCAGAGCCCTGCCCCCCTCGGCAGAGCCGCCCGTATCTCGAAATATCCGCCATGCTGAGAGAACGTCTCCTGCGTCGTGATCAGGCCGGAGACGAAGGGCTGGCCCTGCGCGTTGAACCCTGACGGCGTGTTCACCGCCTTGATGCTGAGTTGCCCGTTTATGACTCTGAACGGATTGAGGCCGAAAGACGGGTCGGAATAATATTGGGCTTCATTGTTGCTGGGATTGAAGCGGCCGCCCCAGTCGAACTGTGTCTTGAATTCCACCGAGCCGCTCGGTGACGCGTTGAACGCCGTGCCCGCGGAGAACTCCTGGTCGTAGGTCAGGTGATAGCCGGCGAGATTGAGATCCACGGCGCCCCTCCGGTTGCGATGTCACAACAAGACCGGACTCGCCGAGCGAGACCGGTCTTGCGGTGTTCAACTCTTGGGCAGGCGCCCGGTTTCGTCTGCGGCCGGCAGGTGCCTCCGGCGGCCCGGACAGGGCCCGAGAGGCCCTAAACCCCCTGAAGGGTGGGGCCTTTCGGCCGCAGCGGGGCGGAGGCCGGGCCGCCGGAGGCACGCCCCAACCCGAACGCGCGTCGCTTCAGGGACTTGCCTTGGAGGAGGCAACGGTCGGCGCGCCCGGTCCGCCGGAGGCGGCCTCCGGCAGCTTCGCCCGCAATCGCCGGATCCGCCGGGCATCCGCTTCCAGCACGCGAAACTCGAGCCCGCTCGGATGCCCGATCACTTCGCCCCGGGCCGGCACCCGTCCCGCGAGCCGGAAGACGAGGCCGCCCACCGTGTCGATATCGGCCTCCCGCTCTTCCTCGGTCAGCGTGATGCCGGTCCGCGCCTCGAACGCGTCGAGCGGGAGCCGGGCGTCGATGTCGAGCGTGCCGTCGAGCCGCTCCACCACCATCGGCAATTCCGGCTCGTCATGCTCATCGGCGATGTCGCCGACGATGGTCTCGACGAGATCCTCGATCGTCACGAGCCCGTCGATCCCGCCATATTCATCGACCACCAGCGCCAGATGCATGCGTTTCACCCGCATCTGCAGCAGCAGATCGAGCACCGGTATCTGCGGCGCCACCATCAGGGGCCTGCGCAGGATCGTCTCGATACGAAACTCTTCCGGCCGCCCGGCATAAGCGAAGACGTCCTTGATATGGACCATGCCCACGATGTCATCGAGCTGCTCGCGATAGACCGGCAGCCGCGAATGGCCTTCGCGGCGGATCACGGCGAGCGCCTGCTCCAGGGTGAGATCGACCGGAATCGCGACAATGTCCGCGCGGGGCACCATCACGTCGTCTGCGGTCGTTCCGCGCAGCCGGAGCACGTTCGCGATGAGCGCCCGTTCCTGCCGGTCGAGCTCCGGCACCTGGCCGGGCGTCTCGCTCTCGCCGGCCGCCTCCGCGACGAGTTCCGCGATCGATTCCCGCACGCCCTGGTCCCCGCGCCGGCGGGCGCGCGAGACCAGAATACTGCCGATCCGCGTCAGCAGATTTTCCGGCGGCGCCTCGCTCATCGGCGCTTCCACGGATTGGGCACGCCGAGACGGCGCAGGATGCGCGCTTCCTCCATCTCCATGCGCCGTGCCTCGCCCGCGCGCGCGTGATCGTGGCCGCGCAGATGCAGCGCGCCATGCACCACGAGATGCGCCAGGTGATGCGCCGGTCGCCGTCCGGCCTCGCGCGCCTCGCGCCGAACCGTGCCGAGCGCCAGCACGATGTCCCCGCCCGCCATGCCCGGCGGCGGATCGAAGGTGAGCACGTTGGTGGGCTTGTTCCGATTCCGGTGCCGCGCGTTGAGCCGCCGCACGTCCCGGTCCGTGCTGAGGACGACCGATCCGGCGCCACCCGCCGCCGCCGCCGCCCGTGCCGCGAGCGCCCGGGCCCGCGGCACGATCCGGTGCCAAAGCCGGTGCTCGACCAAGACATCGATCCCCGCCGGAGCGGGGCCCGTACTAGGAATGTCCATCCTGCTCCCGGCGGGTATCGCGCGCCGCCGCCGCCCGCTGCTCGTAGGCGGCAACGATACGTCCGACCAGCGGATGCCGCACCACGTCGCCCACATCGAACCGCGCGAAGCCGATTCCCTGCACGCCCTCGAGCGTTTCCACCGCATCGCGCAAACCGGAGCGCGTGCCCACGGGCAAATCGATTTGCGTCAGATCGCCGGTGATCACCATGCGGGTTCCCTCGCCCATCCGGGTCAGGAACATCTTCATCTGCGCTTCGGTCGTGTTCTGCGCCTCGTCGAGAATGACGAAGGAATGCGCCAGCGTCCGACCCCGCATGAAGGCGAGCGGCGCGACCTCGATCTCACCCTTCTCCATGCGCCGGAACACCTGGTCTCCGGGCATCATGTCGTGCAGCGCATCGTAGAGCGGCCGCAGATAGGGATCGATCTTTTCCTTCAGATCCCCGGGCAGGAAGCCAAGACGCTCCCCCGCCTCCACGGCCGGCCGGCAAAGCACGATCCGCTCGACGCCGCCGCCCATCAGCATGGCCACCGCCTGCGCCACCGCCAGATAGGTCTTGCCGGTGCCGGCGGGGCCGAGCGCGAACACCATCTCATGCCGGGCGAGCGTTTCCATGTAGGCGAGCTGCCCCGGCGAGCGGGGCCCGACCGAGCCGCGCCGCGTGCGGATCGCCGGCAGATCGGAGAGCGGCAGCCGCGGATCCTCGTCCGTTCCCCGCCCGAGCCGGATCGCCGCGTCCACATCCCCCGCCGTCACCCCAAGCCCCCGCTCCAGCCGCGCCCACAACCCTTCGAGCGCCGCCTGCGCCATCCCGACCGCCTCCGGCTCGCCGGTGATCGCGACCCGGTTGCCCTTGCAGGCCAGCCGCACCCCGAGCCCCTGCTCCAGCCGCACCAGATGGCGGTCATGTTCGCCAAGCAGGGCCGGCATCAGCGCGTTGTTGTTGAACTGCAGCATCACGGGCCGCAGGGCGGCGGAGGCGTCCGGCCGCGCCGGACGGGGCGTGATCTGGTTCAAGCGCAGGCTCGCTCCTCGATGGTTCCGGCCAGAGAGTTGGGGTGGCTGGCGGCGATATGCACGGGCAATTCCTGCCCGACCGCCGAAATCGGTCCGGTCAGATGCACAGGCTGCAGGTAGGGCGACCGACCTGCGATCTGGCCCGGATGGCGCCCCGGCCCGGTGATCAGCACCGGCAGCGTCAGCCCGACGCACCCCGCATTGAATTCGGCCTGCTGGTCGCGCAGCAGCGCCTGCAGGGTCTGCAGCCGCCGGTCGCGCACGGACTCCTCGATCTGCGGCAGCCCGGCCGCCGGCGTGCCGGGCCGCGCCGAATATTTGAAGCTGAAGGCGGAGGCGAACGTCACCCGCTCGACGAGCCGCATTGTCGCATCGAAATCCGCCTCGCTCTCGCCGGGATGGCCGACGATGAAATCGGTGGAAAGCGCCAGGTCCGGCCGCGCCGCCCGCAGCCGCTCGACCAATCGTTCGTAGAACGGGACATCGTGGCCGCGGTTCATCGCCCGCAACACCTGATCCGAACCGGACTGCACCGGCAAGTGCAGGAACGGCATCAGTGCCGGCACTTGCCCGTGCGCATCGATGAGGTCGTCATCCATGTCGCGCGGATGGGACGTCGTGTAACGGATTCGCGCCAAGCCCGGAATGTCCGCGAGCGCGCGGATCAGCCGCCCGAGCCCCCAGGTGCCGCCATCCGGCGCCTCGCCATGCCAGGCATTCACGTTCTGCCCAAGCAGCGTGATCTCCCGCGCCCCGGCCGCGACAAGCCGCCGCGCCTCGGCGATCACCGCGCCGGCCGGCCGGCTCGCCTCGGCGCCGCGCGTATAGGGCACCACGCAGAAGGCGCAGAATTTGTCGCAGCCTTCCTGGATCGTGAGGAAAGCGGTGACGCCGGGCGCCGTCCGTTCCTCCGGCAGATGGTCGAACTTGCTCTCGGCCGGAAAATCCGTGTCGATCACGGCGCCCCCGGCCCGCGCCGCGCGCGCGACCAGCTCCGGCAGCCGGTGATAGGCCTGCGGGCCAACCACGAGATCGACGAACGGCGCGCGGGCGAGAATTTCCTGCCCCTCGGCCTGGGCGACGCAGCCAGCCACCGCGATGATCCCGGGCCGGCCGGTCTCGTCGCGCAGCGCGCGGAGCCGTCCGAGCTCGGAGAACACCTTCTCGGTGGCGCGGTCGCGGATATGGCAGGTGTTGAGGATCACCATGTCGGCGTCGGCCGGCGCGTCCACGGGCGCGTAGCCGAGGGGACGGAGCACGTCCTCCATGCGGCCGCTGTCGTAGACGTTCATCTGACAGCCCCAGGTGATCACGTGGAGCTTTTTGCGGTTCATGCTTTGCCTCCGGCGGGCAGGGGCGTTGCCCCTCGCCTTTGGCGCGCCCTTGGTCCAAGCGCCAAAGGCGAGGGGCAACGCCCCTGCCCGCCGGAGGCACCTCTAAGCAAACACTGGCTCGCCAACAATCTCCGGCTCCGCCACCGGCAACGGCCGCGCCGGCCGGTTCTGCCGCAGCGCCGCGGCCCCATCCGCCACCGCCTGCCACGCGGCCTGCGCCAGCGCCTTGCGGGTCGGAAAATCCGCCGGATCGATCGGCCGGTGCAGCAGCACCGTCACCCGCTTCCCGCGCCACTGCGCCAGCTGCCAGAAATGCGGTGCGAGGCTCATATCCCCATACCAGGCGAACACGGTGCGCGATGCGTGGCTCACCGGCAGTCCGGCAAGCCGGTCATAGACCACGGAAACCGGCTGGATCAGCGGCTTCACGTCGCCATAGGCCGCGTCGAAAAAGGCGGAGCGGAACGGCAGCACGCGCGACCCGTCCGAACTCGTCCCTTCCGGAAACAGCACCAGATCGTCGCCGGCGGCGAGCCGCTCCCGCATGGCGTCCCGTTCGCGGCCGGTATTCCCGCGATTGCGGCTCACGAACACGGTCCGGCCGAGACGCGCGACGGTGCCGATCACCGGCCACGCCGCCACGTCGTCCTTCGAGACGAAGCAGGCCGGCAGCACGCCCCCGAGCACCGGGATATCCAGCCACGAGGAGTGATTGCTCACATAGAGCACCGGCCGACCGCCGCCGCCGGCCGCGCGTCCCACCACGCGGACCTGCACGCCGATCGCGCGCGTCGCCAACATCCAGTACCCCCGCGCGAACGCCACTTTCGCGCGTCCGGGCAGCAGCAGGAGACATGCCTGGACCAGCAGCGACGGGAGCGTCAGCACGGCGAGCCAGAGGCCCCGCCGCGCCGCCCGGGCCTGGCGCAGCAGGTGTCGTTGCCGAGGCAGCACGGCGCGCGGTTCGGTCTGCCCGAACCGCGGCAGATGCATCCGTTCGAGCTGAGCGCGGCGCAGCCGCTGCGGAATCCGCTCCATGCCACTGGCTTAACAACCCGAATCGGACGGGAAAATGGCGGCGAGGTTACTCTTCTGCTACAGCGTGAAAGCGTCTGATACGCGTGCTTTTCCGGCATCCCGGCCCAAGCCGCGCGCGGCGGGGGCCGAGAGGCCCCGGGCCCGGCATTCAGACCTTCGCTTCCTCGAAGATCCGGCTGGCATCGCCCCGCCACGGACCATGATACCGCGCAAGCCAATGTTCCGCCTGAGTCGGCGCTCCCGCCACGATCGCCTCGAGCGGCGCGAGATAGATCTCTTCCCCGAGGCTTCGGGCGACGAGACCCTGCCGGGCGATCGCAACGGCGTCCCGGGCCAGATCGCGCAGCGTACCGCCGCCCCAGGGCACCGAGAGACCCTCTCGCGGCACGCGCTGCCGCCAGCCCTGCGCGGTCGCGGCGGAAACGTTCCGAACCAACGCCACCGCCGCTTCCAGCGCAGCAGGGTCGTAGAGCAATCCGACCCAGAGCGCCGATTGCGCCAGCATCATCGCCGGCGTGCCCGCATCCGCGCCGCGCATCTCGAGGAAACGCTTGAGCCGCACGTCGGTGAAGACGGTGGTGACGTGATCGGCGAAATCACCCAGCGTGGCGCGAACGCCGGCCAGTTGCGGCACGCGCCCGGCGAGAAACTGCCGGAACGACGCACCCGCCGCGTCGATCAGCTTCCCGCCGCGGGCGACGAAATACATCGGCACGTCGAGCAGCCATTCGACATAGCGCTCGAAGCCGAAATCGGGCGCCAGCATGACCGCCGGAATCCCGGTGCGATCGGGATCCGTATCGGTCCAGACATTGGCGCGGGCCGAGAGAAAGCCGTTCGGCTTGCCCTCGGTGAACGGCGAGTTCGCGAACAGGGCCGTCGCCACCGGCTGAAGCTTGAGACCGACCTGCAGCTTGCGCCGCATATCCGCTTCATTCTCGAAATCCAGGTTCACCTGAACGGTGCAGGTCCGCAACATCATGTCGAGGCCGAGCGTGCCTACGAGCGGCATGTAGCGCCGCATGATCGCATACCGGCTTTTCGGCATGACCGGCATGTCTTCGCGCCGCGCGATCGGGTGAAAGCCGAGCGGCGCGAAACCGATCCCGAGCGCTTCTCCCACGGCCCGCACCTGCTCGAAATGGAGGTCGAGCTCGTCGCGGGTCTCGTGCAGGGTCCGGAGCGGCGCACCGGATAATTCGAATTGTCCCCCAGGTTCGAGAGACAGGCCGGCCCCATCGAGCTTCAGCCCGATCAAATTTCCCTGGTCGCGGATCGGCTCGAAGCCGCGCGCCCCGATTCCCTCGAGCATCGCGCGGATGCCCGCCGGCTCGTAGGGCGGCGGCGCGAATTGCCGTGCATGACCGGCGCGGTAGAAGCCGAACTTTTCGTGCTCAGTGCCAATACGGAACGAAGACGGCAGCTTCCCGCCCTCGGCAAGCCAGGCCGCGAGTTGCGGCACGGAGACCGCCGGCCTCGTATCTTCCTCGCCCGGATTGGACATGCGTCTCCTGGTTCGCCGGGAACGGCGGGTTCAGGCCTCCGGCCGGCACGCCCCGAGCAGCGCCAGCCCCGCAATGGACGCGGTTTCGGCACGCAAGATGCGCGGGCCGAGCGAGACGCGCTGTATGAAGGGTTTGTCATTCAGAAGGTCAAGCTCGGCCGGCGCAAACCCGCCCTCCGGCCCGATCAGCAATCCGCCCGCTCCCGGCCCCAGCCCCGGCCATTCGGCCCGCTCGACCGCGACGGCGAGCTGGCGCTCGGGGGGCCATTCGGCAAGGAAGGCCGGGAGGGTCAGAGGAGGGCGGATTTCCGGCACGGTGAGGCGCTCCGATTGCTCGGCGGCCTCGATGGCGATCGCTTCCAGGCGCTCGGGATGCAGCCGTGTCGGATTGGTGCGCGCCGTGAGCACGGGCTGGATCACCGCGGCGCCGAGCTCGGTCGCTTTCTGCACGACGAGTTCGGTGGCGTCCCGGCGCAACGGCGCGAAGGCGAGCCAAGGTCCCGGCTCGGGCGTTTGCGGCCGAAGGAGGCGCTCGGCCGCGAGCACCGTGTCGCGCTTGCCGAAGCACGCGATCCGCGCGCGCCATTCGCCGTCGATCCCGTTGAACAGCCGCACCGCGTCACCTGCGCGCATCCGGAGCACGCGCCCGAGATAGGGACCCTCGACGGTGATCGTCCTGCCAGCCTCGAGCCGGTCGCGGACGAAGAGCCGGGGCGTGGCGTTTTCCATGGCAGGGTTTGACCAAGTTTCGCGCAAGCCCGACATAGCGCGGGTGCAGGGTTTCACGGATATCGTCGAGCAGGGCTGGATCGCGCGCGCGCCGTCCGCCTGGCGCCCTTACCTGCTGCTCGCCCGGCTCGATCGCCCGATCGGTATTTGGCTGCTGTGGCTGCCTGGCGCGTGGGGCATCCTGCTCGCGCGCGCGCCCGCCGCCGAGACCGTCCGGCTGCTGATCCTGTTCCTGGTCGGCGCCGTCGCGATGCGCGCCGCGGGCTGCGTGGTGAACGATTGGTGGGACCGGGATATCGACCGCCAGGTGGCCCGCACAGCGCGCCGCCCGCTGGCCGCCGGCGCCATCCGCCCGTTCGATGCGCTGCTTTTCCTGGCCGGTCTGCTCACGGTCGCGCTGGGGGTGCTGCTCCAGCTCAATCCGCTCTGCTGGGCGCTCGGCCTCGGCATCCTGGCGCTGGTGGCGCTCTACCCGCTGGCCAAGCGCGTCACCTGGTGGCCGCAGCTCGTGATGGGGTTCACGTTCGGGTTCGGCGCGCCGATGGGCTATGCCGCGGCCGCCGGCCGCCTCGATGCGGCCGGGCTGGCGCTCTACGGCGCCGCGATTTTCTGGGATCTCGGTTTCGACACGATCTACGGCTTCCAGGACATCGAGGACGACGTCCGGATCGGCGTGAAAAGCACCTCGCGCCGGTTCGCCCACATGCCGCGATTCTTCGTCGGCGGCGCCTATCTCCTGGCGGTCCTGTGCCTCGCCGCCGCCGCCCAACTGGCTGCCCTGCCACACCCTTGGCTGCTGCTCGGCGCCGCCTTCGTGCTGCTGCCCCAGGCCTGGGCGCTGCGTCCATCGGACCCCGCCGCCTGCCTGCGGCTCTTCCGGCTCAATGCGGAGGCGGGTCTCCTGGTCGCGGCCGCCCTGCTCGCCGGGCGCCTGTGACCGAGGCGGAGTTCGTGCGCGCGCACACCGCGGTCGCCGCGGCGCCGCTCGTGCCGGAGCTCTCGCTTCATCTCGCGACCGAGATCACGCCGCTCTGGGAAGCGACGGAAGCCTGGCTCGAAACCAAGGGCGTGGCGCCCCCCTATTGGGCCTTCGCGTGGCCGGGCGGGCAGGCGACCGCCAGGCATCTGCTGGACCATCCGGAGCAGGCGCGCGGACGCCGCGTGCTGGATTTCGCGGCCGGATGCGGGATCGCGGCCCTGGCCGCCGCCCGCGCCGGCGCATCCCGGGTGGAAGCCTGCGAGATCGACCCGATCGCCATCGCGGCCATCCGGATGAACGCCGCGATCAATACTCTGACGGTGACCGCGACGCTCGGCGATCTGGCTGGCGCCCCGGCGCGCTGGGACCTGATCTTGGCTGGCGATGTTTGTTACGAGGCGCCGATGACGCGGCACATCCTGCCCTGGCTGCGCGCGCTCGCGGGGAGCACGGAGGTGTGGCTTGCCGATCCGGGTCGCGCCTACCTGCCCGAGCGCGGGCTGGAAGCCATCGCCGTCTACGACGTGCCGACCACGACCGAGCTCGAGGACCGCACGGAGCGCCGCACCACGCTCTACCGGCTCGCGGCCTGAACCCCGATCCGATGCATCTGCTCCACCACCTCGTTCATCTCTACGGCTACCCGGTCATCACGGTCGCGATCGCACTCGAATGCGCCGGGATGCTGATCCCGGCCGAGACGCTGTTTTTCGGCACGGCGGTTTACGCGAGCACGACGGGACGGCTGAACATCTTTCTGGTGGTGGCCGCGGCCTGCGCGGGCGCGATTCTGGGCAGCCTCATCGGTTTCTGGCTCGGGCGCCTGCTCGGAAGCCGGGTGATCGGGCGCTATGGCCCGCGCATCGGGCTCAATCCGCGACGGCTCGCGCTCGTGCGCTACCTGTTTTGCCGGCATGGCGGAAAGGTCGTGTTCTTCGGGCGCTTCGTCAGCGTGCTGCGGAGCTTCACGCCGATCCTGGCCGGCGCGAGCCTGATGCCCTCGCGGAATTTCCTGCTGTGGGCGGTGGCCGGCGGCATCGCCTGGCCGGTGGGGCACGGGCTGCTGGCGTCGGCCTTCGGCCACGCGGCGCGGAAGCTGTCGACGCCTGCCACCGCGGTGCTGGGCCTCGTGGGGGCGGCCGCGGTGATCGCCGGGCTCTATTTGATCAAGCGCAACGAGGCACGGCTCACCGAAACCGCGCTCCGCTGGGAACAGCACGAGCGTGTCTAGGCTGGCTGCGCTGGCGCTCGTGTTGCTGATCGCCGCCGCGCCGCCGCGCGGGCGGGAGGTCCGGCTCAGCGTGCAGCCCGGCAGTGCGCTCGAGGCGACCGCCCGGGCGCTCATGGCGCACGACATCAGGGCGGCGCGTCGCGCGGGAGAGACGCCCTTGGTGCTCGTCGGATCGGCGCGGCTTGCGACGGCGGCGGGCCCGGCGGCGCTCTTCGCGCAAGTGCAGTCGGCCAGCCTGTGCGGCTCGGCGGGCTGCGCGACCTCGATCTATGTCAGGCACGGCCGGACCTGGGTCCGCGTGCTCGACTCGGTGAGCGGGCCGATCCGCGTGCTCGCGACCGCGCATGGCGGCATGCGGGATCTGCTGGTGCATGCCCACGATCGCTGGATCTGGAACGGACATTCGTATGCCGACACGTTGCCGGTTCCGCCGCCCTGAGGCAAAGCCGGCCCAGCCGTAACGGGTGGGAAAGGGTTTTTCTGCACGCTGGCGCGCCATTCTTCCGAGGTGCGCACGGAAATGCTTCCGCGGCTGCTGGTCTGGTCGGATTCGCTGGGGCCCGAGCAGCGCTGGCGGCTGACCGATTTCCTGTTTTCGCAGACGCGCCCCCTGATCGAAGGGACCGTGGCGCAGGCCGTCGTCCTGCTGTTCTGCCTGGTGCGGACCGGAGCGCCGATTTTCGCCTGGCTCGGCGGCACGACGCTGGTCTGGCTGCTCGTTCGCCTGCTGCTGCGCCGCCACTATTGGCGCGGGCGCGGCATCGGCGACCCGCGGCGCTGGGCGCGGCCGTTTCTGTGGGGATCGATCGGCACCGCCCTGATCTGGGGCGTCACGAGCTGGCTCGTGCTGCGCGAGACGCAGGACACACCATTGCAGATCGTGACGCTGACGGTACAGGCCGGCTGGATCGCGGGCCTCGCAGTGCGCAACGCGGTATCGCCCATCTCGGTGCTCGGCTCGACGCTGGCGGCAAACCTTCCGAGCGCGGCAGCCTTTCTTCTGACCGACAAGACGATCTATGAGCTGGCTTCGCTCTTTTACCTCATGCAGATGACGGCCAATCTGAGTATCGGCGCATACCTCGCGCATCAGACGGTCTCGTTGCTGATTTCCGAAGAGGCGCTCGCATCGGCCAACGCGCAGCTCAGCGGCTCCTGCGCCGCGCTCGAGAACGCCAACCATCGTCTGGCACGGCTGTCGGCGACGGACGGTCTCACCGGCATAGGCAACCGCCGCGCGTTCGACGAGGCGCTCGAGACCGAATGGCTGCGCGCCGCGCGCGACCATCTGCCGCTCTCGCTCCTGATGCTCGATGTCGATCTCTTCAAGCGCTTCAACGACCGCTACGGTCATCCCAGCGGCGATTCCTGCTTGCGGACGATCGCGCGCCTGCTGGAGACCGGGCTCCGCCACCCGCCCGACTTCGCCGGCCGCTTCGGCGGGGAAGAGTTCGTGGCATTGCTCCCCGGCATCGAACAGAGCGGCGCGCTCGCGGTTGCCGAACGATTGCGCCAGGCCGTGGCGGCGGCCGCTTTGCCGCACGAGGAAAGCCCGTTCGGCTTCGTCACGGTGAGCGTCGGCGCCGCCTGCCTGCATCCCGAGCCCGGCGCGCGGCCGCAATCGCTGGTGGCCGCCGCGGACGCGGCGCTTTATCGGGCCAAGCAGAGCGGGCGAAATTGCGTGGCCTTGGGCGAAACGAAGGTGGCGAAGGCGGCGTGACGGAAGGGTTCTTCTTTTTCTGAAGAAAAAGAAGCAAAAAGACTTTCCTTTGTTTGGGTCGGGACCTTTCGCCGCCGCGTCGGATAGGATCCGCTCGTTGGCATTCAACCGAGTCTCGCAGGTCCCGGGTCCGGAACCCCAACCGACAAAAGTTTTTTGGTTCTTTTTTTCAAAAAAAGAACCCTTCCTTCTCTACCCTTCCGCCGCGAGCTTCGCCGCCTGGTCCTCAGCGATCAGCGCGTCGATGAAATCGTCGAATTCGCCCTGCATCACGCGGTCGATCTTATACAAGGTCAGATTGATGCGATGATCCGACACGCGGCCCTGCGGGAAATTATAGGTGCGGATACGTTCGCTGCGATCGCCTGTCCCGACCTGACTTTTGCGGTCCGCGGCGCGCGCCGAATCAAGGCTCGAGCGCTGTTGCTCGTAGAGCCGTGCCCGCAGCACTTTCATGGCCTTTGCGCGGTTCTTGTGCTGGCTGCGCTCTTCCTGCATCGCCACCACGATTCCACTCGGCAGATGGGTGATGCGCACGGCGCTGTCGGTTTTGTTCACGTGCTGCCCGCCGGCGCCCGAGGCGCGATACGTGTCGATCTTCAGATCGCCATCACTGATCTGCACGTCGACATCCTCGGCCTCCGGCAGCACCGCGACGGTCACGGTGGAGGTATGAATCCGGCCTTGGGTTTCGGTGGCCGGCACGCGTTGCACGCGATGCACGCCGCTTTCATATTTGAGGCGGGCGAATACGCCGCTGCCAGTGATTTCCACGGTCGCTTCCTTGATGCCGCCGAGTTCCGTGTCATCATAGTCGAGGGTCTCGAAACGCCATCCGCGCAGCGCCGCGTATTTCTGATAGGCGGCAAAGAGCTCGGCGGCGAACAGGCCGGCTTCGTCGCCGCCGGCCGCGGGGCGGATCTCGAGGATGGCGCTGCGCTCGTCGGCCTCGTCCTTCGGCAGCAGGGCGATGCGGATTTCCTGGCGCAGCGCTGGGAGCTTTTCGCGCAATTCGCGCAGCTCGTCTTCTGCCAGCTCGCGCAGTTCCGGATCCGAGAGCATCTGCTCGGCTTGCGCGGCTTCCCTCTCTGCCGCGCGCAATTCGGCGATCCGGGCGACCACCGGCTCGAGCTCCGCCAGCTCACGCGAGGCGCGCACGAAAGCGTCCCCGGTGATGGACTCGCTCAGCATGGACCGCAACTCCTCGGCGCGCGCCGTGATGCGGTCGAGCTTCTCGTCGAGCCTCACGGGACGAGCGGCTGCGTCAGATGCCGGACGGCATCCCGGCGCGAAAGCGTCTGTTGCTTGCCCGATTCGAGATCGCGCACGATCACGGTCTCGGAGGCGCGCTCCGCCTCCCCGATCAGCAGCGCGGCCGAGGCGCCGATCCGGTTGGCACGTTCGAAACGGCGCTTGGCGTTGCCCCGATACGCGATCTCGGCCCGCACCCCGGCGCGCCGGACCTCCTGCAACAATGCCAGAGCCACGGCCTCGCTTTCGGGATCCATCGGGATCACGGCGACCGGTCGCGGCAAGGACGGCGGGACTTCGAGCAGCATCGCGAGCCGTTCGACCCCGGCCGCCCATCCCACCGCCGGCGTCGGCGGCCCGCCCATCTCGGCGACCAGCCCGTCATAGCGGCCACCCGCCATGACCGTGCCCTGGGCGCCGAGCCGGTTCGTCACGAACTCGAACGCGGTGTGGTTGTAATAGTCGAGACCCCGCACGATCCGGGGATTTTCCACGAACGCCACGCCAAGCTGCGTCAAATAGTTCCGCAGACGGTCATAGAAGGTCGCGGACTCCGGCGTGAGAAACGGAGCGATGGCGGGGGCTTCCGCCACAAGGGCGCGATCCGCGGGGTCCTTGCTGTCGAGGATGCGGAGCGGATTGCGCGCGAGCCGTGCCTGGCTTTCAGCTGACAGTTGCTCGCGGCGAGCCGAAAAATAATCGACGAGCGCGGCGCGCCAGGCGGCCCGGCTCTCACCATCGCCCAGCGTGTTGAGCTCGAGCGTGATCTCCGCACCGAGCCCGAGCTCGGCCAGGATGTCCCGCCCGAGCGCGATCGTTTCGGCGTCCGCGAGCGGCTCGGCAGCACCGATCAGTTCCGCGCCGATCTGGGTGAACTGCCGGTAGCGGCCTTTCTGGGGCCGCTCGTAGCGGAACATGGGTCCCGCATAGAAGACCTTCTGCGGCAAGGATTGCGTGAGACCGTTGGTGACGAGCGCGCGGCAGATGCCGGCGGTGTTCTCGGGGCGCAGGGTCACGCTGTCTCCGCCGCGGTCCTCGAAGGTGTACATCTCCTTCGTCACGACATCGGAAGTGTCGCCGAGGGTGCGGGCGAAAACGCGCGTGTCCTCGAAAATAGGCGTCGACCATTCCTCGAAACCGTAGGTCGCGGCCGCAGCCCGCGCGACGGTGACGATATGGGTGTGACGGCGCTGATCCTCGCCGATCAGGTCCTTGGTGCCGCGCGGCGGCTGAAGCTGGGTCACGGTCTATGCGGCTTTCGAAAGTCTTCTTTTTCTGAAGAAAAAGAAGCAAAAAGACTTTTGTCTGTTTGGACTGGGGCCCTGGCAACAGCACCCCGATGCGAGTCGCATCGGATTGGTGTGGCAAAAGCCCCCGTTCAGAGGACAAAAGTTTTTTGGTTCTTTTTTTTCAAAAAAAGAACAGTCTCACACTCTATCCCAATCGATCTCCCGCATTTTCACGATCGGTATCTTCCCCACCGAGACGGTTCCGTGCTTGACCGCGACCGGTAGCACGACGCCGTGTCCGTCGGGCGCAGGGCGCGCCATCAGGGCAAGGACGGCTTTGGCGGTAGCGCCGAGCCCCGCCGGGATGGCGCCGCCGTTCGAAAGGGCATCGAGGGCAGCGTCGGCGCCGACCAGCTGGGCGACGCCTTTTCCCTCCGGTTGGAGCCGTTCGTCCAGCCCCAGCGCCGCATGGCCGCTGACGTCGAGCGGCCCCCAGCGAAGATCGAGCGACCGCAAATCGAGCCGGCCGCCGCCCGTGCGCCAGGCAGCGGCCGCCGCGGCCGTGTCGGGTGGCAGCCTGGGGGAGCTCAGCCCCAGCTCCGCCCGGAGCGAGGGGATCGTCGCACCCAGCGGCCAGCGCCCGGTATCGGGAAGCTGGATGTCGCGCACATCGAGCCCGAGCGCCGCGTCCGTCCGTCCCGAGATCTCGCGCTGGGCGGCGAGACGGAAAGACAGCCTCTCGATGCGCACGTCGGTCGGATGATCGGAGTGGGCAACGCCCCCGGCGATCGACTCCGCCTCCAGATCGAGCCGCTGCTTCTGCCCGGCGGACACCCGGCCCAGCGGCACCGAGGCAAGGATGTGGTCCGCCGTGAAGACGATCGGCTGAACGCCGGAGAGGCGCAATTGCTCATGCCCCTCGGGACGGACGAACAACTGGCTGGGGTGGCTGAGCCCGAGTTCGAGCGTGAGGCGGTCGCTGTCCCAGGTCAGGCCGCCCGGCACGGCACTCACGCCGCCGCGGAGCTGGAAGCCGTCGAGAGTCAGCGTCGCGGTGAAGGGAAATCCCCCCAGCGTCTGGTGATCGGCCGTGGCTACCCAGCCATGCGCCCAGGCGCTCCGGGTCCAGGCCGCGTATTCGTCCCGTAACCTCGAGGCAAGCGCGGTCCAGAGCAGCCAATCCCCAGCCGCCAGCAGCCCCAGAATCAGGACCGGAATGGCCAGCCATTTCGATTTCAAAGGGTTGGCTCCCGAACTCATCCACAGACGCGATGCTGCCACGCAAAACGGCCGGCGCCCCTTGCTTGGACCGTGTCGCGGGCTCTCGCAAGGGCGGTCCCTGGCCGGCGCGAGCGCAGGCAAGAATCGCCCAATTGTCAGGCTTTCTGCTTGTTTTACGGGCTTGCCGCTGCCGGACCCGGAAAACCGGATGAGAGGGTCGCAGACGATGGCGAGGCCCACTCAACTGTCAGTTGAGGTTGACACAGCCGCGGGTTAGCCGACTTCACCATCTTTTCCCCACAGACTTATCCACAGGCTCGAAGCCTCTCGCCTCGGCGTCCCGCCAATGCGCCTCGATCCGGTCGAGCAGCGCGCTCCGGGGAATCCCGGACGGGATCGGCGCGCCCACCTCGATATGGATGGTCCCCGCGTTTTTACGAAAGGCGCGGCGTCCCCAGCAGAGGCCGGAATCGGTCGCGACCGGGATCACCGGCAGCCCTAGCCGCGTTGCCACCGCGGCGATTCCGGGCTGCAGCTTGACGCGCCTGCCCGGCGCCACGCGGGTGCCCTCGGGGAAAATGACGATCTGCCGGCCGGCTTCCGCCGCCCGCTGCGTCGCCTCGAGCACCGAACGCAGCGCCGCCGCTCCCGCCGAGCGATCCACCGGTATCATGCCGGCCGGCACGAGCAGCGGCCCGAACAGCGGAATGCGGGTCAGTTCGCGCTTCATGACGTAGCTGGGCCGGGGCAGGATGAGGAACCAGACGAGCGTGTCGAACGCACTTTGATGCTGGCTGGCCAGCAGCGCCGCCCCCGGTCCCGGCAGGTGCTCGCGGCCCGTGACCACGAACCGCACGCCGCATATCGCCGCGAGCCCGGCGAGCGAAAGGCGGACCCAGAAACGCGCGAAATCATGCGCCCGCTCCCGGGCGAACAGGCGCACGGCGATGCCGGCAACACCCAGAACCAGGGTCAGGCCGTAGAAATAGAGAAGGAAGGCGAACGCCCGGAGCCAGCTCACGTGGTGTCGCTCCGCCAGCCCGCCTCAAGCTTGGTGAGGCCAAGGGTGGCCGCCAGGAACTTGGTGTATTCAGCCAGAAGGAGCCGCAGAGCCCCGATGCCGCCAGCCCTCAGCGCGGGTGGGCGCACGGGCATGGGATAGAGCCGCGCGTCCGGAAGCACCCGGCCGATCTCGGTGAGCGCGCGCTCCATATGATAGGCGGCAGTGACGACGATGAGGCTGCGGACGCCATGGGCCTGAGCCCAATGGGCGGTTTCCTCCGCATTGCCCTCAGTGGTGGTGGCCTCGTGGCCGATCGTGACGCGGTCGCCGAAGGCCGCGAGATCGACCCCAGCCAGCCGGGACAGGTGCGCTTCGGTGACTTCCGGGCCAACGCCCGAGATGAGCAGGCGCTCGGCGCGTCCCTCCTGGAGCAGCCGCAGCGCCGCCGGTATCCGGTCGGCGCCCCCGGTCAGCGCCACCACCCCATCCGCGTGGGGCGGAAGCGGCGACGGCGCGCTCGCTCGCCCCACGAACCAGATGAAGCCGCCGAGCCAGGCGAGCGCGAGCGCCGCGGCGAGCGCCGCCGTGAGGGAACGGAGCCGGCGGGGCGCGCGGAGGGGGCGGGCCATGCGGCGCCCTTGAGACGCTCGCGGCGTGCCGTGTCAAGGCAGGCGCAGAAGCCAGAGCCGCACGCTCAGATAGGCCGTTGCGGCGCCGATCAGGCCCGCGAGCGGCGGCAGCATGGCAAGACCGGCCCACAGGGAACTCGGCAGGTCGCGCGCCAGGGAGGCCACGTCGGCGGCCGTGCCGGAGCCTGCGAGCGGGGCCGCAAGCCCCGCCAGCAACAGCAGGATGGGCACCACCACGAGCAAGCCGGGAATGGCGCCGCCGAGCGCGATGGCGGCAATCCGGCCCGCGAAGCGTCCCGCGATGTCCATGTCGGAGGCCCCGAGACCGTGGAGGATTTCCACTGCCTCGCGGCTCGCGGCCAGGGCCCCATGCGTGGCTATGGCAACCATCGCCGCCGCGACCCCGCCCACGAGCGCGAGCGCGAAGGCGGCGCAGGCCTGCAGACTTTCCGCCAGCGCGCCCAGACGGCGGAGCCAGGGCGCGTGACGGGTGACCGTGCTGCCCGGCGCAGCGCGGGCCACCGCTGCATCGAGCGGCTGGCCAGGGTCCGGGGCTGTCAGCGCGAAGACGGCCGGAAGATCGAGACCGAGCGCGGCGGGATCGGTGCCGAGCCAGGGTTGCAGGAGCTGCGCGAGGCTGGAAGGCGGGATCCGGCGCAGGGACGCACCCGGCAGCACCTGGTGCAGCGCGGCCTCGACGGCTGGCGCGCGCCCGGTGTCGGGGACCTGGACGGTGATCAGGGACGCGGCGCCGACGCGCCAATGTTGGGCGAGCGCGGAGGCACCCGCGGCCGTGCCGAGCGCAAGCCCGGCCAGGAGCACCATGGCCGACGTCACCGCGCCAAGGAGGCGGCCGGGGAGAGCGCGGCGGAGCCCGAGGTCGTCGGCGTTGCGGGGGCGAAGATTCAAGATTTCCTGCTTTCCTGCGATCCCGCCGGCGGAGCATGGCGGCCGGCCCGGACACGTCAACAGGCGAGCGATGATCGATGCGTTCTTCTTCCTCCCGGCCAGCCGCCCAGGACTTTAGTGCTCCTAAACTTTTCGCTTGCGCGAAAACTTTCGTTCACCTAAAGGCGCTTTGTGGCTGACCTGAAACCGCTTTTCCGCGCCGCCGGGGTCCGGCAGCGCGACATTGCCGAGGCCGTCGGGCGCTCGGAGGGAGCCGTGAGCCAGTGGGTGAACGGCGAGCGCGAGATCCCGGCCGATCTCGTCGCGAAGGTGTCGGCCGTGACCGGGATTCCGCGCCATCGGCTGCGGCCCGATCTGTGGGGGAGAGACATGCTCGATTCGGTAACGCAGATCCCGGTGGCCCAGCTGACCCACCTGCAGCGGCTCGAGGCCGAGAGCATCCACATCATGCGGGAGGTGGTCGCCGAGGCCGAGAACCCGGTGATGCTCTATTCGATCGGCAAAGACAGTTCGGTCATGCTGCACCTGGCCATGAAGGCCTTCGCGCCGGGGCGGCCGCCCTTTCCGCTGATGCACGTGAACACGACGTGGAAGTTCCGCGAGATGATCGAATTCCGCGATCGCCTCGTGCGCGAGAACGGGCTCACGCTGCTCGAGTGGATCAATCATGACGGCATCAAGCAGGGTTTCAACCCGTTCGACCATCCGAACTACACCGACGTCATGAAGACCGATGCGCTGAAGGCGGCGCTCACCCATTACGGGTTCGATGCCGCTTTCGGCGGCGCGCGGCGCGACGAGGAGAAGAGCCGCGCCAAGGAGCGGATCTTCTCGTTCCGCACGGCGCAGCATCGCTGGGATCCGAAGAATCAGCGTCCCGAACTCTGGCGGCTCTACAACGCGCGCAAGGCGAAGGGCGAAAGCATCCGCGCCTTCCCGCTGTCGAACTGGACCGAGCTCGATATCTGGCAATACATCCATCTCGAGAACATCCCGATCGTGCCGCTCTATTTCTCGGCCCCGCGTCCGGTGGTCGACTACAACGGCATGGTCATCATGGTCGATGACGAGCGGATGCGCATTCCGGCAGGCCAGCAGCCGCGCACCGAGCATATCCGGTTCCGCACGCTCGGCTGCTACCCGCTGACGGGCGCCACGATCAGCCGTGCGGCCACGCTCCCGGAGATCATCCAGGAGATGCTGCTCACCACCACCTCCGAGCGTCAGGGCCGCGCGATCGATCACGATCAGGCCGCGAGCATGGAGAAGAAAAAGCAGGAGGGGTATTTCTGATGGCCCACGTCTCCGATCTGATCGCGACCGATATCGGCGCGTATCTCAAGCAGCACGAGACCAAAGGGCTGCTCCGCTTCATCACCTGCGGCAGCGTGGATGACGGCAAATCCACGCTGATCGGCCGGCTGCTCTACGACAGCAAGATGATCTTCGAGGATCAGCTCGCAGCGCTCGAGGCCGACTCGAAGAAGATGGGCACGCAAGGCCAAAACATCGATTTCGCGCTGCTGGTGGACGGACTCGCCGCCGAGCGCGAGCAGGGCATCACGATCGATGTCGCCTACCGTTTCTTCTCGACCGACAAGCGCAAATTCATCGTCGCCGACACGCCGGGCCACGAGCAATACACCCGCAACATGATCACGGGTGCCTCGACCGCCGATCTCGCCGTGATCCTGATCGATGCGCGCCGCGGCGTCCTGACCCAGACCAAGCGCCACAGCTATCTCGTGTCGCTGATCGGCATCAAGAACGTGGTGCTCGCCATCAACAAGATGGATCTGGTCAATTACAGCAAGGACGTGTTCGACCGCATCCTCGCCGATTACGCGGCCTTCGCCTCGGCGCTGGCGATCGAGCATATCGTGCCGATCCCGATGTCGGCCCTGCTCGGCGACAACATCACCGAAGCCTCGGGCAACATGCCCTGGTATCGCGGTCCCACGCTGATGCACCATCTCGAAACGATCGAGGTGGCGCAGGGCTCGAACACCGCACCCTTCCGGCTGCCGGTGCAGTGGGTGAACCGGCCCAATCTCGATTTCCGCGGCTTCTCCGGCCTCGTCGCGGCCGGCACCGTGCATCCCGGCGACCTCGTCAAAATCATGCCCTCGGCGCGCACCAGCCGGGTGGCGCGCGTGCTGATCGACAGCGACCTGCCCTACGCCACCGCGGGCCAGTCGGTCACGGTGACGCTCGAGGACGAGATCGACTGCTCGCGCGGCGACGTGATCTGCGGGGCCGAAAGCCCGGCCGAGGTCTCCGATCAGTTCGAAGTGACGCTGATCTGGATGAGCGACAACCCGCTGTTGCCAGGCCGCACCTATTTACTGAAGCTCGGCACCAAGACCGTGCCGGCCTCGGTGACCGCGCTCAAATACAAGGTCAATGTCAATACGCTCGAGCACGTGCCCGGCAAGCAGCTCGATTTGAACGAGATCGCGGTCTGCAATGTCAGCGTCGATCAGCCGGTGGCATTCGATTCCTACGAACAGAATCGCGACACCGGTGGCTTCATTCTGATCGACCGCATCACCAACGAGACGGTCGGTGCCGGGCTGATCCATTTCGCGTTGCGCCGTGCGCAGAACATCCATTGGCAGGCAGTCGACGTGACCCCCGTCTCGCGCGCGGAGATGAAGGGGCAACAGGCCTGTGTGCTCTGGTTCACCGGCCTCTCCGGCGCCGGGAAATCGACCATTGCGAACCTGGTCGAGAAGCGCCTGTTCGCAATGGGCCGCCACACCACCATGCTGGACGGCGACAATGTGCGCCATGGCCTCAACCGCGATCTCGGCTTCACCGATACCGATCGCGTCGAGAACATCCGCCGGGTCGCCGAGGTCAGCAAGCTCATGACTGATGCCGGGCTGATCGTGCTGGTCAGCTTCATCTCGCCGTTCCGTTCGGAGCGGCGCATGGCGCGCGAGCTCGTGCCCTCCGGCAAGTTCCTCGAGGTCCATGTCGACGCGCCGCTCGCGGTCGTCGAAAAGCGCGACCCCAAGGGGCTGTACAAAAAAGCGCGGCGCGGCGAGATCAAGCATTTCACCGGCATCGACAGTCCCTATGAGGCTCCGGAAAATCCCGAGTTGCATATCGACACGACCAAGTTCACCGCCGAGCAGGCCGCGGAAGCCATCGTCGAGCGGCTCGAGTCGCTTGGTTTCCTGAGCCGCGCGCTGTGAGCACGTTTCCTGAGCCGCGCGCTGTGAGCACGACGCTCGACACGCTCGACCTGCCGGCGCTGCTCGCAGCGCTCCGGCCGGTCGCCGCGGAGGCCGCCGCCGCCACGCTTCAATATTACGGTAAGGCGACGGCCTCGGTGAAGGATGACGGCAGCCCGGTGACGGCTGCCGACGAGGCGGCGGAGGCGGTGATCCTCGCCGCGCTCGACCGGCTCACGCCCGACATTCCGGTGGTCTCCGAGGAAGCCGCCGCGAAGGGCTTGACACCCGAGGTCGCCGGCACGCGCTTCTGGCTCGTCGATCCGCTCGACGGGACCAAGGAGTTCCTCTCCGGCAACGGTGAGTTCACGGTCAATATCGCGCTGATCGAGAGCGGCGTGCCGGTTCTCGGCATCGTCGTGGCACCCGCGCTCGGCGAGACTTACGAGGCCGCCGGTTCCGGAACCGCAACACTCACCGATAGCGCCGGCACGCGTCCGATCCGCGTGCGCGATGTGCCGCCGGAAGGTCTCACCGTCGTCGGCTCACGCAGCCACGGCGATGCGACCGCAATGGACGGGTTCCTCGCCGGCCGTCGCGTCGCCGCCTTCCGCGCCGCCGGCAGCTCGCTCAAACTCTGCCTCATCGCCCGCGGCGAAGCCGACCTCTACCCGCGCCTCGGCACCACCATGGAATGGGACATCGCCGCCGGTCAGGCCGTGCTCGCCGCCGCCGGCGGTCGCGTGGAGACGCTCGACGGCGCACCGTTCCGCTACGGCAAGCCGGCCTATCGAAACCCGCATTTCGTCGCTTACGGCGCCTGAGGGCCCCGATCGGGCCCTATTTTTCCTGCATCCCGAAATTTCGCCATACTCCGCGCCCGTGAGGAGAGCGCGCACCCTCTGGTGGCTGGCCATCACGACGGCGCTCGCGCTCGCGGGCTGCATGCCGCCGCCTCCACAACCGCCATCGCGCGCCCCGGCTGCACCGCCGCCTCCAGCACCGGTGACTCTCCCGCCGCACCCAATCCCACCAGCCGATCGGTGCGGTCGGCCGTCCGCCGCGCGCTATCGTGGCGTGCGCCTCGTCCGCCATTACCCGACGCTGCTGCCGCGCAGCCGGGACGGCTGCGCGATCGTCACATTCGCGCTCGATGGCGAAGGCCGCCCGGTCGCCCCGTCGATTGTGCTCGAGCACCCGCGCGGCAGCGGCGTCGGTGCGGCCGCACTCGCTTATGTGATCCGCAACATTTACGCACCGCGCGTACGGCATGGGGACTCAGGACGCGATTTCGCCATCACGGTGACGATCCGGCATCGTCGCGTCACGACGCAGACGGTGCTGCGGCGCTGACGATGCGCGCGCTCGAAGCGCCGGTTGAAGCGTGCCGTTCGGGCTGAGGCGATTTTCTGAAGTGACGGGGTCTGGGGCCTGACGGGCTCTCAGGCCTGACGGGGTCTGGGGCCTTTCGGCCCCAGCGGAGTGCAGAGGCGGAGCCTCTGCCCGCCGGAGGCCATCCCTACCCGGCTCGTGCCAGCACCTGCCCGGGCGTGAAGCCGGCTTCCCGCAGCGCCGCAATCGCCACGGCACCATTCCGTTTCGACAGCCGCGCACCGTCGAGCCCGCAAATCAGCGGGTGATGGGCATATTCCGGCTCGGGCCAGCCCAGCAGCGCCTGCAGCAGCCGGTGCAGCGAGGCAGCCGGCCGGAGATCTTCCCCGCGGGTCACGAGCGTGACCCCCTGGGCCGCGTCATCGAGCGTGGCGCAAAGGTGATAGCTCGCCGGCGCGTCCCGGCGGCCCAGCACGACATCGCCGAAGCCGGACGGATCGGCGAGGTGCCGCTCGCCTGCCTCACGGTAGGTGAGGGGGGGCACGCGGCGGAGCGCGGCCGCCATATCGAGCCGCCAGCTATGGGGCAGGCCCGCGTCGAGCCGGGCCTGCCGTTCTCCTGCCGCCAGCGCGCGGCAGGTGCCGGGGTAGCGGGGCGAACCGTCGGGTCCGTGCGGCGCCGCCGCGGCGCCGGCGATCTCGCGCTGCACATCGGCGCGACTGCAGAAGCAGGGGTAGAGCAGCCCCGCCTCGCGGAGCCGGGCCAAAGCGGCAGCATAGTGCGGCAGGCGCGCCGATTGGACGAGAATCTCGCCTTCGGATGGGAAGCCGAGCCACGCGAGATCGGCCAGCGCGGCCTCGGCGTATTCGGGACGGCAGCGGCCGGCATCGATATCCTCGATGCGGATAAGGAAACGCCCAGCGCCGGCGCGGGCTCTTTCCCAGGCGAAACGCGCCGCGAACGCATGGCCGAGATGGAGCGGACCGGTCGGGCTCGGTGCGAACCGTGTGATGGTGCCGGCGTCAGCCGGCATGACAGGCTTGTGAATCTTGTGGCGGCGCCTTGCGGCGCGGGGGGGCATTTGTCATAAGGGCGCGGTTCTTTGGCGGCGCACAATATCCGTGTGCGGGCTTGAACGCTCCAACACGGGGCATCGCAGCGAATACCTGCGATGATTGCTCGCCGTGACAGCAGGAGCGTGTTTGTTGCCTGACGGCGGACAACATTTTCCAGCCCTTGTCTTGAACGCGGATTTCCGTCCGCTGTCTTACTTCCCCCTGTCCGTCTGGTCCTGGCAGGACGCCGTCAAGGCCGTGTTCCTCGACCGCGTTTCGGTGCTCTCCGAATACGATATCGAAGTGCATTCGCCGAGCCAGGCCATGCGGCTGCCAAGCGTGATCGCGCTCAAGGATTACATTCCCTCGGCCCGCAAGCCGGCCTTCACGCGCTTCAACGTGTTCCTGCGCGACGGCTTCACCTGCCAATATTGCGCGTCCCGCCTGCCGACCCAGGAACTCACCTTCGATCACGTGATCCCTCGCTCCCGCGGCGGCCGCACCACCTGGGACAATGTCGTCACCGCCTGCGGCAGCTGCAATTTGCGAAAGGGAAGCAAATTGCCGCGCGAATGCCGCATGTATCCGCGCATGAAGCCCGCCCAACCCTCCACCTGGGAATTGCAGGAAAACGGGCGCGCCTTCCCGCCCAACTACCTCCATGCGAGTTGGCGGGATTATCTCTATTGGGATAGCGAACTGGAAAGCTGAACGGAGGGGCCTCGTCTGCTTGCGCCCCTCTCGCGCTATCGGGGGCTGTAGCGGGTGACGCCGTGTTCGTCGGCGACGAGCGCCAGCTGTGCCATGCCGATGAACAGGCCGGTATCCACCACCCCTGGGATCATCTGCAGCTTGCGATCCAGCACGCCGCCATCGGCAATGTGCGGAAAGTGGCAATCGGCGATGTAGTTGCCCCCATCGGTCACATACATCTCACCGGTCGCCGTGGCGCGGATTTTCACGTCGGCCGCATGCTGGCGGAGCTTGTCGGCGGTCACTTCGTACCCGAAACGGACGACCTCGACCGGTATGACGGTCCGCTCGCCGAGCCAGTCCACGAGCTTTTCCGCGTCGGCGATGATGACCAGGCGCTTGGCCGCAGCCGCGACGATCTTCTCGCGCAGCAGGGCGCCGCCGAGACCTTTGGTCAGGTCGAGCGTGTCGCGCTTGATTTCGTCGGCGCCGTCCACCGCGAGGTCGATGCTGCGATGGGTGTCGAACCCGACCACATGAAGGCCGCCGTCCCGGGCCTGCGCCGCACTCCGCTCGGAGGTCGGGATGCAGGCGATCTTGAGGCCGGCGCGGGCGCGGCGGATCAGCGCGTCGATGAAGAAGGCGGCGGTCGAGCCGGTGCCGAGCCCGACCACGGTGCCGTCCTCGACCATCGCGGCCGCCTGTTCGGCAGCCTCTTTTTTCAGTGCGTCCTTGCTCATCCCCCCGCCGCCTTATCGATAAACCAGATCAGGTCGCCGACCGAGGTGACCCGGGCGGCGGGCTGCGTGCGGTCTCCGTCGAGAACGCGCCGCAGCACCGAGGCCTTGTTGCCGCCTGCCACGAGAAATGCAACGGTCCGGCTGCTGGCGATCGCCGGATAGGTGAGGGTGAGCCGGGGCTGCGGCACGTTCTCGATCACAGGCACAACCCACGCGCGTGTCTCCTCGAGCGAAGCCGTATCCGGAAAGAGCGAGGCTGTGTGGCCGTTCTCGCCTAGGCCGAGCAGCGTGATGTCGAAGAGCGGACGGGCGGCGTTCAGCGCTTCGGATCCGTAATGGGTTTTCAGCGCCTGTTCGTATTGCCGGGCGGCCTGCTCCGGTGCCAGGCCTTCCGGCACCGGATGGATGTTGGCGACCGGAATCGGCACGTGATCGAGCAGCGCCTCGCAGGTCATGCGGTAATTGCTGTCGGGGCTCGTGTGCGGCACGAGCCGTTCGTCGCCCCAGAAGAGATGCACGCGTTCCCAGGGAATCGAATCCGCGAATGGTGCGGCGGCGAGAATCTCGTAGAGCCTCTTGGGGGTGGAGCCGCCCGACAAAGCGATCGTAAAACGATCCGGCTTGGCGGCGATCGCGTCGGCGATGAACCGGGCGACGTGCTGGGCAAGCAATTCCGGCGTCTCGAGCGTGACGATCCGGCGCGGGGTCATGGCGTTTCTCCCGTCCTCAGGCCGCGACTTTGAGGAAGAATTCGTCGATGGCGCGGGCCCAGCCATCGTCCTCGTTGCTTTGCGTCACGAATTGCGCGCGCGCCTTCACGGCCGGCGGCGCATTGCCCATCGCGACCGTGTGCGCCGCCACCTCGAACATGGGAATGTCATTCGCCATGTCGCCGATGGCGCCCGTTTCGCTCAGCGGAACGTCGAGCAGCGCGGCGATGCGGCGGACCGCCTCGCCTTTGGTGGCGTCGGGATGCGTGATGTCGAGGTAATAATCCTGGCTGCGGCGCACCGCGGCGAGGCCGGCAAGCCGGTCCTGCAGGACGCGCTCGGCCTCTGCAAGACGCGCGACATCGTGGCTGGCGGCGGTCAGTTTGCCGATCTCGCCGAGATAAGGGGTGAAATCCGGAACCTGCCGATATGCCAGCTTGCCGACTTGCGCTTCGTGTTCGACGTACGGCCCGCCCGGATCGCGCAACAGCCATTCGGTGTTGGTGAACAGCCAGCAATCGACGCCGTCCAGTTCGGCGAGCGCTTCGCGTAAGGCCCCGCTGTCCACGGCAAGGAATTGCAGGACCCGGCCGTCGGGCGCGAAAATCGAGCCGCTGTTGAAGGCGGCGCGGGGCGTGGTGAGCCCGAGCGCATCGGCGAAATAGGCGACGCCGGGCGGGGCGCGGCTGCTGGTCAGCGCAAGCGCGACCCCGGCCCGCTGCAGCCGCGCGGCCGCCTCGCGCGTGGCCGGGGTCAGCTGCTTGTCGCGGGTGACAAGCGTACCGTCGATATCCGAGACGAGCAGCCGCAGCACGGGGTGTCAGCGCGGTTCGATATGGCCACCGAATTTGTTGCGCATGGC
Organism: Acetobacteraceae bacterium; assembly: GCA_027451405.1. GTDB lineage: Bacteria > Pseudomonadota > Alphaproteobacteria > Acetobacterales > Acetobacteraceae > DAIDJM01. The sequence continues at coordinate 44,707 of DAIDJM010000033.1, read as the reverse complement.
GGAGAGAAGCTTTTCCCCGAACGTGTTGCCGGAACGCGACCGGAAGCGTGCGTAGAGCGCGGTCGAGAGCACCGGGACGGGGACCGCTTCCTCGATCGCGGCTTCCACGGTCCAGCGCCCTTCCCCGCTATCGGCAACGTGTCCGGTGAAATCGGTCAGCGTCTTGTTCTCGGCGAGCGCGGAGGCGGTGAGATCAAGCAGCCAGGAGGAAATCACGCTCCCGCGGCGCCAGACTTCCGCGATGTCGGCGACATCGAGCGTGTAGCGCTCATCCTCGGGCAACTCGGTCGAGGCTTTGGCCTGCAACACGTCGAACCCCTCGGCATAAGCCTGCATCAGGCCATATTCGATCCCATTATGCACCATTTTCACGAAATGGCCGGCGCCGGCGGGGCCGCAATACATGTAGCCCTGTTCAGGCCTCGGGTCGCCGCCTTTGCGCTCCTCGGTGCGCAGGATGTTGCCGATGCCGGGCGCGAGCGTGCGGAAGATCGGATCGAGGCGCTGCACCTGCTCGGCCGGGCCACCGATCATCATGCAATAGCCGCGCTCGAGACCCCAGACGCCGCCGGAGGTTCCGACGTCGATATAGTGAATCGTCTTGGCGGCGAGGCGTTTCGCGCGGCGGATATCGTCCTTGTAGAAGGTATTGCCGCCGTCAATGATCGTGTCGCCGGGCTCGAGGATATTCGAGAGCGCGTCGATTGTCTGCTCGGTGATCTCGCCGGCCGGCAGCATGACCCAGACGGCGCGAGGCTTCTCGAGCAGCGTGACGAGATGCGACAGATCGCGGGCGGCGGTGGCGCCGTCCTTTGCGACTCGCTGCACTGCCTCCGCGCTGCGGTCATAGACCGCAGTCGTGTGGCCGTCGCGCATGAGGCGAAGCGCGATGTTGCCGCCCATCCGGCCAAGTCCGACGATGCCGAGCTGCATGAAACCCCCCTTCGTTAATGGCGTGCGGCGTCAGCCGAGCGCCGCGGCGATGGCGGCATCGAGGCGATCGAGACCGCTTGCGAGATCGCCCTTGAGATGCACGCGAAGCGCGCGGCGGCCGCGTTCAACGAGCACGTCGAAATCGCCCCGCGCCTGCGCAGCCTTGACGGTGCTGAACGTGTAGCGCTCACCCGGCACGGGCAGATCGTGCGCGTCGTCCGCCGTGATCTGCAGGAAGACGCCGCTGTTGGGACCGCCTTTGTAGGCCTGGCCGGTGGAATGCAGGAAGCGCGGGCCGAATTCCGCGGCGGTGGCGACATGCTTGCGGTCACGCACCAAAAGCCGGAGCCGCTGCAGCGCCTCGATATGCGCCGGGTCACGCTCGGTATAGGCGAGCAGACCCACATAATCGCCCGGTTTCACCTGTGCGAAATGGGCGCGCAGAATGTCGGTGAGCGAGCCGCCGCCGAGCGTTTTCGCGTAAGCGGGGCTGGCGAACAGGTCGGCGCCATCAGTGCTGGCAAACGGCGTCTCCGGGGGCAACGCCCCTGTCTGGTTGAAGGCGCTCGTGAGTTCGCGTGTCTTGACCTTGCTCGCCTCGACATCGGGCTGGTCGAACGCATTGATGCCGAGCAGGCTGCCGGCGACCGCGGTCGCGATTTCCCAGAGGAAGAATTGCTGCGCGATTTCGGCGTGACCATTGAGCGAGACGCGCACGACCGGCTGGCCTGCCGCCTCGAGCGCCGCGATCGCGGCATCCTGTTTCGGATCCGGCGCATCGTCGAGATGGATGTAGGCAAAGACGCGATCCTGGCCGTAAACTGAAGGCGCGCCGAGCGTTTCGGCATCGATCGGGATCAGCCCGCGGCCGATCTTGCCTGTGCTCTCCGCGATGAGTTGTTCGAGCCAGGCGCCGAGATCGGCGAGCTGCGGGGAGGCGATGATCGTCACCTTGTCGCGGCCGGCGCGGCCGGCGATGCCGAGTATGGTGCCGAGCTGGACGCCGGGATTTTCCGAGGGCGGCGTGCCCGGCGAGCAGGCGCGCACCATGCGCGCGGCGGTGTCGAGGAAGGATTTGAGATCGATACCGATTGCGGCGGCCGGGACGAGGCCGAAATTGGAAAGGACCGAATAGCGGCCGCCGATGGTGGGGTCACCGAAAAAGACGTGACGGAAACCGCGCTCCTCGGCGACTTTCTGCATATGCGAGCCAGGATCGGTGACCGCGACGAAATGCGCTCCGGCGCGTTCGGCACCGACCACCGCTTTCATGCGTTCCCAGAAATAATCGCGGAGGATGTTCGGCTCGAGCGTGCCGCCGGATTTGCTGCTGACGATGACGAGCGTCTTCGACAGATCGACGGCTTGCTCGAAAGTGTGGATCTGCTGCGGATCGGTGCTGTCGAGCACATGCAGCGTCGGGAAGCCGGCGCGGTGGCCGAAAGTGATGCCGAGCACTTCGGGCCCGAGGCTCGAGCCGCCCATGCCCAGCAGCAGCGCGTGGGTGAAGCCGGCCTGCTGCACGTCGCGCTGGAAGGTCTCCAGTTCGGCGACGTGGGCGATGCGTTCGTCGACGATGCCGAGCCAGCCGAGCCATTTCGATTCGTCGGCGCCGGTCCAGAGGGAGGCTTCACGCGCCCAAAGCCGACGGATGTTGCCGTCGCGACGCCAGGTTTCGAGTGAGTCGCTCACAGCTTTGTCGAGCTCGGCCGGCAGCTTCCAGCGCAGCGTGGAAATCTGCGAACCGAGCAGGGCGGTGCGCTTCTTGGCCACCGCCGCAAGCAAATGGTCGGCCGCGTCGGCAAACAGACGCACACCGTCCTCGACGAGCTGGTGCGTGACGGCGCCGAGATCGAGGCCGAGCCGCTCGGTCTCCGCCAGCACGCGCTTCGCCTCATCGAGCCCTTCGGTCAGGGTCTCGCGGACATTGCCGTGCTCGCGGAACGCATCCATGGTCGCGGGCGGCATGGTGTTGACCGTGTGCGGCCCCACCAATTGCTCGACATAGAGCACGTCGGAGAACGCCTTGTCTTTCGTGCCCGTGCTGGCCCAGAGCAGGCGCTGCGGGTTGGCGCCGTGCTCGCGCAATTTCTGCCAGCGCGGCGAGGCGATCATCTGCTGGAACCATGCGTAGGCGAGCTTGGCGTTCGCAATCGCCACCTTGCCGCGGAGCGCGAGCAGCGCGTCCTTCGCGGGGTCACCGGCCGCGATCCGCGCATCGATCTTGTCGTCGATCGCGGTGTCGATACGGCTGACGAAAAAACTCGCGACGCTCGACAGGCGCGAAATGTCCTGGCCCTTGGCGACCCGGGCTTCGAGGCCGGCGAGATAGGCCTCGGCGACCGACCGATAGGCCTGTTGCGAAAAGAGCAGCGTGACGTTGATGTTGATGCCGTCTTCGATGAGCTGCCGGATCGCCGGCGTCCCTTGTTCCGTACCAGGAACTTTGACCATCAGGTTCGGGCGGTTCACCCAGGACCAGAGGCGGCGCGCTTCGGCGATCGTCTCGTCCGTGCGCAGTGCCAGATAAGGCGATACCTCGAGGCTCACGAAACCGTCGAGCCCCTCCGTGCGGTCGAAGACCGGACGCAGCATGTCCGCAGCGTGCTGGATGTCCTGCACCGCCATCGCCTCATAGAGCGCGTTGGCATCACGCATGCCGTCCGCCGCGAGCTGCTTGAACTGGCCGTCGTAATCGGCGCCCGAGCCCATGGCTTTCTCGAAAATCGAGGGGTTCGACGTGACGCCGCCGATGCCGTCCTGCTCGATCAGGCGCTGCAGGCTGCCATCCTCGATGAAATTGCGGCGGATGAAATCGAGCCAGGGCGACTGGCCAAGCGCCACCAGTTGCTGCAGCGGATTGCCCGTGCGGGCGGCGGGATCCGTAACGCTGTCCATGCGAGGTTCCTTAGGCTTTGCCGGCCTGGTGGCGGGCGACTTCCAGGATAGCTTCGGGTGTGAAACCGAATTTTTTCAAGAGAGCGGCAAGCGGGGCAGAGGCGCCGAAACTATGCATGCCGATGATCGCGCCGGACGCGCCGATATAGCGATCCCAGCCGATCGTGGCGCCTTGCTCGACTGCGACGCGGGCGGTGATGTGCGGCGGCAGAACGTGACGGCGGTAGTCTTCCGGCTGAGCTTCGAACAGCTTCCATGAAGGAAACGACACCACGCGGGCGCGGATTCCCTGCTCTTTCAGCCGTTCATAGGCACCAACGACGAGCGAAAGCTCGGTGCCGGTCGCCATCAGAATGACTTCCGGTTCGCCCTCGCAATCGGCCAGGATATAGGCGCCGCGGGCGACCCCCTCGGCGGGAGCGTATCGGCTGCGATCCAGCGTCGGCATGGCCTGGCGCGAAAGCACGAGGCAGGCCGGCTGGTCGTGCAGCCGCATGATGACGCGCCACGCCTCGGCGACTTCGTTGGCGTCGCCCGGACGCAGCACGATCATGCCGGGAATGGCACGCAGGGAGACGAGCTGCTCGATGGGCTGGTGGGTCGGACCGTCTTCGCCGACGCCGATGCTGTCATGCGAGAAAATCCAGATCAGCGGCAGTTCCATGAGCGCCGAGAGCCGGATCGGCGCGCGCATATAGTCGGAGAAGATGAGAAACGTGCTGCCATAAGCACGCAAGCCCGCGAGCGCCATGCCGTTGCAGGCCGAGCCCATCGCGTGTTCGCGGATGCCGAAATGCAGGTTGCGGCCGCCATAGCTTCCGGCTTCGAAACTGCCGGCGCCTGCGAATGTGAGGTTGGTTTTGGTGGACGGCGCGAGATCGGCAGCGCCGCCCATGAGCCACGGGACATGCGGCGCGATCGCGTTCAGCACTTTGTTCGAGGCGTCGCGCGAGGCCATGCCTTTCGGGTCGGCCGGGAAGGACGGGATGTCACGATCCCAGCCCTCGGGTAGCGTATGCCGGTCGATATGGTCGAGCTCGGCGGCGAGCTCGGGATATTGCGTGCGGTAGCGGGCGACGAGATCGTTCCAGGCTGCGTGCGCCTGCGCGCCGCGCTTGCCCATTCCTTCGGCAAAATGCTGATAGACGCCGTCAGGCACCAGGAACTGCGCATCCTCGGGCCATCCGTAGTTGCGCTTCGCCCCGCGCACTTCCTCGACGCCGAGCGCGTCGCTATGCGCCTTGTGGGTGCCCGCCTTGGTGGGCGCGCCGAAGCCGATGACGCTGTGCAGAAGAATGAAGCTCGGCCGGTCCGTGACGGACCTTGCATGCTCAAGCGCACGGGCGATCGCCTGCCGGTCCTCGGCGTCCTCCACGTGCTGCACATCCCAGCCATAGGCGGCAAAGCGCGCCGCCACATCCTCGCTGAAGGAAAGATCGGTGCCGCCTTCGATGGTGATGTGGTTGCTGTCGTAGATCCAGGTGAGATTGCCGAGCTTGAGATGACCGGCAAGCGATGCGGCTTCGCAGCTCACGCCTTCCATCATGTCGCCGTCGCTGGCCAGCACGTAGATGTGATAGTCGAACAGATCGAAGCCGGGCCGGTTGTAGCGCGCCGCCATCGCGCGTTGCGCCATCGCCATGCCCACCGAATTGCCGCAGCCCTGGCCAAGCGGGCCGGTGGTGGTCTCGACCCCGGTGGTCATACGGTATTCGGGATGACCCGGCGTGCGGCTGTCGAGCTGGCGGAACTGCTTCAGATCATCGAGCGTGAGCGCGGGGCCACCCGGCTTGCGATTGTCGCCGCCCTCGCGCGCGCCGGCATCGCGGATGCCGGTCAGATGAATCAAGGCATAAAGCAGCATCGAGGCATGGCCGACCGAGAGCACGAAACGGTCGCGGTTCGGCCAGTGCGGCTCGGCGGGGTCGTAGCGCAGAAATGTCTGCCACAGCGTGTAGGCGAGGGGCGCCATCGACATTGGCGTGCCGGGATGCCCCGAATTGGCCTTCTGGACCGCGTCGATCGCCAGCGTGCGGATCGTGTCGATGCAGAGGGTATCGATATCGGCGATGCGGGGCACCGGCGGCGCGGTATCGGGGGGCATGGGGTCCTCCTCGGCGAGCGGGTTGTAACACCGGGGCCAACGCAGCAACCAGGGGGAGGCAGCGCGGGAAATGTCGCTAAAGCGGTAGTTCGCCGCGGAACACGGTTTGGTTGCCCCCCGATCGGGGGGCTTTGCCACCCCTACCCCCCTCCGCTGACGCCGGAAGGGCCCGAGACCCCGCCACCGTCGCCCGTCCGAGACGCGGCATCGAGAAGCTCACGCAAAAAGGCGAGGTGTCCGGCGAAGGCGCGCCGACCCTGCGGCGTGGCCGACACCCGCGTGCGCGGCTTGCGGCCGGCAAAGTCCTTCTCGATCTGCACGTAGCCGGCAGTCTCCAAAATCGTCAGATGCGCGCCGAGATTGCCGTCGGTGACGCCGAGGATCGCCCGCAGGCGGGTGAATTCCACGCGCTCCTCAGCCGGCAGCGCCTGCAGCGCAGCCATGAGGCGCAAGCGCGTCGGCTGGTGGATCGTCTCGTCGAGCGCGGCCATGCTCCTTCTCCTTGGGTCGGGATCATGGGGATACCTCGGGAAGCGCAGAGCACTCTGCGAAGCAGAGCATAATCCACTCAAGCAAAATTCGCCCGCGGTGCGCTCCCCTGCTGACAAGCGGCCGGATCGGGCCTACCTCGCTCGCACCATGAGCCATGCGGAATTCGATACGGCACTGATCGGCGCAGCCTTCGAGGAGGCAACCCGGAAAGGCTGGACCATGGTCACGGTCGCCGGCGCCGCCCGCGCTGCCGGGCTGTCCCTCGCCGACGCCCGCGCGCGGTTCCCGGCCAGGGAAGCGATCCTGCTGCGGCTCGGCCAACATGCCGATCGCGCCGCGCTCGCCGACCCGCTCCCGGAAGGATCCCCGCGCGAACAACTGTTCGACCTGCTGATGCGCCGCTTCGACGCGCTGCAACCCTATCGCGCCGGTATCGGCGCGCTGATGCGCGCTCTGCCGATGGAGCCCGCCACCGCGCTGATGCTGGCCGACGGCACGCGCCGCTCCATGGGCTGGATGCTCGAGGCCGCAGGCATCCCGATCGCCGGCGCGCGAGGCGCCGCGCGCGTCACCGGCGCCGTGGCACTCTGGCTCTATGCCGCCCGCACTTGGCTAAGCGACGACAGCCCCGACCTGGCGGCCACGATGGCGGCACTCGATCGCGGCCTCGACCGGGCGGAGCGAGCGGCGGGCTGGCTCGAACGGGGATCCGGCGAGTCCGGGCCGAAGCCCTTTCCCGAGGTGCCGCCGCCGCCCGCGCCGGACGACGGACACGGATTGGCGACCCCCGGCGAAGCCGCCTGAAATTCCGGCCCGCCGCGTGTAGTCTGGGCCCGTTCCCGTTCCCTGATCGGAGTGCGCTCCATGGCCGATGAGACCAGCCGGCCCTCGATGGCCGAAACCGCCGCTGCCGCGACGCGGCGCGCGGCCGAGACGATGACCGGACTGACCCGCGCCGCCGCCGACACACAGGCGGCACTGCTCGGCGATGTCGGCCGGATGTTCCGGGAAATGCGCTTTCCGGGGATGCTCGCCGACCCCGGCGCGCTGCTCGCGGCGCACCGGCGGAACATGGAGGCGCTGGCGGCGGCCAACCGGCTCGCGCTCGAAGGTGCTCAGGCGGTGGCGCGGCGCAACATGGAGATCATGCAGCAGACGATGCATGAGCTTTCCGATCACGTGCGGGAACTGTCCGGCGCCGATGACCCGCAGGTGCGGGCGGCGCGGCAGGCCGAGCTGATGAAGCGGTCCTACGAGCACGCGACCAACAACCTGCGAGAGCTCGCGGATCTCATCCAGAAGTCGAATGCCGAAGCCGTGCGATTGCTCGACAACCGGTTCCGCGAGGCCATGGACGAGGTGCGGCAGCTGCTGGAGACCGAGACGCGCGATTGAACGGGCCTCCCCCTCCCGCGGCGGGCAGCCGCTACGCCGTCAAAGAAATTTTTTTGACACTGCAGGGCGAAGGCGCCCAGGCCGGGCACGCCGCCGTGTTCTGCCGCTTCGCCGGCTGCAATCTCTGGTCGGGGCTCGAGCGGGATCGGGCCACGGCCACCTGCCGCTTCTGCGACACCGATTTCGTCGGACTCGATGGGACCGCGGGCGGCCGCTACGACGCGGAAAGCCTCGCCCGCGCGATCGAACGGGAGTGGCGCGGCGGGGCCGATGACCGGCTCGTCGTGCTGACCGGGGGCGAGCCGCTGCTTCAGGTCGATCCGGCGCTCATCGAGGCGCTGCACGCAAGGGGCTTCCGGATTGCGATCGAGACCAACGGAACGCTGCCCGCGCCGCCCGGCATCGATTGGATCTGCGTCAGTCCGAAAGCCGGGACCACGCTCGCCATTCAAAGCGGCGATGAATTGAAGCTGGTCTACCCGCAGGAGGATGCGCCTCCGTCGATGTTCGAGGCACTCGGTTTCCGCGATTTCCGCCTGCAACCCATGAGCGGACCCGATCTGCAACAAAACATCCAAGCGGCCATCGCCTATTGCCTCGCCCATCCGCGGTGGCGCCTCAGCGTGCAGACGCACAAGGTTGTCGGGATCAGGTAAGGCGATTGCCCGGGACCGGCGGGGGCCGGTGCGGCCTACCGGTTTGCCCTGGCGATCGGGCCGGAGCCTCCCGTCAGCGCCGTCAGATACAGCGTGACCTGCCCCAAGATCTTGTTCTCGAATATCACTTTCACCGGAACGAGCGGGCCGCCGGGAATGGCCTGCGCGAGCCAGGCGACGCCGTGCTTGGTCTTGCGCTGTTCCGCTTCCGGTTCGTCCTTCTTGAAGCCCGCAAGCTGATTCCCGTCAAAATCGCAGCGCAGCGCCTGGCCGGAGAAAATCGAGCGTCCCGTCTTGGGCAGCATTTCGTCGCCGACGGTGCGGGCGGTCAGCGCGGTCAGGCGGCGCCCATCGTAGAGCGTCGCGTTGCCGTTGCATGTGCCGGTCGCGCTCGCCTGATGGATGAGCAACGCGATCGCCGACAGCGTGTCGATGGTGTGCGGCGTCATGCCCGCAGGCACCTCGGTGCGCTCGAGCTGCACCGGCGGGGTGCGCACCTCGATCACCGGGTCGCCGCCGCTGTAATGGATGCGGGTGATGCGCTCCGTCCCGCGCAGGTTCCCGACGCTGTCGAACCGTTTGGGCACGGCCGAATTGCCGTCGAAAACGCCGGTCGCCTGGCTCTGATCCTCGTTGCGGATCATCCAGCCGATCATCCCCGCCAGGTGGTATTGCAGCGCGCCGACATAGGTGGCGGGCGTCAGCGTGAGTTGGCCGGCAAGCCGCAGCACGAGCAGGCCGTGGGAGAAACCTTCGTACTGCGCCGAAAAGCTGCCGGTATCGCCGGCGCGGGCCGGCGGGACGGACAGCGCCGCGGCGAGCACGAAGCCGAGTGTGATCCGGTTAAGCAGCCATAAACCCTTCACGTGCAGGATGCTCCCCCTGAGCCCGGCGATCTCGTCCAGGCAGGAGCCTGAGCCATGAGCATTCTGCAAGGCTTTGACGATCCGGTCGAACGCGGTTTTGGGCTTACGAGTTTGATGGCGGTCACGGGCGTGGCGCTTGGCGGCGCGGTCGCCGTGCAGGGCTCCGGCGTCCACGGTGTCTTCGTCGTCGGCTGCATCACCCTCCTCTGCTGTGCGCTGCTGGGGCTCCGCTTGCGAGACCGTACCCGGCTCGACCGCGAGGCGGTTGCCGCACAGACCTATCATCGAGCCTTGGCAGATTTCCGCCCGGCTCTTCCCTCTCTTCCTTCTCTTCCGGCCGATCCGGCCGTAGCCCAAGGGGCCGAGCCCGATCGCTCCCCCGATCAACCACCCGATCCCCCGCCGACCGGCTTGTTGGCTGCGGATGTCGAGGCGGCTTCCTCGGGCCTCCGCCAGCTCGAACGGGACGCCGAGAGCCTGGCGGAATCCATCGAAAGCATGAATGCGCAGGCGGAGCGGGCGGCCACCACGGCGGCTCGCCTGGCGCAGCTCGCTGTGGGTCTCGGCCGCTCCGTCACCGACGCGGCCACGACCGTCACCACTATGCTCGAGGAAATCGAGCGGGCGCGACAGGCGGCCCCCGGCGCAGCGGAGGGTCTGATCCTCGATGCCATGCTGGCGGGCCTGGCCCGGCTCCGGGAAGGCGCCAGCACAATCGCGCGGCGCGCGAGCGAACTCGAGGCGACCACCCGCGCGCAACACGAATTTGGCTACGCGCTGGCCCATGCGGCCGCGATCCAGGCCGATTCGACCGGCCGCCTGCTGGGCCACCTCGAGGAAACCGGCGGCGTCGTGGCCCAGCTTCGGGCCCAGCTCGCTTCTGCCGGTTTGGGCCGGGCGCCGGCGGGCCCGGCAGCGCCCGCTCCGCCGCCAGAGTTCGCGACCCCATCTGCGGACGTTCTCTTCTAAGCCGAGCGCGTCTTGGTCGGGGCGTGCCTCCGGCGGCCCGGGCTCGGCCGGGGACCCGCTGGGGCCAGAAGGCCCCAGACCCCGCTCCTATGCCGAATCTTGCGGGCGGAATCGCGCGCTGGCGGCCGGTGGGATCGCTCTCGGCCGCCCTGATGAAAGGGGCGCCTTGTGCCCCACATGGCGCGGCTTTACGCCGGGCGCATGCAGGACGGACGGGCCATACCGAACGCGGCGAGCCAAGAGACCAGCCTGCCGGCCTGGATCTATGCCGATCCGGAATTCTTCGCCGCCGAACGTGATCGGATCTTCCGGAAGGCTTGGCAAATCGCCTGCCACGTCTCCGAACTACCCGCGCCGGGTGACTACCGGACGCTCGACTTCCTGGGCGAAAGCCTCGTCGTGCTGCGGGACGGGACAGGCGAGCTCAGGGCTTTTCACAATGTTTGCCGCCACCGCGCCGCGCGTCTGCTGGACGGCTCCGCGGGCCAGTGTCGGAACCGGATCACCTGCCCCTACCATGGCTGGACCTACGCGCTGGACGGGCGCCTCGTCGGGGTGCCGCAGCGGGAAGCCTTTCCGCGGCTGGACCTGCAAGCACACGGGCTCGTTCCGGCGGCGATAGAAATCTATCGCGGCTTCATCTTCGTGCGCATCGAAGGGAGCGGACCCAGCGTCGCCGAGATGATGGCGCCCTACGACGCGGAGTTCGCCCTCTATCGCACCGAGGCCATGCAACCGCTCGGGCGGCTCACGCTCCGCGAGCGCGCGGTGAACTGGAAAAATGTCGGCGACAATTATTCCGATGCGCTTCATATCCGCGTCGCTCATCCCGGTCTGACCCGGCTGTTCGGCGAGGGCTACGGCGTCGAAAACCAGGGCTATGTCGACAAGATGTGGGGCGCCCTGGTGGCGCAGGCCTCCAACAACCCCTCCGAGCGCGCCTACCAGCACCTCCTTCCGCCGGTGGAACATCTATCTCCGGAGCGCGGCCGGCTTTGGTGCTATTTCAAGCTCTGGCCCAATATGGCGTTCGATCTCTATCCGGACCAGGTCGATTTCATGCACTGGATCCCGATCTCGCCGACGCGCACCCTGATCCGCGAGATCGCCTATGCTCTGCCCGATGAGCGCCGCGAAATGCGCATCTGCCGCTATCTCAACTGGCGCATCAATCGCCGCGTCAGTCAGGAGGATCGCGCGCTGATCGAGCGCGTGCAGCAGGGCATGGGCTCGAGCTCGTATGCGGTCGGGCCTCTCGGCACGGGCGAAGTCAGCCTGCGCGCCTTCGCCGATCGGCTGCGCGAGGCCATCCCCGAAGCCGTCGCGCTGCGCGCGCCCGCACCTGGCTGGTCGGCATGCGCGTGATCCGCCGCCGCGCTCGCCGCGCCGTCGTGATCGGCGGCGGCCATAACGGGCTGGTCTGCGCCTTCTACCTGGCGCGCGCCGGGATCCCGGTCACGGTCTGCGAGCGGCGCGAAATCGTCGGCGGCGCCGCCGTCACCGAGACGTTCCATCCGGGTTTTCGCAATTCGGCGGCCAGCTACACAGTCAGCCTGCTCGACCCGGTGGTGATTGCGGATATGAAACTGCATGATCACGGACTGCGTATCCTCGACCGGCCGCTCGCGAACTTCCTGCCCACCGAAGACGGTCGGTATCTCAAGCTCGGTGGAGGGCTCGAGCGCAGCCAGCAGGAAATCGCCCGCTTCAGCCGGCGCGATGCCGAGGCGTTGCCCGCCTATTACGCGATGCTGGAGCGCGTCGGCGCGGTGTTGCGTGATCTCGCGCGGCGCACGCCGCCGAACCAGCCCGATGGGCTTGCCGGTTTCGGCCGTGCGCTTCTGCAAGGCAATGCACTGCGGCGGCTCGATATCGAAACCCAGCGCGACACGCTCGCCCTCTTCACCAAGAGCGCGCGCGAGATGCTGGATTCCTGGTTCGAAAGCGATCCAATCAAGGCGTTGTTCGGTTTCGACTCGGTCGTCGGCAATTTCGCCAGCCCGGACTCGCCCGGCAGTGCGTATGTGCTGCTGCATCACACGTTCGGCGGCGTCAACGGCAAGCCCGGAAGTTGGGGACATGCGGTGGGCGGCATGGGTGCGATCACGCAGTCCATGGCGGCTGCGTGCCGCGCGGTCGGCGCTGAAATCCTGCTCGGGGCCACCGTCGAGCGCGTGCTGACCGCGGGCGGGCACGCCGCCGGCGTGCGTCTGGCGGGCGGCCGCGAAATCGAGGCCGATATCGTCGCCGCCAATGTCGGCCCCAAATTGCTCTTCGAGCGATTGGTCGATCCCGCCGATATCGACGCGGATTTCCGCAGCCGCATCGCGGCCTACCGCTGCGGTTCCGCCACCTTCCGCATGAACGTGGCGCTCTCGGAACTGCCGGATTTCACCTGTCTGCCAGGCACCTCGCTGGCCGAGCACCACGGCAGCGGCATCGTGATCGGCCCCACGCTCGACTATATGGACCGTGCCTACCAGGATGCGCGACACCAGGGCTGGTCGAGCGCACCGATCATCGAGATGCTGATCCCGAGCACCATCGACGACACGCTGGCACCGAAGGGCCAGCACGTGGCCAGTCTGTTCTGCCAGCACGTGCACCCCGAACTCCCTGGCGGCTGGACCGATGCGCGACGCGAACAGATAGCCGATCTGATGATCGAGACCGTCACCCGCCACGCCCCCAATTTCCGCCGCAGCGTGCTCGGGCGCGTCGCCTTCTCGCCGGCCGATCTCGAGGCCAAGTTTGGACTGATCGGCGGCGATATCTTTCACGGACGCATGTCGCTCGACCAACTGTGGGCGGCGCGGCCTGTGCTCGGCCACGCCAGCTACCGTTCACCCGTGCGCGGCCTGTATCTTTGCGGCTCGGGCGCTCATCCGGGTGGCGGCGTCAGTGGCTTGCCCGGCTTCAACGCGGCGCGGGAAATCCGGCGGGATTGGCGGTAACCCACGCGGTCGCCGTTCGAGGGATGCCCCGGCAGCCCGGGCTCTGCCCGGGACCCGCTGGGACCGAAAGGCCCAAGCCCCCAGTCTCGCAGCGCTTATTGGCGCTGGTTCTTCGCAGCGACGCTGCGCGCGTCGCGCAACTCGGCCCAGGCCGGCGCGTATTTCAGCGCCTCGTCATATTTGACCATCGCTTCAGACCAATGGCCCTCGCGCGCGAGCAGATCGCCCCAGGCCTTCCACGGATCGGCAAAATGCGGCGCCCGCGCGGCCGCCGTCGACAGATCGGCTTCGGCGGCTTTGAAATCACCGCGATCCGCCTCGAACATGCCGCGGTGCAGATAGACCAGCGGCAGATCGGGCGCGAGCCGTATCCCTTCGGCCCAGACGCTGGAAGCACCGGCGAAATCCCCGGCATGAACCAGCACGTCGCCGTGATACGCATAGCAGCGGGACAAGGCGCCCATCTGCCGGAACAAAGCCTCCGCGTCGGCCAGACGTCCGCCCATGCCGTAGGCGAGCCCGAGAATGCAGGGCGAATCGGGATAGGTCGCCGGCATCGACGGATTGGCGCGCCACGCCGCCCAGAAACCTTCCATCGGCGCAATCGCCGCCGCCGGATTTCCCCGGTCCAGCGCCGCATACGCCTTGAGAAGCTGCGCCTCCGCCTTGGTCAGCGGATCATGCGGATCGCTCGCCGCCATATGCAGATCCGCATTCGCCGGATCGTGCCGCAAACCATAGACGTCCGCGATCGCCGGCTGATCCGAATATGTAATGGTTCCGGCGCCACCGTTGAACGACGCGTCGGCCAGCAAAACCTTGGTCAGCAGCGGAAGATCGTAGGTGAGCGTGGCGGGATTGGTCAGCAGTCGAAGCTCCGGCTGCTTGTCCGCGGGTGCGGCATCCGCCGCCTGCAGCATCGCGCGGGATTCACGCCATCCGGCCTCCTCCCCCTCCGCGAGCGCGACCGCGGCGATCAGATCGGCCCAGGCGACCCAGTTCGGCTGCGGCCCCAATTGCATCGCCAAGCGGAACTTTCCCGCCGCTTCCGCCGCCCGGTTCAGATCGAGGAACGCATCGCCCCATTCGCGCGCGAGCGCCGAGCGCACATCGTCCGACTCCGCACGGGCAAACGCACCCGGAAAAAAAACCAGCGCATCCGCGTCGCGGCCGTTATCGACGAGATACTTGCCGTACCGCACCGGTTGCGACCGGCCATAGACGTATTCCGCCGCCCGGGTCGTGAGCTTGCCGAGATCGCCGGGGCCACCCGTGAAAGTCGACGCCGGCACGTCCTGGCCGCGCACCGTGAGCGCCAGCCCACCCTGTTCGGTCTGCATCAGATCGCCATCGATATGCAGATCGTGCCCGAACCGCTCATGCAACAAACGGTTGATCTCGCCGATCGAGACACCCGTTTCCGGCACCTCGATCCGCACGTCCGAATCCCACGCGCCGCGCGCTTCCAGCCCCTTATCCGCGCTGCGCGTCGCATCCTGCAGCTTGCGCAACGTGTCGAGGACGCCCGCGGCGACCACATCGCCCGTCACCCCGCGCCCCGCGAGCGCCGACGGCGCCTTGAAGGCATTCACGACGACCGATCGCGACGTGACGGCGTCGCGCACCATGACGATCACGACGAAACCCACGGCCGCGAAGATCGCGGCGGTGACGAACTGCATCGCCAGGCGGAGGCGCTGCCCGGCATGGCGCATCCGGAGCTGCGACATGCGCAAGGCGCTCTGTTCCAGAATATCCTGGCGCTGGACCGCCAACAGCCGCGTCTGTTCTTCCAGAAACGCTTGCGCGGCGCGGGCCACCCCCGGATCGTGCTTGGCCTGCTCCGCCGCGAGCGTCGTCGCATAGGCCTCGGCACCCGCGATCGCCTCCGCCGCGGCCTCGCGTTCGGTCTCCTCCTCCTCGCCCCCCATCCATCCGCCGAGCAATCCTTCGGCCATGCCAAAGTCCCCTGACCCCGCTAGGGACTTTCCCCCCGAAACGATGCCCGCGCAACCGCGCTCGCCCCGTTCGGTCCCTGGCGCGAAAAACATCGCTGCCCGACAACCCGCAGGCAGGGTCATCCGGAACGGGTCATGCCGAGAACGAAACAGGCGCCGGCCCGGGGCCTGGACGCGGAGAGAACCCTTCAGACAGAGATGGAAGCGGTCCTACCCTTGCACTCGAAAGGTCCGGGCCGGAATCGAACCGGCATACAAGGATTTGCAGTCCTCTGCATCACCACTCTGCCACCGGACCTCAAGCGAGGACACACTCCTATAGGGAAGCGCTCGGGAGTGGTCCAGCCGCCTTGCCTCCCCAGGCCCTGGCCCGTAAGAGCCCGGCGCACGCCATGGATAATGCCTCACCGCCGCGGACCGCCCCCGAGCTGGACTATGTCCGCGCGCGCGATTTCATGGTCGATGGCCAGCTCCGGCCCAGCCGCGTCACCGACAGCCGTATCCTCACCGCCATGCGCCGCCTGCCCCGCGAGCGCTTCGTGCCGCCCGACAAGGCCTGGGCCGCCTATGTCGACGGCGAGGTGCCGCTTCCGGGCGGGCGCTGTCTCCTGAGCCCGCTCGTGCTGGCCCGGCTCCTCCAGCTCGCCGCCCCCCGCGCCGGCGAAAGCGCCCTCGTGGTCGCGGCCGGCACCGGCTACGGCGCCACCGTGCTCGCCGAATGCGGCGTCAACGTCACCGCGCTCGAGGAAGAGCCCGCGCTCGCCGCGATGGCCCGCGAGGCCTCGATCGGCGCCGAAGTGCCGGTGAGCTTCGTCCAAGGCCCGCTCGCCGAGGGCTGGAAAGCCCGCGCCCCCTACGACCTCGTCGTCATCGAAGGCGCCGTGCGGGAAATCCCCTCCGCGATCGGCGCCCAGGTCGCGCCCGACGGCCGCCTCGTCACGGTGCTCGCGCCGGAGCGCGGCGGACGATTCGCCGTGATCGCGGAGCACAGCGTCGGCACCCTGCGGGCAAGACCGGCGTTCGACGCGCAGGCATCGCTCCTGCCGGGCCTCCAGCCGAAGCCGGGTTTCGTCTTCTAAGCGCGCCCCCGCGCGGGCCGTTGGCGCCGAAACACCCCTGCCCTCAACCGGATGGGGTCGGGGGCTTTGCGGCCCCAGCCGGTGGGTGCGGAAAGGCCAGCGTTCTTCCTGCCGGCCGGGGGCAAGCAAAGGAAACCGATGAAATACCGTCAGCTCGGCCGCACCGGCCTCTACGTCTCCGAACTCTGCCTCGGCACCATGACCTTCGGCGGCGGCCAAGGCATGTGGCGCGCCATCGGCTCGCTCCAGCAACAAGAAGCCGAAACCCTGATCGCCCAGGCCCACGACGCCGGCATCAACTTCATCGACACTGCCGACGTCTACGCCGAAGGACTCGCCGAGACGATCACCGGCCGCGCCATCCGCAACCTGAAACTCCGCCGCGAGGAAATCGTGCTGGCCACCAAGGTCTATGGCCAGATGGGCGACGGCCCCAACGACCGCGGCGCCTCCCGCGCCCGCATCATGGACGGCGTCAAGGCGAGCCTCAAACGCCTGGAGCTCGACCATATCGACCTCTACCAGATCCACGCCCGCGACCCGATCACCCCGGTCGAGGAAACGCTGCGCGCGCTCGACGACCTCGTCCGGCAGGGGCTGGTCCGTTACATCGGCGTTTCCAACTGGGCCGCCTGGCACATCGCCAAGGCGCTCGGCATCGCCGACCGGCTGAACCTCACGCGCCCCGCCACGCTGCAAGCCTACTACACGATCGCCGGCCGCGACCTCGAACGCGAAATCATCCCCTGCCTGCAGGAAGAGGGGTTGGGCCTGCTCGTCTGGTCCCCGCTCGCCGGCGGCCTGTTGAGCGGCAAATTCTCCCGCGACGCCAAAGGCACCGAAGGCGATCGCCGCACCAGCTTCGACTTCCCGCCCGTGAACCTGGACCGCGCCTGGGCCGTCATCGACGCGATGCGCCCGATCGCCGAACGTCACCAGGTTTCGGTCGCGCAAGTGGCAATCGCCTGGCTTCTCGCCCAGCGCGCGGTCACCAGCGTCATCATCGGCGCCAAACGCCCCGATCAGCTCGCGGATAACATCGCGGCCTCGCAACTGACTCTGACCGACGCCGACATGGCCGATCTCGAACGGGTCAGCGCGCTTCCGGTCGAATATCCGCACTGGATGTTCGCGCTGCAAGGCGGCCGGCGGGTGCCGCAGCCGAAATAAGCGTTGCCGGGGTCCGGGGCCTGCGCCGAAAACATCCGGTGGCCCCCGGATCCCATCACCTTGCCCCCGTATCCGCAGCCTGCAGCGCCAGATCCAATACATACGCGTAATGCACGTTCCGCGGCGCGCTCGCTGCTGCCGCCCGCAAATGCGGCAACGCGAGCGCGAGCGATCCTTGACGGATCAGCAACAAACCGAGCGCATGCTGCGCCTCCGCGTCGCCCGGCTTCCGCGCAATCAGCGCTTCCAGAATGTCGCGCGCCTCGGCATCCCGCCCCTCTATCCGCAACAAATCCGCCCGGTTGATCAGCGCCGGCGCGAAACCGGGCGACAGCGCCAGCGCAAGATCATAGGCCCGACTTGCGCGCTGCAGGTCGCCCATCGCCGCCGCGAGCGCCCCCGCCGCCACCTCGCCCTCGGGCCGGTCCGCCTCCGCCAGATCGCTCGCCATCAGTTCGGCCGCCGCCGCCGCGAAATCGGCGCGTGCCGCCACCGGCAACCCGCCCCCCGCCAACGGCGCGAGCCCCCGCGCCGCCGCGATCCGCACGGCCCGCACCGGATCGCGCAACAATGGAACCAGCACACCTGCCGCCGCCTCCGGATCGGCCCCCGCCGCATCCGCCGCCGCCATCCGCACCAACGGATCGCTCGCCCCGGCCCCTTGCCGCACTGCGCCCGCGACCGAAGGCGTCCAGCCCGCACTCTGCTGGCTCAGCAACCCGAGCGCCGTCGCCCGCACGATCGAGGCCGCTCCCGCATCCCGCGCGAGCGCCGCCAGCGCCTCGGACGCGCCAGCACGCCCTTCCCGCCCCGCCGCGATCGTCGCCGCCCCATCGCTGTGCGCCGCGCGCCGTCCGGTCCAGCCCGCGATCGCCGCCGACGCCCAAGCGCGCGACCGGCCCGCATGGCACGTGGTGCAGGGATCGGGACCGAGCGCTCGATCCGGCCGCGGCACGCGGATCGCGTGATCGTGGCGCACATGGATCACCATGTAGGTGCGCGACGGCATGTGGCAGGCGGCGCAGGCCGCCCCCGCGCCGCCTGCCACATGATGATGGTGCGTTACCGTATCATACCGGGCGGGCTCGTGGCAGCGCGCGCAAAGCGCGTTGCCTTCCGCCCGCAGCCGCGCGGTATGCGGATCGTGGCAATCCGAACAGGTGACGCCCGCGCGCGCCATCCGGCTCTGCAGGAACGAGCCATATTCGAAATCCTCCTGCTCCACCCGCCCGTCCGCGTAATATTCGCCTTCGTCGAGCAGATCCGGCGCCACGTTGTCGAGCAGCGGCCGCCCATAGGTGAATTGGCTCGCGATCACCCGCCGCCGTGCATGACAGAGTCCGCACACATCGATCCCTGGTGTCCCGCCCGAGACAAATCCGCGCGCAGGATCGGCCGCGCGCATCGGCTTTGCCGCCCAGGCGAGATGGCTCGAGCCCGGCCCATGACACCCCTCGCACCCGACATCGACCTCCGCCCAATGACTAGCGAAACTCCGCTCCGCCGGATCGAAGTTTCTGGCGAAGCCGGTCACGTGGCAATCCGCGCACATCGTGTTCCAGGTGAAATTGGCCGATCGCCAATGCAGCGGATCGCCGCCGGAGATGATCTGCCCGGGATAGAGCGAGAACCAGCGCTGCCCGCCCTGCATCCGTGGTCTGGCATCCCACGCGATCGTCAAAGCCTGCAACCGGCCGCCGGGGGCCGCGACCAGATATTGCTGAAGCGGATAGACCCCGATCGTGTGGGTCACCGTCTCGTCCCGCACCGCGCCGTCCGGGCCGGATGTCCGCGCGATGAAACGCGTGCCCACGTGAAGGAATCGTGTCGCGCCGTTCCCATCAGCGAACGACACCCCGGAGAAATCCCCGAGCACGCTATCCGGGCTCGCCGGCTGCATGGCCTGCGCGTGGTGCGAGCGCCGCCACGCGTTGGCCTCCAGGGCGTGGCAGCGCACGCAAGCTTCACTCCCGACGAAGTGGAGCCCGGCCGCGGAACCGCCGCGGAGCACGACCCCGGCGAAGGCGGCCAGGATCCCCAGCAGCGCCGCCGCGCCCAGAAACACCAGCGCGCGGCGGCCCCCTTCCATGATGGTATCGGAACTTACTTCGCGTCCTCGGCGGCCTGCTCACCATCCTGCAGCCGCCGACGATCCGCCTCTGTCAATTGCGGCGGCTCGACCGAGATCGTGATCGAGTCGATCTTCCCGTTGAAATCGAAAGGCAGCTTGTAATCGCCGTCGTCGATCGGCGTGCCGGTCTTGGCGGCGATGTCGAACGTCTCGTCGATCGGCAGCACGATGGGTATCGTCCGATCCATCGTCTGCTTCGAAACGACTTGCCCATCCACCTTGAAGACGCCCGTGCCCCCGCGGCCGAGCCCGCTCACCGAGTTGAAGGCGAGCGTGGCAAAACCGAGCCCGTCATAAGTGAAATCATATTCGAGCGTATGGCGGCCCGGCGCCAGCGCGTCGGGCCCCTCCCAGCGCACGCGCTTGAGATCGAGCAGGTTCCACGTGAACACGGGCTTACCGCCCACCATATAAAGCCCCCACCCGCCGAACCGTCCGCCATCAGCAACGATGTTGCCGTGCGCGCCGCCGCTCGGCACGACGATATCGGCCTTGATGCTGTAAGACGTGTTCAGCAGATTGGGCGCCGCGCTGTTCGGTATGCCGACAATCTTGTCACCCGAGTAGGTGAAGATGTGCCGGCCCGCGGTGAGGTTCGGGCGCGGCGCTGCCACCCGGGTCGCGACGCTGGTATCGAGCGGGAACACCTGGTAGCGCCTGAAAGCATCGAACATGCGTTCGCGCATGTCACGCACCTTGTCCGGATGACTTCCTGCGAGGTCGGTATATTGCGACCAATCGTGCTGCACGTCGTAAAGCTCGAAACGGAAGCCGTTCGCCGGATCGGTCATCACGGGACCATAGACCTCCCAGGGCGGCCGTTTCGGCACGGCGCTCAGCATCCAGCCATCGTCATAGAAGCCCTGAACGCCAAACATTTCGAAATATTGTGAGTGATGCGGCGACGGTGCTCCGGCACGTGCGCGGTCGAACGTATAGGCCAGGCTGACGCCCTCGATCGGTTTCTGATCGATCCCATCCACCCGTTCCGGCGCGCGAATGCCCGTCGCCTCCAGCAGCGTCGGCACGATATCGGTCACATGATGGAACTGCGGGCGGATCCCTCCCCTGTCGGTGATGCGCTGCGGCCATGAAATCACCATGCCGTTGCGCGTTCCGCCGAAGAAGGAGGCAATCTGCTTCGTCCATTTGAACGGCGTGTCGAACGCCCACGCCCAGGGCACTGCCATGTGGGCGTAGGTAAACTCCGTTCCCCAGACATCATAGAAATTCTTGATCTGCTCTTCAGGAGACAGTGTTATGCCATTCAAGGCGAGCATCTCGCTCGGCGTGCCGACCGGCGTGCCCTCGGCGGAGGCGCCATTATCGCCGCTGATATAGATGATCAGCGTATTGTCGAGCTTGCCCATATCCTGGAGGGCCTGCACGACCCGTCCGATCTCGTGATCGGTGTAGGCGAGATAGGCCGCATACACATCCGCCTGGCGGATGAAGAGCTTGCGCTCCGTATCACTCAGATCCGACCAGTGTTTCAAAAGCTTGTCGGGCCAGGGTGTGAGTTTCGCATCGGCCGGAATGACGCCGAGCCGCTTCTGGTTCGCGAATATGGTGTCGCGCAGCTTGTCCCAGCCCTGGTCGAACAGATGCATCGCGCTGATCCGTCGTATCCATTCAGGAGTCGGGTCATAGGGCGCATGCGTTCCCCCGGGCGCATAGAAGATGAAGAAAGGCACGGAGGGATCGATATCGTCGAGTTGGCGCAGCCAGCGGATCGCATCGTCCGCCATGGCAGTCGTCGGGTTCCATCCAGGGTGGCCGATATAGGGATAAATCGGCGTGGTATTGCGGAACAGATTGGGCTGCCACTGACTCGTGTCACCGCCGATGAACCCGTAGAAATAATCGAACCCCATGCCGGCCGGCCATTGCTCGAAAGGACCCGCCTGGCTCGCCATGTATGTGGGCGTGTTGTGGTCCTTGCCGAACCACGCCGTGCGATAGCCATTCTCGCGCAAGATGCGCCCGATCGTCGCGGTGTCACGAGGAATGATGCTGTTGTAACCGGGAAATCCAGTCGACTGCTCGGAAACCACACCGAAACCGACCGAATGGTGGTTGCGCCCCGTGATCAGCGCGGCCCGGGTCGGCGAGCAGAGCGCGGTCGTGTGAAAATTCGTATATCGCAGCCCGTCATGGGCGATACGGTCGAGCGTCGTCGTGGGAATCACGCCGCCGAACGTGCTCGGCGCGCCAAAGCCGACATCATCCGTGAGAATCAGGAGAATGTTCGGAGCGCCCTTGGGGGGAACGATCCGTGCCGGCCAATAAGGCTCCGATTCCGCGGCATTTTCCTCGATGCGGCCTTTGAAGATTGGATCCGGCGGAGGCAGGATCCGTCCATCGATGGTTGTGGTCGCCGCCGGAGAACCGGGCGGCGCCGGCGCCGGCTGCGCACACACCTGCTTTGGATTCGCTATCAAGCCGAACAGGCAAATCGCAAAAAGAGCCGGCCATGTCAGGCCGGCTTTCAGGGAATGCCGCATCGGTGCCTCCAGGACACGTCGTGGCTTGTAGAATCAGGGAAAAACCATCCTGCCGGCAATGCGAATCCGGCAACCCCGTCCAGTGCCTCCGGTGGGTAGCGGCTTCGCCTCTCGCGAGAGCTGATCGTTTTTGATCCGACGGATCAGGATCTGCCTAGAATTCAAAGCTCGCGGCGATCATCGCGCCGCCAAGATTCATACGAGGAATGAAGGAGTTCCCGGAATCCTGAAATGATAGAAAGCGATATCCGGCAGAAACGCTCCATGCTTTCCCGCCGTAGCCGAGCCCCCCGAAGCCTTGCCAGGTGAAAGCCGATCCACCTGCGCCGGCGTCGAAATAGAATGGCAGAAACAACCGCCCCGGGAGCGGCCTTCCGGCCTCGGTCAGATAGAGGCGGCCCGAAAGGCCGGCGATGCCGTTCCAGATGTTTGGCGAAACGGTGAACGAACCGGTGCGCCTGAGCGCGATCGTGCGATCGGGTCGGCCGATGACTGCCGACAGGCTGAAATCGGTGGTGCTATTGACCGACAGCAGACGCACGCCAGCGAACAGATCCGCCGTCATCCAGTTTCTATCGATGACATTGTAGCCGCCTGCCAAAGTCCAAATCACCGACTCCAGGCTCACGCCGACATGCGTGGCAAGGCTGCGTTGCACTTGTGTATCGTAAGCGCCGAGCTGATCCAAAGATTGGATCTGTCCGCGGGAGTCGGCCAAATTCAGATAGACCAGATCAGTGAACCCGACAAACCGGTCGATCCGGACGGCAGCGGCGCCTTGCAGCGCAAAATTCAAATGGGGAAGATAATCGCCGGGCGCCGCCGACACGGCGCTGGTCGCGGCGCCCCCGCCGAGCACCGGATACCGCAACAAACTGTTGATGGTCGGCAACCAGAGATAGGGCGTGACTTCGAACGAAACGCCGCTATTGATTTCAGGCGGCGGCGAAGGCCCCGGCGTCTGTGCGAAAGCCACCCCGCTCCCGATGACGACCGCGCCGCCCAGCGCCGCCCACATCCGACCAGCACGGCTTCTGGCGCGTTTTGCATCCCTTGCCCAACAAAGCGGAAAAGCCGCGCGAGCCAGCATTTGCCGTCAGGCTATCCAGCGATCCTTGGCGATGAATATGCCGATCCGGCAGAAGCATGTGCCTGCTTCGCCCCTGAAATCCCATCATCCGGAGCGCATTCGGGCTGAAGCGTGCCTCCGGCGGCCCGGGCTCTCCCTGGGGCCTTTCAGCGGCAGCGGGCTCGCCATCGGGTGCGCCGCCGCGCAGGCTGAGCGACGCTCTGCGGACGCCCGCGCCGGAGGCAAAAATCAGCCCGGCAACAACCGCGAGATATAAGGCGGCAGCGCAAAACTCGCGACATGGACTTCCGGCGTCCAATAGGACGTCGTGCCCAGCACACCGGCCTTCCGCGCCCGTTCGGTGATCAGCGCGACGCTCTCGCTTCCGATCGCCGCATCCTTCGCGGCAAATCCGAGCGTCATGAACCCGCCCACATAGGTCGGGACCGCCGCCACGTAGGCCGAGACGCGCGGGAAGAATTGCCGCCGCCGCAGCGACGTCTCCCGCAGCTCGTCCGCTTGCATGAAGGGCACGCCGCACTGGTTCACGACCAGGCCGCGCGGCGAGAGGATACGCGCGCAATCGCGATAGAAGGCATCGGTGAACAGCACCTCGCCGACGCCGATCGGATCGGTGCTGTCGACGATGATCGCGTCGAAACTGCCGCTCTCGGCGCGCGCCACGAAATCGATACCGTCGCCCACGATCACCTGGGCGCGCGGATCGTCCCAAGCCCCCGCCGCGATCCCCGGCATGAATTGTTTCGCGAGACGGATCACCTCGCCATCGATTTCCACCATCACCGCGCGCTCGACCTGGCGATGCTGCAGCACCCGCCGCAGCACGCCCCCGTCGCCGGCGCCGATGATCAGCACGCGCCGCGCATCGCCGTGCGCAAGCAGCGGCACGTGCGCGATCATTTCCTGGTAGACGAACTCATCGGCCTCGGTGATCTGGATGCAGCCATCCAGCACCATGACCCGGCCATGGGTCGCGCTTTCGAAGATCACGATATCCTGGAAGTCGCTGCGGACGCGCGCGAGTTCGCGGAGGATGCGGAAACGCTGGCCCCAATCCGGGTAGAGCGTTTCGTTCAGCCAATCTGTGTCCATGTGCGAACACCAGGGGAGGCTCCACCTCGTCCGGACCCCTCCGCTGCGGCCGAAAACCCCAGACCCCCTTCCGTGGTGGGGTCCAGGGCTCACCGGCCCCAGTCTGGGATCCAGGGAGGCAAAACCCCCCTGGTCAACTATCCGACTTTTCCGCGGCGCTGCTCGTCGACGCACACCCGCTCGGGGTGGAACGCCGCCTGCAGCACGGGGATCGCCCTGTGCGGATCGCAGGCGCCGCACATGAAGATGTCGATCGCCGCGAAATCGCGCTCTGGCCACGTGTGGATCGAGATATGGCTCTCCGCCAGCACCACGACCCCGGACACGCCGCCGTTCGGCGTGAAATGGTGAAAATGGCTGTGCAGAATCGTCGCCCCGGCCACCTCCGCACCGTGCCGCAGCGCCCGGTCGATATGCGCGGGATCGGCCAGATTCCGGGCACCCCAAAGGTCCACGAGCAGATGCGTTCCGGCAAACTTCATGCCGTCACGTTCGACGAAATAATCCGTCCTTTCCTCGCCGGTATCATGCACCGGGAAAGCGGCGGAACTCTGGTTGCTGCTCGGGAAATCCGAGACCATCCCCAGTTGAGCAAGTGCGTTCATCACGTACCCCCAAACCAGCAGACGGCCTGTTGGGCTAACGCCCCCTTGGGCCAAGACGGGCGCATTTAGGGTGGGGGGGCCCCCCGCGCAAGAGAAATATCAACGTCTGCGCGAGCCCGGCGCGGCGCAGGCTTCAATGCGGCTCGAGCCCGGCGATCGCCTGGCGCGCCGCGGCGCTCTCGCTCGCTGCCCTCGGCAGATCGGCCGTTGCGCGCACCGGCGATGCGGTCAACACGCGAAACAGATCGGCCTTCGGGCCCGGCGGCAGCCTCGCCGCTTGTTCCGTCCGCAATTCCTGCATCCCTTCCATGTCCTGAGCGTTGGACGCTGCCCCGGCGAGTTGCAGCAGCAGATCCGCCTGCGCGTCGTTGAGCGGCGCGCGTCCCGGCGGAATCCGCGTCTTCGCCAGCGCCCGGAGCGCCTGCTCCGCGCCTCGCCAATCGTGCGTGTCGCTCCGCAATTTGGCTTGCAGCGTGAGCGATTCTTCGGTGTCGACGGGCGCCAGCGCGGCGAGCGCACCGGCAACGTCTCCGGTGCCCGCGAGCGCCCGCGCCAGCACGACGGCGCGCTGCCCGGCCAGACCCGCATCGAGCCCCGGGACGTCGGTGTCGCTGAGCGCGGCCCGGGCGCCGGCCGCGTCCCCCCGTTCGAGCCGCAGCGCCGCGAGCCGCAATCCGAGCGCCGCCCGCGCCGGCCCTGGCGACGCGCCCGCCACCATCCGTTCCAGGATCGGTGCCGCACGATCCGGCAGATCGAGTGCGAGCAGCCGATCCACGAGCGCGGCGGCAAGCGCGCTGCCGGCCTCGGTTTCGGTCAGGAGCCCGGCACTCTGCTCGGCGATGGCCACCAGGTCGATCGGATCGACCTTCGAGGCGGCTCCCGGTTTGATCAGTCCGGCAACGACCGCCCGTTCTGCCTCCCGCACGCGATCCCTGCGGTCAGGAAAGAGCCTTTCCGTCTCCTGCAATACGGCCATGGCCGCGCGCGGATCGCTGGCCTCGGCGCGCAACGCCGCCAGCCTCAAGCGCGATGCGAGTTCGGTCTCATCGCCCCGCCAGTCATACAAATGACGATCGAGCAGCGAGGCCGCTTGGCGGGCATTCACGGCGTGCGACGCGAGCCGCAGCTCGACAGCGTCCCGCACGGCGTTGGAAGCGATCCACCGGTCGCGGCTACGGGCCAATCCATCGAACGCCGCCAGTGCGGGAGCGGGCTTGCCGGAGTCCCTCAAGGATCGCGCCCGCACGAGCGCGAGCGCTGGATCCTGGCTCGCCGCCAGGAGTGCCGCGAGCGGCTCGAGGCGTCTCGCCGACTCGAGCCGCTCCGCCGCCGCCGCGAGCAACCGGTGCCGCAGTGGCGCCGGATACCCGAGCAGCAAACGCCACCGCGGCGCGATCGCCTCAGCCTCAGTCTGGGCCTGGGCCTGGGCCTGGGCCGCATTGCCGTCCCCTCCGGTCAGCGCGTGCCATAAGACGGTCTCGTCGCTGGACGGCGGCGCCGGCGCCTGGATCCCCGTATCCGCAACACCCGCGAGCCACCCGGCCATGGCGGCCAGCTCACGGACATTCCCATCCCCCGCCGACTCAGGCTCCTCGGCGATCGCCCACCGCAGCATCGCGAGCGCCTCCCGATCCAGGCCGAGCGACAACATCGTTTGCGCCACCGCCACCCGGTCGGCGAACCGCCCGAGCTCCGGCGCCGCTGCTTCGGCTGCCTCCTGCTCGCGCAGCCGCGCACGCAACTCGGCGGTGGGAAGCGGCGCGAAATCGAAATCGCGCGTGAGATGGCCGGCTTCCTCGAGGGCGGCCATCCCACCGCTATCAAGCGCCGTCGCGAGCGGCGGCCCGCTATCCGCCGCCAGCCGGAACCCCGCCTTGACCGCGCGCAGCCCCAGCCGATCCGATCGCGGATCAACCGCGACGCCCAGCCAGCTCGGCAACAGGGCGAATTCCGGGCTCCGGTAGCCGAGCGCCAGCCCCGGTCCGCCCTGCCGCAGCGTGCCGACCAGCAGCTTGCCGCCGGTCTCGGGATCCTCGACCGCAACCACGCTGCCCGGTGCCGCCGCCGCGATCGTCACGACACCGCCCACCCCCTGCGGACGCAGCGCGCCCGGCCCGGCCTGGCTCGAATCCACCACGTGGACGGCCCAACCCTCACGCCGCCTCTCGAACGCCAGCGCGCGGTCCGCAGGCAGAGGCAGCGCCAGCACGGTCGCATCGGGCAGGAGCGTGAGCCGCGCGCCGGCGAACGGCGGATCGTCATGCAGCGCCGAGAGGTCGAGCGGTTTCGGCTGGTCGAATACCAGCAACGCCCAATCGCCGCGCCGGAACGAAGCCGCGCCCGCGTCGGCCGGATAGGGGAAAAGCGCGCCGTCCGGCAGCGCAGTGGCCATCAGGCCGGTGGGACTGACGGGCGCCGGGGCGAGGCCGGTCGCGACCGGTCCGGGATCAAGCGCCGCTTCATTGGACGGCACGATCCTGGGGGCGGGCACAGGTGGCGGAAGCGACGTTGCGAGCGAGGTGGGTTGCGCGGCGGGTTGCGCGGCCGGCATCGCAGCCGGCATCGCGGCCGGCGTTGCCGAGGGCTTCGAAGGTTTGGCGGCCGGAGCGGCCTTCGCGGGAGGCGCAGCAGGCGGCAACGTCTCAGCGGCCAGCCGATCTGCCGCCGGCACCGAGCCTGGATCGTAGAGATCGAGCAGGAGCGTGTTCCCCTGTCGCCAAGCCCGCGCCAAGACGCCGGGCGCCAAGGCGATCGCCAGTTCGTCGGCGGTGGGCGTGATCGCGGTCACATTGGTGGGAAGCCGGTTCGGCGCACCGAAACCGCCGCCACCCGGCATGCGCAGATGCAGGACGTCGCCGTTGCGCGTCAGTGCATAGGGGAGCTTGCCCGGCGGTATCACCGCCAACCGCCCGAACCCAGGGTGGATGCCGACCCGCAGCGCGATCCTGGCGAGCGCCGCCGTCCCCGGCCACACGAGCCAGAGCAGCACAGCGATCCAGCCGATGCGCCGCATGGCCTAGGGCCCTTTCGCGTTTGGATCGGTCTCGCGCAGCCGGAGCTCGGCCAGCATCTGCGTCGCCAGCCGCGCCCGATCGGGCTGCATCGCCGCGAGTATCGGCGCCGCCTTGCGGTCCTGCATACGGTCCAGCACCGGCAGCAGAACCTGCATGTCGAGCGCGTCGAAAATCGTCGCCGCGTCCCGCGGCTTCATGGCCTCATAGATGCGCACGAGACCCGACCAATTGGCGCTCTCATGCATCCGGCGCTGCTGCTCCAGCCCCTCGAGCCGGTTCTGCAACTGATCGAGCTCGGCCACGCGCGCTGCGAGCTTCCGTTCCGTCGCGTCCAGCATGGCGCTGCGCGCATCGAGGGCCGCCGCGCGCGCGTCGAGCGCTTCGCGTCGCTGCCGCAGATCGAGCAGCAGCTTGCGCTCGGCGTCGCTGACGCTCGGCGCGGTGTCGGTGGAGGCTGCCGGCCGGCTCGGTTTTGCGACGTTCGGCGCGGGGGGCAGCGCCGGCGGCATGGCGGCCTCCTGCGCGGCAGGCGCCGGCGGGGCAGTCGCGGCCTGCACCAGCCCGATCGATTTCAGCAGCAGCAAACCGATCATGGCGCCGATCGAAACCGGGAGCAGCCGCACGCCCGGGATGCGATGTTGCCCCGCCCGGCTCATGGGGCCGCTCGCAGGACACGGAGCAGATCGCGCTCCGCCTGGCTGCGCAACCGCGGCTCGGAATCGGGGACCGGCGCAGCCGGCACCCGCTCGGCCGCGGCCGGCCCTCCTGCCAGGGTCAGCTCGGGCAACATGCGCGCGGCGCGCACCGCACCCTCGAGCCGCTCCGCAAGTCGTTCCCCGCGATCGGCCAGGAAATGCAGGTCGCCCTTCAATCGCTCGGCCTGCTCGATTTGCCGCGCCACCTGCCGGCCTGCGCCCTCGCTCGCCATGCGCAGCCGGTCGACGCCGGCCTCTGCCTGGCGCGTGCTCTCATTGAAACCCGCGACCAGCTGTTCGAGCACGGCACGGTCCCGCTTGAGCACACCCAGCGCACGCTCGAGCCGCAGCGCGTGGAACAGCGTCGCCGCCAGCAGCACCATCAACACCGTTTCGAGCAGAATTTCCGCGTTGGTCACGCCGCCGTTCCGCCTCTACCGTTCGGATGCAGGGCGAGGCAGGTTCTGGTCGATGCGCACCGCGACCCGGTTGCGCCGCCGCCCGACCTGCCCCTCGAACAACCGCACCCCGCCGCAGCGCAGCTGAACCGGCGCGCCGACCGTCGTGTTCAGAACGATGCGCGATCCCGGCTCGAGCGCCGTCACCGTGGAGAGCGGCAGCGTGACTTCATCGAGCACGACATCGAGCGTCACCTCGGTCTGCCAGAGCGCATCCGCGAGATGCGTCTCCCAGATCGAGTCCCGGCCGAATTTCTCGCCCATGAATTGCTGCAGCAGCAATTCGCGCACCGGCTCCAGCGTGGCATAGGGCAGCAACAGCTCCATGTTGCCGCCGCGATCCTCCATCTCGATCCGCAACCGGCCGAGCACGGCGGCGTTCGACAGGCGCGAAATCGCCGCGAAGCGGGGATTGACCTCGAGCCGTTCGAAACGGAACGTCACCGGACAGATCGGATCGAAGGCCGCGGACAAATCCGCGAGCACCAGCTGGATCAGCCGTTCCGCGAGCGAGCGCTCGATCGAGGTATAAGGCCGGCTCTCGAGGCGCGTCGGCGCTGCCCCGCGACGCCCACCCAGCAGCACATCGACGATCGAGTAGATCATCGCGCTGTCGATCACCATCAGCCCGTTATTGTCCCACTCCTCCGCCTTGAACACCGCCAGCATCGCCGGCAGCGGAATCGCGTTGAGATAGTCGCCGAAACGCAACGAGACGATGTTCTCGAGCGAGATGTCGACATTGTCGCTCGTGAAATTGCGCAGGCTGGTGGAGAGGATGCGCACGAGCCGGTCAAACACGATCTCGAGCATCGGCAGCCGTTCGTAACTGACCAGCCCCGACCCGATGATGCGCTGCATACCGCTCGACGCACCGTGACCTTGCAGCAGCGATTCGATCTCGGCGTGACGCAGAGGAGGTGCCGCCTGGGCCGGCGCCCCGGCGATGGCTTCGCCGATCGCCGCGCCCCACTCGGCATCGAGCGCCGCCGTGTCGCTCATTCGATGACCATCTCGACGAACAGCACATCCTCGATCGAGGCCGGCGCGACCGCCACGTTCGCGCGGTCGAGCAGCGCCTCGCGAAGCCGGTAGCTTCCCTCCGAGCCACGCAACTCATCGGGCCGCATGTCCCGCAAATAGGTTTGGAACAGATCGAGCAGCCGCGGCATCGCCGCATTCACGGGCGCCGGATCGGCGCCGCCCGCCAGCTCGATCTTGGCATGCAGCTTCAGGTAGCTCGGCCGCCGACCCGGCACGTTGAGGTTCGTAATGATCTCCGGAATGTCGATATAGCTCGGCGGCAAAGCCGCGCTGGCGACCGGCGCCTTCGGCTTGCTCCCGAGAAGGCGGGGGATCAGCCCGCTGAACCAGCCCCCGGCGCCCAGCGCCACCAGCAGCACGGGCACCGCAAGCAGCAGCTTCCGCTTGCCGCCCCGCTTGGGCGCTGCCGCCGGACTTTCTTCTTGGCCGCTCATCGTCAGCCCAGGATGCCGCGGCGAGGTTAAGCCGACGCAAACGCGGAGGCAGTTTCCTTGATGCTTCGGAAAGAAACCGTCCGCCTACCGGACCAAGTCACCAGCGATTTCCGGCAGCGCCGAAGCCTGCGGCGCAACCGCAGCCGCGCCCGCCTCCATCCCCGGCCGCCCATAGCCCCAGCCCGCGAAAATCGCCGGCACCCCGCAGCCCGCGGCGGCGCGCACATCGTTGTGGTGATCGCCCACCATCACCGCGCGCGCCCTGTCCCCGCCCGCCGCCTCGATCGTCCCCGCCAGGTGCCGCGGGTCGGGCTTGTGCGCCGCGAAACTGTCGCCGCCGCCGATCGCCGCGAACCGGCCGGCAATGCCCAGCGCCTCCAGAAGCAGACGGGTCGCGCGCTCGGGCTTGTTGGTGCAGACCGCAAGCCGCCAGCCGGCACCGGCCAGCGCGTCGAGCACCTCGGGAATGCCGGGGAAAAGCCGGGTTTCCACCAGCACATTGGCCTCGTAATCGGCGAGATATTCCGCCGCGGCGCCCTCGTCGGGCACCGCCCCGTGCGCCGCGAAGGCCCGCTGCATCAGCGGCTTGACCCCATCCCCCACCATCGCCGCCACCGCCTCGGTCGGCAACGCGGGGAAACCCCGCTTGCCCATCATGCGGTTGACGGCGGCGGCGATGTCGGGGGCTGAATCGACGAGCGTCCCGTCCAGATCGAAAACCAGCGTACGCATCGCACTCCCCCCAAAGGCTCCCGGCCGCGCAGGGTGGCAACACCCAGCGGCCCGCCACACATGCAGGCTCGCGCACCGAAAGGCCACCCCATGCTCGACCCCGCCGCCCCGCTGCCGCTCCGCGACCCGCCCCTCCTCCGCCAGGCCTGCCTGATCGGCGGCCAATGGGTCCAGGCCGACAGCGGCCGCACGCTCCCGGTCCGCAACCCCGCCACCGGCCAGCTCGTGGGCGAAGTCCCCGCCATGGGCGCCGCCGAAACCCGCCGCGCCATCGACGCCGCCTTCGCCGCCCAAAAATCCTGGCGCGCGCTCACCGCCAAGGAGCGCCAGAAACCGCTCCGCCGCCTCTTCGACCTGATGATGGAAAACCAGGAGGATCTCGCGATCCTCATGACCGCCGAACAGGGCAAGCCGCTCGCCGAAAGCCGCGGCGAAATCGCCTACGCCGCCAGCTTCATCGAATTCTTCGCCGAGGAAGCCAAACGCATCTACGGCGACGTGATCCCGCCGCACCTCCCCGGCCGCCGCATCCTCGTACAAAAATCCCCGATCGGCGTCTTCGCCGCCATCACGCCCTGGAACTTCCCGAGTGCGATGATCACCCGCAAGGCCGGCCCCGGCTGGGCCGCCGGCTGCACCGGCGTGATCCGCCCCGCCTCGCAAACCCCCTTCTCGGCGCTTGCGCTAGGCCTCCTCGCCGAACGCGCCGGCCTCCCCCCCGGCGTCTGCAACATCATCACCGGCAGCGCCACCGAAATCGGCGGCGAAATGACCGCCAACCCGCGCGTCCGCAAGCTCACCTTCACCGGCAGCACCGAGATCGGCGCCAAGCTCCTCGCCCAATGCGCGCCCACCATCAAGAAAACCAGCATGGAGCTCGGCGGCAACGCGCCCTTCATCGTCTTCGAGGATGCCGACCTCGACGAAGCCGTCCGCGGCGCCGTGCTCTGCAAATTCCGCAACAGCGGCCAGACCTGCGTCTGCGCCAACCGCCTCCTCGTGCAGGACAGCATCCACGACACATTCGCCGCAAAACTCAAAGATGCGGTCCAGAAACTGAAAGTCGGCAACGGCCTCGAGGACGGCACCACCCAAGGCCCGCTGATCAACCCCTCCGCGGTTGAAAAAGTCGAAGCCCACGTCGCCGACGCCGTCGCCCGCGGCGCCACCATCGCCCTCGGCGGCCGCCGCCACGAACTCGGCGGCAATTTCTACGAACCCACCATCCTCACCAACGTCCCCCGCACCGCCGACATCTTCCGCGACGAAACCTTCGGCCCCGTCGCCCCCATCTTCCGCTTCAAAACCGAAGCCGACGCGATCGAAATGGCCAACGACACCGAATTCGGCCTCGCCGCCTATTTCTACACCCGCGACGTCGGCCGCGTCTTCCGCGTCGCCGAAGCCCTCGAATACGGCATCGTCGGCATCAACGAAGGCATCATCTCAACCGAAGTAGCCCCCTTCGGCGGCGTAAAATCCTCGGGCCTGGGCAGGGAAGGCTCCAAATACGGCATCGAAGACTACCTCGAAATCAAATACCTGGCCCTCGGCGGCCTCGGCGGCTGACCCGCCAAGAAAAGAAGCCCTCTCCCTCCGGGAGAGGGTTGGGTGAGGGGGGCCCCAAGCACGCCTCCGGCGGCCAGGGAGGCTCTGCCTCCCTGGACCCTCCGCTGGGGCCGAAAGGCCCCAGACCCCATTTCGTTAGTCGCACGCTCCGCCAAGCAGCCCAGCCTTCAGCGCCGGGTTCGGCGGCGCCGGCCCAAGCCAGATCCCCAGCAGGGCGCGCGAGAAATCCGCGCCCGGAACAGTCCCCCGTACCGCCCCCGCCACCGTCACACGCACGCCGCCGCCGGCCAGAAAATCAAACGCAATCTCCTGCCCGTCCTTCATATCCGTCATCCACGAATTCAGCGTAGCGATGCGATCCCCCATCGCCGCCGCCCCCGCACTGCGCGCGAACCCTTCCGACCAAGCCTCGCGCATCCGCCCAGCCCCAACATCGCGCACGAAATGCAGCACCAACCGCGACGGCCCCGCCTCCGCCATCAACACCGCCGCATCGCCCGACACCCGCCGCACATAAAGCCCCGCGACATACACCTTAACCGCAAGGATCGTCGCCCGCCGCACGCCCAGCCCGTTCAGCACAAGCCCCGCGCCATCCACCTGCACCCGATCGGGAAAACCCACCCCAAGACAATCCCGCGCCACCGCCCCCCGCGCGCCGCCCCACAGAAGTATGCAAGACAGCAACGCGCCTTTCATTGCCCGGCCCATTCTCTGTCCTTTCTCGCAAGCCGGAATCAGCTTACTCCGTTTCGCTCGAAGGCGCCTCCGGCGGGCAGGGGCTCTGCCCCTGCACCCCGCTGGGGCCGAAAGGCCCCAGACCCCGGTCACTTAAAAGCCG
Organism: Acetobacteraceae bacterium; assembly: GCA_027451405.1. Classification (GTDB taxonomy): domain Bacteria; phylum Pseudomonadota; class Alphaproteobacteria; order Acetobacterales; family Acetobacteraceae; genus DAIDJM01. The sequence goes on along the minus strand of DAIDJM010000033.1, from coordinate 11,024 downwards.
GGGATGAACAGACGACGGCAGCCACGTAACGGGCACCGATGTTCTTCCCGCGCCCACGTCAGCTTGGCCGTTTCGACTTCGGTAGAAGTTGCGGCCTAAAGCCGCCTGTCCGCAATCCGCCTCTCACGGGCATTTTGGTTAAAAGGCAAACGTGATTTCTCTGTCTCGGCAAAGACCTCACTACGAATCTAAACAGAGAAAAATCTTTTTGCCTTTTTTTAGCCAGGAAAAAAAAGAAGGCAGACGCTCTTTTTTCGTGGCAAACCCAGCGCCAGCTTAACCGAATAGTCGAACGCCTACACGCCCTTCGTCTCACGAGGAAGTGCTGATCTAGGCTTGAGGGACATATTACAAGAACGCACAACTTTCTAAGAAATCACCCTTTTTCTATGGAACTCAAGAAAAGACTTCTGTTTGGCTGAAAGAGGCTTGGTCAAGCAGGCCCCAGGCTTAATCCCAAGAATGTCGTGGGCGGCTGCTCCCAATCTCATCGAAAAGAGGATCGCACCTGAATCGCTGAAGGATAACAAGCCTCGGTCGAACGCAGCATCCAAATTCGCTGTTAAAAGCAGGCCGTTTTCGGGGTCTAACCGTTCACAGTTGTCGCTCAAACGCCAAGGTTTGATGTGCGACGCCCTCAGAAGCTCTGGAATATCAACACCAGTGACGGCACACTTACCGCTCCAGTAAGACATAAGGCGATCACGGAAGCACCCCTGTCCAAGCCGGGCCTGTATCAAGGCGCGGCGCTCTGTTTCCGATATGCCGTTCAGTGTCATTTCTGCATTACCTATCTCCGCTAGCGTATCCGGGCTAAACAAGCCACTCGGAATAGCTCCAATCCGCGCCAAAAGCGCTTCGAGGCTCTCGATATTTCTGACTTTCAAGTCATAGCCGCATTTTTCCTTACCCGGAATTATTACAGGGAATTTTGCAAGGTTTGAACTGTGATAGGGTGCGTTCTCCAAGTCGACTCCGTCAATTGGTTGCCGACGAAGGTCCGCCGCCACATCTGGATGCAGAACGATGGGACACCTCTTTGCGCTCTTGACGTAGAATGGGTGAACGGGCGCTTCGTACTCTCTTGCGTAAGCTCGCTCTTGTATCATGGGCAATCGCAGCACAGCATCCAAATGCTCGACGATCTCATCTCGATCCAACACTTTGATTCCTTTCATACTGCGCCCTCCCGCATTCAACCGCTATAGTCCCTGACATCTTGCGGGAGGCGCGTCGATTTTCTGCCCTACGCTTCCGTGTCAATTTTCAGGGGCTACCAACGAAGGCGTGGCTGCCCGACTTGGGTCGAAAGCAGGTTCGCAGCAAGCGTAGGGTGGGCTTCAGCCCACCATCATTGTTCTGTAAGTACATCATACCTGTCAACATTGCGCATCCATCTCTCACGGCTGGTGGGCTGAAGCACACCCGACATCCTTCCGTGTCCGCTTTGCGCAAGCGGTGGGCGATGTGTGTTTGTCTTGCTTGGGTCGAAAGCAGGTTCGCAGATCGGGCGCGCATGTTCCCTATGGAGAACCTCAGGCGAGACCAAGGAAGACCGCGAGAGCACGGTTGACCGTGACCATCGTTGCGTCATCAAGGCAGCCGGTGACGGGTCCTATCCGGCTCCCCGAAGGTGTCTGCGGCCTATCGATTATTACAAGCGAGCGCTTGGAAAGCCCATTTCGGTCGTCCGGCTCGAGAACTATCCTGAGGAGAGGCGCATCGACGAGCGTGCTGGTCACAGGCAGAACCGTCACTGACGCGAAATCACCGAAATGATCGGCTTGCACCACGAGGGCAGGGCGAGGCTTGCCCTGGTCTCCCGGCAGGGCGACCGTCACCAGATCGCCACGGGTCACGCCGTCCAGCCGGCCGTATCGGACCCGGCATGCCAAATCTCGGCTTCACCGGATGCTCCCTGCTGCTCGCTCTCCCGGATACGGCGCGATTGCCGCACGCACTCTTCCGCAAATCCGGGCGCCCGCGTGTCGGGCACCCAAATCTGCACCGGCCGCAGCCCCGCGGCGCGGAGTCTATCTCGCCGGCGCTGCACGCGCCGCGTCCCGCTGCTGCTTGTCGTCATACGTTACATGTAGCGATCGAGGGGTCGGTCCGCAACACACTCGGCGGTCTCGGACGACCGCAGGCGATCAAGTTCCCCAATGGTCTTGCCGCCAACCGACATTTCAACGATCGCGATACCCCGCGAAGGCTAAGAGCGTGTTTGAGAACCGGTTATGGTGAGTCGGCTGGCGGTGATTTGCGAGCACCGGAGCGGAGCGGGCTTGATGCCCGTGAGCACCGGAGCGCAGGAAATCGCCGTCAGACGGCCGCCAGAACCGGTTCTCAAACACGCTCTAAGATTTACCGCTCAAACTCTTCCGCAACGACGCCTCGATCTGCCCCCCGCAATACGTGTCCCCATAATCGTGCCGTGCCTGCGCGGCCAGCTTGGCCAGCGGCGGCAGCGCGGCGACCCGCCGCGTCAGGCCAGCCGTCAAGGGTGCGCTCTGCTCAAGCATCGTCTCGATGGCCGGGAAGCGGTCCGCCATGGTGGACCACAGCGTAGCTGTCACGACGTCGGCGATCCCCGCGGCCTTCTCCCCCAGCAGAAAGCCGGAATCCGCGGTCAGGCCGTGGCGACGGCCGGTCTCCTCCCAGAAGGACATCCACTTCGTCAGCCTCGGGACGAAATCCTGCCAGCGCTTTTTGGTCCACATCTCGCGGCCGCCATCCAGCGTGATGTCGTCGATCACGTCGTTGGCGTCGTTCACGATCTTCATGGTCATGGCGCGCTGCGCGGATGTTTTCGGCAGGAGATCGAGCGTTTCGCCCAGATAGAGAATGATCGCCGGCATCTGGGCGACCGCGAAATCCGCTTTTTTGTCGATCAGCATGGGCGGGCCCATGAAGGGAACCGGCATGGTTTCGACCGGCCCCGCCATCAACCTGGCAATCGCGGCATCACCGCCCTCGGTCCAGCTCTTCCCAGCATAGGCAAGGACCGCGCGCACGAACTGACCGCGAAAGGGCACGGACCAATAATAGAGAACGTAATCAGGCATGTCGGAGCCCCACACCAACCGGACGAACTCTGCCCCTAACGCCGCCCAGCCCTATCCGTCCACGCAATCGGCTCCGCCCGCCGGAGGTCCGCATCGATAGCAACCGGAGGGTGGGATGATCTTCCACGCCCCACCCCCGATGCCGCAACGAAGCGCGTGCGAACCAAAGCCCCTCGCCAACACGACCCCAATCGAAACCGCATGAGAAAAGCCGCCCCAACGCCCCCGGCCGAAACAGACGAAAGTCTATTTGCTTCTTCTTCTCCCAGAAAAAGAAGCCCTCCCTCCCTTGACAAAGTTCCTGCTTTGTTCCATCCTCCGCCCGTGCAACCGCACCAACCGCCCGGCATCGTCGCCGACCTCCTTGCCGTGATCCACCGGATCCGCGAAGCGGTGGCCGATATCGTCCGCGCCCGCGGCAAATCCCCCCGCAACGGTCCTCTCTTTGTCGCCTGGATGTGGCTCGAGACCGCCATTGACCGCATCACCCGGCTCGCCGCCCGCCATGAGGCCGGCAAGCTCCGCCCTCCGGCCCCCCGCCAGCCGCACGCGTCGCCGCACGCGTCGTCGCCCGTCGAGCCCGAGGACCGCCGCATCCCGTTGCGATATCGTCCGGGCTGGCTCGCCGCCGAGCTCGAAGGCGCCGCCGCCTCCCTGATCGCCGAGTTCGAGGCCCGGCTCGCCGACCCTGCCCTGCAATCCCTGCTCGAGGCCGAGCCCGCCCGCTGCGGCGCTCTGCTCCGCCCCCTCTGCCGGGCCCTCGGCCTCACCCCGCCCGAACCGATCCGCGACCCGCCCGCCCGCGCCTAAACACGTCCTATTTGTTCCGGATATGTAATAAGTTATCTTTTTTTTCTGAAGAAAAAGAAGCAAAAAGACTTCATCTGTTTGTTCCGGACCCTGAGCCGTCGAGCCCCCCCCCAACAGACAAAAATCTAGGAAAGAGCCGCGCCAACCACACCGACACCCCCGCGCCAATATCGCCGCCCTGCGCCCCGAAGCGGCTGTAGCCGAGCTGGCCCATCAGCCCCCGCCACAGCTTCGCGATCTCGCGCGAGCTCACGCCCAGACGCGCCGGAGCCGGGGAGAAGCCGTAGCCGGGCAGAGACGGAACCACCACGTCGAAAGCATCCTCCGGTGCGCCGCCATGCGCGGCCGGATCCGTCAGCAGGGGGATCAGGGTTTCGAATTCCAGGAACGACCCCGGCCAGCCGTGAGTCAGCACCAATGGGAGCGGCAACGGTCCACAGCCCGGCTGGAAACCGAAGTGGATGTCCTGGCCGTCCACCGTCACCATCCGATGCGGCAAGCGGTTCAGCCGTGCCTCCTGGGCGCGTCAGTCGAAACTCTGCAGCCAGTAGTCGGCCAGGCGACGCGCGAATGCGAGCCTCACCCCTCCTTCCAGCCTTCAGCGTCGCGTGTAGCCGGAAAGCGCGTCGCGGAGAGCCGGGTGCGCAGGTCTCGCAGCGCCGCTTCAGGAATCGAAATCTGAAATGGTCGAGACAAGTCGCCCGCCGACCCTCCACAAGAACCTTCCCCGGGCTTGCTGACGTGCCGCGAATGGCATTCGCGGATTGCCCGAATTGGATCGTCTCCGCTTTATCGACTATCGTGTTGGAGCTGACGTCGCCGTCCTTGCGGGCCATCGCGACGCCAGTCCTCAGGAAGATTTCGTCAGGCGCGCAAGGCAGCGGAGACGAGGCTCGTCATGGGCGTCGTGGGCCGGCCGATCAGCCCAGCAAGCGTGCCGCTGTCGTCAAACAGGGCGCCGTGAGACGCCGCAACGTCGGCGTCGGCAAGGAGGGCGGCTAGGTCCTGCGGAAGACCGGCGCCCGCCAGCACGGCCTCATACGCGTCTGCAGGGAGATCGTTGTAGACGATGGTCTTTCCGGATTGCCGCCCAACCTCGGCGGCCAGATCATCCATGGTAAAGGCCTCATCGGCCGCAAGTTCGAGAACGCGTCCGGCGTAGCCCTGTCCGGTCAGCACCACCGCCGCCGCTGCCGCATAGTCGGCCCGCGCCGCCGACGAGAACCGGCCGTCCTTGGCGGCCCCGACGAATGCCCCATGCTCGAGCACCGCCGGCAGCGCCATGAGATGGTTCTCAATGTACCAGCCGTTCCTCAGGAACACCGCCGGAAGCCCGGATGCGCGAATGATCGCCTCCGTCTGGCGGTGCTCGACAGCGAGTCGGGCCGGCGACGTGTCGGCATGGAGCATGCTGGTGTAGGCCAGCAGTCCGACGCCTGCGGCCCGGGCCGCGTCGACAACGGCGGCGTGCAACGGGACGCGCCCGCTGACCTCGGTCGACGAGATCAGCAACAATTTGTCGACACCATGAAGCGCAGTACGTAATGTTGCTGGGCGGGTATAGTCCGCCTCACGCACAAGGACGCCCCGTTCCGCGAGGTCGGCCACCTTCGCCGGATTTCGAACGGCGGCGACGATCTGATCGGCGCAGACGGTTTCGAGCAACCGCTCGACAATGAGGCGGCCTAGCTGGCCCGACGCGCCGGTGACTGCAAACATGACAACTCCTTTTCTGACCAGATCAACAGGCTGAGAGCGGAACACCCGTCTTCATCTCGCGAGATCCGATCCCTGTCGTTTCATGTCGCTGATATTACGAGAGATCGGGCATGATCCGCTCAGCGACCTCGCGGCCCGCCCAGTGTTCGTCGATGAATCGAGCGGCGATCCCGAGCGCCGTTGAGGCCGTCTTCAGGGCGCCGACATCCCTCTGGAAAACGTGGTACATCCCCTCGAACAGGTCGAGACGGACCGCCGCCCCATGCGCGGCCGCCTGCTCCGCAAAACGAAGGGAATCATCTCGTAACAGTTCGTCTCCGCCCACCTGCACATTAATCGGCGGCATGGCCCGCAGAGCCCCGAATAGAGGCGAAGCCCTGGGGTCGTGCGGGCTGGCGCCGTTCAGGTAGGAATCGGCCAATCCTTGCAGAACGGCCGGCTTGAAGACCGGGTCGTGGGTAGCCGGGTCCCTGAAGGACGCGCCGCTGTTTGACAGGTCGGTCCACGGCGAAAACACCACGATGGAGGAAAGACTTGCATCGGGCGCGGCCTGATTGGCCATCGCGAGTACAAGCCCGCCTCCGGCGGAATCACCGACCGCTGCATATTGCTTGAACCCCCTCGATATAAGCCACGCCCGCGCGTTCCAAACGCCGTCGAAGGCGGCGGGGAACCGGGCTTCCGGCGCAAGAGGGTAGTCGGCGCTGAAGACAGTCCGGCCGGTGAGCGCCGCCAGCTGGCTCGCAAAGCCCAGATATGACTTGGCGTTTCCGAGATGGTATCCGCCGCCGTGAACGAACAGAATCGCGGAGTCTGGATCGGGCGAGGTGGGTCTCAGCCACCATCCCTGAGCCACATCGAGGTTCACTGGCTCCGCCGAAATCGCGTCGGCGAACGGCACCTGCGCCGCCATGGCGGCGTAGAAGGCTCTGCGATCCTCGCCATACAACTGCGCCAGAACGGCGTTGCGCTGGCCGATACGAAGCACCTGTTCGTCTTCGCCCGGCTGGACAGCATGGCGGATGATCAACGGACCAGCAGATTTGGCATGCGTGATGTTAGACATTGCGGTCTCCGACACTTCCAACAGAGCGGCCGTCAGGCGGCGCCCCCATTGACCAGGATTGTCTGGCCGCTGATCCAGTCGCCGTCGCGTCCAGCGATCATCGATACAACCTTCGCGATGTCGTCAGGCTCTCCCAGGCGTTCGAGCGGTGCGAGCTTAGCGATCCTGGCGATGAGATCCGGCGATTTGCCTTCAAAGAACAGGTCCGTGGCGGTCGGTCCGGGCGCCACGGCATTCACAGTCGCGCCACGGCCGCGAAGCTCTCTCGCCAGGATGGCGGTCAATATCTCGACGCCCGACTTGGTGGCGGCGTAGGGGCCATAGGTCGGCGAAGCGAGGCGTGTGATGCTACTGGAAATGTTGATGACCTTCGCGCCAGCCTCCAGCCGGCGGGCGGCTTCCCGAAGCATGTTGAAGACGCCTTTCAGGTTGACCGCGAGCATCGTGTCGAAAGCTGCATCGTCCATCTCGGCAATGGGCGCGAGCGTCATGATACCCGCGTTGTTCACCAGCAAAGTCGCCTTGCCCAGCGTAGCCTCGGTCTCATCGAAAAGGGCTGCGACCTCGGCGACGTTTCTGACATCGGCTTTGATGGCGACGGCCCGGCCATTCGCGGCATGGATGGCCGAGACGACTTTGCCGGCGGCCCCGCTATCCGACGCATAGGTCACAGCGACCGCGAATCCGTCACGGGCAAGACGCCCAGCAATCGTGGCCCGGATTCCGCGAGACGCGCCCATGACGATCGCAACCTGCCTGGAAGCCGGATTCATAGACGAGTTTTCCAGCATGACGTGTTTCATGCTTTCGTTTCGAGATGACAGCAGCATGGCGTCAGCGACCTGCGTAAGAAGAAGCACCGGACTGCAGGCTGACTTAACGACAGAGTGCGGAGACGGACCACGCAGGCCGGCTGATCAGAAACAGCCGTCAGATTTGCGATATCCCGCCATCGACCACTATTTCGGCCCCGAGCATGTATCGGGAATCGTCGCTGGCCAGGAACAGCGCGGCGGCGGCGATGTCGTCAGGCTCGCCGATACGACCCATTGGTACGGTCGCCGCAGCCTTGTCCCGGAACGCCTGCAGCTCGTCGGGACTGCGATGTCGACCGATCAAGGGCGTATCGATGAAACCGGGGGAGACCGTGTTGACGCGGATCTTGCGATCCAGAAATTCGCGCGACCATGTGCGTGCAAAGGATCGGACCGCAGCCTTTGCGGCTGACAGCAGGGAAAGTCCGGGACGACCGACATGGATAATGAAGGAGGTCGAGAGGATGACAGAGGCGCCGCTTCGCAGGATCGGGGCCATGGCCTGCATGGAGAAGAAGACGCCCTTGACGTCGATGTCCATGATTTCGTCGTAGCGCGCTTCGTCGGTCTCGCCGAGCAGGGTGCCATAGGCGATGCCCGCATTGGCGAAAAATATATCGAGTTCACCGAAAGCCCCGGCGGTTTCCTTGCTGACGGCCTGCATGTCAGTGACCGACCGGGCGTCGGCGCGCAGGATCAGCGCTTCGCCGCCAAGTTCGGCGCGCACGGCCTCGAAGCGGCTCGTATCGCGCCCGGTGACGGCGACACGCGCGCCCTCGCGAAGAAAGAGCTTGGCCGTGGCGAGGCCGATACCGCTCGTGCCCCCAGTGATCAGAGCGGTTTTGTCTTTCAGTCTCATTTTTACGTTCCTTTCTGGGAACAGGCCTCAGCCGGCATTTCGCAACTGGTCGGCGACAATTGCGATGCGCCGTTCGGCATCGACAACGGCTTTGGAGAGGCGGGCATTCACGGCGTCTTTGGCCGAGCGCGGCGCCGTTTCGGGCAGCCCTGCGTCGAACGGCGGCTTGGGCGCATATTCCAGTAGAAGCTGAGCAGCCTGCGCCGCCTCCTGCCCGCGCAGTTCCGCAATCAGGGAAAGAGCGAAATCGATACCGGCCGTCACCCCGCCGCCGGTGATGCGGTTTCCGTCGCGCACCACCCGGCCGGCATCCGGAATCGCGCCGAATGCCGCCAGAAGTTCCCTGAAGGCCCAGTGGCTGGCAGCGCGGCGCCCCGTCAGTAGGCCCGCCGCCGCCAGGATCAGCGAGCCTGTGCAGACCGAGGTGACGTAGGTGGCGCCTTCAGCGAGCCGCCGGATTGCGGCGAGAAAACGTGGGGCCTCCAGCGCCGCGATGCAGCCGAGGCCGCCGGGGACGAGAAGAATATCGCAGGACTCGACCGTCTCCAGATCAAGGAGGGCCCCGAATGTCAGCCCGTCCGCGACGACCTCCTTCCGGTCGATCGCGGCCAACTCGATGTCCATTTCCGGCAAGGCGCGGAGGAGTTGATAGGGGCCTGCGAAGTCGAGCGGTGTCACCCCTTCGTAAAGGGGGATGACGACACGTGTCATGGCGGATCTCCTTCTACCGATGAACTAACGGAGAAGGGCTATGGCTGAAAGGACATATATCCCTCAAATCACGCCATTATGCATCATGTCGGTTTCTTCGTATTCCCGAACCATCAGATCCTCGATCTCGCGGGGCCATTCGCGGCTTTCGAGGGGGCTGCGCACATGTCTGGGCGACCGCTCTACAGGCTCGAGATTTTGTCGCGCGCTGGCGGGCTTGTTGCCGGTCGTGGCGGCGTGCCGGTCGCGACGAAGGCCGCTGGCCGAGCACGCCCCGAGACGCTCGTCGTCTGCGGCGGCGAGATAGCTTCGATGCTGAAACCGGGCGAAGTGCAGGCGGTTGCACGCCTCGCTACCCATGCGTCGCGGGTCGCCAGCGTCTGCACCGGCGCCTTCCTGCTCGCCCAAGCGGGTCTGCTCGACGGGAGACGCGCGACGACGCACTGGCGAATGGCCCACCGGCTGCAACGGAGTTATCCGTCGACCGAAGTCGACGCCGATCGGATCTTCATCGCGGATCGCGGCGTTTGGACTTCGGCTGGGGTGACCGCGGGCATCGACCTGGCCTTGGCGCTCATCGAGGCGGATCACGGTCCGGAACTGGCACGCTTGGTCGCGCGCGAGCTGGTTGTTTATCATCGGCGCGCTGGCGGCCAATCGCAGTTCGCGCCGATCTCCCAGATGGAACCGGAGTCAGACCGGATACGGATCGCGCTCTCATTCGCGCGCGATCACTTACATGAGAATCTGCCGATCAAACGTCTCGCTGAGGCGGCTCATCTCAGCGTCCGTCAGTTCGGGCGGGCATTCCGACGCGAGACGGGAGAAACGCCCGCCAAGGCCATCGAGCGGCTTCGTATCGAAGCGGCTCGCGCACGATTGCAGGAGGGCTCGGAGCCGATCGAGTTGATTGCGCACGCGGTTGGTTTTACCGACCCCGAGCGTATGCGGCGCGCCTTCGTCAAAGTCTTCGGCATGTCGCCTCAGGCCGTGCGTCGCCTTGACCGCAGTCATGAGTGCCAGACAGACAATTCGTCTCGGCGGGACGTTTGACGCCCTGTCGCGGCGTGCTCCGAAATGGCTGTTATTCGGCGAACCCGAGCAACAAGGCGGTCGCCATCTCGCGCGCGCCGATAGCGAAGGCCTCGTTTGACAGTTCACCGGCGGTCCAGAACGACAGCACACCGCGGAACGCGAAGGCGAGCTGACCCGGGAGGCAACGGAGTGCCTGCGCGCGCCGAGAAGCGGCCAGTCCTTCGCCTTTGCCCAACGCAAGCGCCCATAGAGCTTTCGAGTGATCCAGCACCTGGCCGGGAGGCGCACCTTCGGTGCCGAGCCAACCCAGCACGGCGCGGTTCACGCCCGGCTCCTCGAGCATAACCCCAACCGCGATGTTTACGGCGAGAATTACACGGTCGGCGGCGTTGGGAAGCGCGGGTGCGGCGGCGAGGCGCTTCATCATCGCCTCGATCCGGCGCGCCGAGAGGGCATGCATGATCGCCGCTTTGCTGCCGAACTGATTGAATGGCGTGGCGAAGCTGACGCTCGCGCCCGACGCGAGGTCGCGCATCGAAAAATTCGCGCGGCCATCCCGCAGCAGCCGCTCAGCTGCGTCGATCACGCGCTGGCGGACTGGCTCACCGCGCTTGCCGGCGGCGATCGAGGTCTCGTCCCGTGGCATAGCCCTTTCTATATCACGATATAGTTCATTCGCAGCATGGAGTTGCCGCATGGCGACGACAGCCACCAAGAGTTTTCTCATCACCGGTGTTAGTTCGGGCTTGGGGCGCGCTTTTGCCGCGGCCGCACTCAAAGCCGGCCATCGCGTCGTTGGCACTGTAACCGTCCGGTTTCGGCCGCCTTGTCGCTGTGCGCGCGGGCTTGGACATCAGTGGCATGGACAAGCTCGAGGCTATCCCCAGGGTTAGCACCAGTGCGACGCAGTTCATCGAGGTCATCACGGGCCATGAACGGCGACG
>DAIDJM010000032.1 GCA_027451405.1 Acetobacteraceae bacterium | reverse complement strand
CTCGAAGCCGAGCAGGCACTGTGGCAGCACGAGTTGAGAAACCGGCGTGATGGCCGCATGGTGCGGCCGGAGCGGCCCCGGGCAGCTCAACACGATAACAGGTGCGTCACGCCATGCGCGCAGCGGATTCGGCTCGGCCATCCCGCACCGGGTGTACTGGCCCGCGCCTTCTCGATCCAGCGTGAAGAAAGTCCCTGCGCCTCCGACTGCCGCCGCCGAGAGGCTCGATGCGGATGGATATATGGTCGGCTGGGCTCGCGACCCGGCGGCCCAGGGTCCGGCGTTGATCGAGTTGCGCCGCCGCGGCGAATGCGTAGCTGTCGCGCGGGCGAGCCTCTTCCGGCCCGATTTGCTCCGGAGCGGGCAGGGCCATGGGCACTACGGCTTCCGCGCGCGCTTGCGGCCCGGGCTGCCGGAGGGGCCAGGCCAGTTCACGCTGCACCTGCGGGGCAGCGGGGTCCGGTTTGGCGTTCGGCTGCCAGTGCCGAGGCTTCCGCCTGCCCCCCGCGTGCGCGTCGAAGCGCTCTTGGAAAAGGAGCCTGCCTGGCAGGTCGCCGACTTCCTGGCCTATCCCGACTCGATACGGTTTGCGGCAAGTCTCGCCGCTATGGGCTCCGCGCGTTTCGTCGACATGGCGTTCCGCTTCGCGCTCGAGCGCTGGCCGGCGGCGCACGAAGCGGCTTTCTACGGCGCCGCGCTCGACCGTGGCGAGCTCGGGGCGACGGCGCTGGTGATCGAGCTGATGCGCTCGCGCGAACGCGCCGATCTCGGGCCGGCCCTCGTCTCACCCTGGGACCCGGCCTTTCCGTTCCCGTCCAGCGGCGCATAGGAGGCTGACATCGCGAACCCGTGGGCCGTAAGCGCGGAGCGGCTGATTGCCGATTTGATGCCTATCTCGGTGGCGGTTGCCGGCGAGGGCGCGCCCGAGCTTGCCGAGGCGCTGCGCGCGGCCGGCAGCGACGCCGCGGCGACCGACGCGCCCGCAGGCCAGGACTTGGCGATCTTGCTCGCCGATCCGGCGCAGGCCGGGGATCCTGCGATGCGGACGCTGGTCGGAGCGCTTACCGAGTCCACGGACCGGATCCTTTTCGTGCCCCGCGATGGCACTGGCGATCTGGCCGCCGTGACCGCCTGGTTCGAGTTGTTCGCCGAGCGCGGGTTTCAGCCGGTGATGGAATACGACGCCGGCTTCCTGGGGCAGGGTGCTTTCCTTGCCGATCGCAACGCCGTCGCCGCGGAAACCGAGCTTGCTGAATTCGCCGACCGACTGGCGCCGGTCGAATCCGCGCCTCCGCCACGCCCGGATCCGTCGCCGCCCGATCCCTCGCCCCCCGAACCGGCGCGGCCCAGCGGCGACGAAGCCGCCCTGTTGCGCACGCAGCTCGCCGCCGCCCAGGCCGAACTCGCGGCGCTGCGGCAGGCTCTTGAGCAGGCACGCGCGGAGACGAAAGCCTGGGCGCCGCTCCGGGAATGGGTGGATGCGGCGGTGCGGCGCATCGTGGCGCCGGCGCGACCGAAGCGATCGCTCTTCGGCTTTCTCTCTGCCCGCCGGCGGCGCGCGGTGCGGCTGGCCGAGGACGCGTCCTCAATCCGGCGGTCCGATTTGTTCGATCCTTCCTGGTATGTGGCCAGCCATCCGGAACTGGCGCGCACCGGCGCCGATCCGGTGCTGCACTACCTGGCCCAGCACGGCACGGCCGACCCCGGGCCATGGTTCGACACCGCAACGTACCTCCGCGACCACCCGGAACTCGATCCGGCCCGGATGGATCCGTTGCTGCATGCCATCAAAAGTCAGGCCAAGAATTAGGACCATTCGCTGAAAGGCCGCATCCCATGGGCCTGGATCGTCTCACCACCATGCCGTCGGCGGGCGGAGGCTCCGCCTTTCTTGCGTTCGGTGCGCGGACCAGTGGTCGTTTGGCCAGTACGGCTTATTCAGGGTCACGAGGTCTGGCCCTTTCGGCCCCGGCGGGGACCGGGCAGAGCCCGGACCGCCGCGGAGGACCGCGCCACCAAAACGCGCTCCACTCGAAAAGAGTCGGGCTGCAGCGCCCCCCCCCCCGGCGGGCAGGGGCAAAACCCCCGGCCGCTGGCGGCGAAGTTGACTACCCTTGCTTGCTTTCGCTCAACAGAACGCGCCATCCGAAAAGCCGGGAGAACGGCGCAGGATCATGCAGCAGCGAAATGCTCGGATTTTGCTTCTCGCTCAGGACGCGCCAGCCGAGCCGGCGTGAAAGCGGCGTGGGATCGTCCCGCCGCAGCACCGGCCAGCGATAGCGGCGCGAAAGCGGGGTGGGGTCATCGAGCAGCAGCCGCCAGCCCATGCGCGTGGACAGCGGCGCGGGATTGTCCGTCAGCAGACGCCACCCGAAAAGGCGTGAAAACGGGGCGGGTTCGCGGAACACCGGGATGTTCGGATTCTGCTTGTCTGACAGTACTTTCAAACCGAGCCTGTCGGAGAGTGGCGTCGGATTGTTCGGCAGCAGAACACGCCAGCGCATCCAGGCCGAAAAGGGCGCCGCGACATCGCGTTCGGGCAGCGCTTGCGGCTCCGGAACGGTCGTGCGGGTCGGGTTGAAACGCTCGAGGATGGTGCTCGCCGTGCCCGCTGTTCCATAGGGGGCCTGGACCATCACGAGGGTCCCCCCCTGCCGGACGCCTTCAGCATAGGCCCGGGCGTTTGCGCGCGGGATTTCGGCGCTCCGCAGCCGCGCCAGCACGGCATCGCCGCTGCCGGGGCCGGCCTCATTATCGTTCGAGATGACGTGAATCCGACTGTCGCTGAAGCCGAAATGGCGGAGTTCTTCGGCGGCCTCGGTCGCGGTTTCGCGGCTCTCATAGAGCCGCGCGATGGTCGTGCTCATAACGTCTCCGTTTTGATCTGGCAAGGTGCCGCGCAGGCGGCGTCAAATCAAAAGAGACGCAGTCGGGGTCCGGTTTCGTTCACACGGCGGCGAGGCGAGCGGCGCGGGAGGTTCCGGCTCAGTAGCGGGCCAGAACCGGCAGTCCCAGCGCGTGCGACAATGGCGTCGGATCGGTTTTGAGTTCGGTGTAGGATTTCGGATCTTCCGACAGCGTACGCCAGCCCAGAACGCGCGACAGAGGGGCGGCCTCGTTGGACAGTCGGACCGAGACCGTCTGCCGGGCCGAAAGTGGACGCCAGTTCAGCGCGCGCGAGAAGGGCGCGGGATTGTGCGACAGCCGCAAGCTCGGATTCTGATGGCGGGCCAGCACCTTGAGGCCGAAGAACGCCGAGAACGGCGTGCCGCCCGGTGGCGCGAGCAGGGCCAGTCCGAAGAAACGCGAGAAGGGCCCCGGATCGTCGGGCCGAGTCCAGACCGTCCGCGGTCCCCCGAGTGCCACCGGCCCGGCCGCATCCATGACGCGGGCGGCCGCGGCGGCCCGGCCGAACCGCGCACGCAACGTTAAGATCGCGGAGTCCGGACCCGCTTCCGCGATCGCGCTGGTCGCCCGGGCCAGCGGCACCTCGGCGTGGACCAGCGCCGCAACCATGCCGGCGGTCGTCGGCGCGGGGGCTCCGGCTTCGGCCGCCGCCACGCGGCCGATCATGCGCATATCGTTCGTCGAAAAACCGGCTGCTTGCAGGGCGGCCACGGTCTCCATGGCCACCGCGTGGCTCTTATAGAGACGAGTGACCAGGCTGCGGGTGGGTTCGGCGCGGGCGTGGCGCGGGGTGCTGTCCCAGAGCCGGATCCTGGGGTTCTGCTCGGCCGACAGCGTGTGCCAGTTCAAAAGTCGGGAGAAGGGTGCGGCGCCGCGGCTGAGCAGCGTCATCCCGAGCGCCCGGGAAAGCGGGGCCGCGCTGCGCATGAGCTTGGCCCGGGGCGCACGCGTGAGCAGCCTTGTGCCGGAAGTCTGGCGGCGAGAGAGCCCCCCGAAAACCGGCGCGCCGGTCCGAGTGAGGACCGGCAACCCGAGGGCTTTCGAGAATGGCGCCGGGTCGTCCTGTTCGGCGTAGATCGGGCCGGCACCCACGGACAATGGGTCGTGCCGGTCCAATACCCGGATGGCCCGGGCGGCCGTGCCTAG
This sequence comes from Acetobacteraceae bacterium, assembly GCA_027451405.1. Taxonomy (GTDB): domain Bacteria; phylum Pseudomonadota; class Alphaproteobacteria; order Acetobacterales; family Acetobacteraceae; genus DAIDJM01. Next base: position 42,017 of record DAIDJM010000032.1, on the reverse strand, counting down.
AGGCGCACGCAACGTGACGAGCGTAGCGCCCGCCCCGGCTGCCGCAACGGTCCGCTGCGCCTCGCCGCGAGACAGTCCGGTGCCGGCGAGCGCAGCCGCCACCGCTTCTCCGGCCGCCGAGGCCGGGCCCGTGACCGTCACGGGCTCGCTCGTGAACTCGGCATAACGCCGCAGATCGGCAACGGCGCTCCGTGCCTGATCGGGGCTGGCGTAGAGCCGGGCGATGATCGAGGTCATGGCGAAAACCTTCCCTCCTGGGCACGGACGGCTCGAGCCGCCGGCCACGATAGTCGAAGCCCTCCCGGATCGACGCGATCCGCCCTACTCGTCCGACAGGACGCGCATTCCGAGTGATTTCGAGAACGGCGTGGCGTCCGGCGACAATTGCGCTTTCGGCGGCTTGTTTGACAGCACTTCCCAGCCGAAGCGGTTGGAGAGCGGCGTCGCATCGTCCGACAGCACTTTCCAGTCAAACCTGTCGGAGAGCGGGGTTGCGCGGTCGCAGAGCAAGCGCCATCCCCAGCGCTTCGAGAAAGGCGCTGCATCCTCGGAGAGCACGCTCCACCCCATACGGTTCGAGAAGGGGGTGGGGTCGTCCAGCAGCTTGGCCTTTGGCGTGCGCTCCTCGCTGAGCAGGGGCCAGTTCAGCAGGGCCGAGAATGGCGCCGGATGATGCGAGAGCACCGGCCAGCCGAACCCCGAGGAGAAGGGGGTCGAGACGTTGGTCTTGCTCGCGGCGGCGACGTCCGAGATGCCGAGATCGACCCCGTTATATTTGGCGAAAGCGGCCTGCGCGGCAGCGGCGGTGCCGAACGGCGCGCGAACCGTCACCGCGACCGCGCCCTTCAGCACACGCTCGGCATGAGCTTGCGCGCTCTTCGCCGACAGCCCGGCCTCCTCGAGCGCGGCGGCAACGCTCGCCTCGCTCGGCTCGGGGGTGCCTTCGGCGGCATTGGGATCCCGGCCCGCGACCACGGCGATGCTGCGCTCGCCGAAGCCCTGGCGTTTCAGCTCCGCGGCCGCTTCATTGGCCTGTTTGCGGTTCTTGAAAAGCCGCGTGATGTTCGTGCTCATGGCGCCTCCGTGTGCGACCTTAGGGACAGGGTTGCCGGCGTAACAGCTGCGCCGCTCCAGCCTGCCCGTGCCTGGTGCCATGGCGCATCAGCGGCACCATTGTCACCAACGTTGTGCAAAGCAGGACGAGTTCGATCGCATAGACCGTGTGGTAGCCGAGCGTGGCGCCCGCAAGGTCGGGGGTGGAATGGCTGGCGACGAGGTCTCGGATGATGCCCCCGGCGGCGATCGCGAGCCCGGCAGCGGACGCCTGCACGGCGCCCCAAGCGCCGACCGCGAGGCCTTCCTGGTGCCGGGGTGCGAGATTCATCGTGGCGGTGAGCGTGCCGTGACCAAACAAACCGGCACCGAAGCCGATCAGAGCCGTGCCGCCCGCGAACAGCGCCAGCGAATTGAGCGGCGCCGCCGAAATGACCGCTGCGAAGGCGGGCAGGCCGAGCAGCGCGCCCCAGGCCGCCATCCGGAACGGATCGGCGCCGCGCGAGAGCACGCGGGAAGCCCAGCCGAACCCGAGCAGGCCGCCGATCGCCAGCGTGGCGGTCAGTTTCGTAGTCTCGCCCACCGGTAGGTGCAGGATCTGTCCGCCATAAGGTTCGAGCAGCACGTCTTCCATGCTGAAACCCATGGTGCCGAGCCCAACGGCGATCAGGCGGCGGACGACGAGCCCGCCGTTCGTGAAGCTGGCCCAGGCGACGGAAAAGCTCGGCTGAGCGGCGGTGCCGCTGCGCATCTGGCCGCGCCGGCGCGGCTCCTGTTTCCAGACGGCCACTCCATTGAGGATGATGGTCGCGAGCGCCGCTCCCTGGATCACCTGGATCAGCCGGCCGGGCGTGAAAGGCGTCAGGACCACGCCGAAAATCAGCGCGCTCGCCATCATGCCGAGCAGCAGCGAAACATACATGAGCCCGACCACTTTCGGCCGGCTCTCCTTTGGCGCGAGATCGGTCGCGAGTGCCAGGCCCACCGTCTGCACCGTGTGCAGCCCGGCGCCGGTGAGCAGGAAGGCGAGTCCCGCGCCGGCATAGCCGATCCATTTCGGCGCCTCGGCGGCATGGTTCCAGCCCGAGAGCACGAGCAGCGCGAAGGGCATGGTGGCGAGCCCGCCGAATTGCAGCATCGTGCCTTTGTAGATGAAGGGGACGCGCTTCCAGCCGAGCTCGGAGCGATGATTGTCGGAGCGGAAGCCGATCAGCGCGCGGAACGGCGCGAACACGAGCGGCACCGAAATCATGATGCCGACCAGCGAGGCCGGAACGCCGAGCTCGACCATCATCACTCGGTTGAGCGTGCCGATCAGCAGCACGAGCGCCATGCCCACCGAGACCTGGAACAGCGAGAGCCGCAACAGGCGGGGCAGCGGCAGGTCGGGCGTGGCCGCGTCGGCGAAGGGGAGGAAGCGGGTCCCCATTTCGGCCCAGGATCGCATCAGTCGCCGGCTGAGTGCATTCATGGCAAGCGGTGTCGCTTGTGAAACGGAATGGAACGGTGGGGATGAACGCACCCGCCGCGGGCGGGCAGGTGCGATCGGTTCAGGCTAGCCGCGGCGTCACCTGGCGAGCGCGAGCTTGCCCGGCGGTGCCGACGTATCGACGGTCGCGACCTGAGGCGTGCCGCCATTCGGGGTGACGGTCACCATGAAAGCGGTCGTGGTCTTGCCGTCATTCTGCACTGGCGCGACGTTCACCGCGAAGGCGGGTGACGTCGCGGTGGCCGACGCGAGGCCGGTGTTGGTGTTGTTGAGCGACTCCGCCATCTTCGCCTTGGCGCTGCCCTGCCAGTAACCCGAAAACCACGTGGTGTGGCTGAGCACTTCGCCGTGCACGATGAAGGAAATGGCGGCAACGCTGCCGAGGAAGAGCGGCAACCCGACGGTCGGGTTGACCACACACCAGATTCTGCCTTGGTTCATGAGCTAGGCCCTCCTCAACGCAGCCACGGCGTACCGACGTACGCCAGGAAATGCGCCACCAGTGTCAGAGCGAAAAACACGCGCGCGCCGTCGATGACGTGCTTGTGGAGTTCCTCCGACTCCCGGATCGTCAGGCCAGTGGGCCAAACCCGATTCGGATCTTCATCCATTGTCTTACCCCCATATGGGACGAGCGATGTCGTGCTGGGACTGCACGAAGTCTGCGTTACGCCAGTGGCCACCGGCGCGAGCTTCCGTCCGAAATGGGGGCACACCACTTCGATCCGGGCTCCGGACGCCTGGCGGGCGGGCGACCGCCGAGGCATCCGGAACCCGAACACTGTCAGGCTAACCTGACACGGATAATTGTCAACTTAGAAATTCGCGGTCCCGTCGGCTGGCCGCGCCAGCGGTCACCGCGGCACGACCGCGCGCCGGGATGTGCGGATTTGCCGCGATCTGCCCCGTGTCAGCGTAAGGCCGGCCGTCACCAGGGCGAGGGCGGCCAAACCTAGTCGTATCGGGGCCGGCGCCTTGCTGAGGGCCCAGGCCGGGCTCACCGGAAGAGACTCCCTGTCCCAGGCGCCATGCATGCCTGCTGCGCGCGTTGAGGCGGTGAACGGGCTCGGGTCGCGGGCCTCCCGCACCACCGCGCGCCGTGTCTTCTGGACCCAGACACCGGCCGATCCGGCCAGCCGGTCGATCAGCCCCGGCACGAGCTGGTTGGCGATCGCGAACCCGATCGCCTGCTCGCCCACCAGCCATTCGCGCCGTCTTTCGGTCGCTGCCCGGTAGATCGCCTCGCCCACGAGTTCGGGCTGATAGACCGGAGGTACGGGACGTGGTGCCTCGCGCATCACCGAACCGGCATGCGCGTAGTAGGGCGTGTTGGTGGCAGGCGGGTGCACCATGGTGAGATGAACGCCCGAGCGCTCGTGGATCAGCTCGGCGCGCAGCGCCTCGGTGAACCCGCGTACTGCGTATTTGGAGGCGGAATAGGCCGCCTGAAGCGGCACACCGCGGAACGCGACGGCCGAGACGACCTGCACGATCGTCCCGCGGTTGCGGTCGCTCATCCGGCGGAGCGCGATCCGCGTGCCGTTCACCGTGCCGAGCAAATTGACGTGGATCACGCGGTGGAAGGCTTCCTCCGGCACCTCGAGGAACCTTCCGTAAAAACCGATACCGGCATTGTTCACCCAGACATCGATCGGGCCGAACGCTGCCTCGATGGTTTCGGTGGCGCGTTCGAGGGAGGCACTGTCGGCGACGTCGGCCTGGGCAGCGCAGGCGCGGCCGCCGGCATGCACGACCTGGCTTTCGGCGTCGGCCAGCGCCGCTTCACCGCGGCCGATCAGCCCGACCTGCCAGCCCCGGCGTGCGAACTCCAGCGCAGCCGCGAGACCGATGCCGGAGCCGGCGCCAGTGATGACAACGGTTTTCAGGTTCGACATGGGGGCGGAACGGGGGGCGGCCGGGCCGGTTGCCTCCTGCGGGCGAGGGGCCTCTGCCGAGTTTTGTTGAGCGGCACAAACGCGCTGCCTATCGACGCCCGTTTGATCTAAACTGCAGGTTGTGGATGCCGCCGGTCACTTCCTGTCTTTGTTCATGGCCGCCGGGATCATCCTTTATTTTTCCCTCCCTTTCGAACCGCCCCTATGGCCGGCCCTCCTCACGCTCGCGCTCGCTTTTGTGCTCGCCATCCGCGCGCGCACCCCGCTATCGCGCGCGGCCGGGCTCGCCCTGTGTTTCTCGGCGGCGGGGTTCGCGACCGTGCGCTGGGCGGCGCGCGAAGCCGCCCCCTGGGATCCGCTGCCGCGCCACGCGGTGCACGTGGCCGGGGTCGTACAGGCCGTCGAGCCCCTTCCTGCCGGCGAGCGGGTCACGCTGCGCGATGTGAGCCTCGACGGCCGCCCGCCGCTTGCCAGGACCGTACGCCTCCGTCTCCGCGCCGGCGATCCCGCCGGCCCATCCCCCGGTGACCTGCTTGATGTGCGAGCGCTTCTGCGCCCGCCGCCACCACCCGCCTATCCGGGCGCCTGGGACATGCGCCGTGACGCGTTTTTCGCCGGCATCGGCGGCTATGGGTTTGCCGTGGGCCCCGCCACCCTCCACCACGCGGCCGGCACTGCGGACTGGCGCGCGCTGCGCGCGGCGATCGCGGACCGCGTGCTGGCCGCGCTCCCCGGTGATCGCGGCGCGATCGCCGCGGTGCTGCTAACCGGGCTCGGCGGCGCCATTCCGAGTATCGAGCGGCAAGCCTTCCAGGATTCGGGTCTGGCGCACTTGCTGGCGGTGGCCGGCCTGCATGTCGGGATCGTCATGGGTCTGTTCTTCGGGCTCGTGCGCTACGGGCTCGCCGCGATCGAATGGGTCGCGCTCAGAGTGGATGTGCGGCGTCTCGCTGCGGTCACCGCTCTCGCTGCCGGCGGGTTTTATTGCGTCCTGACCGGCGCGCATGTGCCGATCCTACGCAGCTTCGCCATGGCCTCGGTCGTGGTGCTGGGTCTGCTCACCGGGCGCCCGGCCCTGACGATCCGCACGCTCGCGGTGGCGGCTGTCGTGGTGATGCTCATGGCACCGGAGGCGGTGATGGGAGTGAGTTTTCAGATGAGTTTTGCCGCTGTTCTCGCACTCGTGGCCGGTGCCGAGGCGATGCGGCCTTTCTGGGCGTGGACCGGTGAGAGAGGGTGGGGCCGGATCGGTCGCTGCGGGATCGGGCTGTTCACCACGAGCCTGCTTGCCGGCACCGCCTCTCTGCCTTTTGCCTGCTACCATTTCGGCCGGGCGGCGCTGTTCTACGTCCCGGCCAATCTCGTCGCGGTGCCGCTCACGGCGTTCTGGGTGATGCCCTGGTGTCTCGCCTCGCTGTTCCTGATGCCGTGGCACGCCGAGGCCCTCGCTCTGGCACCCGCCGGATGGGGCATCGGCGGACTGGTCGCCATCGCCCGCGACGTGGCGTCCTGGCCCGGCGCCGTATTGCCGGCGCGGCAAATGCCGCCCGGATCGATCCTTTTGATCGCAGCAGGTCTCTTCTGGCTCGGGCTCTGGCGCTCGAAGCTCCGACTTGCCGGCATGGCCGCCATCATCGCAGGTGGGCTGCTGGCCTGGTTCTGGCCCGCCCCCGATCTCGTGGTCGGCGCCGAGACGCGGGTGATCGCAGCGCATGTCGGACCGGAAGTGCTCACCGAGACCGGGCGCGGGGCCTCCCGCTTCGAGCGGGAAATGCCGGACCGGGTGTGGGGTCTGCCGGCCACCGCGTTTCCCTTGGTTGGCGACGCGGCGAGCGGTGCCGTGCGCTGTTCGGCATACGCCTGCGATATACGGCTGGCGGGTGGCCTGGCCCGGCTCTTGCGCGATCCCGGTAGTCCCGACGATTGCCGCGGTATCGCGCTCGTGGTTGCCCCCTTCGCGATGCGCGGGGAGTGCGCAGGGGTCCCGCAGCTCGACCGCGAGCAGGTGTGGCGCCGCGGGGCAGCCGCCATCTGGCTCGAGCAGGGCAGGGTCGCGATGCGCTTTGCCGACGGCAATCGAGCGCGACCTTGGCTCGTCCTACCCCCCGTGGAGAGGGCGTCTGGCTTGCCCCCGGCGGCGACCGAATAGCCGCGGGCGTATTGACCCCCATATCTCGGCTGGCTTAGGCAGCCGCTGCCACGTCCCGTTCGTCTAGTGGTTAGGACACCAGCCTTTCACGTTGGTAACACGGGTTCGAGCCCCGTACGGGACGCCAGCTTTTCCGCGCCGACCAGCGAGGCGGGGCATGGCGTCGCGGCTTGGCCCGCGGCAGGGCCACCCGCTCTGGCGGCCCAGCGCGTGGGCCAGAGGAGCCGGCTGGAGTGCGGCGCGCGCCTGCGCCGTATCGCCTCGTGCAGCCAGTTTCGATAAAGCAATGTCGCGACTGGTGACCAATCGTGATGGGTCGCCAGATCGGCCGCCAGGACGTCGAAAGCCGGGAGCAGCGCCGGATCGCGCTTCTTCTGCGCGCGGGCTTCGAATTCGGCCAGGGCCGCGCGGCGGGCGCGGCCGAAATACCCTTCTGGCGGCGCGGGCAAGGTGTCGCGCTCACCAAAGAGGAACCGCGCCATATCGCGGCGGTATTCGCCGAGCAGCGCGGCCGCGCCGTATTCAGGATGGCCCTGCAATAGAATATGCCATGCCTGTCCTTCAAAGACCGCGATGTCGGGTCCCGTTTCGCGGCCTTGCGCGAGAATGTCGAAGCCAGCCTCGCGCAGACCCTCTGCCGGCAGACCGCTGACGCGTGAATGCGGCACAATGTAGCTGGTGCCTTGCAGGCCGCGCAGAAAAGGCGAGGGGCGCAGCCGGGCCCGGCAGGAAAACAGACCCGACAATTTCGCCGGCAGCTTGACGCGATGCGGGCCACCCAGGCGCAGGGCCGCGGCGTGGGCCGCCATGCACGACCAGATCGTCGGGATGCGCGCCCGCTCCGCCAGATCGACCAGGCCGCTCAACACGGGCCAGAGCGGCTCGTCGCGCAGCGCCGCGGCGCGGGGCTCCGTGCCCGTCACGATCATCGCGTCCGGGGGATCGCGCTCGAGTTCGCCGAACGGATCGTAACATGTCTCGATATGCCGTCGGAGCGAGGGGGCGCGCGATAGCCCTGGCGGCGACACGATCTTGAGTCGCACGGTGAGAGGGCCGGACGCCGCACCGAGCAGGGCGGAAAATTGGCGCTCCGTCGCATGCACCGCCGCGTCGGGCATGTTGTTGACGAGCGCGACCGTGAGTGCCGCGTCGGGACGCGGGCGGTGGCTCAGCAGACGCGACGGAAGCAAGGGCGAATCCGGGCTCAGTGCGTTCATGGGCAGTTTGCCTTCTCACGGGCCGCCGTAACGGCGTGGCTTTTCCAGAGGGCCTGATCAAGGTCGGCGATGATGTCGTCGGCGTGCTCGATGCCGATGCTGAGCCGGATCGTTTCCGGCGAAACCCCGGCGGCCCTCTGCTCGGCTTCCGTCATCTGCCGGTGGGTCGTCGAGGCCGGATGGCAGGCGAGCGAGCGCACGTCGCCCAGATTGACCACGCGCATCACAAGCTCGAGCGAATCGTAGAACCGCGCAGCGGCCATGTAGCCGCCGGAATGGCCAAAGCTGAGCAGTGCCGGCGCCCGGCCACCCAGATAGCGGCGCGCGAGAACGTGATAGGGACTGTCGGGGAATCCGGCATAGCCGATCCAGCGCACGAGCGGATGCTGGTGCAGGAAGCGCGCCACGCGGGCGCCGTTCTCGACATGCCGGTCGATCCGCACGGCCACCGTCTCGAGACCCTGCAGCAAAAGGAAGGCACTGAGCGGGGCCAGCACTGCGCCGGTGGTGCGCAGGAACACGCTTCGGCAGCGGGCGGCATAGGCGGTCATACCGAAATGTTCCGAGTAAACAAGACCGTGATAGGAAAGGTCGGGCTCGTTGAACATCGGGAATCGCCCAGGATCCGCCGACCAGTCGAAGCGCCCGGAATCGACGATCGCTCCGCCGAGTGTCGTGCCATGGCCGCCCAGATATTTGGTCAGCGAATGGACGACGATGTCGGCGCCGTGATCGATCGGGCGCAGCAACATCGGCGTTGCGACCGTGTTGTCGACGATCAGCGGCACGCCATGGCCGTGCGCGAGATCGGCGATCGCCGCGATATCGCAGATGTTGCCGGCCGGATTGCCGACGCTTTCGCAGAAGACCGCTCGCGTGTGGGGCCCAAGGCAGCGGGCAATGTCATCTGGCCGCTCGCCTGCCGCGAATACTGTCCGTAAGCCGAGCGGGGGAAGCACGTGTTTCAATAACGTGTGCGAGGTTCCATAAAGATTCGGTGCGGCGACAATCTCGGCGCCGGGCGAAGCAAGATTGAGCAGCGCGTAATGAAGTGCCGCCTGGCCCGACGCAACCGCGATCGCCTCAGCGCCCCCCTCGAGCAGGGCCAGCCGACGTTCCAGGGTGGCAACCGTGGGATTGGCGATGCGGCTATAGCGATACCCGGGCGTCTCCAGATTGAAGAGTGCGGCCGCGTGTTCGGCGCTCTCGAACGCGAAGGAAACGCTCTGCGTGATCGGCACGGCGACCGCCCCCGTCGTGGGATCGGGCGATTGACCGCCATGCACGGCGAGCGTTTCGGGACGCAGTGCGCGCGAATTCATGCCCATGCGGCGCAGACCGGGCCACACCAGGCAAAATCAACTAGAAAAATTGGTGCAGTCATACTGGATTTCGCCCCAGAGACGGTAAAGCTAATTCCGAATCTCTTGATGCCGCATCAGCAGTTTTCGCACAAGTATTTCGTTGCGTGGCACGTATGGCGTGCGTATGGATGGGACGTTGCCTGCGCATTCTGCGGGCCTCTCAATTCGGTCACCGCGGCAGCAGGCTGCGGTGGTCTCCTTCCACCGGGGAAAGGATTTGCCGTGAGCCTTGCAACACTCAACCGTTACGATGCGGTGATCACACAGATCTGCAACCTGGACTGGTCGTCGCTGAGCGCGGCAGACCTGACCAACGTAGCGGGAGCCTATTACTACTTTTCCGTGCAATTCCGTGAGAATTTGGAAATTGCGGTCGCCTTGCGCCCATACGACGCCAAACTCGCCGATTTGAACGCCGGCGAATGCGACACCGATAATCTCTCGCCCTTTCCGGGCGTCGCCGTGCCGGGTGAGCGCCTCAATCACGACGAGTTTATGCGTCGCGCCCTCGCTCTCGGTCCGTGGAGTGACACGGAGCGCGAGCGCGTCGCGCGTCTCGGCGAAGTTTATCTCGAGAAGGCACGCGAGATCGAACCGTACACGCGCGCTCTCAGCATCGCCAGTTACGAGGATGGCGGGCTCGAGCGGGTCTTCACATCCTTCCTGCGGGCGCCGGTCTGGAAAGGCCCCTGTCTTGCGGCTTTCCGCCACTTTCTCGAGAAGCACATCGAGTTCGACAGCGATGTCGAGGCAGGCCATGGCGCGCTCAGCCGACATCTCGAGCCCGACGACCGGATCCTGCCGCTGTGGGAAGCGTTCCGCGACTTGCTTCTGCAGGCGACACCGGCGCGGCGCGGCTGATGGCTTCCGGCGAAGGCGGGATGCGGTGCTCGCCGCATGCCGCCCCGTGCGCCGTGGACGATCCGTTCTTTCCTTCGGAGCCCGCCCGAGCCTGGCTCGAAGAGGAAAGTTCGCATCGGCGCGTGGATGCGCGCGCACGGCGCCGTGAAGCCGTTTTGGCGTCCGGCGCCACCGCAGTGCAATTTCGCGCCCGCCTGGTGCCCATTCGACTGCGCGGGGCCGGTCCCACTCGTCTTTCTGTTGCGATTAAGGATCGACTTCATGGGTGACCCCATCGCCAGACCGCATGCCGTGCTGCATGGACGGTAACCTGCCGCGTCCCATCTCGGCCGCCGGTGCCTGGATGCGCGCCCTGCGCGGCATCACCGCGCTCGCGGCGGCCGGGGCGCCGACTTTGACCGATCGGCTCGATGAGCTGGCCGAGAGGCATGGCGCGCGTCCGGCCCTCTGTTCCGAGACAGCCACGCTGAGTTATGCCGAGCTGCCGGCGCAGCGGAACCGCATCGCGCGCTGGGCCGCAGCGCAGGGTATCGGACGCGGCAGCCGGGTCGGGCTGCTGATGGCCAACAGCGCCCATTATCCTGCGATCTGGCTCGGCATCCAGGCCGCCGGCGGCACGGTCGCGCTGCTCAATCCCCAGCTCGCGGGCCGCGCGCTCTTGCATGCCTGCCGCAGCAGCGAAATTTCCGACCTCATCACCGATGCGGAACATCTTCCTATGGCCGGCTCTCTGCTCGCGTCTGAGCCCGGCCTCGTGCGGCTCTGGTGCGTGGACCGCGCCGGCCCACCCGAGAACTGGATCGACTGGGCGCGCTACGCGTCCGAGCCGCTCCCCGAGCGCCCGATCATGGGTGCGCGGGATGCGGCGCTGCTGATTTTCACTTCCGGCACCACCGGTCTGCCGAAAGCCGCCCGTATCACGCATGCGCGTATTCTCGAATGGGGCGGCTGGTTCGCCGGCATGATGAACGCGACCGAGGCCGACCGGCTCTACGATTGCCTGCCTCTCTATCACAGCACGGGCGGCGTGGTCGGCATTGCCGCGATGCTGCTTTCCGGCGGCACGGTCGTCATCCGCCAGCGGTTTTCCGCCCGGCAGACCTGGCGCGATATCGAGTCCGAGCGCTGCACGATTTTTCTCTATATCGGCGAGCTCTGCCGCTATCTGTTGCAGGCACCTTCCGACCCAGCCGAAAGCCGCCACGGTCTCCGGCTATGCTGCGGCAACGGTTTGCGCGCCGATGTGTGGCGCCGGTTTCAGACGCGCTTCGGGATCCCACAAATCCTTGAATTCTATGCTTCCACCGAGGGTAATCTTTCACTCTATAATGTGGAGGGGCAGCCCGGCGCCATCGGCCGCGTGCCCGGTTTCCTCGCGCATCGTTTTTCTGTCGTGCTGATCGCCTGTGATGCCGAAACCGGCGAGTGGGAGCGCGATGGCGAGGGACGCCCGCGACGGGCATCGGTAGACGAGCCGGGCGAGGCGATCGCGCGGATCGGCGAGGGAGCCGCCGCCTTCGATGGCTATACGGACCCGGAGGCGACCCGCCGCAAGATTGCGTGCGACGTCTTCGTGCCCGGAGATGCCTGGTTCCGCACGGGCGATCTGATGCGCAGGGATCGGGCCGGTTTCTACTATTTCATCGACCGGCTCGGCGAGACGTTCCGCTGGAAGGGAGAGAACGTGTCCGCGGCTGAGGTGGCCGATGCCGTCGGCAGTTGTCCGGGTGTTACGGGTGCGGCGGTGTTCGGTGTCGCTGTTCCGGGGCATGAAGGCCGCGCGGGCATGGCGGCGATCACGACGCAGGCCGGCTTCGATGCGGCAAAGCTCCACGCGCATCTCGCCGCGTCTCTGCCGGCCTATGCGCGTCCCATCTTCCTGCGGCTTTGCCGCGCGCTCGACCGCACGGGCACGTTCAAGACCGTGACGGGTCGATTGGCGCGCGAGGGTTTTGCGCCCAACCAAGCCGGCGAGCCCGTCTATTGGGCCGATCCCGCGCGATCCTGCTTCCGCTTGTTCGATGATGAGACGCGCGCGGCCCTGGCCGAAGGCCGGATACGCCTCTGAAAACTGCCCTCACACGGTATTGCCCGCGTCCACCGTGAGCGTGATGCCGGTGATGTTTCGCCCGCTCTCGCCGAGCAGGAAGGCGACCGCCTCGGCCACGTCACGCGGCTCGGCAAGCCGCCGCAGCGCACTCCGGCGCATGATTTTTTCGAGTTGGGCGCTCTCGATCCCATGTGTCATGTCGGTGGCGATGAAGCCGGGTGCCACGCAATTCACGGTGATGCCGAGCGGCCCCAGTTCGCGCGCGAGCGCGCGGGTAAAGCCGCCCAGCGCGGCTTTGCTCGCGGAATAAACCGAGAGCCCGCTATAGCCGGTCTCGGCCACGATCGAGCCGATATTGACGATCCGCCCCTCCTTGCCAACCATCATCGAGCGCACGGCGTATTTCGTGAGCAAAATGGGTGCCAATGTGTTGAGCCGGATCACCGATTCGAGCGCGGCTTCCGGCATGGTCGCCAGAATGCCCGGCGTGCCGATGCCCGCATTGTTGACCAACCCGTAGAGCGGTCCCGATTCCGCGGCGATGGTCGCGAGCAGTCCGTGCAGCGCCCCATGATCATTCAGGTCGCAGGCCCGGAAATGCACGGCCCCATCTGTCGCCTTTCGAAGCGCCGCGATTGCGTCGCTCTCGCGGCGGGCGACGGCATGGACACGAAATCCCGCGCCGGCGAGGCGCTCGACGATCGCCAGCCCCAGCCCGCGTGTGCCGCCCGTCACGAGGACGTTACGCACGTGCCCGCACCAGCTTACCCGACGCCGCCAGATCGAGCGCCGGCACGATCCGGATCGTCGCCGGAACCTTGTGGGCCGGCAAATGGGCGCGACAGAACGCGTGCAGGGAAGACGGGTCCGGCATCTCCGCTCCGTCGCGCGGCACGATCTCCGCGCTCACGACGGCGCCCGTCACCGGATTGCGCCGCGCCCGCACGGCGCACATCGCGACCGCCGGATGCGCGTTCAGGACCAATTCCACTTCCTCGGGATGGATTTTCTGGCCGCCGACATTGATGACGCCGTCGTCGCGGCCCGCGAACCGATAGCGGCTCCCCGCGCGGACCAGGCGATCGCCGGTATCGACGAATCCCCCCTCGCCGCGGAGCGGCAACAACCTGCCATCGAGATAGCCGAGCGCCTGGCGAGTCGAACTCACGAACAACCGTCCCTCGCGCAGCTCCAAATCGGCGAAGGGCCCGTCATGCGTGACGAGGTTCGCCGGCAGCCCGGCCAGCCCATCCTCGACTTCGCAGGCAAGCCCAGCCTCGGTGGAGGCGAAAGCATGAACGATGCGAGCACCCGGATAGGCGGCGCGTAGCCGATCGAGGATGGCCTGATCCACGATTTCGCCCGAAAGCCGGACGTAGGCGGGGCGGATCGTGTCCGCCGCCTCAGACATGAGCGCGCGGCGCCAATGCGAGGGAGTGCCGAGGAAATGGCTGGCCTCGTGCCGCCCTGCGCGGCGCAGGAAATCAGCCGGCCTCTCGTCAGGGTCCGACAAAACGAGCGAGCCGCTGCCGACCAGTGCGCGCAGCAGCACCTGCATGCCGCCATAGCGGCGCACATCGTAGAAACTCGCCCAGACTGGACCGGCGCCATCCGCTGGCGGCGCGATATGGCCCGCGAGCGTGGTAAGCGTGTGCACGACGAGCTTCGGCCGGCCTGTCGTGCCTGAGGTGAAGAGAATCCATTCCGTTGCGTCAACGGGCTCAGGCGCGCCCTTGGCAGGCTGCCGCGCCGGCGGCCAGGCGGTGACGGTCAAGTCGATCTCTGCGGCCCGGCGGATCGCCGCTTCGGTCGCCGGGTCGGGAGGTATGTTCTCGGGCCAGATCACGACCCGGCGCGCGCATCCATCCAGCGCGATCAGCGCGGCAATCATATCGAGCTGCCGGGGCAGCGTGAGCAGGAGGTTCTTATTCCGGAACGTATTGCCGCATGGCCCGGAGAGGGTGGCAAGCTCAACTGCTCGTTGGGTGTCGGTCACGAAGCCTTTTCCGAGCCAGTCGCGGAGGGCTCGTCCGTGCGCCGTCATGCCGCACCGGTCGCGTCGGTCATCGGACACATCCTTCTCAACCCACGGACCTTGCGCCCCGCTCGACGGTGGCGGTTCCGGAATGTTGCCGCGGCCGCCCGGCCCTCGTTGAGTATAAGCATCGACGCGGCTCGTGATCGGCGGACGCCGGCTGCCGGCGCATCACATCTTTGTTGAGCTCCCCGTCTTTGTTGAGCTCCCCGTCTTTGTTGAACTCCCTGTCGCGCCGCTCGCCGCGAATCCGCGCAGCCGTTGCGCCACGATGCGCCCGACGGCCTCCACCGCTTCCCGGCGCGGAAAGCGCGCGCGCCACACGATGCGCACCGTGCGCGAGGCCTCGCGCACCAGAGGCCGCAGGACAATGCCGGCATCCTCGGCCGGTCCCGACGCCAGCGCCGGGATCAGGGTCGTGCCATAGCCCGCCGCCACCATGTTGAGCAGCGTGGCGAGGCTCGAAGCGCGTAACGGACCGCCAAGGGCCGTGCTCAGCCCGCAGACCGCGAGCGCCTGCTCGCGCAGGCAATGCCCGTCGGCCAGCACCAGGATGTCGGATGCCAAATCCTCCTCCCCGATGCGGTCGCGGCACGCGAGCCGGTGTTCCGGCGGCAGGGCTGCCAGGAAAGGCTCGTCGAACAAACAGGTGTGATCGAGATCGGGTCCGTCGGGCTCGGTCGCGAGTAACGCTGCATCAAGGGCATGCTCGCGCAAGCCCGCCAGCAGGGACGCGGTCTGATCCTCCCAGGGTTCGATTTCGAGCGCCGGCATCGCCTCTCGCAGCGGCGCGAAAACCAGCGGCAGCAAATAAGGCGCGAGGGTGGGAATGATGCCCAGCCGAAAGCGCCCCGCCAGCGGATCGCGCAGGCTGCGCGCCGTCTGCAGGATCGCATCCGCCTCCGCGACCGCCACCCGCACGTGGCCGATCAGCCGCTGGCAGGCATCGGTCGGCACGGCGCCCCGGCCGCCGCGCTCGAAAAGCGTCACACCAAGAAGCGCCTCGAGCTTGCGAACCTGGACCGACAGGGTGGGCTGGCTCACGCCGCAGGCCTCGGCAGCTTGGCCAAAATGCCCGTGCTCGGCAATCGCGAGGAGGTAGCGGAGGTCGCGCAGGTTCACGGGCGGCGGCGTATGGGCATAGACAGGGCCTATCGCGGCGATCGGGTGTATGGGCTTCCTTCTATCCTGCGAGCCCTGCTAAACTCCCGCAAGTGCGCCTGAGAGACGGCGGCCCCCTCATGGAACCGGAGAGACAGCATGGACGGATTTAGCAGCCCCAGCGCGGGCAAGTGCCCGGTCGCGCATGCGATCCCGAGCGCCACGATGTTCACCGGACGGACCAATCGTGATTGGTGGCCCAATCGGCTGAACCTGCAGGTGCTGCATCAGCATGCGCCGATGTCCAATCCGATGGACCGCGATTTCGACTATCGGAAAGCCTTTCTCCAACTTGATCTTGCCGCGGTAAAGCGCGACCTCACCGCGCTGATGACCGACAGCCAGGAATGGTGGCCGGCCGATTACGGCCATTACGGCCCGTTCTTCATCCGCATGGCCTGGCACGCTGCCGGAACATACCGGATTGGCGATGGCCGCGGCGGCGCCGGCTACGGCACGCAGCGTTTCGCGCCGCTCAATTCCTGGCCCGACAACGCCAATCTCGACAAGGCACGGCGCTTGCTGTGGCCGATCAAGCAGAAATACGGCAGCAAGCTCTCCTGGGCCGACCTGCTCGTGCTGGCCGGCAACGTCGCGCTCGAATCGATGGGCTTCAAGACCTTCGGATTCGGCGGCGGCCGTCCCGACATCTACGAGCCGCCCGAGGATATCTACTGGGGGCCCGAGGATAGCTGGCTCGGCGACAAGCGCTACACCGGCGACCGCGACCTCGAGAATCCGCTCGCGGCCGTGCAGATGGGCCTCATTTACGTCAATCCCGAAGGCCCGAACGGCAAGCCTGACCCGCTCGCCGCCGCGCGCGATATTCGGGAGACATTCGCTCGCATGGCGATGGACGATGCCGAGACCGTGGCGCTGATTGCCGGTGGCCACACTTTCGGCAAATGTCACGGCGCGGCCGATGCGGCGCATGTCGGCATGGCGCCCGAGGGCGGCGGCATCGCCGATATGGGGCTCGGCTGGAAGAATTCCTACGAGACCGGTTTCGGGGTCAACACGATCACCAGCGGCCTCGAAGGCGCGTGGACGCCGACGCCGACCCACTGGGACAATGCCTACCTCGATACGTTGTTCAAATATGAGTGGGAGCTGACCAAGAGCCCGGCGGGCGCTTGGCAGTGGACGCCCAAGGGCGGCGCGGGTGCCGATACGGTGCCGGACGCGCACGATCCCCAGAAGCGCCACGCGCCCATGATGCTGACCACCGATCTCGCGCTGCGCATGGACCCGATCTACGAGCCGATTTCGCGGGACTTCCAGCAGAACCCGGCCAAGTTCGCGGACGCCTTCGCCCGCGCCTGGTTCAAGCTGACGCATCGGGACATGGGCCCGCGCGCCCGCTATCTCGGCGCGGAAGTGCCCGCCGAAGTGCTGATCTGGCAGGATCCGGTGCCGGCGGTCGATCACAAGCTGATCGATGCCGCCGACATCAAGTCGTTAAAGTCGAAGATCCTGGCCTCCGGCCTGACCACCGCCGAACTCGTCTCGACTGCCTGGGCCTCCGCCTCGACCTTCCGCGGCTCGGACAAACGAGGCGGCGCCAACGGCGCCCGCATCCGGCTCGCGCCGCAGAAGGACTGGGACGTGAATCAGCCGGCGCAGCTCGCCAAAGTGCTCGGCGTGCTCGAAGGAATCCAGAACGATTTCAACGCGCAGGCGACCGGCGGCAAAAAAGTGTCGCTTGCCGATCTGATCGTGCTGGGCGGCGCGGCGGCGGTGGAGGCGGCGGCCCAGAAAGCCGGCGTCACCATCGAGGTGCCGTTCACGCCGGGCCGTACCGATGCAACCCAGGAACAGACGGACGCGGCGAGCTTCGCCGTGCTCGAGCCGATCGCCGATGGGTTCCGTAACTACCAGAAAGCGATCTATCCCGTCTCGTCTGAGGAGTTGCTGATCGACCGCGCGCAGCTGCTCACGCTTTCCGCGCCGGAAATGACGGTTCTGGTGGGCGGACTCCGCGTGCTCGGCGCCAACGCGGGCGGCAGCCAGCACGGCGTCTTCACGACCCGCCCGGGCGCGCTGACGAACGATTTCTTCGTTAACCTGCTCGACATGGGCACGGTCTGGAAGGCGACTTCGAGCACCGAGAGCGAGTTCGAGGGTCGCGACCGGAAGACCGGCGATCTGAAATGGACCGGCACGCGGGTCGATCTGGTGTTCGGATCGAATTCGCAACTGCGGGCTATCTCGGAAGTCTATGGCGGCAGCGACGCGCAGGAGAAATTCGTGCGCGACTTCGTGGCGGCGTGGAGCCGGGTGATGGATCTCGACCGGTTCGAGGTGGCTTAAGCGGCGCGCCTCCGGCGGGCAGGGGCTCTGCCCCTGCACCCCGCTGGGGCCGAAAGGCCCCAGACCCCATCACGTGAAGGGGTCTGGGGCCCTATGGCCCCAGCTTGGATGCAGGGGGCAGAGCCCCTTGCCCGCCGGAGGCAAACACCTCAAACCCATCCGCTCGAGCCACCCCCACCAACATCATTCCCGCCTCTTCCGCCGCCCGGATCGCCAGTGCCGTCGGCGCTGACACCGCGGCCAGCACCGGCGCCCCCATCCGCGCCGCCTTTTGCACCAGTTCGATCGAAATCCGGCTCGTCATCACGACGATCCCGCTCGACGCCGCCACCCCCGCCCGCGCCATCGCGCCGCTGAGCTTATCGAGCGCGTTGTGCCGTCCGACATCCTCGCGGAGCGCCACAAGCCCTTCGCCGGGCTGCCAGAATCCCGCGCCATGCACTGCGCGCGTCGCCGCATTCAACGTCTGCGCCGGCCCCAGACTCGCGCAGGCGGCCTCGATGTCCGCGGCGCTCCAGGCCGGCCCGGCCGGCACTTGGGGCAGGGGGCGCATCGCCTCGGCCAGGCTCTCGAGTCCGCACATGCCGCAGCCGGTGGCGCCGGCCAGCCGCCGCCGCCGCTGTTCGAGCCGCTCCATGAGCGACGGCGCAATCCAGAGGCGCAGTTCGATGCCACCCCTCGCCACCACGGGATCGATGGATTCGATCGCCTCCGGCTCGGGCACGATTCCTTCCGCCAGGCTGAATCCCACGGCAAAATCTTGTAGATCGGCCGGCGTCGCCATCATCACCGCGTGCGTCACGCGATTATAGGTGATCGCGATCGCCGTCTCCTCGGGCACCTCGCGTTCACCCGGCTCGGCCTTGCCGCCGCGCCAGGCCACACGCGGCGCGCGCCAGGAAGGGGCAGGCAGCGGAGCGCTCATGAGATCGGAAGGCCGCGCCGAGGCGGCCCGCTTGTCAACCGCCCGGGATCAGGCCGCCAGACGCGGGCTCCGGTGGATGCCGCATTCGGTCTTGCCGGTGCCGAACCAGCGCCCGCTGCGCGGATCCTCGCCGGCCGCGACCGCGCGCGTGCAGGTGGCGCAGCCGATCGAGGGAAAGCCCTCCACGCTGAGCGGGTGGCGCGGCAGCCCGCGGCGCACCAGTTCGGCCTCGATCTCCGACGCGGTCCAGTCGGCGAGCGGGTTGAGCTTGGTCTTGCCGTCCACGCACTCCACGAACGGGAGTGCCACGCGGGTCATGGCCTGGTGACGTTTGCGGCCGGTGACCCAGGCTTCATAGGGCGCGAGCGCCCGCTCGAGCGGCGAGACCTTGCGGAGCGCGCAGCAGGCATCGGGGTCGAAGCGCCAGAGTTCCGCGTCCGGGTCGTGTGCCTTCAACGCCTCGGCCGCGGCGGAGACCGTGTTCACCGCGCTGAGCCCGAGCGCCCGCACCAGGGTGTCCCGATATGCCAGTGTCTCGGGAAAATGCTGCTGCGTATCGACGAACAGCACCGGGGTCGCCGGATCGATCTCGGCGACATGCGCCAGCAGCACGGCCGATTCCGCGCCAAAGGAGGAGACGATGGCGATGCGGCCGGCGAAGCTCTGCCCGATCGCGCGGCGCAGAAGGGCGATTCCCGTGCGCTCGTTCACCGACGTGTCGGAGGAGTCGGAACCACTGACTTGGATCGTGCAATCGAACATTCGGGTCCCTCGGGGCGAGCCTCTTGGAGCATGAAAGTTGTGCGGAGAGAAGCGGGGATAAAGTATTTTACGCGCAGAACCGGGGTAATGGGCCATGCACGACGCGCAATGCGAAGTTGTACGGTAGGAATTCAACGGCCAAATATGATGAATTTGCCACCTCTGGCCGCTCACGGACGGATGCAATAGGCGGGAGGGCATGCTCGTCTCTTCCGATGATATCCGGATCGATTCCATCGAGGTGCCCTGGCGCGGGCGCTTCACGCTGGAGGTGGTGCGCTTCCGCCAGCGCCGCTTCGACGGCAGTTTCAGCGGCGAGCGCATCTGGGAGCTATGGCGCCGCGGCGCAGCGGCTGCGGTGCTGCCCTATGATCCGGTGTCGGACCAGGTGGTGGTGATCGAGCAATTTCGGCTCCCGGCGCTGGCGGCGGGCCTCGATCCGGTGATGGTGGAACTCTGCGCAGGCCTCGCGGACGGCGCCGAATCGGCCGAGACCGTCGCGCGCCGCGAGGCCGTCGAGGAAATGGGGCTCGAGCTCGGCCGCCTCGAACGCATCGGCAATTTTCTGCTGACCCCGGGCGGCTCGGACGAGAATTGCACATTGTTCGCCGGCGAGGTGCGCGTGCCGGAGACCAGCGCCGACGGGCTGCTCGGGCATTTCGGGCTTGCCTCGGAACATGAGGACATCCGCGTGCGCGCACTGCCCGCGCCGCTCGCCATCGAGCGCGCGATTGAAGGCGCCTATCCGAATTCGGTCTGCGCGATCGGTCTGCTGTGGCTTGCCGCGCGGCGCGACTGGCTGCGCGCGAAATGGAGAACCGCATGAGCACGATGCCGCCACTCGTCGGCACGGACTGGCTGGCCGACGCGCTCGATGCGCCCGATCTGCACGTGTTGGATGCGAGCTACTACCTCCCGGCCGAACAACAGAATGCCCGGGCGCGCTTTGCGGACGCACACATTCCCGGCGCCAGGTTTTTCGACATCGACGACGTGGCCGATCCGGAAGAACGCAGCCTGCCTCATATGGTACCGAGTCCGGCGCGCTTCGGCCGCCTCGTCGGCGCCATGGGAATCGGCAATCGTTGCCGCGTGGTCGTCTACGACCAGAAAGGGTTGTTTTCTGCCGCCCGGGCCTGGTGGCTGTTCGGCCTGTTCGGCCATGACCAGGTCGCGGTGCTCGATGGCGGTCTGCCGAAATGGCTGCGTGAGGGCAGGGCGGTCGAGCGCGGCGAGCCGGCGCCGGTGGCGCCCGCTTTGTTCGTGGCGCATCTGCGCGCGGCACGGTTGCGTGGGATCGGCGATATGATGGCGAACGTGGCGAGCGGTGCCGAACACGTGCTCGATGCGCGGCCCGCGGGCCGGTTCGACGGCACGGCGCCTGAGCCCCGCGCGGGATTGCGCTCCGGCCATATACCGGGGGCGGCGAATGTTCCTGCCAGCGAATTGCTGTTGCCCGATCAGACGATGCTGCCGCCCGAGGCGCTGCGCGCGCGCTTCGCGCAGGCCGGCGCGGACGGTTCGCGCCCGGTCGTGACAAGCTGCGGCAGTGGCGTCACCGCGGCGATCCTCTCGCTCGGGCTGCGCGTCGCCGGCTTGCCCCAGGGCGCGCTCTACGACGGTAGCTGGACCGAATGGGCAAGCCATCCCGAGACGCCGAAGGCGCCGTGAAGGATCCGAAACAACTCGGCCTCGGAACGCGGCTCGCGCATCTCGGCCGGCCCGGCGCCAAGGCGCATGGCTTCGTCAACCCGCCGCTCCATCGCGGCTCGACCGTGCTCTACGAAACCATGGCCCAGCGCCGCGCGCATATGCGCAAGCGCTTCGACCAGGCGCTGACTTACGGCCTGCAGGGCAGCGCCACCCACCACGCGCTGGAAGACGTGATCGCCGATATCGAGGGCGGGCATCGCGCGCAAATCCTGCCGACCGGGCTTGCCGCGGTCACCACCGCGCTGCTCGCCTATCTCGGCGCCGGCGATCATGTGTTGATGCCCGACAGCGTCTACGGCCCGGTACGCAGCTTTTGCGACACGATGGCAAAAAGGCTCGGCATCACCACCACCTACTACCATGCCGAGTCGACCGCCGAATCACTCGCGCCGCATTTCCGGCCCGAGACGCGCGTGCTCTATTGCGAAAGCCCCGGAAGCCATACGTTCGAAATCCAGGACGTGCCGGCGCTGGCGGCGCTCGCCCATGCGCGCGGCGCTGCCGTTCTCATGGACAATACCTGGGGCATTCACGCCTTTCAGCCGTTCCTGCATGGCGTCGACGCCTCGATTCAGGCTCTGACCAAATATCCGGTCGGCCACTCCGACGTGCTGCTTGGTTCCGTGACCGTCAGGGAAGAAAAACATTGGCACCGCCTGCGCGATGCGGCGTTGGCCCTTGGCCAATATGCCTCCCCCGACGATTGCTGGCTCGCACTCCGCGGCTTGCGCACCATGGCGGTGCGCCTCGATCGTCAGGCGCAATCGGCGCTGGAAATCGCGGGGTTTTTGCGCGCGCGTCCGGAAATCCGCGAGGTGCTGCACCCGGCGTTGCCGGGCGCGCCGGGGCACGACCTCTGGAAACGCGATTTCAGCGGTGCGTGCAGCCTGTTCGGGATCGTGTTCGATCCACGATTCACGATCGAGGACACGCATCGCTTCGTGGAGGCACTGCAGCTTTTCGGGATCGGTGCATCCTGGGGCGGCTATGAAAGCCTGGCGCTGCCAACCAACGGCTTCGTCTCGCGCACGGTGGACGGAAAAGCGCTCGAGGCGCCAATGGTGCGGCTGCATATCGGGTTGGAGGAGCCGGACGATCTGATCGCGGATCTGGCCCAGGCGCTCGATTTTGCCTCCGGCGGCCAGGGAGGCTCTGCCTCCCTGGACCCTCCGCTGGGGCCATAGGGCCCGGACCTCTTACGTGATGGGGCCGCCGGAGGCCCGCCACACTCAACTTGGATGAAAATGCGCATAAACCTTCCGCGCAATCTCCCGCGAAATCCCCGGCGCCGCCTGCAAATCCTCCAGCCCCGCCTGCTTCACCCCGCGCGCCGACCCGAAATGATGCAGTAGCGCCTTTTTGCGGACCGCCCCGATCCCCGGAATCTCGTCGAGTTCGCTTTTCACCAGCGCCTTCGAGCGTCCGGCGCGATGCGTCCCGATCGCGAAACGATGCGCCTCGTCCCGCAGGCGCTGCAGATAATACAACACCGGATCGCGCGGCGGCAGCTGAAACGGCGCGGCGTCGCCGGTGTGGAACCATTCGCGCCCGGCATCCCGATCCGGCCCCTTGGCGATCGCCACGAGTTTGACGTCGTTCACGCCGAGATCGTCGAGCACGGCGCGCGCGGCCGAGAATTGTCCGGCCCCGCCATCGATCAGCACGAGATCGGGCCAATCGCCGGGCGGCGCACCATCGGCTTCCTTGAGCGCACGGCCGAAGCGGCGCTCCAGCACTTCCCGCATCATCGCGAAATCATCTCCCGGCGCGATCGGGCCGCGAATGCCGTATTTGCGGTAGGCGTTCTTGCGAAAGCCGTCCGGCCCCGCGACGACCATGACGCCGTAGGCGTTCGTGCCCATGATGTGGCTGTTGTCGTAGGTCTCGATCCGCTCCGGCGGTGCTGCCAGCCCGAACAATTGCGCGACGCCTTCGAGAAGCTTCGCCTGCCCCGTTGCCTCGGCGAGCTTGCGCTCGAGCGCTTCGCGCGCATTCGTCTCCGCATGCAGCACGACGGCGCGTTTCTCGCCACGCTGCGGCACCGCGAGTTCCACGCGCCGGCCGGCTTTCAGGCTCAGCGCTTCCCCCACCAGCGCCATCTCCTCGATCGCATGATTGGTAAGGATCAGCGGCGGCGGCGGCTTATCGTCGTAGAATTGTGCGATGAAGGCGGAGAGCACCTCGCCGGGTTCTTCGCTTTTACTGTGGGTCGGGAAATGCGCGCGGTTGCCGTTGTTGCGGCCGCCCCGGATGAAGAACACCTGCACGCAGCTTTGCCCGGCACTCTGCCACAGCGCGATCACATCGGCATCCTCGAGGCTGGCCGGATTGATTACGCCGCTGCTCTGCACGTGCGTGAGCCCGCGAATCCGGTCGCGCAGCGCGGCGGCGCGCTCGAACTCCAGATTTTCGGAGGCGGCCTGCATTTCCGCCGAGAGCTCGCGCTGCACGCTGGCACCCTTGCCGGACAGAAAGCCTTTGGCCTGGGCGACCAGCTTTGCGTACTCCTCGGTCGAGATGCGCCCGACGCATGGCGCCGAGCAACGCTTGATCTGGTGCAGCAGGCAGGGGCGCGTACGGGCGTTGAAGACGGTGTCGGCGCAGGAGCGCAGCAGAAAGAGGCGTTCCATTGCCGTTACGGTCTGGTTGACCGCCCAGGCGCTCGCGAACGGACCCCAATAGGTCGCTTTTGGATCCTGCGCGCCGCGATGCTTGGAGATGCGCGGGAACGCGTGGTCTTCCGTCAGCATCAGCCACGGATAGGATTTGTCGTCGCGCAGCACGATGTTGAAGCGCGGCTTGAGGCGCTTGATCAGATTCGCTTCGAGCAGCAGCGCCTCGGCTTCGGTGTGTGTCGTCACCACTTCGAGGGATGTGGTTTCCGACACCATGCGGCGCAGCCGTTCGGGCAGGCGCGCAACCTGGATGTAGCTCGCCACGCGCTTCTTCAGGCTGCGTGCCTTGCCGACATAGAGCGCGTCGCCCGACGCGGCGAGCATGCGGTAAACGCCAGGTGAAAGGGGCAGCGTCGGCAGCGCCGCCTCGATCACGCCGGCGCCCCGTGCAACCTGTGGTGAAATCGGGTCGGTTTCAGACATGCGGGAATGGTGGCGCTGGCGCCGATTGGCCTCAAGAGGATGTCCCCTTGTGGATAAGTCTGTGGGCGAGCCGCGCACAACCGGTTCGCGGTCGAATTCGCGACCACCGAAATGTGACAGAGGTGACGGCGGCTACCCGACACAACCCTTTGATTTTAAATCAAAGTGACATCGCGCGCCGTCACAGAAGAGGCATCAAACTGTAGTGAGTTGTAAATAAACGGAGTCAAGGCCGATCGGGGATTATTTGCTCCGCGAGGTCGGCTTGGCGCTCGATTTCGACACCGACGGAGGCAGTATCGGCGAAAACGTCGAGCTTTTCCACCCGCACCCGCGCGAGCCGAACACGTCCGTCGAGCAAGCAGGACAAGGCGATCCGCTCGGCCAAAGTTTCCACGAGGCTCACATGGCCCGAAGCGACGATGGCGCGCACGCGGTCGGCAACGGCCTCGTAATCCACGACACGCGACAGAATGTCGCGCCCGGGCGCCGCGCGCGAGAGATTGCGCGCGGCATCATCGATCACCGCGAGATCGATATTGATCCGCACGCGCTGCTTCGCCTCATGTTCGGCCGCATGCACGCCGATTGAGGCCTGCAGAACCATGTCGCGTAAAAAGACATGGCGCAGCGTCTGGGCCGCACTCGCGATGCGCGCGTTCATGCGGCCAACCGGACGATCTGCCCGGTCATCGAGCGCAGCCGGAGCATGGCCATCCCGACGCGCGCGATGTCTGCCGCCGTCGCCGGCGCGGCCGCAACCGCGCCGTCGTCCCCGCAGGCGTTCCAACCGACAGGTCCGGGGACGCCCAGCACGATCGCATTGAACCGCAGGCCCTTCGGCGCCCAGGCAAGAGCCGCGTGTCGTGTGAAAGTCGCCAGGGTACTCACGCGGCGCGCATCCTCCCATCCGGCTCCAGCGCGCAGCAGCGTCACCACGGCGCCGCCCGGCCTGCAGGAAACCGCAAAGCTCTCGGTCGCGAGAATGATGTCCTCGGGCGAGGCGACCGCGTCGAGGTTGAGGAGAACGCTGGCGCCGGCAGGTTCGGTCTCGCGCACGGCTTCCAGGAGGCGGACCGCGATGGGGTCGGCGGGGCCCGTAACGGCAGCTTCGATCATCTGACCCGACGTTAAGGCTTGCGGGCGCGGGTGGCCAGGGCCCACAGAAGAGGGGCCTAGCCTCCCGGTCCCGTGCGGGGCCGAGCAGCCGCAAACCCTGTTTTCAGGTGGGCCCTATTTTCAGGTGGGGATGCGCACCATCAGGCTTTCATAGCCCTTCACGAAGCTTGAGAACACGCGCCGAGGCTCCGCCATGACTTCGATTCGTCCGAATCGCCTTAGGATTTCTTCCCAAACGATGCGCAGTTGCATTTCGGCCAGCCTCTCGCCCAGACAACGATGCAGCCCGAATCCGAACGACAAATGCCGCTTCGGCCGTTCGCGATCGATGATCAGCCGGTCGCCCTCGGGAATCACCGTCTCGTCCCGGTTGCCGGACACGTACCACATCACCACGCGGTCACCCTCCCGGATGCGCTGTCCGTTCAGTTCGGCATTCCGTGTCGCCGTGCGGCGCATATGAGCGAGCGGCGTCTGCCAGCGGATGATCTCGGGCACCATGTTCGGCACCAGCCCGGGGTTTGCAAGCAACTTATCGTATTCAGCAGGAAACTTATTGAGCCCGTAGATGCCGCCGCTGATCGAATTGCGCGTGGTGTCATTGCCGCCGACGATCAGCAGGATCAGATTGCCGAGATATTCCATGGGCGACTGGTGCCGCGTCGCCTCGGCATGCGCCATCAGCGAAACCAGATCGCCCCGCGGCGCCGCATTCACGCGCTCGTTCCATAACTGCGTGAAGTATTGCAAACATTCGAGAAGGACCGCCTGGCGTTCCTCCTCCGTCTCGATGAGGCCGCCGCCCGGCACCGTCGTCGCGTAGTCGGACCATTTCCGCAGCAGATGCCGGTCGTTCCAGGGAAAATCGAACAGCGTGGCGAGCATCTGCGTGGTCAGTTCGATCGACACAGCCGGTACCCAGTCGAAAACCTCGCCCCGCGGCAGCGCATCCAGAATCGATGCCGCGCGCTCGCGGATGAGGGTCTCAAAGCGGGCCAGGTTCGACGGTGAGACGATCGGATTGACCGCGGCCCGTTGCTCGTCATGCTTCGGCGGATCCATGGCGATGAACATCGGCATGATGAAACCGGGCTCGGGATCCCGCACGATGATGCCGCCACGATGCACGTCAGACGAGAACGTCTCGTGATCGGCCTCAACCTGCTGTATTAGACGAAAGGTGCTGACCGACCAGTAAGGTCCGAACTCGCTTTCCCGACAATAATGGACGGGAGCTTCGCGACGCAACCGCGCGAAATAGGGCCACATGGCGTCGCGTTGAAACAAAATGGGCTGCGCCGGATTGAGGTCCTCCAGCGGCAGCGTCGAGGCATCCTCGGCCAAGGGATCGGCCACAAGCTGGTCCATGGCGTTCCTCCGGTGTTATGTGATCGGCGTTAACCTAACACCAGGGGGGGGCGCCGGCAACGTATCCGTCGGGTCAGAACGCGCCGTCGAAGGAAGGGGGGATCTTCCAGAGCTCGGGGCTTTGATGGTTGGACCCAATGAGCCGGTTGCCGCCATGGGTCTCGCCGGCTTCGATCAGGCGGCGCTGGTAGGCGGCTTCCGGCTCGGCGCCGAGCGACGGGCCTGGGCGGCGCGGTAGGTCCGCATAATCCTGCCGGATGTGGCGCACCATCTGTCGCGGCGGAATACCGTGGTGCATGGCGTTGCCCTCGGCGCGCTTCACGCTCACCCGCTTGAGCTGCCGGCGCTCGAGCATACCGAAATCCGCATAGGCAATGTGGAAAAGATAGAGACCGCCGAAACAGCTGGCGGCGTCCGCGTAGTGGAAACCGGCGCTCCAGCGGACAGGACGGCGGATCAGAAGCGGCTTGCACAGGTTGGAATAGGGCCGGATCCAGTGGCGTTGAGCGCTCACCGGCCGGGAGAAATCGATCGGATCTTCTTCCGGCACCTGCACGACGTCGGAACCGAATACCGTCGTCACCTCGAACGTCCAGCGGCCGCAATAATCCAGCAGTCCACGGGCGCGTGCCGGATCAGGGACGATCAGCTCGTCCACGTCGGTGTAGAGTACGTGCTCGTATTCCTCGAGCAGAGCGTTGCAAAATTGCGAAACTAGGGCGCAGCGCCATCCCTCCTCCAGCGGCGATGTCGGCAACCGGGTGACCCGCGGTTCCGGTCCCGGAAACACGAGGGGAACGGTCGATCCATGATCGATGACATAAAGCGAGTTATGCCCCAGTTCGCGCACGTAATGCCCGTACCAAACCGGCAGGAGGTCCGGCTCGTTGTGCACCATGGTGACCACGGCCAGGCGTTTTTTCGGCATGAGGTCCCTGCGCGCGTCCGCGTCGCTTCGCTTAGGCAACGCGCCGTTGCTTTGCGCCAAGTGAAGCGCCTCCGGCAAGGGCCACCTCGATCTCCTCGAGGGAACGTCCCTTCGTCTCCGGCACCGCACCCCAGGTGAACAGCAGCGCCAATACGCTCAGTCCCGCGAAGATGAGAAACACCGGCGCGCTGCCGAGGGCCGCCGTCAGGATCGGGAAGACCAGCGTCACCGCGAAATTCGAGCCCCAGTTCGCGACGGTCGCGACGCTCATGCCCCGCCCGCGTACCGCAAGCGGGAAAATCTCCGAAATCAACAGCCAGAAGACCGGCCCCAGCCCGATCGCAAAGAAGCCGACATAGACCGCGACCGAACTCACCGTGATGGCGGCGGCCGCACCCTGCACATGGGCAGTGAAGCCCCAGGCCAGCACCAGCAATGTCGCGATCATGCCGGCAAGCCCCCAGAGCAGCAGCGCGCGGCGTCCGGCGCGGTCGAGCAGCATCATGGCAACCACCGTCATGATGACGTTCACGAGCCCGACGCCGGCGGTCGCCAGAATCGATACGGATGCCGAAGACAGACCCGCACTCTGAAAAATGATCGGGGCGTAATAGATCACTGTGTTGATGCCGGTGATCTGCTGAAAGATTGCAAGCGCGACGCCGATCACGAGCGGCCTTCGTCCGCGCGGCTCGAACAGTGCAGACCAAGGCACGGTGCGCTCGCCTGCGCCGCGCAGATCGGCGCGCAACTCGCGCCATTCGCTCTCGATATCGGCGCCGCCACGCCGGGCCAGCGCGGCGCGCGCCTCGTCCATGCGCCCGCGTCCCGCCAACCAACGCGGGCTCTCGGGCAGGAACAGCATGCCGCAAAACAGGATCAGGCCGGGAACGCTGCCGAGCCCGAGCATCCAGCGCCAATTGTTCGCGCTGTTCGCCAGCGCATAGTCCACCAGGTAGGATACCAGGATGCCCAGCGTGATGCAGAACTGATTGAGCGAAACGACGGCACCTCGCCGATCCTTGGCTGCGATCTCTGCCAGGTAGAGCGGCGTCAGCATCGACGCCACGCCGATCGCGATTCCGACAACGGCTCGGCCTGCCAGGAAAATCGTCAGGGCCGGCGCTGTCGCTGAGACCAGCGCGCCGGCGACGAACAGAAGGGCCACGACGAGAATCACACGGCGGCGGCCGAACTGATCGGAAATCCAGCCCGCGAAGGCGGCCCCGATCGTCGCGCCGATCAGCACGGAACCGGTGGCGATGCCTTGCATGGTCGGGGTGAGATTGAAATCATGCTTCATGAAGGGCAGCGCGCCCGAAATCACGCCGGTATCGTAACCGAACAGCAGCCCGCCCAGCGAGGCGATGAGCGTGACCAGGTTGATTGCCACGGCTGTTTCTCCCTTTTGGCAAGAAGCGAAGCGCGCCGCCGCCTCCTGCGTTCCGATCCGTGACAGGCGAGCCTGGAACCGCCAGCTTGGCAAGCCGAATTCTACCGGAGGTGCCGAGCCATGCCGAACGCCCCAGCGCTGGCCGTGGCGGTCCTGTTGCTGTCGGCCCCCGCATCCTTGGCCGATCCCACCCCGCCCGCCGTTTCGACCGGCAGCTGGTTCGATTGGCAGCAGTTGACCGGTGACTGGGGCGGTCTCCGCTCCGAGCTCGAGCAAAGCGGCGTTCATTTGAACGCACACTACGTGTCCGAGATATCCGGCAATCCTGTCGGCGGCTACAATCAGGGCGGCGCCTACGCCCACGAATTCATGGTCAGCGCCGACCTGGACAGCAGGCTGCTTGGGTGGCTGGGCGGCACCTTCCACCTGCAAATCACCGAGCGTGCCGGCAGCTCGCTATCGAAAGACAAAATCCATAACATCCTGACCGTGCAGGAAATCTATGGCGATGGCCAGACCGTCCGCCTGACGCAACTGAGCTACGAGCAGACACTCTTTGGTGGGGCAGTGGATGTCGAAGCTGGCCACATCAACACGGAAAATGACTTCGCGAGTTCCCCTGTTTATTTCAGTGATCCGATCTACTGCGATTTCCAGAACAATGCGATATGTGGAACTCCCATCGCGGCCCCGGTGAACACACCCGGCTACGTTGCCTACCCTGCGTCGGCCTGGGGCGCGCGGGTCAAACTCTACCTGGCGCACGACTTCTATCTCGAAGGCGGCGCCTACGAGGTCAATCCCTCCATTCTCGCTTCGAGCAATGGCTGGAAGCTGGGCACCGGCGGCGCCGAGGGTGTAGCCACCTTCATGGAAACCGGCATCACCGTCGGCGACCGCCCGGGCGGTTATCTCGGCAACTACCGTTTCGGAGCCTATTACGATAATTCCTCGAACCCGACCGTTACGTCTCAGATATCCCGCTACGTGGCGCCCGATCTTGCGGCTGTTTCGAACCTCCCGGCGATGCTGCGCAGCGGACGGTATGGTGGCTGGCTCCTGGCCGACCAGCTCGTCGAACAGGATGCCGGCGGCGGCATCGCAATCTTCGCCAATCTGCAATGGGGCGACAAGGCGAGTGCTTTTCTGAACTGGTTCGGCAACACGGGTCTCGTGCGTCACGGAACCTTCCCCGGCCGCCCGGACGACACCCTGTCGCTCGGCTTTGCCATCGCCTCGATCAACGGTTCGGTCGGCGCCGTCCTGCATGGCCTGCAGGCCGAGGGCTATCGGGTGCCGGGCGTCTCGCAGGAATCCATGATCGAGGCCAATTACGGGGCCGAGATCACGCCTTGGGCCAATATCCGGCCCGGCCTGCAATATGTTTTCCACCCGGCGGGCACGAACGAATTGCGCAATGCGCTGGTGTTCGACGTCAAGACGGTGCTTGTGTTCTGAAAGAGGCTCCGCACCTTCCCCGGAGGAAGAAGACCAAGAACCTTCGTGTGTTTGCCTTCAGGCTACGGAAACAATCCCCTTCCACCGCGTTCTTAAAAAACACGACACTCTGTTACGCTCCCACGGGTAGAGGCTTGACAGCCGTCCCCCGCTCCGTTCCCGTGCGCCCCCATGAAACTCGCTTTGACGGCCGTCCTGGCCCTGCTCGTCGCCACCCCCGCCTTCGCGGACAAGCCTCCCGAGCCCCCGAAACTCCTCCCGGCCGACAGCGTCACGCAGCACAAGCTGACGATCAACGGCAAGACGCTCGCCTACACCGCGACCGCCGGCACGCTCGAGCTGCGCGACGAGAAAGGCGAACCCGCCGCGACGGTCTTCTACGTCGCCTATAAGTTGAACGGCGCCGACCCCGCGCACCGGCCGGTGACATTCTTTTTCAACGGGGGGCCGGGCGCCGGCAGCGCCTTCCTTCATCTCGGCGCCGCTGGCCCCGAAGTTCTGGATTTCCCTGACGGCCACGAAACCGATGGCGCCCACGCCACGCTGCGCGACAATCCCAACACCTGGCTTGCTTTCACCGACGAGGTCTTCATCGACCCGGTAGGCACCGGCTACAGCCGGCCGGCCAAGGTCGAAGAGGCGCCACGCCTGTTCTGGGGCGTGGAGCAGGACGCTCGCTCGCTCGCCAAGGTGATTTCACTCTGGATCGGCAAGAACGGCCGCGCCGTCTCGCCGAAATATCTCGCCGGCGAGAGCTATGGCGGCATTCGTTCGATCAAGGTCGCAACCGCGCTCGCGCACGACCAGGCGATCCTGCTCAACGGCATCACCATGGTCTCGCCGCTGATCGATACGCAATATTTCTTCACCGACGATCCGCTCACCTACGCGCTG
Organism: Acetobacteraceae bacterium; assembly: GCA_027451405.1. GTDB lineage: Bacteria > Pseudomonadota > Alphaproteobacteria > Acetobacterales > Acetobacteraceae > DAIDJM01. The sequence goes on along the minus strand of DAIDJM010000032.1, from coordinate 10,775 downwards.
ACCATCCCGACGCTGGCCTCGGCCGCCGCCGAACGCGCCGGCAAGTTCACCCCCGATGTCGCCGACAAGGCCTATCACTACGCGCTCGGCGAATATCTGCAGACGGTGGTCGCCCCGCCTCTCGAGGGCCAGGCGGCGGAAGCGTTCTATCATAAGCTCGCGGACATGACCGGCGTACCCGAATGGGCGGTCAGGAAAGAGCGCGGTCTCATCTCGCCGCAGGCCCATGATGTGCGTAGCCAGAACGGCCGGCTCTACAGTCTTTACGAGTTCTCCCTGTCGGTTGCCGATCCGTTCCCCGAAGGCGAGGATAATTCCGACAGCCCCGACCCGCTGCTCGAAGGCTATGGCCGCGCCTATGGCAATGCGTTTGCGGGCTACGCGGCCAATGGTCTCGGCTTCAAGACCGAGGAGACCTATCGTCTTCTCGACGACACGGTGAACGAGAAATGGAATTGGCATGAGCACGGCGACGGCCCCAGCCCGACCAATGGGAGCGATGATCTACGCCGGTTGCTGGCGCTCAATCCCTCCCTGCATGTTCTGATCGCGCACGGCTATTTCGATACGGTGTGCCCGTTCGCGGCGACGCGTTTCATCGTCGAGCATTTCCCGGTGGGCCGCGACCGGGTGATCCTGAAGGACTATCCGGGCGGCCACATGCTCTACACGCGGCCTGCCTCCCGTGCCGCCCTCGCGGCCGATGTCGAGCGGATGTACGAGAGTAACTGAGGAGACGGGGCCGGGGGCCTTCCGCTCCCGGCAGGATCGCAGCGCTCGCGTCAACGGTCCGGGCGAGCGCTGCGAGGCGGCAGAGCCCTCGCCCGGCCCAGGCCACCCATCAGCGGCCTATTAACCAGTGTCCCATACGGTGCGCCGCATGCCCAAGCGCGCCGAAAAGCGACCTGCGCCCATCATCCGCCGCGAGGAAATCGTCGCCGGCGGCCACCATGGCGGCGCCTGGAAAGTCGCCTACGCCGATTTCGTTACCGCAATGATGGCGTTCTTCCTGCTGATGTGGCTCATCAACGCCACGACCGAGGCGCAGAAGCGCGGGCTGGCCGACTATTTCAGCCCGACCGTCGCCAGCACGCGCGGCACCTCCGGCTCCGGCCGCCCGTTCGCCGGCCGCTCCCCGTTTCTCGACGGCGAAATGATCTCCGATCGCGGCGCGATGCTCACCATGAACGCCAACGCGCCGCCGGTCGATCTCGATGACGACGGCAGCGACACGCCGGTCTATCACGTGCCACACGGTCCGAGCGGCGAGGTGAACCTGGCCGGCGAGGAATCGGGCGCGCCCAAACCGCCGGCGAAGCCGGGCGCGAGCGCCAGGGCGGCGGCCGAAGCCGCCCGGGCCGAGGCGGCCGCCTTCACCCGCGCTGCCGCCGCCATGCAGCAGGCGGTCGCCGCCGACCCGAAGCTCGCCCCGTTCGCGAAGCAGCTTTCCATCGACCTCACGCCGCAAGGGCTCCGCGTGCAGATCCGCGACGACGAGCGCGAGCCAATGTTCGCAACCGGCCAGTCCGAGCCGAACGACCGTGCCAATCTGCTGCTGCGCCGGCTCGGCCCGATTCTCGCGGCCCTGCCCGAGCCGGTCTCCATCGCCGGCTACACGGACGCGGCCCCTTATGCGGGGACCGGCCGCACCAACTGGGACCTCTCGACCGACCGCGCCAATGCTGCGCGCCGCATTCTGGTCGAAACCGGCCTGCCCGAAGCCCGGCTGCGCGACGTCACCGGACATGCCGACCGCGACCTGCTGTTGCCGCAAACTCCGCTCGCCGCCGCCAATCGGCGCATCTCGATCCTGCTCTGGCGCCTGACCTCGCCCGCGCCGGCAGCGCCCTCCGCCAAAGCCGCGAAGTAGGAGAGGACCCATGCCTGCACTCGGCGGACTGGGCTTTCTGCTCGCCTGCGTCTTCGGCAGCTTCGTGGCCTCGGGCGGCGCCATCGGTCCGCTCGCGGCCGCCATGCCGTTCGAGCTGCTCACCATCCTCGGCGCCGCTATCGGCACTTTCATCATGGCCAACTCGATCGGCGACATCAAACACACGCTCGGCGGCGTTGCCCAGGTGCTGAAAGGCGAGCGCTTCCGCAAGAACGATTATATCGAGCTGCTGTCGCTGCTCTTCTACTTCACGCGGCTTGCCAGCCAGCGCGGCGCCATGGCGCTCGAGCCGCATATCGAAAAGCCGGAAGAAAGTCCGGCCTTCAAACATTACGAAAAAATCCTGAAAAACCACCACGCGACCGCGCTGATCTGCGACTATTTGCGCATGATCGGCATGAATGCCGACGATCCGCACCAGATCGAAGACGTGATGGCGCGCGAGCTCAAGAAGACGCTCAACGAGGAGCTGCATCCGAGCCACGCGATCCAGACCATGGCCGACGCGCTGCCCGCGCTCGGCATCGTCGCCGCCGTGCTCGGCGTGATCAAGACGATGGGCCATATCGACGAACCGCCCCGCGTGCTCGGAGAAATGATCGGCGGGGCGCTGGTCGGCACGTTCCTCGGCGTGCTGCTGGCCTACGGCGTCGCCGCACCCTTCGCGTCGCGCATGCGCGGCATCGTCGAGGCGGATTCGAAATTCTCCGAGGTGATCCGGGCCGTCCTGGTCTCGCACCTGCACGGCAACGCGCCGCAAGTCAGCGTCGAGACGGGGCGGAAGATGGTACCGAACGCGCACATGCCGAGCTTCTCGGAACTCGAGACCGCAGTGCAGAACGTGCAGATTGCGGCCTGACGGGGCGGGCCTCCGGCGGGCAGGGGCTTTGCCCCTGCACCCCACTGGGGCCGAAAGGCCCCAGACCCCGGGTCGAATTGGGGGGCGCTTCAGATTCCACCTTCCGCGGCACCGCTCTAGTCGTTGGCGGAATCGAATATTTCCAGCCAGCGACCGTGGTCGCGGAGGGTCCGGCGTGGCGGCCGCAGGTTGCCGCATGGGAAAAAAACCACCTTGAGCGGCTTGATATCTGGCCCGTAGGTTGGTCGCTTACATTGCCATGACCCGGTAAGCATCTCGGATGCTTTTTGCGACCCGTTGCGCGCCTCCATCTCGGTTCTTGGCGCCGGGGGTCTGGGGCCTTTTGGCCCCAGTGAAGGGGGGCAGGGGGCAAAGCCCCCTGCCCGCCGGAGGCACGCCTCAACCTCAGCTCGCCGCCGCTTTAGCATCCATCCCGATCTGATCGAACAGGAACATCACGATATCGGTCCGCAACCCGATCTGTTCGCTCAGCGAGGAGCCGATGCCGTGTCCCGCGCCTTTCGAGATGCGCAGCAGGATTGGTCGGGTCGAGCTTGTCGCCGCCTGCAGGGCGGCGACGAATTTGCGTGACTGCATCGGATTGACCCGCCCGTCATTCAGCCCCTCGGTGAACAGGACCGCCGGATAGGGTGTGCCCTTCCGCACATGGTGATAGGGCGAGTAGGCATATATCGCCGCGAAATCAGCAGGATTTTTCACCGTCCCATACTCGGTCGTGTTGAAGGCGCCATTCGGGTCGGTCTCCAGCCGCACCATGTCGTAGATGCCGACGAGCGACACCACGGCGCGCGCGAGCGACGGGTGTTGCGTGATCGTGGCGCCCATCAGCAGGCCGCCATTCGATCCGCCGATCAGCGCGAGCTTGTCGTGGTTTGTGTAGCCGAGCGAAATCAGCGCGTCGGCCGAGGCCGCGAAATCGTCGAACACGTTCTGTTTGTGCAGCAGCATACCCTGCTGGTGCCAGGCTTCGCCATACTCCCCGCCGCCGCGGATATTGGCTTCGGCGAAAATCCCGCCGCCCTTGATCCAAAGCCAGTCCATGCTGCCGAGATGCGAAGGCGAGCTGCTGATGCCGAATCCGCCATAGCCGGTCAGCAGCAAAGGATGGCTGCCATCGAGGCGGGTTCCTTTGCGCATCACCACCGACACCGGCACCTTGGTGCCGTCCTTGGAGGTTGCGAAAATACGCCGCACCTCGCAATCCGAGAAATCGTAGGGTGCCGTCTCGGTGAGTTTCGTGCGCGTCACACGGCCCTGGTCCCAGCGGACGAAATAGCGCGGCTGCAGGTAGGTGCTGATATCCATGAGCGCGCCGCCGGTCGGCAGCGCATCGATTTCGCTCACCCCTGAAACCGGGGGCAGCGCGAGCTTCTCCGGACCCTGGCCGGCATGGTCATAGACCGTGACTTCGTTCGGGCCGCCGGCCACGCGATTGACGAACAGCCGGTTTGGGGAAACCGCCAGCGGGGTGCCGAACTCGCCGCCATCGATGATGGCGGCGTCGGTCTGCGCCGGCACGATCACGCGCGCTTTGGCGAAACCGCCCGCATAGGGCGCGTCGAGCCGCAGCACCTTCCCCATCGGCGCGTCGAGCCGCGACACCGCGTAGATCGTGCCGTCCGCGGTGAGCACGGCGCCGCCGATCACATGGTCCGCATAAGTGCCGATCTGTCGCGCGCTGCCGTTGGGCGGCAGGATCCAATGTTGCCATTGCCCGCCATCGCCGAGCTGCACCGAGGCGAGCGCGTCCTCGCTGCCGCGGCTGCCGTCGAGGAAAATTTCGCCGGTGCGCGGCACGCCCTGTTGCGCGCCCAGCACGAGCGGGTCGCGCGCGGCATCACTGCCGATATTGTGAAAATAGATCGCCTGGTGGAAATGCCGCTCGCTCTCAGGCGCATTATCCCCCGGATAGCGCGTGTACCAGAAGCCTTTGCCGTCCTTTGTCCAGGCGAGCGAGCCGCCCGCGGTCGGATATTGCACGTTCGGAATCGGCGCTTCGATCTCGTGTCCCGAGGCCACGTCGTAGACATGCAGCGTGCCGTCCTCGCTGCCGTTGCGCGATAGCGAGACCGCGACGCGCGTGCCGTCGGGCGAGGGGACGTACCAGTCGATTTCGATGCGGCCTTTGGCGTCGAGCGCGTTCGGATCGAGCACGAGCTTGCGCGACCCCGGATCGGCCTGCGCATCCAGGCTGGCAAGCGCCGGCTGTTGCTTGGCCGGATCGTCGTAGAGCTCGAAAATCTTGTCACCACGGGCGATCAGATCGCGGTCGCTCGGGCTTTTCGCGTGCGTGAGCGCGGACAATTTGGCGGCCACGGCGGCGCGGCCCGGGAGCGCGTCGAGATAGGCGCGCGTGCGGGCATTCTCGGCAGCGGCCCAGGCCTGCACCTTCGGGTCGCTGCCGTTCTCGAGCGCGCGGTAGGGGTCGGCGACCTGGGTGCCGTGCATGAGGTCGACGGTGTTGCCGGGCGGGAATAGGGGAGGCGGCGAGAGTTGCGGCGCGGCAATGGCAGCGGTCGAGACGGAAAGACTGGCGAGCGCCAGGGTGAGCCGCATGATGGTTGCTCCTTGCCTTCGGCGGGCAGGCAAGGCTTGGCCTGCCTCGCCCACCACCGATGGGGCCGGCGGCCCCAGATACGTCGAGTTTGATCGTATGGGGATGGCGTGGGAACCCCACTCGACGAAGCAGGGCTGCGGCTTTCCGGGCCCAGAGGGCTCGCAGCGGTTCAAGCACCGATGGCGAGAGGGTAAAGCCCCTGGCCGCCGGAGGCCCTTGCCTCGTCACCCCCGAGCCGCCAAGGTCCGCCCCCGTGCCTGCCCCCCGCCATCTGCTCGCGATTCAGGGCCTCTCGCCCCCCGAGATCACCGCGCTGCTCGATTTGGCCGAAGCCTATGCGTTGCTCAACCGTTCCGGCAAAACCCAGCGCGATCTGCTGCGCGGCCGCACGCTGATCAATCTCTTCTTCGAGGACAGCACCCGCACCCGCACGAGTTTCGAACTCGCCGGCAAGCGGCTCGGCGCCGATGTGATCAACATGTCGGTCTCGACCAGCTCTGTGAACAAGGGCGAGACGCTGATCGACACCGCGGTCACGCTGAACGCCATGAATTGCGATCTGCTCGTCGTCCGCCACAATCAATCCGGCGCGCCGGCGCTGCTCGCGCGGAAGGTCGATGCCGCCGTCATCAATGCCGGCGACGGCACGCACGAACATCCGACCCAGGCGCTGCTCGACGCGCTCACGATCCGCCGCCATCGCGGCACGCTCGAAGGGCTCGTCGTCGCGATCTGCGGCGACATCGCGCACAGCCGTGTCGCGCGCAGCAACATCTATCTCCTCACCACGCTCGGCGCCCGCGTCCGTCTCGTGGGGCCGCCGACGCTCATGCCGGCCGCGATCAGCGAGCTCGGCGTCGAGATTTTCCACGAGATGCCGCTCGGGCTCAAAGATGCCGACATCGTCATGATGTTGCGCTTGCAGCGTGAACGCATGGCGGCGGGCCTCGTGCCCTCCGCGCGCGAGTTCCGCCATTTCTATGGGCTGGATGCGCAGACGCTCGGCTTCGCCAAGCCGGATGCGCTCGTCATGCATCCGGGCCCGATGAATCGGGGCGTGGAAATCGACAGCGCGGTCGCCGACGATCCCGCGCGCAGCCTGATCGCCGAACAGGTCGAGATGGGCGTCGCCGTGCGCATGGCGGTGCTCGACACGCTCGCGCGGCGTAGCACCCGCAATGTCTGACCTGTTCATCGCCGGCGCGCATCTGCTCGATCCGCCGGCGCTCGATGGTTCCGGCGGGCTGCTCGTGCGCGACGGCCGAATCGCTGCGCGGGGCCCGGGGCTCGCGGCGCCTGATGGGGTTCCGGTGCTGGAGGCGGACGGGGCGGTGCTCTGTCCCGGCCTCGTCGATATGCGCGTCTCGCTCGGCGAGCCCGGCTTTGAATATCGCGAAACGATCGCCTCGGCGGCGGCGGCCGCCGCCGCGGGCGGCATCACCACCCTCGCAGCCCTGCCCGACAGCCGGCCCGCGATCGACGATCCGGCCCTCGTGCGGCTGTTGCGCGCCCGCGGCGAGGAGACCGGCTCGCTCACCATACTGCCCTATGGTGCGGTGACGAAACGCTGCGAAGGGCGCGAAATGGCCGAACTCGGCCTGCTGCGCGAGGCCGGCGCCTCTGCTTTCTCCGACGGTGGCCACGCCATCGCCGATTCGCGCCTGATGCGCCTGGCACTCGCCTATGCGCGCGTTTTCGGCGGCCGCATCGTGCAGCATCCCGAGGATCCGGCGCTGGCCGCCGGCGGTTGCGCCACCGAGGGCGAACTCGCCACCCGCATGGGCCTGCCGGGCATTCCGGCCGCCGCCGAGGCCATCCTGATCGCCCGCGACATCCGGCTCGCGCGCCTCACCGGCGGTGCCGTTCATTTCGCGCACATCTCCACGGCCGAAAGCGCCGCGCTCATCCGCCGCGCCAAAGCCGAGGGGGTCGACGTCACCTGCGATACCGCGCCGCCTTATTTCGACCTCAACGAACATGCGATTGCCGACTGGCGCACCTTCGCCAAACTCTCGCCGCCGCTGCGCCCCGAATCCGACCGCCAAGCCATCGCCGCGGCGCTGGCCGATGGCACCATCGACGCCGTCGCCTCCGACCATCTGCCGCTCGACCCAGACGACAAGCGCCTCACCTTCGCCCAGGCCTCGCCCGGCGGCACGGGCCTGGCCACGCTGCTCGCGGTGACGCTCGCGCAGGTCCATGGCGGCGCGTTGCCGCTCGCGCGCGCGATCCACCTCCTCACCCGCGCGCCGGCGCGGCTGCTCGGCAGTCCCGCCGGCACGCTGGACGAGGGGGCGCCCGCCGATCTCTGTCTTTTCGCGCCCGATCGCGGCTGGCAGGTGCAGTCCGGCAAGCTGCCGGGCAAGGCGCAGAACACACCGTTCGACGGCCGCGCGCTCGAGGGGCGCGTGCTCGGCACCTGGAAGGCGGGGAGGCGCGTGTTCGGATGAGCGTCTGGTGGCGGCTCGAGGCGATGAGCTTCGGCACGGCGCTGATCGCCTACCTGCTGGGCTCGATCCCGTTCGGGCTGCTGCTCACGCGCGCGGCGGGCTTGGGTGATATCCGCGCGATCGGCTCGGGCAATATCGGCGCCACCAACGTGCTGCGCACCGGCAAGCGGGGGCTCGCGGCGGCGACGCTGCTCCTCGATGGCGCCAAGGGAGCGGCCGCGGTGCAGATCGTCGGCCTGTTCCTCGGCATCTGGCTGATGCCGCTCGCCGCGGTCGCCGCCGTGATCGGGCATTGCTTTCCGGTCTGGCTGCGGTTTCGGGGCGGGAAGGGGGTGGCGACCGGGCTCGGCGCGCTGCTGGCGCTCGATTGGCGGGTGGGGTTGGCCGCCTGCGCGACCTGGCTGATCGTGGCTTTCGCGACCCGCATTTCCTCGGCGGGCGCGCTCGCCGCCTTCGCCGTGGCGCCGCTCGTCGCCGCCTGGCTGTCGCCGCCTTGGTGGTGGCTGGCCCCGCTCGCGATCGCGGCGCTGATCTATCGGCGGCACGAGGCCAATATCCGGCGGCTGCTTGCCGGGACCGAGCCGCGGATCGGCAGGAAGGCGTGACCCCGGACCGACTCGCGCGGCTTCGTCTGGCCCGCAGCGAGGGGGTGGGACCGATCACCTACCGGCGGCTGCTGGCCCGGTTCCCCTCGCCGGAAGAGGCGCTGGCCGCGCTGCCCGATCTGGCGCGGTCGGCGGGCCGGGCCGGGCCGCTCCGGATCGCCACGCTGCGCGACGCGGAGCGCGAGGCCGAGGCGCTTCGCCGGCGCGGGGCCACGCTCCTGTTTCAGGGGGACCCCCTCTATCCCCAGCCGCTCGCCTGGCTGCCCGATGCGCCGCCGCTCATCGCGGTGCTCGGCGATCCCGCGGCGCTGACCGATCGCGCGGTGGGCATCGTCGGCGCCCGCAACGCCTCGGCGCCGGGACAGCGTATGGCCGAGGCGCTCGGCGCCGATCTCGCTTCCCGCGGGCTCGTGGTGGTATCGGGGCTGGCGCGCGGCATCGATGCGGCGGCCCATCGCGGGGCGCTGCATACCGGGCGGACTGTCGCCTGCATCGCCGGTGGGCTCGACATGCCGTATCCGCCCGAGCATGCCGATCTGCAGGCGCGGATCGCCGAGCGCGGCGCGGTGGTGAGCGAGGCACCGCTCGGAACGGCGCCGCAGGCCCGGCATTTCCCGAAGCGCAATCGCGTGATCGCGGGGCTGTCGCTCGGCGTGGTGGTGGTCGAGGCGGCGATGCGGTCCGGGAGCCTGATCACCGCGCGATTCGCGCAGGAAGCCGGGCGGGAGATCTTCGCCGTTCCCGGCTCGCCGCTGGACCCGAGGGCGCTCGGTTCGAACGATCTGCTCCGGCAGGGCGCGATCCTGACCGAGAGCGCGGACGACGTGTTGGCCAATCTGCCAAAGGTCGCGGCGCCGCCGACGGAGAGCGGCGCCCTGGCGGAAGCCCGGGTGGATTACGATGTGGGTGCGGCGGTCGCGGCGGTGGCCTCGCTGCTGAGCCCGTCGCCGGGGTTGCTCGACGACCTGATCCGCCGCAGCGGCCAGCCCGCGGGTGCGGTCATGGCGGCACTGACGCAACTTGAGCTTGCAGGAAAGATCGAGATGTTGCCCGGTAGCCGCGTCTGCTCCCTCCCGGAGTAACGGGGTCCGGGGCCTATCGGCCCCAGCTTGGTGCAGGGGCAGAGCCCCTGCCCGCCGGAGGCAAACTCGAGTAAGGGCCGCTTCATGTCGGACGTCGTCGTCGTCGAGAGCCCCGCCAAGGCCAAGACGATCAATAAATATCTGGGCGACGGTTACACCGTCCTCGCCAGCTTCGGCCATGTGCGCGACCTGCCGCCCAAGGACGGGTCGGTGCGGCCGGACGAGGATTTCGCGATGCTCTGGCAGGCCGATGAGCGCGGCCAGAAGCAGGTCGGCGCGATCGCGAAAGCCCTCAAAGGGGCCAAGCGGCTGTTCCTCGCGACCGACCCGGATCGCGAGGGCGAGGCGATCTCCTGGCATGTGCGGGCCATGCTCGAGGAGGCGCGCGCGCTGCGCGGGGTGGATGTCCGGCGCATCACCTTCAACGAGATCACCAAGACGGCGATCCAGCGGGCGATGGCGCATCCGCGCGATCTCGATCAGCCGCTGATCGAGGCCTATCTGGCGCGGCGCGCGCTCGATTACCTGGTCGGGTTCACGCTCTCGCCGGTGCTGTGGCGCAAGCTGCCGGGGAGCCGCAGCGCGGGGCGCGTGCAGTCGGTCGCACTCCGGCTCGTCTGCGAGCGCGAGGCGGAGATCGAGGCGTTCGTTCCGCGCGAATACTGGACCGTCGAGGCGGTGTTCACGACGGACAAGGGCGCCAGTTTCACGGCGCGGCTGACGCATCTCGACGGGAAAAAGCTCGACCAGTTCGATCTGAACAACGAGGCGCTGGCCTCGGCGGCGAAGGCGGCGGTGGAGGCGGGGCGCTTTGCGGTCGCCTCGGTCGAGCGGCGGCGTGTGAAACGCAATCCGCCGCCGCCCTTCACCACCTCGACCTTGCAGCAGGAGGCGAGCCGCAAGCTGCATATGGGCGCGCAGGCGGCGATGCGCGTCGCGCAGCAGCTCTATGAGGGCGTCGATCTGCATGGCGAGACGGTCGGGCTCATCACCTATATGCGCACCGACGGGGTGCAGATGGCCGGCGAGGCCGTGGCTGCGATCCGCGATCACGTCCGCGCCGGCTTCGGCCCGGACTACCTGCCGGTGGCGCCGCGCGAATTCACGCAGAAGGCCAAGAACGCGCAGGAAGCGCACGAGGCGATCCGCCCCACCGATGTCGCCCGCGCCCCGGACCAGGTCGGCCGCTTCCTCACCCCGGATCAGCGCCGGCTCTACGAGCTGGTGTGGAAGCGCGCGGTGGCCTCGCAGATGGCCTCGGCCGAGCTCGACCAGGTGAGCGTGGACGTCACCGACGGGGCGGGCATCAC